>CALUPY010000010.1 GCA_944322755.1 Candidatus Gastranaerophilales bacterium | reverse complement strand
TATTATGTGATGTTTTATTTCAGGATGACAATGAACTTTGGAAAAAATACACATGCCTATCATCACCACGAGATTATCCACGAAAAGAGGGATGAATATAGGAAAAGCCATAGAATTACTATAAAAGAAATTTTCTTATCTCTTTGTGTTTATTATGATTATGAAATACTTGAATAATCCTGATATATGCATTAAAATTTCTATAGAGTATCTATATAGACAATTAACGAGGAAATGAAATGGCACAGAACGAAAAAATCACTATCAAAGTTTGTATGGGCAGCTCCTGCTATGCAAGAGGAAATGCAGCAAACCTTGAATTTATTGAAAATTTTATAAAAGAACATCACCTTGAAGCAAATATGGAAATTTTCGGCGGCAGATGCGAAAACAGATGTGCCGAAGGTCCGAATGTAATTATAAACGGAGAAGTCTGCAAATTTGCATCAAAAGAAAATCTGGAAAAAGTATTAAACAAATACGTTACACAACAAGTATAGCTGAGGTCTGAATGAATAACCTGTATCCTATCTACACTCTGCAAAACGAGTGCGTAGACTGTTATAAATGCGTGCGTGAATGCAGCATGAAAGCAATCAAAATAGAAAACGGACATGCCTCTGTTATTCCGGAACGCTGTATTGCTTGCGGTCACTGCGTTACAATCTGTCCGTCCCACGCAAAACAGATAAGAAATGACATAACTAAAGCACGTGCGGTTTTGACAGCAAAAGAACAGGTTTATGTATCTCTTGCGCCAAGCTGGGCGGGTTTTTTTGACTGCGATGAAAAAACAATAATAACAGCCCTGAAAAAACTCGGATTCAGCGGCATATCCGAAACAGCTATCGGTGCGCAGGAGGTTTCTATCGCTGTTAAAAAAATTCTTGAAAAACGGGAAAATAAAGTTCATATTTCGAGTGCCTGTCCTGCGATTGTGGATTATGTCCGCATTTACATGCCTGAATTTGCACACTGTATCACGCCAGTTGCGTCTCCTGCTTTGACCCACGCTAAATTTTTGAAAAAAACATACGGAGAAAATATAGGAGTTATCTTCATTGGTCCCTGTATAGCAAAGAAAAACGAATCAGACCACAATCCGGAGCTTATTGATGTTTCTTTAACTTTTAAGGAGCTTATGGAATGGTTTGCTCAGGAAAATATTGACCTGAACACAATTGAAGTTGAAGAAAACTCTGTTTTTGTTCCTGAAAAAGCCTATGAAGGTGCATACTACCCGATAGAGGGCGGTATGAATAAAACACTCAGACTTTCAGGCTGCGCAAAAGATATTCAGCTTGTGAGCGTAAGCTCTATAAATACCTTCAGAGCTTCTCTTGAGAATATGGATTTGGACAAAATTGACCGTCCGATATTTGTAGAGGCTCTTGCCTGCGACGGCGGCTGTGCAAACGGCCCCGCAAAAATATCAGCAAAAGCCGGTGTTCTTACAATGTCAGATATTCTGAGACATATAAAGCTGAGAGACAATGTGCCATCAGAACCGGATGTTGTTGTTGAAAAAGTCTATGAGGAAAGACCGATAAAACGTCCGAAACACACAGTTGAAGAAATCATGGCAGCTATGGCAAGCATAGGAAAACACAGCATAGAAGACGAACTTAATTGCGGCGGCTGCGGTTACGACACTTGCCGGCAGCTTGCTGAAGCCCTTTTAAACGGAGATGCCGAGCCCTCTATGTGTGTTTCATATATGAGAAAGCTTGCAATAAGAAAAGCCAGTGCAATGCTCAGATGCATGCCTTCTGCGATAGTTATGACGGATGCAAATTTGAACATAATTGAAGCAAACGAAGCCTTTGTGAAAATGTTTGCTTCTGATTTGTATGAAATATTTCAAAGCAGACCGGAAGGGCTCTCCGGCAGCGCTTTAGACAGAATCATTCCGTTTGCAAACCTATTTACACATACGCTCAAAACAGGCAAAGATATTCACAAAGAAAGATATCCGGTGGACGGAAAACTTTATGATATAACAATTTTTGGCATAGAACCAAACAAAATTGCCGGTGCAGTAATTACCGATGTCACAAAATCAGAAATGAAACGCGAACAAATTGCCAAAAAAGCGCATGAAGTTATTGCAAAAAATGTCGCTACTGTGCAAAATATTGCGTGTCTGCTCGGTGAACACATGGTAGATACGGAGCTGTTGTTAAGCCAGATTGCGGAAGGATACGAAGAAACTGTGCCGGAAGAGAAGGAATAGCCTATGATTGATGATAGCTTTTTCATTGATATAGACTGCGTTCAAGAAAAAAAATACGGACAAAACACTTTCGGCGACTGTTTTATGTCGAAACGTTATCCTGATGAGGGACGGGTTATCGCTGTATTGTCAGACGGGCTTGGCAGCGGAATAAAGGCGAATATTCTCGCAAATATGACCGCAACAATGATTCTTAAATTCATTGCAGCAGGCCATGACCTTACAAAAGCCACGGAAATCATTATGGAAACACTTCCTATCTGTCAGGTGAGAAAAATCAGCTATTCTACGTTTTCCGTAATAGACTGTGATGACAGCGGGGTTGTCAAAATAGTCGAGGAAGGAAATCCGGATTTTGTGCACATGAGAAATGGTGAAGTTGTTGAACATGAACCTGAAATCCGAACCTCTAAAAAATTTACAAACCGCCGTATGCATTTGTACAAATTTAAACTTGAACCTGAAGACAGGCTTATCTTCTGCTCTGACGGGGTAACTCAGTCAGGACTCGGAACGGAGCGCTATCATCTTGGCTGGAGACGCGAAGGGCTTATTGACTTTTTAAGAGATGAGCTTAAGACTGACAAAACAGTCTCAAGCAGACACCTTGCAAGGCTTATTGTAAAAGAGGCTCAGCTTAAAGAACCGGGCAGGCTTGCGAAGGACGATATCTCCGCAGCTGTTTTGTATTTCAGAAAGCCGAGAAAGCTGCTTGTATTCACCGGTCCGCCGTATCATGCGGAAAGAGACGATGAGTATGCAGCAATTTTTAATGATTTTTCAGGTAAAAAAGCAATATGCGGCGGAACTACAGCAAATCTTCTGGCCAGATGTTTAAATAAAACAATAACGACAGAACGCCCCCGTCCCGGTGCGCTTCCGGCATGTTCGCATATGGAGGGCGTTGATTTGGTGACAGAAGGCATATTGACATTAACTAAGACCTTGGAGTATCTTAATGAAGGCGGGCGTATTCCTGATGACCCTGCCGGAAAGTTAGTTGAACTGCTGCTTGATTCTGATTGTATTGATTTTATGGTTGGAACAAGGTTAAACGAGGCACATTATGATCCGCTTTTACCGGTTCAGTTAGAGATTCGTAAAAATGTTGTAAAACAACTGGAAAAAATTTTATCAGAAAGGTATATTAAAAAGGTACACCTGCAATTTATTTAAAAAATGCGAGTGGGATGCCAGTAAATTAAGGAGACGAAATGGAAGAATCCGGCAAAAAGATTGAAATAGAAATATGTCTGGGAACAACATGCTTTGTAATGGGAGCATCAAAATTACAGGAGTTGGAGACTTTAATTCCGCCTAAATACAGAAACCTTGTTGAAGTAAAAGCAAACACTTGTATGGATTTATGTAAAAATGCAACATATATGAAAGCTCCGTTTGTAAAGGTTGACGGAGAATTGATAACAGAAGCGAATGTTGAGAAAGTATTGAATGTATTGGAAAGAAAGATAAATGGATAATCAAAGCAACACCACTCACCTGAAACGTGAAGTGCTCGTAAGATTGATTAGAGCCTTCCTTGATAACGATTTAAAAAGAACAGTAGATATAATACCTTTTGAAATGCGTCCAAAATATGCGGACAATCCCTACAGATGCTGCATTCATAAGGAACGTGCAATATTAAGACAGCGTGCAATCGCCTCTCTCGGACACAGCGTTGAGGCTGATGACGAGATGACACCGCTTTCAGAATACGCTCAAAAAGCAGTTGAAAGACAAAAGCCGGATGAAAACATACTGACAGTCGTTGAAACAGCCTGCAAAGGCTGCGTACCGAGCCGTGTGTATGTTACGGATTTGTGTCAGGGATGTGTCGCAAGACCTTGTCAGTCAGCGTGCAGTTTCGGTGCTATATCAATAAAAGACGGAAAGTCCGTTATTGACGGTGAAAAATGTAAAAACTGCACAAAATGCATGCAGGTCTGCCCGTACAGCGCTATTGTAAAAATCAAAGTTCCCTGCGAAGACGCTTGCCCGGTCAATGCGATTACAAAAAATGAATACGGGCATGCAGAGATTGATTTTGACAAATGTATAAGCTGCGGCGCATGTGTAGGTGCATGCCCGTTTGCAGCGGTACATGAAAAAAGCCAGATGTTTGATATTTTAAAAGAAATGAAAAAAGGCAAAAAACTGGTGGCTATGCTTGCGCCATCTGTTGTAGGCCAGCTTCCTGTTTCAATAAACAAAATTGCACAGGGGTTAATAGACGCAGGATTTTCTGAAGTTGTAGAAGTCGCAGAGGGCGCAGACATTACAGCAAGAACCGAGGCTGAAGATTTTCATGAACGTATGGAACGCGGCGACGAGTTTATGACAACATCCTGTTGCGCTGCATATAATCAGCTCGTTGAAAAACATGTTCCCGAACTCAAACCATTCCGCTCTGAAACAAGAACTCCGATGTACTATACATCAGAACTTGTGAAGAAAAAAGATCCGAATGCGGTTACAGTTTTTGTCGGGCCTTGTGTTGCAAAAAGAAAAGAAGCACAGACGGATGGCGTTACTGATTTTGTCATGAACTTTGAAGAAATGGGTGCACTGTTTGTTGCAAAAAATATAGAACTTGCGCAGTGCAAGGACTATGAATTTGTGCATGTAGCTTCAAAAGAAGGCAGAAACTTTGCGGTCACGGGCGGGGTCGCAGAATCTGTAAAAGTAGCAAGCAAGGATTTTGAAGAAATCTTCCCGACAAGTGTTGACGGATTAAATGCAAAGGCAGTAAGAGAAATGAAGTCCTGGGCCAAAAATGGCCAATGCCCGAACGGTAACCTTGTTGAAGTCATGGCGTGCCCCGGAGGCTGTGTAGGAGGCTCGGCTTGTTTAAATAACAAACGTATTACAACCAAAAAAGTTAAAGAATACGCTGATGCAAGCCCCTGCATCAACGATTTACAATAAAATTTAGAAGATGTGTGTAGTAGAGCTGTCTTTATAGCAAAGACAGCCTTTTTTTTACACAGTTTCTTTAGCTTTAATGATATCGTAAACTACTTTATTGTACGGTGTATCAACTGAATGTTTTTTCGCAAGTTTTAAAATGGTACCGGCAAAAATATCAACCTCTGTTTTCCGTCCGGCTTCTATATCCTGAAGCATAGATGTTTTTGTTTCAGGCAGCATGGACATTATTGTTGAAACCGCTTCCGGAAGCATTTTTTCAGTATTTTTCACACCTTCGAGTTTTGCTATAATTTCTGCTTCATTCATAAGATTCTTTGCAAAATCCATTGCCTGTTTTGATTGTTGAAAAACTTTGTAAGGAGCAAGAAGAACAGCTGATGCCTGATTTGTTCCTACATTTATCATAAACTTATACCATCTGGAATAGTCCATATCCTGCGGTATTTCATAGTTAATATCAGCTTTATCGAAAAGTTCCTTTATTCTCATCACACGTTCAGACAGGGTCGTATTTTCTTTTTCGCCGAATACAATTTTTCCTATACCGTCAAAAGTAATATTTCTGTCATGTCTTGTGCTGGTATGTCCGACAAAATACGAATCCAGCACTTTTTTTGCACCAAAAACTTTTTTCAATATTTCTTCGCTCTCGATTCCGTTTAGCAAAGACAAAATCAGAGTCGAATCTTTAACAAACGGTTTTATACTATCCACCGCTTCTAGAAAACCGTAGTTCTTGGTAGCAATTATTATTAAATCAGCCTTGTCACCTTGTTCAGCATAATTGAATTTGCAGGGAACACCGTTAAATATTCTCGGATTTTTTTCATATTTTATACGGCGTTCTTTGTCTGCAATTAGTTTAAAATCACAGATAACATTGAGTTTCTGTGCATAGATAGTACCTATTGCACCAAGTCCGCAAAGCATTACTGTTTTTATATTTTCCATATTTTATCTCAAAATTTGTTTAATTCTGTCAACGCATGCAGCCGGACTGTGTGACCATTCGCGAACAGATACACGCTCGACCCGATATCCTGCACGTTCAAGAATTGTCTGTTTTTTTGTATCCGGCATTCCTGTTTTTACACTGTCTTCGGCACCGTCGCATTCAAGTTCGATTTCGTTTCCGTATTCATCTTTTATCAAAAGATCGGTAATTACACCTGCAGCTTCTACCCCCGCACGCACCTCAAATCCTTCCATAATAAATGTTTCTGCAACGGTTCTTTCAAATTCATTTTTGTATATATTTCTTTGAAATTCATCACTTTTTGCCTGATGAATATACCTGTCAATGTATTCAATATAATCTTTCAACAGCCCTGAGGGCAAAAGTTTCGGATCTCTGGAGAGGAAGCATATGAGTTTCTTCCTTGCACGCGTAATCGCAACATTGAACAGGTTTGGTTTTTGTAAAAATGTCAGACTTTGCGCATAACTGTTATCAGCAACAGCCCATGAAAGAATCATAACGTCTCTTTCATCTCCCTGAAATGTATGCGCAGTACCGACTTCTATCTGATGTTTTCTGATTGTTGCTTCTGTAAGCACCTGCGAAATCGCTTTCTGTATAAGGTCTACCTGTCCCCTGAACGGAGATGTTACGCCTATACTTACCGGATGTTCATCATTACCTTCATCTGCTAGAATAAGTTCCTGAATCCTTCTTAAAACAGCCTCTACCTCCGGCATGTTCCTTGTACAGTCACTGTCTACTTTGCCTTCCTTTACTATATGCAGCTCCAGTACATCATCCGTACCCGCATCTTTTGTCATAATTCTTATACGGTTTCCGTAGAATTCTTCGTTACTAAACTGAATTATAGGATAATAGCTCCTGAAATGTTCATCAAGAAGCACAGGATTCATTGAATAGTAGTTTGCTAAGTCAAACATCGAGTTTGTTCTGAAACGCCACATAAGCTGGTATTTGTCAGGGATTTCATACTGGCTCAGGAAAGACTGTTCTTTTGCTTTTTCAAGGAAAGACAAATGAGGCAGCTGCTTGTCATCTCCGACTATTACGGCTCTTTTTGCACGGAACAGAATCGGGAAGCAGCTTGCTATGTCACACTGGGAAGCTTCATCGATAATAGCTACATCAAAAAGTCCAGGTTTCATAGGTAAAGAACCTGATATTGCGTAGGTTGTTACGCACCAGCATGGAAACGCCTCTAGAAGCGGTTTAAAATCTTCATACTCAAGTATTCTGTTTTGGAGGTTTCGTTTTCGTTCAACAAGAGATTTTGTATGAACAATGAGTCTCTGGCGTTTTACCTGATCTCTTAAAAGGCCTTTCAGAGCTTCTCTTCTCTGACGTTTTAGAATATCAACGGCAAGAACTTTTTGTTTTTTCTTTAGCTCTTTAATTTGAAGCAAAAGCTGGTGAATATTACCTACTTTATGAATTCTTGTCTCGATAATTCTGGATTCACAATCAAGCTCTGACACTTTCAATTCCTGAGACAGTCTGTATAAAGATTCCTCATGCAGCGCAAGATTCGGCAGATTTAGAATCTTTTTGAGTTTCATTGTATTCATTGAATTTGAAAAACCGCTGAAAAGACTATGTTTTTCCATATTCTTTTCTATATTTTCCAGAAGTTTTTTGACCGTATCAATTTCATCTTTTTGAAGTTTTCTTGTTATAAAAAGATTTTTCCCGAGTTCCATCTCAAGTTTCTTTCTTTCCTCAACGACCTTTCTCCAGTCATTTTCAAAAGAAATAATCTTTTCGCATTTACTTTCGAGTTCTTTTATAGAATTTAAAAGCGAGCGCATATCTTCAGTATCGACAAGTATTGCCTGATCGTATCCGGTGTCAATATCAACCTTTCCTGACAGCAAATCCTGCAGCTTAAAACTCAGCTGTTTTTGGTAATTCAACCTGCCGGCACGAAGAGCAAGAAAAGGCGCACCCAGTTCATTTAAACGTTCTGCGACAACGTCCACTGCCTTATCCATTCTTGACGCAACAAGGACGGTTTTTCCGTTTGCAATTAAATGCGCCACAAGGTTTACAATAGTTTGTGATTTACCTGTTCCGGGCGGACCGTAAACAGCAACAAGCGGATTTGCTTCTATCTTTCTGATAACATCTTCCTGTGAATCACTCAGAGACAGCGGTGTGACCGGGAAAAAGTTTTTTTGCTCTTTTTGAGGTTTATTATTTTTATCAGATATTTTACCTACACCGCGGAGATATTCTTCATTGATTACTGAAAGAGCTGTTTCTCTAAAGATTCCGCTGGGTTTTTCGGCAATTTGTGTAAGTTCATGCAAAACTCCTGCTGTGATTGATGGCCTTTTGGTCAATATTATTGCACTTTGCCCTGTTAATGCGACTTTAGCAAGTTTGTAGGAAGGTTTTGAGGCATGTATATCTTCAGTGAATTCATCGAGATTATCAAAATTTATTTTTTGAGATGAATAGAAATCTTCAGCATCTCTTTCTATATTATTTTCTGATTCATCTTCTTCATGGTTGAGACTAATCTCTAAGTCAGGCAGAAGAGACTTAAGGGTCGTTAAAAATATGTTCAGTTTTTCTTGCGTTAACGGTAAATCTGGCACAACTTCCAGCAAACCGTCGAGCATATGTTCCATTTCGTCTTCATCGTCAGTTTTTCTCATTAGTGCTGTCAGTGCACCTGTATTCAAAGACAGAAGCTCGTCTTGCAACACGCAGTTTATATTTACTCCGTTACGTTCCAGTCTGCAGGGCATGTATAACAGAGGGGTAAGAAATTCATTTTTCTTTCTTGATTTTGAATTGCTTCCGACAAGGAATAAATACCCATAAATAAGATATTTATCTTTTTGACTCAATTCGCTTTGTATCATAAGTTCCGTAAGACTGCTGTCCGAGCCGTCCAGAGCTAAGGGCATGTCATAGTTCGTGAATAATTGCTCTTCTCCCTGAAGGAATATCCATTTGTTATCTTTATCCTGTTTTAGGTTTCTAAATGTTGAGCTTTGAACCTCTTCTCTCACACAATCATGAAGATACAAACTCAATCTTTTTATAAAACTGTCATGAAATGCTGACTGTATAATTTTTGTGGCTTCTTGTAACATAATTCTTCCGTTTTTACTAAATCCTATGGCTGCGCAACTCAAACAGCCCTAACTCCTTTAAATTATACACCATAAACTCTGCATTGTATCGTATATTTCAATTATTTCATATACAAAACTGACACCGCTGCAGCTCTTTATATGCTAAAATAGAATTATGGATAAAATTTCTGATATTGAAAAATTAGCTCAGCAGGTAAAAAAAGAACCGAACAATTTTCAGGCAAGAAGAGAACTAGCTACTGCTTTTATGGAAAACGGGTTTAATGAAGAAGCGTTGAAAGAGCTTTATTATCTTTTGCAGACTTTTCCGGAAGATCCCAGACTTCATTATAATCTGGGCATTGTTCTTGAAAATCTTAAAAAACCTGAGAAAGCAATATATTCATATCAAAATGCGCTGCGTCTCCAGCCAGATGAACCTGATTTTATGTACAATTTGGGATATGCCTATGCACAAAGCGGAGATTATGACAGAGCCATAGAACTTTTTCATTCTGTGATAGAAAAAGAGCCAGAGGATTCAAATTCTTATTTCAATCTTGGTTATTCATATTCTCACAAAGAAGAATATGAGCTTGCAGTTCCGTTTCTTGAAAAAGCACTTGAATTAAATCCTCTTGACTACATAAACTGTTTTTATCTTGCATTTGCATATGACAAACTTGATATGCGCGATAAAGCAATAGAATATTATGAAAAAGTTATCGAACTTTCTCCTGATTACAGCTGGGCTTATTACAATCTTGCATCAATTTATTTTGAACAGGGAGACAAAGAGAAAGCTGTGAATTTTCTTGAAAAAACACTAAAACTTAATCCGAAAGACTCTGAGGCTTCTGTTGTATTTGCAAAAATAATGGCAAAAGAAAGCCATTTTAATGAAGCAGAGAAAATAATGATTGATGCAATAAAACAAAATCCATATGACGCAAATCTGCACTACACAATTGCGCAATTTTACAAAGAATCCGGTCAGCATGAAAATTACATAGCAGAACTTAAAGAAGCATTGAATAATGCTGACACGCTTGCATTTGCTGCCCGGCTTTTAGAAAATGAAATTAAACTTGCGCAGCAAAATTAAACAAATTATACATTTGCAAAGATATATATAATATTAATTATATTATTACACTCCGAGTTTTGATTTTGTGTAGTTTATCAGTCCGCCTTTTTGGATTAAATCCTGAATTTCAAGAGGAAATTTTGCGCATTGATATTCTTTTCCCGTAGTGAGATTTTTCACAAGTCCTGTCGACAAATCAATTTCTAGCTTGTCACCTTTTTTGCATTCATCAGGCAGCGTCGGATGTTCAAGAATAGGAAGACCAATATTTATAGCATTTCTAAAAAATATTCGTGCAAAAGTTTTCGCAATAACAACAGAAATTCCGCACGCTTTTATTGCAATAGGAGCATGCTCTCTTGAACTTCCACACCCAAAGTTTTCTCCTGCAACAATAATATCTCCGTCTTTTACGTTTTTTGCAAATGTTTTATCAATATCCTCCATGCAATGAGAAGCCAGTTCTTTCTCATCAGAGGTGTTTAAATACCTCGCAGGAATAATTACATCCGTATCTACATTACAACCAAAGTACCAAACTTCTCCACTTTTAGTATGATTCATTGCTTTTCTCCATTTACAAATCTAAAAATTTATTATATATATATTAATATAAACTTGTTGAAATTAGAAGGCAGAAAAAAAGAGAAAAGGAGATTTGAAGTATGAACTATTACATTGGCGAAGCAGCTGGCAAAGTTTATGAATTCTTAGCAGAACAGAAAAACAACGAAGCAACAATTTCTAAACTTGAAAAAGAATTAGACCTTAACGAAAACTTCGTATCTATGGGTATTGGCTGGCTTGCTCAAGAAGGTAAAGCTGACCTTTCCGGTAAAGGTGCTCGCACAAAAGTTAGACTTATCAACAGCATTAACTAGTGTGACAAAAAACTAAATATGCTTTGAATTCCACCTTAAAAATCTGACAAAGAAAAAGGGAAAATTCAAAAGACAAGTAATAAATGACTTCTGTATTAAACAGGAGTCATTTTATTTTTCTTACATTGAAGCCTTTGATTATTGTAGCAATACAAGTGTTCATATATAACTTTTATTGCAAATAAACAATCTTTTCATACAGATAATTAATAGATTCTGAGTCAAAACAAAAGTATATGTTTTCCCATTTTACCGCATTATTTATATCAAAACCCCAAAACTATTTTCTCAGTTGTATTGTTTTTTGATCTCTATTCACAGAAGTTTTTAGCTAGACCCAATCTTCAAGATTCTTCGATTTTTTACGCCAATCTTTTGAAACTTTTACATTTAATTCTAAATAAACCTTTTTTTCGAGCATTTTTTCTAGTTCCTGACGAGCTTGTGAGCCAATAAGCTTGAGCATTTTTCCGCCCTTACCTATCATTATTCCTTTCTGGCTATCATGCTCTACATGAATTTTGGCAAAAATTCTGTCAATGTTCTCTTTTTCTTCATATTTTTCAATTACAACCGCCACACTGTGAGGAATTTCATCTTTTGTATTAAGAAGAATTTTTTCTCTGATAACTTCCTGAGCAATTGAGCGCATTGTCTCATCTGTCAGTTCATCTTCCGGGTATATAGGAGCACCTTCAGGAATTTTTCTCATAATTGAAGATATAAGAGTGTCAATATTTCTACCTGTTTGCGCCGATATTTTGACAACAGGAAGATTTTCTTGAAAAAGTGTTTTATAAGACAAAAGATTTTGTTCTCTTTTTACAATATCTTTAATTTTGTCGACCTTGTTCATTACAATAATTACCGGCGTTTTTGTTTCAGAAAGAATGTTGTTCACAATCCATTTGTCTCCAGCGCCGGCAGGTTCTGAACCGTCCACAATAAAAAGTATCACATCCGCGTCAGGAATAGAAAATTTTGCCTCATCGAGAAGGAACTCGCCCAATTTATCCAGTGGCTTGTGAATCCCTGGTGTGTCAATAAAAACAATCTGCCCGTCTTCGTTTGTAAAAATACCTTTTATTCTTCTTCTGGTCGTTTGTGCTTTGTCCGTGGCTATGGCAATTTTTTGCCCCAGCACTCTGTTCATCAAAGTCGATTTTCCTACGTTCGGGCGGCCAACCACTGCTGCAAAGCCTGATTTGTATTCACTCATTATTTTTCCTTTTTGTTTTTCATTTTACACTAAACATTTTTTAGGGTTAAGGTAATTGACACGTGCAAGATAAAATTTTAATATTATAAATAAAATAGAGATTTTAACAGGCTCGGACAGGGGGCAAAAAATTATGCATGAATACTATTTTAAAATAAGAAAAAACGATATAGAATTTGAGTTTTCGACCAATGATAAACAGGCATATGAAGACGAAATGTACAACTGGGTAAAAGGCTTTACCGGAGAAAAGGAGCCTGAAAAAGTTACGCGTCCGGATATTTCATCAAAAAGAAGCGGGTTTATTGATGATATAAGGAATATGGTAAAAATCAATGAAATGCAGATACCTGACGCAAAAACCAGCGCGGAAAATTTCGATACTGTTCTTGATGAAACTATAGCCAGCCCCAAAACAGAAGTCATCGAAAAATCCCAAAATGTCTCTAACTTTGCAGACTATGTTCAATCTTTTAATCCGTCTGAACAAATGGATTATCTCATGATTACAGGGAAATACATTATGGATATTGAAAACAATGAGCGTTTTTCCATAAAACAGTTAAACGCAAAGCTGGTTCCTTTAACAGGTATCCCTGTTGATCATACAATTATAAATCAGGCAATCGGTGAGGATTTAATCAGAGTAATCCCTGATTTAACTGGAATGAGTGATGTGACTGAATATTCATTGACAGAAAAAGGAGAGGGCTATTTTGTCCAATAATAAAAGAGTGGCTGTTGCATTGAGCGGAGGATTGGACAGCAGTGTTGTGTGTTATCTGTTAAAAAAACAGGGCTGTGATGTTGTAGCACTAACCGCAAAGATGGCAGACGATGAAAATTTTACACAAATTACAGAAAAAGCCAGAGCAGTTGCAGATAAGCTCAAAATTCCCCATTACATAATAGATTTAAGCAGAGAATTTAAGCAAAATATAATTGATTATTTTGAAAATTCTTACAAAAACGGCAAAACTCCAAATCCTTGTATTATCTGTAATAAAACAATAAAATGGGGACGGTTATTTGATTTTGCAATAAAAGAACTCGGATGTGACTATATCGCCACCGGTCATTATGCTAATATAAAAGAAGACAATGGTGTCTTTAAGCTTTATCCTGCAAATGATACAAAAAAAGACCAGCTTTATTATCTTTTTGAGCTGTCTCAGGAACAGCTGTCAAGAACAATGTTTCCTCTGTGCGGCTATTTAAAAGAAGATATAAAACGAATTGCTGAAGAAAATGATTTGCCCTCAAAGTCTTCAAAAGAAAGCCAGGATATATGCTTTATTAAAAAGCCAATGACAACAAAAAAATATCTTCTTGATAAATTCGGCAAGAAAAAAGGCGACTTTATACTGGAAGAAACAGGTGAGAAAATAGGAGAACATGAAGGTTTTTATCAGTATACAATCGGGCAAAGAAAAGGTATTGGTATTGCATACAAAGAACCGTTGTATGTTTCCGGTTTAGATGCAGCGCAAAATATAGTTTATTGTGCTCCGGCAGGTAAAATTACAAAAACATTAGTACATATTGAAAACGCAAAGACCCAGTATCCGACTGAGCAGAAAGAATTTCAGACCCTTGTCAAAATCAGATACAACATGAAAGCCCAAAGAGCTAAAATTATATTCTATGATGAAAAAACTGCAGATATTTTGTTCGACGCTCCTGTTTCTGCTGTTACCCCCGGACAGGCTTGTGTGTTTTATGATGAAAACGACGGACATCTAATCGGAGGGGGCTGGATTATTTGATGTAAAAATCCTATTTTATAAACAAAAGCGGAGATTTTTTCTCCGCTTTTTGTATTGATTATCAGCTTAAAATGTAATTCAACAGTGTTCTGACGCCAGCGCCGGTTGCTCCTTTTTTCAATTCATTTATAGGTTTGTCTATATAAGCAGTACCGGCTATATCAATATGTGCCCAGCGTGTTTTCTTTACAAAGTTCTGCAAAAACAAAGCAGCAGTTTGGGTTCCGCCGTATCTCGACCCTGTATTTTTCATATCTGCAATATCGCTTTTTAACGAATCCTTATATTCTTCATACATTGGCATCTGCCAGAGACGCTCACCGCCGGCTGCTCCGCATTTTATTAATTTATCAATAAGTGACTGGCTGTTGCCCATAATACCGCTGGCAACACTGCCAAGTGCCACGACACACGCACCTGTTAATGTGGCAAGGTCAACAATTTCATCAACCTCCAAATCGCTTGCATAGCATAGTGCATCTGCCAGCGTAAGTCTGCCTTCTGCATCAGTGTTATCTACTTCAATAGTTTTGCCGTTTTTAGCAGTCAGTATATCACCGGGTTTATATGCACTTGCACCGGGCATGTTTTCACAGGCTGCAATAAGTGCATGAATTTCTACATTTGGTTTCAGTTCTTTTACAACACTCATAACTGCGAGAATTGCCGCAGCACCGGACATATCATCTTTCATGTTGAGCATAGATGACGGCGGTTTCAGGTCAAGTCCACCGCTGTCAAAGCAGATACCTTTACCAATTATCGCAATTCTTCTTAAAGGTTTTGATGGTTTATATCTCATGTGAATAAATTTAGGCGGCTGGCTGCTTCCTCTTGCAACACCTAGAAAGGCACCCATTCCCATCTTTTCAATATCGTCTTTATCGTAAACTTTCACATCAACATCTTTAAATGACTGGGCTGTTTTAGCTAGGAATGCTGGGGTTGCGACCTGAGGAGCCTCGTTAGCAAGGTCTCTTGCATAATTTACAGCACCTGCAAAAATTTTACCTTTCTTTACTCCGGCTTTTGCTTTTTTGCAGCTTTCTTCATTTATATCTATAATTGCGAACTCTTCTATCTTTTTGGCTTTTTTTTCTGATTTGTATTTTTCAAAAGTGTAAGAGCCAATAATAGTTCCTTCTGCAATCATCTGTGCGGCAAGTGCCTCGTCAAATCCGCCTATGCCGGCTCCGTGTAATATAGAAACAACTTTTTTTGCATTTGTCATTTTCATACATTTTTGAATGACTTTTGCCGCAAGCTCTCTGAGTTTAGGCAGGGTAAAATCTTTATTTTTCCCTAATCCTACAAGCAGCACTTTATCGGCCGGAATTTTTCCATGTGTCGGAAGAACATACATTTGACCGTATTTGCCGGTAAAACCTTCCTTCTGGATTACAAAACTGCTGATTAAATTTCCAAGAGCCATATCAACTGCTCCGGTTGCACCGCCCGGCATTTTTACACCTTCAAAAAGGTTCACAACAAGAACATTCGCAGGGGTTTGTTCTAACAATCCTTTTGTTACCGTTAAATTCATTCGTTTCCTCTTTTCAATTTCTACCTTGCCACAATTATACGCTATAAATTGATTTTAATAAATATTTTTTTGTTGTATTATAAATTTTGTATGGAGAATACAAAAAGAGGTGTATTATGAAAAAATCAATTCACGATTTAGGAGACATCAAAGGAAAAAGAGCACTCGTCAGAGTCGATGTTAACGTTCCTATGGATGAAAACAAAAATGTTACTGATGATACCAGAATCAGAGCTATCTTACCGACTTTACAGTTTTTAAAAGACAAAGGTGCAAAAATTATTCTTATGGCTCACCTTGGCAGACCTAAAGGCGAATGGAAAACAGAATTTTCACTTGAACCGGTTGCAAAATATATGTCAAAACTCCTCGGTGAAGACGTACTGTTTGTGAAATCTCCGGTAGGTAAAGGTGCAGATAAAGAACTCGAAGCACTGAAAGACGGACAGATTGCACTGCTTGAAAACATTCGTTTCTACAAAGAGGAAGAAGCAAAAGACGATGATATGACTTTTGCTGAAGAACTCGCAAAACTCGGAGACTTCTATGTAAACGATGCATTCGGCGCTGCTCACAGAAAACATACATCAACAGCTAAAGTTGCTCACATCTTAAAACCTGCTGTTTCAGGTTTGCTGATGGAAAAAGAATTGAGATGTCTGTCACAGGCTCTTGACAATCCCGTAAGACCTTTCACTGCTGTAGTCGGCGGTGCTAAAGTTTCTTCAAAAATCGGCGTTCTCGAAAACTTAATCGACAAAGTAGACAATCTGATTATCGGCGGCGGTATGGCTTATACATTTGTAAAAGCTAACGGAGGAAAAATCGGCAACTCTATCTGTGAAGACGACCAGATGGATGTAGCCAAAGCTATTGAAAAGAAAGCTGCTGACAAAGGCGTAAAAATCGTTATGGCTACAGATGTTCTTGCTACTGACGATTTTTCAGGTAAAGGAACAAACAAAGTTGTTGACGTAAAAAATATACCTGACGGATTTGAAGGTGTAGATGCCGGCCCTGAAACCCAAAAAGCATTTGCTGAAGTTCTTAAAAATTCAAAAACTATTTTGATGAACGGTCCGGTCGGCGCATTTGAAAATCCGGCATTCGCAAACGGAACAAAAGCTGTATTGCAGGCCATCGTTGATGCTACGAAAAATGGTGCAGTATCTGTTATCGGCGGCGGTGACTCTGTTTCTGCGGCAAAACAGTTCTTCAAAGCCGAGGACTTCACTCACGTTTCAACAGGCGGCGGCGCTTCTCTCGAATTTATTGAAGGAAAAGTGCTTCCCGGGGTTGCAGCGCTTGATGACAAGTAATTGTTTTAATAAAGATGCTATAATAAAAAGCCCTCAAAATTGAGGGCTTTTTGCATAAAGAATAAGATTTAAATTAATCTATTTTGAAAACAGTTTTTTCAGACCGCCACAGATTTTATCTCTTAACAAAATTTTTTCACTTCCATCCTGAAGAACAATACGTCTGACAAGCTCGTCCTTTCCGCTTCGGTCTTCACTTTTTATTCCTTTATACAAGGCAATCCAGCCGTTTCTATCCTCAAGAACTTTGTAGTTTTTATCATGCTTAAATTTATCAATTATTTTTTGGTACTTATTTGTTACTGGGGGGATATACATATTAGAGTGCTCCGATTTTGTGAACACTTAATTAAACAACAAACAGGTATATTTTTGCATAAACAAAAGTCAAAAATTAATTAATTGTAACAACAACGCTCTAAAAGTTATAATTTAAAACAACTCTTTATTCTCTTTAATATCATCAGAAATAACTTTTAAAAATCTAATTTCGTTGATTGTTGACCTTAAATCAATTACATTTTCAATCAATTCATTTGTCAGAGCTCTTATTATCTCTATTTTTTCATCAGTTTTTGTAATTAAGTATTTTTTGAATTCCGGATTATCCATATATTATCCTTTCTTTTTATTTTATGCTAAGAAATAAAAAGAAATTTTTAATGCCGTTAATGGATACATTAGTTGTACAATTTTTAAACAAAAAACCGCTTTTATAATTTTTAAAAGCGGTTTTTTATCAATTATTACATTAAAAAGGATTAATTAGACTACTGACCGAGATAGGAAAGTGTCTGGAGGATTTCGTTCGATGCGTTGAATACACGGCTGTTTGCTTCAATAGCTCTTTGCGCAACAATCATATCCGCAAATTCAGAAGCAAGGTCAACGTTTGAACCTTCCAGCACGCCGGATTTAACCTGTCCGAATGCGTTAGAAGAAACAGAGCCGAAGGTTGCAAGACCGATGTTAGGGCCTGTTGAATATGTATTGTTTCCGGCTGCTTTCAAACCGTTTGGGTTGACAAAGTTTGCCATCTGAATCTGGAGGTTAGCAGGAACGGCCAGTCCTTCTTCCATATCAATATCATCACCGGATATTACAATGTTGCTGTTTGTTGTGTATTTGAAGATAACTCTGTTCAGGTTATCAGGATCTTTCATAACGCTCAGCTTGTCATTGTTGCCGTATGTAACTTCGATTGTACCGTCTTCAAAAATGCTTATAGACTGCTGCTGCTGTGCGGTGCTTATGCTTGATGTTCCGGAGCGGATAGTCTGTTGATAGTCGAGCACCTGAGATGTATACGTATCAGAACCGTCGGGTTTGTTCAAGTTCATATTTGAGAAAATTGATGAAGTTCCGCTTGTGAACTGGAGTGTGGATGTACCATCAGCAGCTTTAAAGTTCAATTGACCATTATCAAGAGTAACTTCTACTGCGTTTCCTGTTGCATCTTTTATTTCATCAATAAACTGCTGCATTGTCATATTCTCAGTAATTTCAATATCATATGTATCCTGAACCTGACCCTGGTCATCAACAGTTGAAATTTGCGCTGTGCCATAACCTGCCTGAATACCGTTCAATCTGTCAAGACGTTTATTTAGCATATGATCATTTGTTGAAGGTGTTGTGACGGTATTGATTAATGTCGGAATTTTGATAGGTGTAGTGCTTGTTGATGTAGTCATTGAAGTATCTGTACCGAGTACTTTATAACCATTTGGCATTACGAGGTGACCGTCTGCATCAAGTTCAAAGTTACCGGCTCTTGTGAACAGAACTTCAACAGTCGGAGACGCAACAGTAAAGAAACCGTTACCTTGAATACTTACGTGTGTAGCCTGTCCTGTTGCAAGAGTTGTTCCGGCATTAAAGTCTCTTGAAATCTGTGATACCTGAACACCAATACCGATTTGTCTGGGGTTGATACCTCCGACATTGTTCTGCGGTGCGCTGCCGCTGCTGAGTGTTCTGTAATAAACATCTGAAAATTGAACACTGGATGCTTTAAAACCTACTGTGTTCATGTTTGCAATGTTGTCAGCAACAACATTGATTTGTGTTTGTCCGGCTGACATACCGCCGATTGCGCTGTAAAATGCCTGTGTCATCTATCCTCCCGTTTGATTTGTAATAATTGATTATTGTATTTTTTAGTTAGTATCCTTTTGTACATCAAGAATTTTAGACGCGTAAGAGCCGTCATCCGCATCATATAATCCGAATCCGGCTTTTGTTACAAAATTACTTGACTGTGCGTTTGCATTATTTATATTTCCGTCATTAATAGCAATTGCTATGTCATCACTTTTCGGTGTGAGTACTATTTTTCCGTCCTGAATTTCTGCACTAACACCGGCAACATTGAATTTTTTCACGAGATCATTAACTGTCATGTCTCTCGAGATTTCTATTACATGATTTGTTATAAAGTTGTTGTTACTTCCATCCTGAACTCTCAGAGTTATTGCGCCTTCTGTAACACCATCGAGCATATTCAAGTCTCTGATTTTTGTTTTTCCGATTTCTTCAGCGGATGACGGGGTTCCGGCCTCTGAAGAAGCTTCTGTTCCTACTGATGCAACAAGACCTAACGGATATTCAACACCATCTATCACAACAGTTGCCGCTGAACTTGTAAAGTTTGCCGAATCAACAGTTCCGGTTATGGTTTTTGTTGTATCATTCGGGTCAATTACTGTGACTGTTTTGCCAACAAGACTTGTTGCCTGAACAATCATATTGTTCTGAGACATTGCTTCGCTGAGATTTTGAAGCTCCTGAACCTGAGTAAACTGGGCTTGCTGCGATAGCATTTCAGAGTTGTCCATCGGATTTGTCGGATCCTGATTTTTCAATTGCTCCATCATCAGATAGAGAAAAGCATCGCCGTCCAACTCCTGAGTCGGGCCATTTGCTTGTTGTTCTTTATATTTGTTTTGCGCTGTTGCGCTGAGCATTGCATTTAATTCTGTTTGAATGTTAGACATTTTTTACTCCCCTTATACCGTATAATCAACCTTACCGTTATGTGTTATTCCAGACGACGTTTGAGTCTCAGCAGCAGACTGCTGACTCATTTCATATTCCTGTTCTTCTGTATTGTACTGTGAAGCAGCTTCTCTGTTTGCTGTTTGTCTGCTGCCCTGATGTGAATGCTGTGACGCATTCTGATTAAACTGTTCATGTTCAAATCCAAGATTCGGGTTGCTGGATTGTGATGTAGTTTCTACCTTTAAGTTATTTACATTGATGCCCTGATTGTGCAAAGATGCCCTTAATGCATCCATGTTTTTGTCCAAGAGTTCTTTAACCTGCTGGTTTTCAGTAGCCATTTTCGCAGTAATTCCGTCCTGCGAATTTACAATTTCAAGATGGATTCTGCCTAAATTTTCAGGTCTTAAAACAATTGTAACTTTGCTGTTTGCGCCGTTTTGCAGTTCTGAGAATCTTGAATTAATCTGATTCATAATGTCAGATTTATTAAGCTGGGTATTCAATTCTGCATTATTTAAAACTTTTCCGAATGCATTTCTTTCGATTTTTGCTCCGAAAGCATCGACCGTATGCGAAACCGGTTCAGCAGTATTTTTAACTGACATTTTTATAACTTCTTCACTTGCATTGTTTTTAGTAAAAGAAGAATTTGAGTCAGTGCTTGTATCGGTTGAGCTTTTAGAAGCTTCAACTGTAGCAGTAGGTGCTGCTGACTGCAAAGTGGAAATAGCTTTGTCTTTTACTTTATTAGGTACATCATCAACATTTATAGCTGTTGTTTGTTCTTCTGTGTTATTTGTATTTGCTTTTATTAATGCTTCGTCAGTTGATGTATCAATTTCTGTTGTTGAAGATGATGAGCTTGTATCATCTGTTGAAAGTTCTGTATTTTCCTGCAATTGTGAGTCAAGCCCGGGATTTTGTGACTGAAGATTTATTGTAATTTTATTCTGTGAATTGCTTTGGTTTTGTCCGTTGTTCGATGAAGTCTGACCTGCTTCGGATTTAATATTTGTATCAGTCATTTTTTTTGAGTCAGAAGTATTTGTATCAACATCTGTATTTACATCATCCGCTTTTATTTCAATATCAACATCCTCAGGCAAAGTTGAGGTTGCAGCTTGCGTTGGCTGCTGTCCTTCAGTTTGCGTTGTTTGTGTATTTGTGCTGGTATTTGTATTTGATGTAGTTTGTCCGGAATTGTTATTCAACAGTTTTTTCAATTCTTCATCTGTTATATCTTCCATATTTTTTTCAAACTGCACATTCGAGAGAATTTGTTCATTAGCCGCCTTAATGGCTGCGTCCTGATTTGCTGCAGTATCATTTGCTGCTGCATTAGTCACATTTGTTGTATTTGCAGGAGCCTGTATTACCGAAACATTTGTGCTGTTTTGAGTAGCCGTTGTATCAGATAGGGTTGTATTACTCTGCAACGGTACATTTTGGGTATCTGAATTTTCGGGCAAAGTATTCCAGATAACATCATCTGAATCCGTAACGGTAACAGCCTGAGACGTATTTGAAGTTTCAACAGATGTTTCTTTTTTAGCAGCTTCGTTTTGAGTATTTTCGGCATTAGCAGCATTTGCAGAATTTGATTTATCTGCATTATCAGAATTGTCAACAGTTTGTTTTTTATCTGTATCAACTGTTTCATTTTTATCAGAAGGAGTTTCCGTTTCAATGTTTTCTTCTGTATTACTGTCCTTATCTTGAGCCGTATCGTGTTGAGACTGTTCAGTTTTTTCCTGATTATTTTGTGTATAGGTTTGTTTTATTTCACCAGAATTTGCTTTGTTTGTGTCTTTTTCAGTCGTTTCCTGCGCTGTAGTCTGCTTGTCATCCGGCCTGTTTTCAGTGTTCTGTATTTTTTCAGTTGGAGCTTTTTTATTCACATCAGCCTGGTTGTCAGATGCAGATTTATTCTGCCCGTAAACAGAACTGTTATTTTGTTTAAGTGGGTTGGGTTTATTTTCAGAACGGTCAAGATAGTTGTTTTTTTGTTCGTTTTGTGGCTTATTGGCTGTTAAATTATCATAAATATTTGCAAAAGTGTCATCAACTGTACTATTAGACGAACTTGCACCTGCCGAAATATTTTCGGCAGCCTGTGTTGCAAATAAATTTGTTATACTGATTGTATCCATCTCCGCCCCATTGAATAAATGTTTTTAAGCAGATCTGTATCTGCTTGAGGTTATATCGTCTAACTCTTTTCTTGAATTGTATTCAAGTTCTTTGTAATATTTCTTTTTCTGGTTTTCTTTAAGCTTTTCAAGAACTTTTTTTTCTTTTAACACTTCATTAACTTCCTTGCGTTTTATTTCAAGAAGTTTTTGTACATTTTGAATAATGACTTTTTGGTTTGAAATGTCAACAATTAACTTATTTATAAAATCTTTATAACGCTGAATTTCCACAATATCCAAATCATTACCGCTTTTGAATACATTCATAAGAGCGTTGTTGATTTCAATTTGGTAGCTTTCAAGTTCTTTTTGTTTTTGGACAGCTTCTTGCAAACCTCTTTGAACTTTTGCCACTTCTAGCAATTTCTCTTCAAGAAGCTTTTCTTTTATATCCAGTACTACCTGTAATCTAAAAGTAAATTTTTTCAAACCTGCCTCACAAAAAGTCTATAAAGTCTTTATTATATTCATAGGGTACTATAATATGATTTTATGTACTATCCTCTAAAAAAATGATTTATTTCTGATATTACAGGTTTTTGTGGAGGATAAGATACAGTTATTATTGTCTAACAATAAATCATGCTCAATTTACTATCAAAGCAGTAACAAAAGATGAAGAACAAATATTATCACTAAAGGTTCAATATACGGCAAGGGGTCTTCTTCATTAGACAAAATTTAGAAGACGCTAGAAAGAACTATTACCCAACAGCAAACTTATGTAATACAGAATTCAGAGTACCATACATTTGAAACAGAAAACAGTAAATTAATAAGTTATAGAGTATGAAATTAAATATTAAGCTATATCATTATACATGATGACCCTGTTTCGTCCTCTTCGTTTTGCTTCATAAAGTGCCATATCTGCATTCTGATAAAGCTGTTGAGGCAATTTTATACTTTCATCATAGCTGCTAACTCCAACACTGATAGAAACATTTATTGTTTCTCCAGCCAGTTGTTCTTCCGTAATATTTATATCTGTCTTTTCAACTGCTTTTCTCAGTCTTTGTGCGACAAAACCGGCTTCATTTAAGGTTGTATAAGGCAGTAAAATACAGAATTCTTCACCGCCATAACGTGAAGCAATATCGTATTCACGAAGCTCTTGTTTTATAACGTTAGCGACGTTTTTTAGAACACAATCCCCTGCTGAATGTCCGTACGTATCATTTACTTTTTTAAAATAATCAATATCCAGCATAATACAGCATAAAGGTTTTTTCTTACGTTTTGCTGTTGCAACTTCCTGATTAAGTCTGATTTCAAATTGCCGACGGTTATTCAACCCTGTCAACGCATCAAGTGTGGCAAATTTTAGCATTTCGCCATAACTGTTAGCTTTCTGCACAGTTACAGATATTTGTTTTGCCAGAAGTGTTAAATAATCTATGTCGGAATCAGCAAGTTTATCCATATAACTGCCTGCAGCAATCGCGCCAATAACTTCATTTTCCGACTTTATTGCCCAAACTCCCGTCGTTCGATTTTCCGACACTTCTGAAGGATTGTCTTCAGTTATTGTCTGAAGCAAATTGTAAATCCGTTCATCCTTGCATTCTAAAGGCCATACCAATCTGAAATAACACTCCTCATCCTTCATAAAAATATAAATTAAATGGTCAGTAATAAATTTGTCAACCATTTCACCGATTATCGGAAGTATATACGTCAATTCATACTGTGTTTCAATAAGTTTTGCAATATTTTTCATCGATTTATAAAAATCTATATTCTTAGACATTGAATCTTTCATTAGTTTATTCGATATTGCAGCTGATATCTGTCTTATTGCAATACCTATTGAAAAAATAAAATCATATTTTTTTACGTTAGGCAGAACTTCATCAAAGCTCAGTTCAAGAACTCCATTCAGTTTGTTTTCTCTGTATAGAGGAAAATAGACAATATTATTCTCCTCCTGTAAGCAGTTGTCAAAACAGTATTCGAGTTCAAGGGCAGCTTTGTTAAAATCAAGCAATGTTCCGTTTAGCATAAATTTGTCAGGACTTTCTGATGCTAATGTTTGGAATATCTTTATTACCTTTTCGCTTTGTTTATTTTTGTCGATAATTATCCAGCTTTTTACAAAATCGCGTAAAGTAGACGAAAACTCGTCCCACATAAACACCTGAAAATTTTTCACAAAAAGAAACCGTTCAAACACTGTTTTTAAATTATTTATGAGTTCCTGCTCATCATAATTTCCTGTTAAAACATTAGATATTTCCCACAAAAAATTCAGTTCCGGCTTTTTTATATCAGTCATCCTGTTTGCCCTTTTTGTCTGTAAAATACATTCTTCCGGCACATCTGCTAAAGTTTTTTTTCATTTCTTCTTCATAGTTTTCGGAAAGGTAAACTTTTCCTTCTTTATATACAAGTTGGCTTTCCTGATCCCAGTGTTCATCTTTATTTTGTTCGACTAAATACTTATACCTGTCTGTGGCAACAAGTTTTTGGTTAACTTCATAGATTATGTCAAAAACATACCTGGAAATTTCCATCTCTGTTTCTGTGTCCAAAATCAGGCTTGCCTTTTCCAGCTCGTCTATTGATTCTTTATATTTTTTGAGGTGTTTAAGAAGCAGAGCGTGATTATAGTGCGCGTCAAAGCTCATCGGTTCGAGCTCCATAGCTTTACAATAGCCCTGTCCTGCTTTTTTGTAATCTCCTAGTATGTGATTTGCTAATGCATAATTGAAATACAAATCAAAACTTTTTTTTGTCCGTTTTATTGCTTTTTCATAACACTCTATTGCTTTTTTCAGGTAATAGTTTGAGGTATAGGATTCTTCACCTATAAGCATTGATTTCCCCCGGTACGCAAGTCCCATGTTATATAGGGCTATGGTTTTGTTGTCTCTTGTGGGTTTTACGCTGTTGAATATAAACGGAATATGAATAGTAAATCTTTTTGTTTTCAATATTGTTTCATATTCTCTGATTGCCAGGTCATAGTCTGCGAGTTTTTCAGACGCGACAATACCTCTGTTCATTCTACAGACAATATACTTCGGGTCATACTCCAGAGCCTTGCCATATTCATCAACAGCCGATTGAAAATCTTCATATTTTACATAGATATTCCCGAGATTACATCTTGCGATAGAATGTTCAGGGTATTTTTCCAACCCTTTTTTATAATAGTTTATGGCTTTTTCCAGATTTCCGCCGCGCTGTGCTTTATCACCTTTATAAATATAATAAAAACCAAAACACTTATTTATCTGTTTTTCAAACCAGCCCCAATAAAAGAAAATACAAAAAGCCAGTAACAAAAACATTATTACCAGAAGAACCTTTGTGATGGTTTTTTGCAATATATTGAGTAAGAATTTCATAAGTATATTGTATACTTGAACAACTTTGTTAAGCAAGTATTAAATTTTTGTTACAAAGAAGAGGCAATTTTTGAAAGAAAAAAACGTTATATAAAGTATATGCATAAATTATTGAGGAATAACAGAGATGAGCGGATTTTTTTCAAGTAACATAGACGTTCAAAGAACAGACAACGGCTGGATCTTCACAAAAAGCGGAAGAAAAGGCAAAAGTACTGTATATCAGGTAACTGACACTAATGGCAACGGCAGATATGACAAAGGTGATACAGCAAAGCTCGTAAAATCAGATCTGGGGTTATTTTCCAGTAAAGATATGAACAATGCTGTAAAAGGCGTATATGAAACAGAAGGAAACGAATACAGCTTTGATGAGATGTACGGACTGGCGGCTGTAAAAGACCAGGAGGGTTATAGCAGCGGATATAACAGTTACAGGGGAAATACAAGCTACAGTTTTTCTATGGGCAGCTACAGAAATCCATACATGGGCGGATTCCAGTCATACTGGAGTGCTTCTCCGTTCGGACGATATTATAATATGGGATTTAATAACAACCTATGGGGTGCAGGGAATTATATGCAAATGCAAAGCTACACACCCACAAATACAGAACCTGTGACGAATCCATATGCACAGCTGCAAGAATATGCTTCCCGTACAACAGAAGCGGAAAATGACCCGAACAATGAAAATAATATAAAGAAACATATTTACGGAAAAATACAAGAAGAGCTGCACAATGTTGACGATGACGGTTGCAGTAATGAACTCACAGCAGGCAACCATAACAGACTTCAGGAAATTATAGATAAAGTAGATGAAAATTATCAGGATATGACTGAAGAAATGGTCAATGAGAGCGCCGAAATTATTGAGGCAGGTGCAGTGCCTATGAATTTTATTGAAAAAATGGAAGAAATCTACGTTGATACTGCAAAAGACCAGAAACAGCGTGATAAATCCCAAAATGCCATTAACAATTTGGTTGACAAAATTAACGAAACACTAGATAAATATTGCAGTGCACCAGAAACAGAGAAAAAGAAAATTCTGAGTGACTACAACTATGCAGAACTGACAGCAATCCTGATTGAATTCGACCAGGGTGATGTTGAAAAGATGGACACGGAAACAATCAAAAAGTTTACAGAAAAAGTTATAAAAATCATGAATTCCGGTCCTAAAGATATCACGGAAGAATAAATTTACTTTTTCAAACGGGACTGTTTTTCTTTTATGTCCAGTGCTGCATTATGCGCGAGTAAATATACGGAACAAGTTTTGTAATTTTTTAAATACCAGGAGCATTTCTCCTGTGCACATACTATTTCTACCGTACTTCCTGCACTCATTAACGGACATATAGGTATAGACATTATAACATCTCCTTCTAAATTTATTTTTTTAGTGCTTCTGCCTGCTTATACAAATTGCAGTTTTCATCACGTTTCTTTTCATAATCTTTATAAATTCTTGTACGATTTATGACTTCATCAAAATCTATTTGGTGCGCATCAAAATCAGGCCCGTCAACGCAGGCAAATTTAACTTTACCGCCGACTGTAACCCTGCACGCACCGCACATTCCGGTACCATCAACCATAATGGGGTTCATGCTTGCCTCAGTTTTGATACCCCTGTCGCGGGTTAAGTCAGCAACTGCCCTCATCATAGGCATAGGCCCGACTGCAATGGCATAATCCACTTTTTCTTTAGACATGATATCTTCAAGAACTCCGGTTACAAAACCTTTTGTTCCGAGTGAACCGTCATCTGTAGTTATAAACAGCTCAGTACAGGCATCTTTCATTTTTTCATTCCAGAAAATCAAATCTTTATTTCTGGCCCCCATTATCATATAGACTTTGTTTCCGGCTTCCTTAAAAGCCTTTGCAATCAGATAGCAAGGTGCCGCTCCGTATCCTCCTGCCAGGCAAACAACCGTACCGTATTTTTCAATATGCGTAGGCTGACCAAGCGGCCCTACAACATCGGCTATTTCATCACCGACATTTAGTTTGGCAAGACTTTTAGTAGTATACCCGACAGCCATAAAAACAATAGTTAATTCGCCTTTTTCTCTGTTATAATCAGCAATTGTAAGCGGTATTCGTTCTCCGTCTTCATCAACACGGAGAATTATGAACTGCCCCGCCCGAGCATTTTTTGTTACAAAAGGTGCATCTATTGTCAGTTCATACTGATTCGGACACAACTCAACTTTCTTTAAAATTTTATATCCCATAGTTTTTATTCCTTGTTATTTCCCCTTGTCAGTTAGTTTTTCAGAGCATCAGCACCAGAAACTACTTCAAGAATTTCTTGAGTAATAGCGAACTGTCTCGCTTTATTGAAGTCTATTGTCAACGTTCTTATCATTTCGTCAGCATTGTTTGTTGCAGAAGACATAGCAGTCATTCTTGCTGCCAACTCGCTTGCAACAGCTTCGAGAAGTGCCTGATAAATTATGTTCGTAATATACATCGGAACAATCTTCTGTAAAATATGATTCATATCGGGTTCAAAAATCATCAAAGGATCAATACCATGATGCTCTTCACCGTCTTCATAATCTTCAAGTTTGTCAAGAGGCAAAATCTTCCAGTCTTCCACGGAATACGACATCATATTTTTGAATCTTGTCGTTACAATTTCAATACTGTCGATTTTCTTTTCAACAAAGTCTTTTGCCATATCCTCTGCAATAACTATTGCATTAGACGAATTGGGTTCCTGCGAAATTTTCGTATAAGTTTTTACGATTTCAATTCCTGCATCCTGTGCCTTTCTTCGGATACCTGAAAGACCTTTCTGACCGACAATATATAATTTAGCATCGATATTTTGTTCTTTCAACTCCTGGATTTTTTTCAGAGTATATCTGATAACATTGGCATTATATGCCCCGGCAAGGCCTTTATTGGAAGTAATCATCAGAATACCGGCCGTTTTCAGCTCTCTTTTTTTCATCAGCTCAGGATAATTATCTATTGCTCGTTCAATTTTCAGTCCAGCTACTGATGCATCACTGTCAACAGCGCCGAGTGCTCTCTTGAAAGCACTGACGAGAGCCTTAGAAAACGGTCTGCCGGCTTTAACACGGTTTTCTGATTTTTTAACCTTTGCCGCAGCAACCATTTTCATTGCTCTTGTTATTTTTTGAGTATTTTTAATACTTGTTATTCTGTCTTTTATATCCAATAAATTAGGCATTGCTTATCCTTTATATATTAGTCTATGCTGCAAAAACAGAAGACTTGAAGTTTTCCAAACGCTCTTTCAGTGCAAGTTTATCTTCATCACTCAATGCAGAACCGGCATTCAGTCTCGCACTTAAATCAGTAAGATTTGAATCAAAGTACTCAAACCATTCTTTTTTGAATTGAGCAATTTTTGTATTAGGAATATCATCCAGAATACCTTCATTAGCTGCAAAAAGAATAGATACCTGTTGCGCCACGCTAAGAGGTGAGTACTGAGGCTGTTTTAATACTTCGGTAAGTTTCTGACCTCTTAAGAGCTGATCCTGTGTAGCTTTATCCAGGTCGGATGCAAACTGTGCAAATGCTTCCAGCTCTCTAAACTGTGCAAGGTCAAGTCTCAATTTACCTGCAACTTGTTTAATAGCCTTTGTTTGTGCAGCACCGCCTACACGGGATACAGATATACCGGCATTGATAGCAGGTCTTATACCGGAGTTGAAAAGACCTGTTTCCAGGAATATCTGACCGTCAGTAATAGAAATTACGTTTGTCGGAATATACGCAGAAACGTCACCTGCCTGAGTTTCAATAATAGGCAGAGCCGTAATACTGCCGCCGCCGAGTTTGTCATTCAGTTTGCAAGCTCTTTCAAGAAGTCTTGAATGCAGGTAGAAAACGTCACCGGGATATGCTTCACGTCCCGGAGGTCTTCTCAAAAGCAAACTCATTGCACGATAGGCCTGAGCATGTTTAGTCAGGTCATCATATACGATAAGAACAGCTTTTCCCTGTTCCATAAACTCTTCAGCAATCGCAACACCGGCAAATGGCGCAATATACTGCAACGGAGCCGACTCATCAGCCGTCGCTGATACAATAATCGAATAATCCATTGCACCATATTCTTCCAATCTTTTTGCAAGCTGTGCAACAGTTGATGTCTTTTGTCCTATTGCAACATAAATACAAATTACATCCTGACCTTTCTGGTTGATGATTGTATCAATTGCAATTGCAGTCTTACCAGTCTGTCTGTCCCCGATAATCAACTCTCTTTGACCGCGGCCGATTGGTGTCAGGGCATCAATAGCTGTCAAACCTGTCTGCAGAGGCTCATGAACTGATTTTCTTGTAACAATACCCGGAGCAACACGTTCAACAGGTCTGGTTTTTTCATAATGAATATCACCTTTCCCGTCAACCGGTTTTCCTGTCGGGTTAATAATTCTTCCGATAAGGCCTTCTCCAACAGGAACAGATGCAATTCTGCCGGTGGTTTTTACAGTCATGCCTTCTTTGATTTGTTTGTATTCACCGAGAATTACAACACCAACATTATCTTCTTCAAGGTTTAGTGTAATTCCGAGTGTTCCTTGTCCGTCATCAAATTCAACAAGCTCGTTCGACATTGCGTTTCTTAAACCGTATACACGCGCAATACCATCACCAACTTCGAGAACAGAACCCACATTAGACACTTCCATTGTGGAGTTATAGTTTTCGATTTTGGCTTTGATGATTGATGTAATTTCATCAGGTCTGATTGTTGCCATTTTGTTCTTCCTTATATATTTACGCTAATTGCTTTTTCATAGTCTGAAGCTTATGAGCCATGGAGCCGTCTATTGTCTTGTCTTTAATTTTTAATATCAAACCAGCTATAATTTCAGGTTTGATTTCATAATTCAAAGTGACTGACTTTTTGAGTTTCGCCTCAAGCTTCGATTTCAGGTTTTCTTTTAAGTCATTGTCGATTTCAACTGCAGAAATGACGTCAACTTTTAATATATTTTTAGCCTCATTAAGTGAATTTTCGTAACAGTACAATATTGAATCTATGAGGTTGAATTTATTCTTATCCACAAGAGTATATAAAAGATTAAGTGTATCTGTTGAAATTTTTCCTTCAAAAACAGACTGCACAAGTTCTTTTTTGTCTTTATGGGAAATAGCCGGGTGTGCCAGGAAATCTCTCATTTCTTTTGAGTAGTCATAGACACCGGCAATATTTTTCAGGTCATTAAAAATATTGTCCAGTTCGTTTTTTTCTTTTGCAATTTCCAGAATTGCATCCGAATATCTTCTTGATACTGATATTAATTTTTTATCTATGTTTGCCATTAAACTTCAAGCCCGTCTATTTCATTAATAAAATCATTTATAAACTTACGATGAAGAGATTTATCGTTCTCCAGTGCCCTAATCACCTGTTTTTGCGCAACTTCAACAGATGCATTTCCAGCATTTTTCAGAAGAAGAGAATTTGCATGTTTTTCTTCTGCGTTAATCTGTCTTTCAGTAGTGGCTTTTATTGACTGGACAAGAGCGTCTATCTCTGATTTTGTTTTATTTTCAAATGCCTTTGCAGTATTTTCTGCATTTTTCAAAATGCCGTCAAGTTCTTGAGGAAGATTTTCCAGAGATTTTTCGACATTTTTCAGCTCATCTGCCGCATTTTTTTTCATTAAATCAGAATCTTCAATTGATTTTTGTATTGAAGCTCTGTGATTTTCAACAGCCTGTGATACTTTCATTTTATAGGCAATAAAAAGAAAGATACCGACCATTATAATAAAGTTCAGTGCATTTGAGTGTAATATGTTATTCCAACTTAAATCAAGCATTCTTTCTTATCACCTCTTTAACTTCAGCTTCACTAAGCGGGTCAAAAGCCACACCGTAACCAACGAGCTTTGTTGTAATATTGTTGGCAATATCTGCAACATTAAAAGCAAGATTGTTTACAGTGTTGTCTTTTTCTTCCGCTATAGTTTGTTTTTTGCTGTTGAAATAATCATTCATCTCAGACTTTGTATTTCCGAGCATTTTTGATTTTTCTGCTTTTAAAGATTCAACAGTCGCCGCAACAATATCACGCGATTTTTTATTAGCCTCAACGATTTTCTTATCTTTATCGTCAATAAGCATCTGCGCATGTTTTTTGTGTTCATCAACAGCTAATTTGTTGTTGTCAATGTAATCTTTACGTTGCTGCATTATAGCCAATATAGGCTTATACAGTATCTGGTTCATAATAATGACAAAAATTACAAAACTTATTGATGAAATTAATAATGTTGCATTAAATTCCATTTAAACTGCCTCTATAAAAATTTATTTAAATCATACCGCTTAATTTCATAGCGATAAACAAGCCGTAAATAGCACAAGCCTCAGCAAGAGCTGCGCCTAAAAGGAAGAAACCTACTGCTTTACCAGCAATCTCCGGTTGTCTTGAAATGGCTTCCAAAAGTCCTTTTGTTGCAACACCGATACCTAAACCTGCACCGATTGCGCCAAAACCGATAGCCAAACCTGCACCGATATCTGCAAGACTGCCTGTTACTGTTGTCAATTGTTCTACTGCCATAATTTTCTCCTTTTTATCTGGTTTAGTTCATACCTTTTTATTTAATATAAAAATTTTCCTAGTGTTCGTCCTCTGCCGTAGCCAGTGCAACATATGCCGTCGCAAGCATTGTAAATACCAGAGCCTGTACGAATGCAACAAATACTTCAAACAACATTATCGGAAGCGGAAGCAGATAAGCAAAAATACCTACAAAAGCCGCAACCAGCAATTCACCTGCAAGAATGTTGGCAAAAAGTCGGAGTGCAAGAGTGAACGGACGAATCACCATCTCTGCTAGTTCAACTATTGCTTCAACGATATCTATCGGATTAAAACTGCGCAAAAAGTATCTGATGCCTTTTGCTCTGATACCTTGATATACATAATAAATTAAAACAAGAATTGCCATTCCTGCTGTCATATTAATATCATTTGTAGGAGAAGCAAGTTCACCCTGTTTCAGATGATAAATTTTCCAAGGCAGCTGCCCCATAAGATTTGCTGTTACAATAAACAAAAACAAAGAGGCAATCAGCGGAACATGTTTTGCTCCTGATTTTCCTATCATTGACTCTGTTAAACCGCCAAAAAATCTTAATATTCCTTCAGCAATTGATTGTAATTTTGTTGGAACAATGGACAATTTTCTGGTCGCAAGAATGGCAAAGAGTATAAGTATTGCCATTGTAATCCACATAGTAATGAGCGTATCAACATTAAAACTAAAATTGCCTATACTTGCTATCCAGTGTCCTTCTGACATGTTCTTTCCTCTATTTCCGTGGTTATAATAACATTATTGTTTCAAAAATACAAACATGCTACAATAAATTATATCCTAACAATATTTTTTTGAATAGTTTAAATAGTTTAAATTTTAAGAATTAGTAAAAAGAGGAATTTATTATGAAGAATTTCACAACAAAAAGCGGATTTACTCTTGCAGAAGCGTTGTCTACGCTGGTTATAATCGGCGTAATTGCTTCGCTTACAATTCCGGCACTCAATAATACAGCTAATGACAAACAATATTTTGCGTCATACAAAAAAGCGGTATCTGTATTTTCACAGACCATTGACAGAATGAACGCCGAACATACATATAAAAGAAACAATATAGGTAAATCATTTGAAAATTTTAAAAAGTACTTTAACATAGCAAAAGACTGTTCATCCAGCGGTTCAGCAACGGATTGCTGGGACTATGAAGCAGATGATCAGGGACCATGCCCTGCATCAAAAGAAGTATTTGTTGATATTTCCGGTATGGCTTGGGCTTTACCATCAAATCAGGTCTGGGGCTTCACTGTTGATGTAAACGGAATGAAAGGTCCAAACAGATACGGAAAAGACCGCTGGTGTATCTTCTCTGCAGACAAAGATGGCGAATATAACGACGGAAGTAAAAAACCTATTACCGTTTTGCCATATCCAAACGAAGACTACACTTCAGCTTCCGCAGAGTGTAAATACCCGCCATGTTATTATCAGTCAGCAATGTCCAGATAAATTAAATAAGCAGAAAAATATTAAAAATTTTAGCCTGCTTACATCTGTAAGCCGGCTAAAATAATTTTAAAGGAAGAAAAGGAAGAAAATTATGTTATTAGGTGTAAATATAGATCATGTAGCAACATTAAGAAATGCAAGAGGCGGCATTGCTCCGGATGTTATCGAAGCAGCCGTTGTGTGCGAAAAAGCCGGCGCGGATGCAATAACCGTTCATTTAAGAGAAGACAGAAGACATATAAAAGATGCCGACGTAGAGGAACTAAAAAAGATATTATATGTAAGGCTGAATCTAGAGATGGCGGCTACCGAGGAAATGCAAAAAATCGCTCTCAGACTTTTGCCGGAGAACTGTTGTATTGTTCCTGAAAAAAGGCAGGAATTGACAACAGAAGGCGGGCTGGATGTAGCAGGCCAGCTGGACAAACTTACTGCTTTTGTGAAACCGTTAGTGGATGCAGGGATTGTTGTGAGTCTTTTTATTGATCCCTCCAGAGAGCAGGTTGCCGCTGCAGAAAAAACCGGAGCACAATATATAGAACTCCACACGGGAAGATACTCGGAAGCCTTCGGAACTCCGACAGAAGAAGCTGAATTTCAAAAGCTTAAAGATGCAGCTGACTATGCCTCAATTCTGGGACTGGGCGTCAATGCAGGACATGGACTCACCTATGAAAATGTTCACAGAATGAAAGAAATTCAGTGTTTAAATGAACTGAACATAGGCCACAATATTATAGCAAAAGCACTTTTTGACGGTCTTGATATAGCGGTAAAAGAAATGAAAGAGCTTATTAAGTAAAATTCTTTTAAGCACTTTAAATTTAGGCTTGATATTAAAATTTTTTTCAAGTATGCTAAGAAAGCAATAGAAACTATTGAAAGGGAATCACTATGTCAAAACAGTGTGATGTATGCGGTAAAAAATCTTTAAAAGCAGCAAAAATTTCTTTTTCACATAAACAAAATGTGCACAGACAAGAACCGAATCTGCAATCTGTAAAAGTTATGCAGAACGGTACTGTTAAAAGAATTAACGTATGCACTTCTTGCATCAGAGCAGGAAAAGTGCAACGCGCTATATAAACTGCAAATAAGATTAGACCAGAAACAAAAAGTAAAGGGCTGTAAAAAATTCATTTAAACAGCTCTTTACTTTTTTTAAATTTTATTGTTATAATCAATGGATTAAAGTTGCATTCGACATCACTAAACAATAGTGCTAAATTTTTATTGAGAAGCATATGAATCCATATTTAAAACAATACAAACAAACTCAAGTAGAAACAGCACCGAGAGAACAAATTCTCTTAATGCTCTATGACGGTGCAGTTAAATTTTTACACATGGCAAAACAAGGGTTTGCTGAAAAAAATATAGAAAAAATTCACAACAATATTATAAAAACACAAAAAATTCTTACAGAATTTCAAGCAACGCTTGATATGGAAAATGGCGGAACCTTCGCAAAAAATCTTTATTCACTATATGAATATTTAAATAACAGACTTATGGAAGCCAATATAAAGAAGCGTGAAGACTGTCTTGATGAAGTAATCAGACATGTAACAGGGCTCAGAGACACATGGAGAGAAGCCATACAAAAATTCAAAGCAGCAGGAGGCGTTTTGGATAGTTATACACAGGATAAATATTCGAAAAGTACTCAAACAGAAGATGACGACGAAGACGATACGAATGAGTCAGATGAGGACGAAGACGAAGATGATGACAATGATGGAGAATATGCATGAAAAAAAATCCTGATTTAAATAATTTAAAAATAGTTTACAGCCAGCTTTATGAACTATCTATCCAAATCGGACAGCTTATTGACCGTGAATTATACAATGAATTAATAACATACCTGAATAAAAAAGACCAATTGCTTGCAAAATCAAATGAACTTGTAAAAAAACTGGTGAATGACTCTGTTGACCTGTCTGAACTGGAAGAAATATGCAAAAAAATTGATGAACAGGAAAGAGCAAATATAAACGCACTCACTCTGGCACGAGACCAGATAAAAAAAGAACTCCATAAAACATCAAAAAATACCAAACTGGTTAGTGCTTATTCAGGAGCAGAAGCAGTACAAGGTAAAATTTTGGACTTCAGAGAATAATGACAAAATTTTTTCAAAACAAAAAATTGGCAGCAAAACTTTCTGTTTTCTCAAATGCACTTCTGATTGTTATTAAACTAATAGCGGGCTTTATTTCAGGCAGTATCAGTATAATATCAGAGGCTGTCCATTCATGTTCTGACCTTCTTGCATCAATCATTACCCTCTTTTCTGTCCATAAATCAGAACAACCGGCCGATACTGACCATCAATTTGGACACGGCAAATATGAAGATTTTTCGGGATTGATTGAAGGAGCACTAATTATACTGGCTGCATTTTATATTATTTATGAAGTCATAAAAAAACTTACCGGAGCAACTGAACCGATGTCGAACGGAACACTTGCGATGGGAGTTATGTTTTTATCAGTTGTCGCAAATATTATTGTAAGTTCATATTTAATGAAAGTCGCAAAGACTACTGATTCTATGGCTCTTTATGCTGATGCAGAACATCTTAATACAGATATTTATTCATCACTGACTGTTTTTATCGGTCTTGTTTGTATACATTATACAGGTATTCATATTATTGACCCTGTCCTTGCAGTGATTGTTTCCGTAATAATTTTACATACCGGATACAAGATATGTAAAGAATCTGTGAACAATCTTCTTGACGGGTCATTGCCTGAAAAAAATATTGAGGATATTAAAGAAATTATCAAAAAATATAATGAGCATGGTATATGCGGAATAAAAGAAATAAAAACAAGAAAATCAGGAAAAAACAAAGAAATTAATATAACCCTGCTGCTTGAGGGTGATAGAACCATAAAATTTGCACATGACCTATGTGACGCATTAGAAAAGGATATAGAAAACCACCTCGGTAATACGGAAGTTACGATTCATGTTGAACCTCTGGAATTGCCTGTTACTAGTATGGCGGGATAAGTTTGAGACAAGAGCCGTTTTGTGCTACTTCGAAACTTGTATCAGTCAATGACATTTGTTTTGTTCTGTCACCTTCATAATCAATTGACCACGCTCCCAAATATTTAGGTTTTTCCCCTGTATATGCATATGCAAAAACAATAATTCTGTCAGGATTCAACGAATCCCAACCCATTGGATAAATATCCCATCTTACTTCATTTAAATCTAACTTCTCTTTATTCAGCCAGTAGTATTTTATTGCTTCACGCACTTCGGGCAGGTCTTTCATTTTTTTTGTTGTAAAATCATATACAAGCAAATTTGTTTTCCACATGCCGTCTTCAATAGATGCAATTTTTTCTTTCAGGGCAATTCTCTTGCCATCTGCCGACCAGTCAACAATAGTCAATGTTCTTTGCAAGTCTACTGTAAGCGAATCCATACCGGTTTTATATATAGAAGTTATCCCGTCTTTAATATTTGCATTAGCAATTCTTTCTTTTACCGGCTCGGATTCATCAAGAGGAAGAACATAAAGTTCGGAAGAAACAGTCTTAGAAGCGGGATAATAGAAAACCGAGGTATATGCCAGCAGATCATAATTAGGACTTGCAACTCCTATTGAATTTACTTTTCTTTTCTTTTTTAAATTTGATAAATCTATATCAACCTGACCCGGAGGATTGTTATACTTTTGCAGAGTTATTTGTGGGTCGGGAATGTCCACAATCTTCTCATCCTTTTCTACCTGCGGAGCCGGAATCTGTTTGTTTTTCTCTGCCTGTTTTTGAGCTTCTCTTTTATACTCTTCCATAGTTTTAGGCATATTATTCTGAGGTTTTGGCTTTTTTTGAAACGGTCCTGAAAAAGCAACCTGTGCAAGTGACACAGATAAGATAAGCAAACCTGCAACAGGAAGAGCGATTTTCATTAAACAAGCCCCTCTCTCATAGCAGTGACTGCAGCCTGGGTTCTGTCGTCAACGTAGAGTTTTTGTAAGATACTGTGAACATGCGCTTTTGCTGTAGCTCTGGTAATAAAAAGCTTTTTGGCTATTTCAGGATTAGACAAACCATCTACAATCAATCCCAGAACTTCCAACTCTCTATCCGTTAGCCCAAAAGAATTTTTTCCAGTTTTAAAATTCGGCTGAGTTTGACATTCTTCATTTTTTTGATTTTGTTTCTGAACATTAGACAGTACAAGTCTTGCAATAGCAGGATCCAGCCATGCCGTTCCTTCGTTAACTGCAATTATTGCAGAAGTCAACTGTTCCGGTGTTGCACCCTTCATTATATAACCGTCAGCCCCTGCAGCCAGTGCCGCAAAAACATCATCATCATTTTCTCTGGAGGTAAAAATTAAAATTTTGGAATTTAAGTTCATATCTTTAATCTGGCGGGTTGCCTCAATACCATCCATAACCGGAAGCCCTATATCCATAAGAATAACATCAGGCAAAAATTCTTTTGCTGCCTGAACGCCTTGAACTCCGTTTTCTGCCTGTGCAACAAGCTCTATACCATCTGTGTTTTCTATCACTAGAGCTGTCCCCATTCTAATCATTGTATGGTCTTCAACCAGCAAAACTCTTATTGTCATTTTATTTCAGCCTCTCTTTTACTCTTAATGTATCAGGCAGTAAAAAAGTAAACACACTACCCTTCCCTAACTCGCTTTCTGCCCAAATTTTACCCCCGTGCGCTTCAACAATCTGTCTTGACAGATATAGTCCCAGTCCAGTTCCGGCAGAGCGTTTCTGGGATGAGCCCTGTGAAAAACGTTTGAATAGTTTTGTTACATCTCCTTTAGGCATGCCTGTCCCCGAATCTTTTACGCTTAGCTGTAAATCTTTTCCCTGTACCTGAGCAATAATTTCTATGGAACCGTTGTCCGGGGTATGATTCAAAGCATTTCCGCACAGATTTAAAACAACCCGCCTCAATTCATTTCTATCTGCGTATATTTCAGCGTCTTCAAATTCGTTTAGATTTGTTGAAATTTGTATTTTCTTTTTATCTGCCAGTGACTGAATTTGTTGGATACAGTCTTCGACGAATTGAGTCAAAAGAAATGAAGTTTTACACAAATTCAGCTTCCCTGATTCATACTTGTATACTTCAAGCAGCGCATTTACCAGTCCGAGCATATCTTCATTACTTTTCTTCATTGTATCAAGAAGGGTTCTCTGTCTATCTTCAATTTCGCCAAGTGTTCCATCCAGAAAAAATTGCAATGTCTGGATTGCGGCAAGCAACGGTGTTCTTAAATCATGTGTCAAAGTAGCGATAAAGTCGTCTCTAAGCCGTTCCATCTCTTTTTGAAGACTTACATTTCTCACCACACCTACATAGTTTTTTTCATCCCCATTCTCAGTAAAAATGGGAGCAAAATTAATTTCTACAGGGAAACTCTTATCCTCTATAGTATTTTTTAATTCAAGGTTTCTTACAAGAATATTTTTATCTTTTGTTATTTTTTCAAGCTCGTTGCAAGAAGTCTCAAACAAATCCTCAATATTTTTATTCTCCAGTAAATTTGCACTCAGTCCTGTCATGTTTTCGAAAGCAGGGTTTACCTGAATTAATTTTCTATCCTTTGAGACTATAATAATGCCGTCTGCACAAAAATTGATAATAGCGTTCAGCTTTGTATTCGATTGCACAAGATCTTCTGTTTTTTGCAAAACAATTTCTTCAAGAGAATGAGAATATTTTTCAAGCTGCATTTTTGCCTGTGAGAGCTCTTCGATTTTTTGATTCAACTCACAAATTAAACCGCTTCTTTCCAGTCCGTTTTTTATACTTAACAGTAAATCAGCATTATCCCAAGGTTTTTCTATATATTTATAAATACCGACAGTGTTGATTGCTTTGATGGCATTTTCTTTATCAGCGTATCCTGTTAACAAAATAGTGCTAACATCCGGATACAGTTTATTTACTTCTGAAAGAAACTCTATTCCGTTCATATCCGGCATCAAAAAATCTGAAAGTACAAGTTCTGGTGTATTTTCTTTTATATATTCAAGAGCATTTTCAGGTTTGTCAAAATAATTTACATTCGAAAATCCTTCGATTTCCAAAAGCATTTTTAAAGTTGAAAGTACGATATTATCATCGTCTACAACTATTATCCTCTTTGTTTTGTAATCATTGTTAGTCATAATAATTTAAGAATAGTCTATTTTTAGAGCAAAGACAAATATTTAACATTTTTTTTCATATTGAAAAATTTTTTGAAAATAAATTAACATAATTTAAAGTTATATTAATTTACATTTTGAAAATTATTTATATTTTGTATATAATTTTGACAAAGAAGTAAAGTCTTAAAGGTTAAAAATATGGCAGAAAATAAACTCCCCTCAGGTGTTGGCAAAAAGATAGTCCAGGCATTGAAAAAACAGGCAGAAATAGAAATTAATCCTTTATCGGAAGCTCCAAAGCCTGCTGTTTCAGAAGTAAAAGAACAGGAAATTGCTCAGGAATATTTTGACCAACCTCAACAAAATATTCAGACTGACAACAGTTTTGACGATTTTGCAGTACAGGATACTTTTTTTGAAGATACAGGAAATATTTTAAATGATTTTCCTACGACAGATGACTCATATGTAGATGCTGCAAGTTTTGAATTTCCAAGGGCAAAAAATGTTTCACCAGTTTTTGAAAAAGAAGATATTTTTGCAAAACCCGGAGTAAAACCAATAAACCACCCTCCGCAGCATACAATGCCCTCTAATGTAGCTGTTTTAAAAAGATTGATAATGCAACTGCCCTCAGGCGTCACAAAACAAACAGGAGCACAAATCATAAGACAGACAATGGAAGCTCTAGGTATTTCAATGAACAGCGTTTTAAAAGAAGCCCAACAGGTTCAAGACGGCTTGAATGACAGCGCAAGAGACTGCCTTTCTACAATTCAACAGTATAAGGCGAATATACAGGCACTTGAAAAGCAGGTTCAGGACTACAGAAAACAGGCACTTGCTCTCAATGATTTAATAAGTCTTTTTATTCTTACAGATAAAAATAAATAAAAAATATAAAAAATAAAAAAATCCGGCGTTATTGCCGGATTTTTTATTGGAAAATTTTAACAAATTACATCAAATATACGATACTCTCCATTCCTAAAATCAAGTACTATTACAGGTAGGGAAATAGGACTTGGGATAATTTGGGATATATTTTCTCAGATTAGGGGTGATGGATTTGCAATTTGAACAACAGCAAAACAAAATAATATCATCATTTTCAAAACAGCTAAACAGGACTTATGACTGGTTTGATATTAATTTTACGGAAAATCTCGAAATAGGTTCTTCTGATTTTTGGAATACAGAGATTAGCGCAAAACTCATGGGAATTTGCGAAAATGTAAACCTTTTGTCCTCACAGGATGAATATTTCGTTACAAAAATCAGACTTAACAAAGAACGTGCTATTTTTATAAGATTATCAAAACAAATTGTAAGAGAATTGCTTCAGGATTCAATTGGTGATAGCCCGTTTAATAAACATTTTGAACTTGAAAAAATAACAGAGCTTGAGGCAAAAATACTGACCGGTTTTAATAATTATCTGTACAAATATTTCTGTGAAATATTAATCCCGCCCTCAGAAATCCCGCAAAATACAGTAAATTACAATGAGTGCATTCTCACATTTTTCCTGATGAATAAAGAACGACCTATCGGCAAAATGATTGTGACGGTTCCAGTTATTGCTGTAAAACCGGAAAAATTAAGGGTAAGACACAGATTCAGCATAGATGATTTTAAAAATTGTCCGGCAAGATTCAATATAAGCGTTGGGAAAACAAAAATTAAACTAAATGATATAAAACAACTTGAACCCGGAGATATTGTTGTTCTTGAGGACAGCAATATAAAAAGAATGACATTGATATACAAAAACAAAACGCTTAAATTCAAAGTCGTTCCAAACCCGGCATTAATTAAAGATTTTGATTATGATGGAGGCAGACATATGGATGAAAATTCCGAAAATAACTTCAACATGTGGGACACTATTCAGGTCGATATGGGCGCTGAATTTGAAAAAGTAAAAATCTCACTTGGCGAACTGAAACAGATGTCAGAGGGGCTTGTTGTTGATATAGGCTCGGTTTATGAAAACAAGATAGATTTAAAAGTTGAAAATAAAATTATTGCCTCTGGAGAATTGGTCATTATAAATGATAGATACGGGGTAAGAATTGATGAAATCTATACCGATGACAAAGAAGATTCCCCGCAAGAATCGCATCCGGACGAAACACAATCCGATGAAACAATAGAAAATTCTCCTGAAAATGTAGTCGAAACACCGACGGGAGAAGAAGATTTTGACTATAGTGACTTTGATGTAGAAGAAGAAGATATTTAGGCAGGACAAGAAAATGACAGGTTATTTAGTACATTTTGCAGTTTATACATTTGCAATGATTGGTGCATTGCTCGTATGTTTTGTAATTTACAAAAAAACAGTAATTGATTCAAAATTTACAAAAAATCCCCAGAGCAATCTTGAAATAGAAAATGCTTTGAATATTTCCCCCAAAAAAACACTGTATGTGGTAAAAGCAGGCGAAGAAAAATTTCTGATTGCTTCTGATCCTGATTGCACAACTTTTTTGGCTAAACTCAACGGAGAAAATTACACACAAAAGGAAACACCAGTTCCGTTAAACTACACAATAGACGTTGAACCCGTAAATATAAACCCCAAACAGGTCAGAAATCATGCAATAGATTACGGAGAAGTTCTCCGTAACGGAACAACAAACAAACAGCCTATGATGAGAGGCATCATAAAAAAATTAAACATTCCTGAGTAACAAAAAACCAGAGGAAAAGAAAATGGATAGTATTTTAAAAGATTTGAACCCTGTTATACAGATGCTTATTGTAATGACGGCATTTTCATTACTGCCGTTAGTTTTTACCTGTATGACAAGTTTTTTGAGATACACAATTGTTTTCTCGCTGCTAAAGCAGGCTCTCGGCACACAACAGGTTCCGCCCGGAATTGTTCTTGTCGGTTTATCAATGATATTGACTATGTATACAATGAGCCCTGTTTTCCAAAAAATGTGGGAAATGGGCGAGCCTTATTATACAAAAAACGGTGATATGGTCATGGCAATCGCAGAAGGATCCAAACCGCTCAAAGAATTTATGATGAAACAGACTCGTCAGGAAGACATGACTTTCTTTATTGAACTTTCAGGTAAAGGAAAACCTAAAACACCTGATGATATAACAATATGGCAAGTTGCTCCGGCTTATATTGTAAGTGAGCTGAAAACAGCGTTTGAAATTGGTTTTGTCATTTTTGTACCATTTATTGTGCTGGATTTGATTGTGGCAAACGTACTTTTGGCTCTAGGTATGTTTATGTTATCTCCCACGATTATCTCGCTTCCGTTTAAACTGCTTATCTTCATTGCAGTTGACGGTTGGAGCATGATAGTACACGGACTCGTTACAAGTTTTAATTAAGATTAATCAGGAAAACGAATTATGGAAATATTACTTGAATTTATGGGTAAAGGTCTATTAACAATGCTTATGATATCAATGCCATGCGTATTGACAGCAGCATTTGTAGGGCTTATCGTCGGAATTTTACAGGCTGTTACGCAGGTACAGGAACAGACTATTGCTGCAGCACCGAAGATTCTGGCGGTTTTCCTTGTTTTAATGATTCTTGGAGTAGGGTATATAAAACTTTTGACAAACCTCTTGCAGGAAGGATTTGCTCTTGCTTTTAATCAGATTCCGGCTAGTGACAGTTATGTTCTCCCGTCTAATTATCATAGATATACAGTACCGTTTGCAGAAGAAATGAAAGACAGCAGATTTCAAAAACAAGAAATCGGAGATATCATGAGAAACCCCGGCAAAATCCCGTTTATTGATAACAATGAAAAAATCAAATATCACCCGTCAGACAGAATGCCTAATCCAAGTCCTAACTTCATAGAACGAAAAAGAATAATGGAAAGATAATATGAACATAAAAAAAATTTTAACAGCAGCTATTTTATTATTGCAAACATCATCATCGGCTTTCTGCGCAAATTATACAGAAAACCTTATTCTTCAGCCGACTGATACAGCAATGCTGTTTTTTGATGAAAGACCTATGAATTTAGAGATATCAAATCCCAATATAGTAAAAGCAAGAACAATATCTAACATATTCGCAGATGACTCAAAAGTAACAGTTGAAGCACTTGATTTTGGCACAAGCAACCTTATTGTCAAAACAAAGAGTAACCAGTATTTATACAAAATAGAAGTACAAAAAAATCCACCTAAAGACACTTCAATGATTCTCGATACACCGGATTAGAAAAATAAATGCTAGATACAATCATCAATACATTTCCAAAATATTTTCCAGAAATTAACAGCGCACTTGGCGTTGGTATATTTATTTTTGCCAGAATTTTGGGGTTTATGCGATTTGCACCGGTGCTAAACAGAAAAGAAATAATAGGAATGGTCAAACTGTCCTTTGCCTTGATATTAACAATTATACTGTCATTAATAATAAAGCCTACTGTTGTACCAACCGGCTCTGCGCTTATACTAGGACTTATTTTGAATTTTGTTGCAGGTGCCATTCTCGGATTTATTGCACAATGTATAACTTCTGCAATTTCAGCAGGCGGAGATATGATAAATATGCAAATGGGCTTATCTTCTGCTACTGTGCTTGACCCCACGACGTCATCCCAGACCTCAATTATGGGAAACTTTTTTGCGATTTTTGCACTAATCGTCTTTTTGCATATTGGCGGAATGTACTGGCTTATTGCTGCACTTCTGAGAACCTTTGAAATATTTCCTGTATATGCAACCTCCATACCGCTTGACCAGCTTGTTAATATGGAATATCTTATAAAGCTGACATCTAACGTTCTATATGTAGGTCTTCAAATTGCTTCTCCAGTTTTATTAGCAACACTTGGACAGGACTTAATACTCGGTATAATATCCAAAACAGCCCCTCAGGTAAACGTTTTTCAACTAAGCTTTCTATTTAAACCTGTACTCGGAGCAGCTATCCTCATCTGGATTATGCCAATAATTTTTAATGTCATAACCGATTACTTTTTGTCTTTTGCAAAAATTTTCTAAATTACAAGTAGTACGCAGCAGATTGGCACAGCTGAATAATTTTATCCGCAAAAATACATAGTAAAATAGATGCCAGAGCACAGGCATACAAAATAAATTTTGAGGATACTATTTTTGTATCAATAGATACTTCTGTGTCAACCCGCCTGAACATTGAACGGATAAGCTTCCAATATGCAAATATCATAATTACACACGCAAGCATAGAAATAATCAAAAACGGAAGGAACAAAAAACCCGCTCTTGCAACTGCAGAGAAAAGATATAATTTAGCAACAAAACCGCTGGTCGGAGCCAATCCGGCGAGCGCAATCAATACTGTAGTAAATGCAATTACATAATATGGTCTGTGAAAAATTAAACCATTGTAATCCTCTATATTATCCCGCTTACATGAATCATAAAATAGGATAATGGCGGCCCATACGCCTATATTTACAAACATATAACAAAGAAGGTAAAATAAAACACCCGAAAGACTAAAGACAGAAAAAACGCTAAGTCCCAACAGCATTATGCCGGACTGTACGCTCATACTATAAGCCATTAGTCTTTTGACTGTAGTTTGACGTATTGCACTCAATGCACTGAAAAGAATTGTTAACATTGCAATACATATAAACAAAATCTTTAATACCGGAAGGTAATTCATAAACACAAGCAGCAGTCTTGATAATATCCCGAACCCTGCCAACACCGGAATAGTTGACATAAATGCAGCTATCGGATAACCGGCACCTTCAAATGTATCCGCAACCCAGCTGGAAAACGGAACAATACCCAGTTTAAATAAAAATACGCATAATATTAGAATAAAAGCAAACGTTAAGAGAACTATTGAATCCGTCTGTGCAAGATAATCACTCACGCCCGAAAAACTTATTTGTCCGCATAAACCGTATAAATAAGAAATCCCGAATAAAAATAAAAAAGCTGCTGCATTGCCCTGTACGAAATACCCGAAACTCAATTGTTTTGCGTCAGTTTTTTTAGAAAAATTCAAAAGTAAAAAACTACACAACCCCAACCCTTCAAAAGCAAAGAACAATCCTGCAAAATTAGTTACACTGACAGTACACATTGCAAATAACACTGCACATAAAAACACAGTAAAATACTCAAAAGCCCTGTCTCTTTTCTCTCTAATAAGATTTCGGGACAACAATGTAAGAAAAAAAGCACTCATTAATATGAGAATTTTAAAAAATATAGTATAAATACTGGAAACGATTTCTCCGTTGAAGGCAAAAATTTCCATATTATCAGGGTCTATCGGAAGAAAAAATGTTGACCCCAAAGCCAATGTAATACCGAAAAGCGTAAACCATTTAGAAAGTTTATACAATGAGGTATTAAAAAACAAAGAGGCTGTTAAGCTAAATAATATAAAAATAATAATTATGCTCTCAGGCAAATATGCATTTAATATATCATTCACTATTCCATTAATACTTTCTATCATAATCTTCCATTTACACCTGTAATATATCTAACAAATAATTTGAAACTGACTGATAAATTTGAATAACAGACATCGGATACACTCCAAAGTATATTATAACCAGACAAAGTGCAGTCATTACACTCATTTCCTGAGGACTTAAATCTTTCAGTCTCTTCCACTGTTCTAACAAAACCGAACAAAATACTTTATAGAACAGATACATTATATAGCCTGAAGCAAAAATTATCGCAAGAAGTCCTGTTATTGCGACAATTTTTACCATCAACTCCTCTTCCAGATTGGATAGTATTGCACCTGATAGTATCATTAATTTAGGGGCAAATGTAATCAAAAATGGCACTCCTATTGCTCCAAAACATATTATTAAAGCAAAATACATGCATTTGGGCATAACCTGCCCAAGTCCACCCAGCGCAGTTAAATAAGTAGTCTTTGTTCTGAACTGAACAGACGAAATAATCGCGTATAATGAGGTAAAGACAATAGAAAGCGCCAGTGTCATAAATACTGCACCATTAAAACCGACCTGGTTTAAACAAGCCAATCCTATCATAACGAACCCTGTCATCGATATCTGCGCATATGCTGCAATTTTCTTTATCTCAGGCTGAATAATTGATAGTGCACCGGCATATATTATGTTTACTACACCCCAGCACATTAGAACAGGCGCAAAAAGTTTAAAAATTTCCGGAAATATCTGAAGATTAAATCGGATTAAACCATATACACCGGTGCAAAGAAGTGTTCCCGAAACGAGTATATTCACTGGTGCACAGGATTTGCTTTGTATATCAGGATACCAGGAGTGGAAGAACACAAACGGCACGCGTATTATAAAACCAATTAAGAAATTTATAAAAACCAGCATCTGAAACCACATAGGATAAATGCTTTCATCCATACTAAGGGATTCAATATTCGCTGTTAAAACATTACTTACTGCAAAATTGTAATAATATAGAATCAGCATAGCGAAAAACAGGAAAACATTTGCCGTAAAAGAAGCGAGAGTAAATTTCATTGCGGCGCTTCTCGCTTCTGAATTTCCCCACTGGGATATCAGGAAATACAGAGGAATAAGAGACAATTCCCAAAATACAAAAAACATAAACATATCTTTTGCACATAAAATCCCGAGAATTGCTGATTCAAAAAGGAATACCATTGAGTAATACAGCTTGTGTTTTGTTCTTATATGCATTTTGCTCAGTACAAAAGTTATTAATACAATAAACGATGTTAATATGACAAGGAGCAAAGAAATACCGTCTACTGCAAATTTTGCGCTGATACCCATCGATTTCAGCCAGCTGATATTGAAAAAAGTCAGCTCTTTTTCATAAGACATGCCGTACAAGCCTGTATCAAAAAACACAAGAAACAGCATTGCATAAATAAAATGCAGACTGGCAAAAGCCTTTGCAAAGCGTCTGACTTTTACCTGATGATTTGGAAATTTAGGTATCAAAATCAGCAAAGCTGCGGCTATCGGGGCGAATATCAGGGTTATAAGCGAAAGAAAATTCATATTAGACTCCTATATTTGCAACAGTAAAGTAAAACACAAGAATAAATCCGAGTATCAGTAATAAGCCGATGAACGAATATATTAGATACAACTGAATCCCTCCGCCCTGAAAACGGCAGCAGAAAAATGAAAAGAAACGGATTACAAGTTCAACAAAATTCAAAAATGTATCAACAACATATTTTTCAAACCAGCCTATTAATCTGCACACAGGTATGAATATTTTATTTAAAAGCCCTATAAACATAAAAAGAAACACTATTATCAGAATTGTCCATATCCAGCTTCCACCAAGGTTCACAAAAAACGGAGTGAACCTTAAAAGCAGAAATATTCCGGATAAGAATATCAATGCATTTTGAAACAAGATGACTCTTGCCTCTGCAGATGTAATTTTTGATACAAATGTTAAATAAATAAATGCCTGCATAAATTTCATCAGTACAACAAAAATCAGCACCGAACAAAATCCGACAAATATCGGTTCACTCATAAGAGAATTTATGCTTTCAGCAACCTGCATCATATTTGAGAAAGCAAGATTTGTGCTGTCCCATAATTGATTGTATGTAACAGAAAAATATAAAATCGTTAAAACACTGAACAAAAGCGTAAGATCACCGATTCTGTTAAAAATAAAAGATTTTATCGCAGCCTTTGATTCTTCTTTATTCGAAAAATCAAAATTGATTAACAGGTATGACGCAACACCCACTACTTCACAGAACATATAGGACTGAAAAATGTTTGAAGCAAGAAAAATTCCGAACAAACCAAATATAAAGAGATTTTGATAAAACAGAAATCTGTTATATGAATAATTCGGACTCAGTTTTTTCCATCCGAAAATTTGTACAATAATATTTAACACTGCCGAAATGCAAAGAAAAATACAGGATGTTCTGTCTATCAAAGTCCCAATATAGAAATTTATATTGTCATTAGAAAGCCATAAAAAACTGCTTTCGACATTGATATTTGTTCTTAAAGCATAAAAAAGAGCAAAGCCGCTGAATAAAAAACAAATAATTGCACACAATAAACTAAGAATAAACATCGGTTTTTTCTCAATTCTGCTCATAGTTAGGGCGTTTGCGGCAAGAATTATGCTCATAAGAAACGGAAGAATTACAACAAGATTAATATTTTCAACACAAAACTCCATTAGTTCTCCTTGTCTTTAATTTTTTCAACATCAAGATATTCGTTTGCATGATAAACTTTCAAAAATAATGCAAACGCACCAGTTACCTGAAGTACCGTCATAACTGTTATTAATATGCACATTATATTTGTATACTTTAATGAGTCATTACAGAAACACCCGAAAGACAAAAAATTTATAACTATTGATATAGAAACTATTAAGAGAGACATTACGATTCTCACCATATTCCTTGAAACAACAGCCCCAGTCATACCTATGATAAAAAGAATCAGCGCAAGAAGAAGATAATGCAAAAGTCCTACTTCAAAAACACTTTCAGTCATCAGTGTCCTCCGTATTATTCTTTGTTAAATATATATTGCGCAGCATAACACACATTACCATCGTTATAATTATCATAAGATGTATAGAAAAAGAAAAACCGGAAAAATCTACAGTATCAACAGATTTTTCATTTAAAAAGCCGAAAAAGTCTCCGATTGAACCACCGAATTCAAAATTCACATACAGATATGCAAGTATACCGAAAATAAATAATACTACAGCAGAAAGCGCTACCCTGAATCTGGAGGCAATTTTTAAAGGCAAAGTCCAGATTGTTATTTTTCTTAAAAGCAGTATTAACATTATGCATAAAAATAAACCGCACAAAAGGAATTGAAAAACAGCCATAAATCCGGCATCCAACAATCCATAGAGGCAAGACGAAAAAAGGAGAGTACAAAAGAATGCACAAAAGGCAAAAAACATACGCGGTGAAAAAACAACACCTATAGCACTGACTACCAGTATTATTGCATAAATATAAAAATAAACTGCCTCTGCACTAACCAATTTTTACGTTTCCTGTTAATTTCTCTGTGTCTGTTTATCTATATTATTTATATCATATTTCAAAGATGATATAATATACTATGTTGTGAATTATTAAGAATAAATTTTATTTTTGAAGCTTATGAAAAAAATTTGTTTTGCGTTTCTTATTTGCTTTTTATTAATTCAAAATACAGCCATGGCAAAAAACAACGACTTCTGGCATGGTGAAATATCATTTGGAAATGAAAATCCGAAACAGTCGTCTGCACAGTACTGTCAACAAGCAGATACAATTCTCAGATACTTTAATTCTATTAAAAACAAAACTAAAGCAGACGAACAAAAATATCTAAATGCAGCAAAGTATTTCTACTATCAGGCAATGCGTGCTGATAAGTCTAATACAGATGCGCTTGTCGGAAAAGCAAGAATAGCACTGTATGAAAATCATATAAGGGACGCAAAAAACGCCCTTTCTATTGCTCTAAATATAAATGAGAACAATCCTAAAGTAACATACTATCTTGGAGAAACATTTTTTAAAGATGGAGAATTTGCAAAAGCTGTAGACTTTTATCTTCATGCATACACACACGGTTATAAAAACAACTTCTGGACAAACTATAAACTCGGGGTTACTTATGAAAAGCTCGATGTACCGGAAAAAGCCAAAATCCATTATCAAAATGCTTTAAAAATTAATCCAAATTCAAAAGAAGCAGCGGCAAGGCTTGCCGGCCTTGATATGATAAAAACCGATTACGAAACATATAGAAAAAAGATTGAAGCAAACAAAAATAAAACAGAACCGCTTCCCCCTGACGTAAACGACATACTCTTCGGCGATAAGAGAATGCAGGACAAAATATTTAATGCTTATTATATAGACAATCAACCCGTATATCTTGACGAACTTTATCCTTTGGACGAATCAGATATGTATGACCTTTCTGATTTGATTATAAATCCGATGGATACAGAATTTGTTATAGACTTGGATTATTTATGTCCGGATGTTATTCTCCAAACTTCCGATACAGCTCCGCAATCACTTATTATTCCAGAATCACAGGAAGAAGCAAAAAAACATCGCCCGAATAAAGAAATGCAGCCGCTCGAAAAAGAAACGACAATAAAAGAACAGCTGCCTGTACCTAATACGTTCAGAGGAAAAAATAATAAAAACTAAAACAGTTCGTCCATATATAGTATATATTTTTTGCATAAAAACAAATATTATAGAACTGTATAGTTTAATATGAGGATATTCATATGGCAGGCGTTTTAGCTACATTAAAAAGGATTTATACAGAAGACGGCTCGGCAATAAAACATATCTGCTGGTTTGTTGTATCTTTTATCGTAATGATGGTATCAATGCCTTCAGGTAACGGAACTGTTACTGATTTGGAGGAGATGCATTCAACAAATATTATATCTTTAATATCCGGTCTTGTTCTTACTATCTATACTTTTGGATACAACTCGATAATCATGCATAACAGATTTGAAGAAGAAGGAAAGCCGAAGGGTTTGACCATATTGCCTGAGTTTGATACACTTCCGTTTAAAATTTTTGGCAGAGCCTTTGTTCTTGCTCTGGTATGGTTTATTTATTCACTTGTACTGGGGCTGTTGTGGATTATTCCGATTCTTGGATGGATAATATATTTGGTTATTACCCCGTTTATGGCCTTTGTGCAAGTATCATATTCCAAAGAATTTTTGACTGACGGACTTTTCAACTTTGCTATTATTGCAAAATACATGAGACTGTTTTGGCTTGAAGCGGTAAAATGGTGGTTTAAACTATTTATTTGCACCCTTGTTATTATACTTTTATTTATATTAATATTCGGTAGATTTTTGGGATTGGAAGGATTAATGCACAATTCACTGACGCTTATATTAATTTTTGCACTTGCACAATACATATTTATGGTGTTCGGCTTTGTTAATGCTTACGGAATGGCCGATATATATGCAAGAAAGTGGGATGATAGTTCTTACTAGTCCCGTCTGATATCAGAAGCCAGTTTGTGGGCAAAAAGCCCTTCCATAAAAGCTAGTTTTGACGCACAAGGTATAAGCCTCTGTGCGTTATTTCTGTCAGCAGCCTGATACGTTTGGATTTTAACAAAGTCAAAAACACTTAACCCGCCGGAATAACGGGCAACTTTATTTGTCGGCAATGTGTGGTTTGTTCCTGCACAATAGTCGCCGAATACTTCAGCAGAATAATTACCAACAAACAAAGAACCGTAATTTTTAAAACTGTCTATATATTTTTCAGCGTCTTGAAAACAAATCTCAAGATGTTCCGGTGCGCGTCTTTCTGAAATTTCAATTGCCTGCTCTATTGTATCAACGACGACAGCGCAGGATTTTTCAAAAGAAATACGGGCTATATCAGCAGTAGCCAGCGTCATTAACATTTTCTCAGCTGTTTCTTTTACTTTTCTGGCAAAACTTTCTGAAAAACACACAAGATATGCGCGTGCATCTTTGTCATGCTCGCACTGTGCAAGCATATCTGCTGCGGCATATTCAGGTCTTGCACTGTCATCAGCAACAATTAACACCTCAGAAGGCCCCGCAAGAAAATCTATACCGCAATCCCCGTATACCTGTTTTTTTGCAGCAGTTACGAATTTATTTCCAGGTCCGACTATTTTGTCAACAGGTGCGATGGTCTCCGTTCCGTAAGCCATAGCTGCTATAGCCTGAACACCACCTATACGGTATATTTCATCAGCCCCCGCTAAATCACAAGCAACTATTGTTACATCTTTTATTTTCGGAGAACATGCAATTACCCTTTTTACCCCCGCAACTTTTGCCGGAACAATCGTCATTACCGCAGTGCTGGGCAAAGGATAGTTTCCGCCTGGGATATAACATCCTGCAGAATTAATAGGGATAACGCGATGACCTAGTCTCAAGCCTGATACCGATGTATCAAGATTTGATATACATTCAAGCTGCTTTAATGCAAACTCTCTCACATTGCTTATAGCTGTTTTTATTGCACTAAGCGCATCATCGTTTACATTTTCGTATGCTTTTTTAATTTCGTTCTCAGAGACTTTTAAATTTTCAATCTCTCCGTCTCCAAAGTGTTTTGAATAGTTAAAAAGAGATATGTCACCATTTTTTCTGACATCAGTAATAATTTCATTCACCGAACTAATCGCATCAAACGGAATATTTTTAAAGAAATCTTCATTTATATTTTTATAATTAAAAATTTTCATAATCTACCTGACTCTGCCTATAAGCAATTTTACTGATTTTTGTATTTCTAAAAACGGTATACCCAGTGATGAAGGTTTAGGAATAAAAATAAGAGACATATAATTTTGTGCATTTTTCAGAGCATTATTTTTTATTTCCAGCCTGCAAGCCTCTCTGATAAGACGTTTCACTCGGTTTCTTTTTGTGGCTCTTTTGTGGAGTTTTTTGCTTACAACAAAACCGATTTTTGTCGGACTATTCGTATCTGTTTTCTTTTTCCCGATATAAAGAGTCAGCATCCCGTCTGATACAATCTGGTGCTGCTTGTATGTAGCGTCAAAAGCCTTTGTGTTTTTTAATCTGTACTGTTTTGGTAGCATAATAATAACATCTGATTTGCGTCTAAGCTAAAAACATCCTGAATTTTTTGCGAATACTTTTTTACAACAACAGACCTATCGAGAGCAATAGGTCTGTTGTAAAAAATTTTAATTAATAAACGAAGCTACGCTCTTTTCTTTGCTGTAATTGCAAGTCTGTGACGACCTTTAGCTCTTCTTCTGTTTATTACGGCAACGCCGCTTGCAGTAGCCATTCTGGCTCTGAAACCGCTGACATTCTGTCTTTTTCTTTTTGTTCCTTCTAATGTACGTCTCATTTTTATTGCTCCTTGAATTAAATTTATTGCGTTGTATCATGATAAATAACACATGAATGAAAGTCAAATATAATCATAAAAAAGGTTACGCAATATGAACAAAACAGTAGGATTTATAGGTGCTGGAAAGATGGCAAGCGCGATTATCAGCGGATTACTGGCATCAGGACTCTATACAAAAGAACAGATTCAAGCTGCAGAAATAAACAGTATTAATGCCCAAAAAGCAGAAAAAGAATTCGGGATAAAAATAGTATCGAATGCAGAAGATATTGTAAAAAATACGGATATAATTGTAATAGCTACAAAACCATTTGTGGTAAAAGAATTACTTGAAAAAATTAAACCTTTTGTGACTGAAAAACAAATAATTATTTCAATTGCTGCAGGTATTTCAACACATTTGATTGAATCCACTTTAGAAAAAAATATACAGGTAATAAAAGTAATGCCGAACACACCTGCCCTGCTCGGCGCAGGAATGAGCGCTGTGTGCAAAGGAAAATACGCAACGGATGAAACCCTTAATCTTGCTCTTGATATGTTTTCAAAACTCGGTAAAGCTATAAAATGCGAAGAAAAAGATATCGATGCAATAACCGGTGTTAGCGGTTCCGGGCCTGCTTTTTTCTATTACATAATCAATGAAATAGCACGCGGAGGTGAAAAACTCGGACTGGATTATAAAACAGCTCTGACATTATCAGCCCAGACTGCGCTCGGTGCAGCGCAAATGATTCTCGATACAGGGCTTACACCTGAAGAATTAATCACGAATGTGACGACCCCGGGAGGAACTACTGCGGAAGGGAATAAAGTATTAAATGAAAGCGATATAGCAAAAGTTCTTCATGAAACAGTTTTAAAAACAGCAGAAAAATCAGAAGCAATGTCGAAAGCTGCAGAACAAAAAGGCTAAAGCCCTGTTTTTCGCTTTTTTAAACTATACTCTGCCTCATTCTGTCAGAACGATTTGAAGTCAGAATATTTTTCAGTTTCATGATTGCCTGCGCATGCAGCTGGCAGACACGGGATTCGGAAACGTTTATTGTTTCTCCGATTTCTTTTAACGTCATATTTTCATGATAATAAAGAACCATTATCATTCTTTCTCTCTCCGGCAGTCTTTTCAAAGCCTGCTGCAGTTCTTGTTTTACGTCTTTATCTACAAGCTTGTCCAATGGATTTTGCAGCTGCTCATCCTGAATTGTATCAATAATTTCAACGCTCTCGTCTGCAGCACATTTTTTATCATAAATTGAAGTAACTTGTGTTTCTTCAGCCATTAAAGCGTCTACTTTTTCTTTTTCAATACCAAGAACATTTGCAATTTCTGTATTTGTTGCAGCTCTGCCGAGTGTCTGCTTTAATTTTTCGGCAATTACTTTTATTTCTCTGATTTTCTTTCTTGTGCTTCTTGGTATCCAGTCCTGAGAACGAACTTTATCTATTATCGTTCCTCTGATACGCATCAGAGCGTAAGTCTCAAATCTTGCCCCCCTGTCAGGAGTGTATTTTTCAATAGCATCAATCAACCCTTCTACACCATAACTCGTTATATCTTCAAGAGAGAATGTAGTGGGCAGATTTACTTTTATACGGCCTATTACATATCTTGTCAGATAAATATACTGAACAATCAGTTTGTCCCTCAAATCCTTTTTGGATTTATCTTCGAGATATTCTTGCCACAAATCTTCCAACTCACTGTCAGACAGACGTTTTATTTTATTATAGGAACTGTATTCTAAGTCTTCACTCATCTAAAATATCCTAGTATATCCCAAGTCATACCTTAAATTTAAAAATAAAAGGTGATAAGTACTTATAAACATTCTACTCGTACAGAAAAAATACAAATCATGTATATGTATGACATTTCTATATTCACATAAGATATTTATATGAGATAATTTGTACAAACAACCAATACAAATTTTTTCAAAAATCTGTAAAATAAAGGCAAAAGGAGTACAAAATGATTAAAGTCGGTGTTTCAGGGGCAATGGGCAAAATGGGCAAAGAAGTTGTGAATGCAGTTTGCGATTCTAATGACTTTGAGTTGGTTTGTGCAGTCGATGTTATCGGAATAGAAACCGAAATTTGTAAAGATGTTAGAATAATGGGTGATTTAAAAGGCGCCATTGAAATAACAAAACCTGATGTAATCATTGATTTCACACAGCCGAAATACGTTTTTGAAAATGCAAAAATATGTCTTGAAAATGGAGTGAGACCGGTTATCGGAACTACAGGCCTTACAGAAGAACAGATTAAAACCCTGAAAGACATCACAGAAAAGAACAATCTCGGATGTTTCATAGCGCCAAATTTTTCAACAGGTGCTGTTTTAATGATGAAATTCGCACAAATGGCGGCAAAATATTTTGACAATGCTGAAATTATTGAAATGCATCACAATCAAAAAAAAGATGCCCCCTCCGGAACTGCAATAAAAACAGCCCAAATGATGGCACAGGAAAACAACTGTTTTACAAAAGGAAACTGCGAAGAAACTGAAATTATACATTGCTCAAGAGGAGGCAGTGCGAACGCAAATATTCATATTCATTCAGTTAGAATGCCGGGATATATGGCTTCGCAGGAAGTTCTCTTCGGCTCTTCCGGCCAGATTCTGTCTATACGCCACGACTCTGTAGACAGAAAATGTTATATGCCAGGTGTGCTGCTTGCCGCAAAATATACAGCAGAACATAACGAATTTGTATACGGTCTGGATAATATCTTATAAAGATGTATACAATTAAAAAAAAAATTGGTACAATAGTCTAGCATATGTGTGCATACAGGATGAACTTTTATGATAAAAATGCTAGTGCTGGATATTGATGGAACAATTTACCGAAAAAATTTTTCGGCATCTGATGCTGTGAAAAATGCACTTAAAAAACTTACAGAAGACGGTATAAAAGTTGTTCTTGCAACAGGAAGAATGTTCTCTGCTACTATTCCGATTGCGAAAAATATAGGGCTTGATTCTCCGATTGTCTGTTATCAGGGAGGACTAATAAAAGAATGCGCAGAGAACGGAAAAATTCTTCTCCAAAAAGATGTACCGGAAAAATATGCTCGTGAAATCATCAGGATATTAAGAGAAAAAGATATTCATTGTAATTTATATATGAATGACGGACTTGTTGTTGAAAACGACAATGAAACAATAAAGCGTTATACAGACGAAAGAAATGTCAGATATACAGTTGTGAACAATTTTGATGATATTGATTTAAAAAACATAAACAAAATGCTCGCAATAGATACTGATGTAAAAAAAATAGAAGATTTACAAAAACAACTTGCACAACAATATTCGAAGGATTTGTACATAATCCGCTCAACTCCGCATTTTTGCGAAATCTCAAATATTGAAGCCACAAAAGGAAATGCTGTCAGGTATCTTGCCGATTTATGGAACATAAAAAAAGAAGAGATAATGGCTGTAGGCGATCAGGATAATGATATTGAAATGCTTAAAGCAGCCGGAATTGCTGTTGCGATGGGCAATGGAACAGAAGAGCTCAAAAAAATAGCGGATTATGTAACAGACACTGTAGAAAATGATGGTGTTGTAAAAGCAATACAAAAATTTATTAAGGAGAACGTATGAAATACAGAATTGGTCAGGGTTTTGACATTCACCAGCTTATTGAAGACCGGGATTTAATACTCGGCGGCGTAAAAATAGAACACAGCAAGGGGCTTTTAGGACATTCAGATGCTGATGCACTTTGTCATGCAATAATTGATGCAATGCTCGGGGCACTTGCGTTAGGGGATATAGGCCAGCATTTTCCCGACAACGACCCCCAGTATTACGGCTGTGACAGTACAGATTTACTAAAACAGACAAATTATCTGGTAATAAAATCCGGATATAAAATCAACAATATTGACGCAACAATAAAAGCACAACAGCCGAGACTTGCTCCGTTTATTGAACAAATCCGATACAGCATTGCTGATGTACTAAAACTCCAGCCTGCTCAGGTCTCAATAAAAGCAAAAACAATGGAGCATCTTGATGCAGTTGGTGACGGCAGGGCAATTGCAGTAGATGCTATTGTTCTTCTGGAAGAGATTGAGCTCGATATGAAATTCGATGTAAAAAATCATCAAGATTAGGCACATCAGTATGCAAAATCTTAAAAACATTTTTTACGGATAACAAAACCGTTTTGTTATCCGGTTTTTTGTCACAGAATGGAAGAAAATACAATTCCATCGGATACGGTGTATTCTTTGACGGATAAAAATAGTTTAAGTTCAAATTGTAAGCGCCAAATTTTTCATAAAACTTTATTCTGCGAAGTGTATCAGGAACCGCCCCATCAGGCTGCTCCAGTTCAAGATAACATCCGGTAAAATCAGAAAAATACTCAATAAATTTACGCATTATTTCGCTGCCCTTGCCTTGTGAGTGAAATTGTTTAAATACTGCAAAATAATCAAGCCATAATGTATTTGTTGTTTTTTCTTGTACAGCCAGCATATATCCGTATTCACATAAAAAAAGCTTATAAACACCGCTTTGAAACAGTTCAAGAAAACGGTTATATGATTTTAGTTCACATGGCGGGAACTGTTTTGTCATATCCTGATACACAAATTCGAAATCGTCTATGTTGTCAGAAATTTTTATATTAATCATGCACCTTATTACCCTTCTGTGGTATGTCAAATAAGCCGAGTATATATTATAATAGCTGTGTATAAATAAAATTACAAGGAAGCAGTTAATGGATACAGCAAAAACAGCAGCATTTGCGGGAAAATTTTATCCTGACAATCCGGAAAAACTCGATGAATTATTAGAGAATTTTTTTATTCAGACAGTGAAGGATTACGACACTGACACAAGAGCAATCATTGTTCCCCACGCCGGCTATATGTATTCAGGGAAAACGGCTGCTGCTGCATTTCAGTATTTAAATAGAAATGTAAAAAACATATTTGTGATTGCACCTGCGCACCGATTTGACTGCAACTGTATTGCTCTTTCTACATATGATTACTTTGAAACTCCGATAGGTAAAATTAAGTTAAATAAAGATTTAATAAATGAAATATCTCAATATGAAGCAACTGAATTTATTGATGACGCATTCGCCAGGGAACATTCAATAGAAGTACAGATTCCTTTTATTCAAAAATTAATGCCAAATGCTCAAATAGTTCCGATTTTATACGGACAAGTATCCAATAAAGTAATAACAAAGATTATAGAAAAATACTGGGAAAATAAGGACAATGCTTTTATTATCTCATCAGATCTCAGTCATTTTTATTCCCAAAAAGATGCGGAAAAAATTGATGCATACACAGCAGAAATGATTGAATCATTAAATATCAAAGATTTTAATCCACTGCAGGCATGCGGGGCCATTGGAATAACCGGTCTTGTTGAATTTGCAAAAGAAAAATCCTATTCCTTAATACGAACAGAATTAACAACATCAGGAGAAGTAACAGGCCCGGCTAACTCCGTTGTCGGATACGGTGCATGGATTCTTACAGAAAAATCCAAATCAATGTTTATAAAAGAACAGTTTTCGCAACTTGTACTGTCTATATGCAAAGAAAGCATTCTTGCCGGAATAAAAACAGGCAACTCTCTTGATGTGGCAGAAAAGCTTTACCCTCAGGTCTTTTACGAAACCGGCGCCTGTTTTGTAACAATAACGCTCAATCAGATGCTCAGAGGATGTATGGGTTCAATTTTTGCACATAAGCCGCTGCTGAATGACCTTGCACAAAATGCCTACAAATCTGCTTTTTCTGATACAAGATTCACTGCGCTTACAGAAGAAGAGTTTTCTCATATAAAAATCGCTGTATCGCTGTTATCTGAACCTGAAAATATTGATTTTAAAGATGAAGCGGATCTTATGGAACAAATTGTTCCATACAAAGACGGCATAATTATTCAGGACGGAAACAATAGAGCTGTCTACCTGCCCTCTGTCTGGACTCAACTTCCGGATAAAAGACTGTTTATGGAATCATTGAAACAGAAAGCAGGACTAACCCCTGACCATTTTTCAAAAACATTCAGGGCTTATCGTTTTCATACTGTTTATATAGACGAGTAATTATTTCATTATTGTATTTGTTAAAGGTTCAATCTGATTGCTCAGTTCATCTCTTATTGTTTCAACAAGAACATGTTTCATCGGGGATTTTTCATCCTTTTGCAGATATACCTCTTTTATTCCGGCTTGTACAATAAATCTTTTGCATAAAATACAAATAAATTCATGACCCCATATGTACATAGTCGCATCTTTGCATCTATCCTGGCCTGCCTGAATAATAGCATTCTGTTCCGCATGTATACTTCTGCAGGTTTCGTAACGTGTTCCTGAGGGAATATTGTTTTCTATGCGGTAGCATTTTCCCAATTCGTAACAGGAAATAACCTTTGATGGGGTTCCATTGTAACCGGTTGCTTTTATTTTTTTGTCTTCGCCGACAATAACAGCTCCGACTTTTGCTCTAAAACAATTCGAACGTGTAGAGCAAGTTTTTGCAATTTCTAAAAAATACTCATGCCATGGTTTTATCATAATTAATACCTTCTCTTGTGTATATCTGAATCATATTTACATTTTTGCTCAGGAGAACATTTCACACAAATAGCAATAGACGGATTTTGTCCCTGTGCTTTTGACATTTGTGCAAGAATGGTTGTGAAATCCGGTGTCATTTGCGGACCGTACTGGGTTTCCACAGTGCTGCCGTCTGAAAGTTTCCATCCGTCAGGACATTTTTCCTGCCCCACAAAAGTCATCATCATGCCCGGGGGGATAGTGTCAAAAGAACTGGAGCCATCATCTTTTACCCACCCGATATCATTGCCCTCCATATCCCGAATATATAGCTTTTTATCTATATGAAGAGCGCTGATGGCAACTGAACCGTCATCTTTTATCCAGCCAAGCTGCTGTCCTGACAAATCTTTAAGCGACAGTTTTCCTATAATGCGAATCCCCCTGTCCTGAGATTCATTTCCGAGAGTGAGATCACGGTTATCAACAGGAACAATAAATTCATGACGGTAATCCTTCCATAATCCGGAATCGAGTTTTGTCGTTTTTTTTCTCGATTTTTTAGTAAGTACCGGCATGGAAACAGCAACAATAATGGACATTATAAGTAAAACCATTAAAGCTTCAGCAATAGAAAATGCCTTTTTCCGTTTCATATACCGATTCTCCACTCTTTTACAATACTTATTTTAGATGTATTCAGTATGAAAGTAAAGCTATAATAAAAAAATAAAACTAAAAAACCAACAAATAGAGGAAAAAAAGTACTTGCCATAATTTTAAAATCAAATATAATAAGAAATGTACATTAGAGAAGGGGTTTAAATACTATGAACAAAGAAGAATTAGTACAAGAAGTTGCAAAAAAAGCTAAAGTTACTCAAAAAGAAGCTGCTGATGTAATCAATGCTTGGATGGAAACAGTTGAAAAAACTGTTGCTAAAGGCAAAAAAGTTACATTAGTAGGTTTCGGTACTTTTGAAGCAAGAAAAAGAGCTGCAAGAACCGGACGTAACCCGCAAACCGGTAAAGAAATCAAAATTGCAGCAAAAACAGTTCCTGCTTTCTCAGCTGGTAAAAAATTCAAAGAAGCTGTTAACTGCAAATCTTGCGCTAAAAAGTAGTTTTTAAACAAAGCGATAAAACCCGCCAAAATATTGGCGGGTTTTTGTTTTAAGAAATCTGGTTTTAACACATCTTTTGCTCTATTTGTTTTTTTATAAAAAGCTTAAATAAAAATAAAATATTTCATTTAAAACACTTTATTTTTATTCAAAAAAGTGTTACAATAGTAGTGTGTTTATTAAATAGGAGCATGTCCCGTGTGTGTTGATGTAAAGCATGCTTGTACATATATGCTGAAAGATTCCGGCTGGATTAGAAAAGTCCTTCTGGGCGGTTTGCTTGTCGTTTTTCCAATGTTTGGAATTGCCTTCCCAGGAATAAAACGAATGTTTTCTGATCCGTACAATGCCTGCGCGTTATTGTTTTTTGCTGTAGTTTGTATAGGTATTTATCTTTCTCTTGTGGGATATTTCTTTAAAACCCTTCATGCAAAAATTTTAGGTGACACAGAAAATTTGCCGGAATGGAACGGTTTTTTAGAGCTGGTAAAAATAGGGGCAAAAGCATACGCCGGCACCATCTTGTTTTACCTGCCGATAGCTGTTCTTATGGGAATATTATATATATTTCTTGTTCCGGTTGAACATACAATGCTATATGCTGCTGTTTGCTTTATTTGCCACATTTTTGTAGCTGCACTTTATATGCCGTTTATGATGAGTTTTGCTGTTGATTTAAAAATAAATTCATTTATAAACATAGACAGAGCAATTTTAATTGTAACCAGTGACATTCGCAATTTTATCATTCTCGTAATGTGTATATTTGCAATAAGTATTTGTTTTATGTTTGTTGCTTCTATTTTATCACTGTCCGGTCTTTTAACGCTGTTTATTCCATTTCTCGCATTTTATGTATATATAGTAATGGCCGATTTGTTCGCACAACTTACAATGAAGGAGGCGCTAAGGTTATGAAAAATTTCTGGAGTTTTTTGAAGTATTTAAATCCGTTTTATTATTTTGAAAGAAATAAAAATATAAATCTCAGTCTCCTTATTAGAAGTCTTACCTGATTTATGTTAAAATCAAGGGATGAAAGAAATTGACTTTTTGAACACAATTAGCGCCAAACTGGCTAATAACAGATATCTGGGTGATGATTGTGCATATCTTGATGAGTATGGACTGTATGTTACACAGGACACACTGGTCGAAGATGTGCATTTTTCTTTAAAAACCGCAAGGCCATCAGAACTTGGCTGGAAATCTGCTGCTGTAAATCTGTCTGACCTTGCTGCTAGTGCTTCTGTACCTTTATTTTTAACAGTATCTCTTTCTTTACCGGAAAATACAAAAACAAATTTCGTGGCTGATTTTTATGGAGGAATAAATAAAATCTGTGAAAAATATAATGTTTCTGTTATAGGCGGAGATTTGACACGTTCCGAGAAAATTTTTATTTCAATATGCGCAATTGGCAAAAAAATATCGAAATACAATGTTTCGAGAAAATATGCAAAAATGGGTGATATTGTAGTTGTAACCGGCGGGCATGGCGAAAGTGCTGCAGGACTTAGCCTTTTGAATAAAAAACAGTCTGAACAGAAAGAACTAATTCAAAAACATCTGCTGCCTACACCCCAAATTGAAAAAGGGCTTGAAATCGGAAGAACAGCTATACGGGATTTTGCAATGATGGACACTTCAGACGGTCTTGCCGACGCATTGTATAAAATATCAAAAGCAAGCGGCGCAGCGATTGAAGCAGATTTTGAAAGCATTCCTTTCAACCCTATATTGAAAAAAATGTTTCCGGATGACTACAAAGATTTGATACTTTGGGGCGGTGAGGATTTTGAACTTGTTGCTGCAGTACCTGTTGAGACTTACAGAAAACTAGACAAACAAAAATTCACAAAAATAGGGGTGGTGAAAACAGGAAAAGATATAGTAATTAGGGACAAAGATAAAAATATTGTAATTAACAACGTAACCTTTGAAAAAAAGAGTTTTAAGCATTTTAAGGAGATAGAATGAAATTATCGGTCATTGTTACAGCAGGAGGCTCATCTGTCAGATACGGGAAAGATAAACTTCTTGAAAAAATAAACGGAAAAACTGTTATCGAACATTCTGTTTATGCATTTTTGCCGTTAAATCCATACGAAATAATAATTTCAGCATCTGAAAAACTGGAAAACGAGATAAAAGATAAATTTTCCGGCATAGAAAATCTAAGGATAGTTCAAGGCGGAAAAACTCGTCAGGAATCTGTTTTTAATGCATTAAAATCTTGCAGTGCGCCTGACTTTGTATGTATCCATGATGCAGCAAGACCGCTTATAAAACAGGAACATATAAAAAACTGCCTTGAAAAAGCAATAGAAAAAGGTGCTGCCATTACAGCCGTTAAAGCTACAGATACTATAAAAAAAGTTGATAAAACTGGGAAAGTCATTGAAACACCTGATAGAAATACATTATGGTGTGTACAGACCCCACAGATTTTTTCATACAAAACTATTTTTGCGGCACATGAACGGCTTTTGGGAAAATCCTTTTCTGATGATGCGGGTATGCTTGAATTTCTTGGATTTCCGGTATATGTTGCAGAAGGCGACTATACAAATATAAAAATAACAACCCCGAAAGACATAATGCTGGCAGAACTCCTGGTTAATTCAGAAAATTCCGGCATACAAATCAAATAAAGCTTTATTTGATTAGTATCATTAGACAATAAGGAAAGACAGATTTATGACAGATTTTATCAAAACAGATACAGATCAAAAAATTAAACAACTTTCAAAACTTGCAAAGGAAATCTGGAATGAGCATTATATAAAAATTCTGTCACAGGAACAGATTGATTACATGCTCGAAAAATTCCAATCAGAACATGCACTAAAAGAACAAATCAAAAACGGATATGAATATTATTTTATACAATGCGCAGACAAAATCGCAGGCTTTTTAGGTTTTTGTCCTGAAGAAGATTATATTTTTCTTTCTAAAATATATTTAAAAGCTGATATGAGAGGCAAAGGTCTCGGCCGTGCAGGTATTGAATTTGTTGAAAATTATGCAAAGAAGCACGGCTATTCAAAAATCCGTCTCACTGTAAACAAATACAATATGACATCAGTCTATGTATACAACAATCTTGGATTCCAAAAAATTGATGACGTTATAACTGACATTGGAAACGGGTTTGTTATGGATGATTACATTATGGAAAAGTCACTCTGCTAGTTTTTCGGAGGAAACAAAAAGTCTTTCAGCATTTGCAATACACCTGGCATGTCAGGATGCGCCCAGTTTGTGCCAATAGCTGAATCATATGAAATCTTTCCGTCTATTAATCCTTCGCTGTTGTCAGCTTTGTCCATATATGTAAAGACCGCACTCATTTCCTGGTTGTCAATAGCGCCGTCTTTGTTTAAATCACAGTTGTTAAAAATACCGAGAAGTGCTTCCGTCATCCCCGGAATATTCAAATTCAGCGATTCATTAAATGTTTTTTTATAGATATTTGATTGTTCAGTAACATATTCATCAAATTCCATTTTTTGGTTTTTATTTGCGTCGTAATTTGATATTCTTGATGCAGCTATATTTTGAACTGCTTCTGTATAAACTTTTGCTTTATTTTCAGGAGCTGTTTTTGAAAAATCAGTATGTTCTATAAAATTAAACTGTTCCACAGGCTTTTTGGCAAGCATTTTTTGATAGTTTTCACTGTTTGCTGCCCAGTTTTCGAAACGCATTCCTATGTTATTAGTCATTCCTGACCCCCTTATATTTCACTGAAAATTTGTCACAGAAATTTGTAAATCAATACAAATTTTTATCTTATAACATATATAAAACAATATTTATTGTTTTTTTACCTTAAAAAACTTTTTTATTAAGCAATGTAAAAATAAAGGCGGTTAATACCGCCTTGCTTAAAAGAGTAATTGTTCAGCCAATATCAGCTGACATATGCGGTAAGCAAATTTGTCGAGCAATTAATTTCACGAATTTTCTTCAATGCGCGATTTTCTGTCTGTCTTATACATTCTTTTGTCACGCCATAGAGATTCCCTATTTCTTCAAGTGTTTTTCTGCTCCAATGCCCAAGTCCGTATCTCATCCTCACAACACACTGTTCCCTTTCCTTGAGTTGCGATATCACACATTCCAAATCATTTTTCAGCCCTTCATTTTCAATTGCACTGAAAACATCGGCCTTTTCATCAACAAGCACCTCTGCAAGCGTCACTTCATTCCCGTTTTGCAGCTCATACTGCGCATCTATAGAGACTGATTTATTGAACGCAGAGAGAAATGCATCTATTTTTTCAGGAGCAACATTCATCTTTTTTGCAACTTCTTCATTTTTCACAGAAGCATTATATTTCTGTTCAAGCTCTGCTTTTATTTTTGAAAATTTAGAAAGAGTTTCCTGAATGTAAACAGGAATTTTTACACATCTTGACTGCTCTGATATTGCTTTAAAAACGGACTGTTTAATCCACCATGCCGCATATGTCGAAAATCTGTAACCAAGTGTGTAATCAAACTTCTCGACAGCAATCATCAAACCAAGATTGCCTTCCTGGATAAGATCAATCATTGGTAAATTTGTTACCTGAACTGTTTTCTTTGTTATATTAACAACCAGTCTGAGATTTGCCTGCACAAGCCGTCTTCTGGCTTCTGTGTCACCTTCTTTTGACAGTTTTGCAAGTTCTTTTTCTTCAGAGGCGCTAAGTACCGGAATTTTTGAAATTTTTCTGATGTAATTGTTTAGTACATCATCATTCACTGCCGGCATAATGCTAACGCTGCCTGGTTTTGTTGTTTGATTTTTTGGGGATGAAAACTTTGTCATAACTTACTCCTAATTTATTTTATAATCCTAACTTCTTGACTTGTATTATAATTTTTTGCACGAAAACTAACAGCCTAGAACACGTCTATCTGTAGTATGCACCTGAGACAACCGGAACAAACATAACTTTTGATATCTTTATTGATATATAATTAATATATCACTTAGTATATCATTTTTCAAGTGTTTTATTACGAAATATTACAAAAAGCCGTGAAAATTTTGAAATTTTGTAATATTCTGTAATATATGAATATTGAATTTATGGAAAAAGCCCTGCAGATAGCAAAAGATTCAGGGATAGACATTCCGGTCGGTGCCGTACTTGTCAAAAACGGAGAAATTCTCGCAGCTGCGCATAACAGAAAAGAAAATTTAAATGATGTAACCGCACATGCAGAAATTCTAGCAATAAGAGAAGCATCAAAAAAAACAGGAACCTGGCGGCTGCCGGAATGTGAACTGTATGTTACTCTCGAGCCTTGTCCTATGTGCGCCTGGGCTATTATGCAGGCGAGAATAAACGCTGTTTATTTTGGATCCTATGACACACTCTACGGAGCATTTTCCGTATTTCCGGAATTTAAGAAATTTTCATCAGCAATAATAAAAGGCGGTATTCTTGAAGAAAAGTGTAATAATATACTTAAAGAATATTTTGAGAGGTTGAGATGAATACTAAGTTATATCTTGATGAACTTGTTGAACAGTATGAAAATGAAGAGTTTATAAAAGATGACCCCATTCAATTTATACACAGATTTAAAAACAAAAATGATATTGAAATCGCGGCATTTATTGCTTCAATGTTTGCATATGGAAAACGCGAAGCTTTTATAAAAAAACTAAATATTCTGTTTGCGAAAATGAACGAACAGCCGCTGAATTTTATACTTTCATATACAAAAGAAAATCATATTTTGGACGATTTTGATTATCGTTTTTCAGTGGGTGTTGATATAGCGCAAATAATACTGATTCTCAAAGAATTGTATTCCTCAGGAGAAACACTGGAAACTCTTTTCAAGCATGGCTATGAACAGACGCACTCAATAAAAGGCATGCTGCAGTGCGTTATTGATTATTTTTATGCAAGAGTTGAATTGCCCGTAACAAAAGGGTTTTATCATCTTCTGCCGAATCCAGCTAAGAATAGCGCATGTAAAAGACTGAATATGTTTTTGCGCTGGATGGTTAGAGAAGGCGGTGTTGACTTAGGTTTGTGGAAATTTGTGGACAAATCCGAATTAATAATCCCGCTTGATGTCCATGTCGCCAAGGTATCAAGAAGCCTCGGCCTGTTAACAAGAAAACAGAATGATTATCAGGCAGCTATTGAATTAACAAACAAACTGAGAGAGTTTTGTCCCAAAGACCCTGTAAAGTATGATTTTGCGATGTTTGGATACGGGGTTAATAATTAAAAAATAAGCAACACTGTGATTCAGCAAAATTATTACTAAAAAATAATATAAAAAGACGATTTTTTAATAAAAAATTAAATATCTGAAAACTTTCTGCCGACGTCATACTATATACACAGACTGAGGTAGGCATGCTAGAGCAGAAAGACTTAACCGGTGCACAATTAAATAAATCAACAGAGGATGTTTCGCGATTGCTGGAACTGGCAAGACGTTCGCACGAAAAATATCTGATGAGAAATAACAATGCTGATTTAACAAATGCAATTGATTATTATATTCGTGCAATAAAACAAAATCCATCCATACCGGAAACTTATTACAGACTGGCAAGTCTATTATGGGAAAACGGTCAGATTTCACTGGAGTCTGCTATTGAGCAGTGCAAAACAGCAATAAATATAGACCCTAAAAACCCCAATGCTCACATTTACACAGGATATTTTCTGCAGCTTGCCAACAAATATGACGAAGCAGAAAAAGAGCTCAAAAGTGCAATAAACCTGAACCCTGTTGCTGCAGCAAGACCCAGACTGATTCTTGCCGCACTTTTGTATGAAAAAATAAACTCGGCAAAACCCTCCTTTGTCGAATTTGTAAAAATGGTTTACTATGCTTGTTCAGGCTGTCTTACTGTACTTTGGGATTTTCCGTCCATAAAAATGCTCTATAAAAATATAACTGACGATTCAAAAGTACTTTGGTACAATGCGTGCGGTACCCTTTTTGAAAAGTTCAAAAACAACAGCCGTGCAGTCAGGACTTATGACGATGCAGCCGAGAAAACCGGACGCAACGAATTTTTCTATCATAAAATCGGTGATATATGCGTAAAAGAAAACGCACCAGAGATTGCGCTGGACGCATACAGAAAAGTTCTGGAATCCCAGCCTTATGACAGAGACGCACTGCTTAAAACCGCTACAATAATCCAGACCTACTTTACATCAGAAATAGATACAGCTATTGACTGTTACACAAAACTAATTGAAATAGAGCCGTCCAACGATAAAGTATACTACGAACTAGGACATTTGTATTTACAGAAAGGAAACTATCTGAGCGCTGTAAATGCATTTAACTATGCTCTTGATTTTGATGAAGAAAATGCCTTTTATCATAACAGCCTGGCATTTGCGCTTGTTCAACTTGACCAGTATGACGACGCGATTGAACACTACCAAAAAGCTATAAATATTAATCCGGATCCTATCTGGACAGCTATAGTCTGTCAGGCATTAGGCTCAGTTTATCTTGAAATAAAAGATAATCCTGAAGCTGCAATAGTTCTTTATCAAACAGCAAGCGTACTTAACCCCGAATCTGCAGACTGTCATATTTCAATCGGAGATTTGTTCTTTTCCCAGGAAGACTATGAAAACGCCATAAAAGCATACTGCGACGCAATAAAAATTGACCCTGAAAATGCAAAAGCATATGGAAAATGCGGCATGGCTTTATGGGAAAATGATTTTTTGGAAGAAGCAATAGTTGCATACAACAAAGCAATAGCAATAGACCCTGAATATGCTATTGCATACAACAATCTCGGCGTAATTTATCTTGACGGCATCGGCAACATTAAAGAAGCTGCAAGATTGTTTGAAAAATCAATAGAGATTAATCCGTCATACACACTTGCAAATTTCAATCTTGCTCGCGCATATCAGGCAATGAATGACCTGACGGAAGCTGCAGAATATTACCAGAAAGCGCTGAACCTTAATAAAACATCACATGATATTGATGAAGAAGATATTATGACCAGACTGCATAAACTCTTTGAGGTTTAACCTGTTATGAACGAGGCCGGCAGTTGTAATTATATAAGAGAGAATATAGAAAAGAGAGAGCTTGAGCTGTTGAGTCCGTATGCGGCAAAAAGCGCAAAGACTCGGGGCAGGGCAAAACCAGAATCCCCCTGCCCTATCCGCACAGAATTTCAAAGAGACAAAGACCGGATAATTCACAGCAAGGCATTCAGAAGATTAAAACACAAAACACAGGTTTTTTTCTCGCCGACCAACGACCATTACAGAACGAGAATGACGCATACTCTTGAGGTATCCCAGATTGCAAGAACTATAGCAAGAGCCCTTGATTTAAATGAAGATTTAACAGAAGCTATTGCGCTCGGGCATGACTTGGGACACACGCCTTTCGGACACAGCGGGGAAGAAGTGCTGAACGAAATTATGGCAGAAGGATTCAGACACAGCGAGCATAGCGTCAGAGTAGTAACAACAATTGAAAATCTGAATCTTACTCAAGAGACTATTGACGGCATAAAAAATCATTCAGGTTCTTTGAAAATTGAGAGCAAAGCTTTTACGCTCGAAGGGAAAATAGTAAAGCTGTCGGACAAAATTGCGTACATAAACCACGATATCGATGACGCTATAAGAGCGGGAATAATAAAAGAAACAGATTTACCCGAGGACTGTACTAATTATTTTTCACTGGACAGAAGCGAAAGAATAACGAAAATGCTTATTGATATTATCGAGCACAGTAAAGGACAGAACAAAATATCGATGTCCGATGAAACCTTTTTCTATCTCGACAAACTACGAACCTGGATGTTCAGCAATGTTTACACAAATCATATTGCAAAACACGAAGAAAACAAGGTATACGGCATTATACGCGCTCTATTCGGATTTTACGAAAATGAATTAAAAACACATGTAAAAGACGGTGATGAAGAATCCCTGAAAAGAACTGTCTGCGACTATATTGCAGGTATGACAGACAGATATGCAATACAGAAATATCAGGAAATTTTCATACCCCAATCCATACAAAATTCACACAGCGACGAGTTTTTGTTTACACTTGCACGAATAAACGGACTGAAACTAGACTGATTCGATATTGCAGAAAATATCATTAACATTTAGACTGTATAAAACAGAGTGTGCACAGCCCAAAAATGCAAAACAACCAGCATTTGTGACTGCTTCAATATAGGCATTACGGATTATTCAGGCTGTCAGAAAAACGCAATTTTTCGTCATCTTACGGGCACGGGTGGTTGTACGATTTGAGGGGTGGGTAAGATCCTGAACAGACACGATTATTGTGGCGTTCTGGATTTTGTGCTTCAGGATGACATATCATTTGTTGTCTCTATGGATTGCCGCGCCATGTCATGCTGAAGCGATAATCTTGGGGTGAGGATATCAGCGTCTGTGTTCAGCATCTTACCGGCGGCGCAGGTTGC
>CALUPY010000009.1 GCA_944322755.1 Candidatus Gastranaerophilales bacterium | reverse complement strand
CCCTCTATTATATTATCTTACCTCTTCCTATCTTTGTGAATTGAACTTTAGTTTGAACTTTTTTATACTTTAGATGGGTTTTTCTACTGTTTTAAAATTTTAAAAAACAAAAACGTCTGCCCGTAAAAACAAACAGACGCTCAAATTAGCCCCCAAAAATTTTAATAATCTCTCCGGCAGATTGAACTAGCATAAACTGATAACATTGCTATACCACCAAAAATGAGATTAATTCCCAGCAAAATACCAACAGTCACAAGCGCTGTTCCAGGCATTCCGTAAATAATAATGAAAGCAAGTATAAACTGCACAATAGCGCTCAAAATACCCATCCACCAGTATTTCATAATTTTTCTTGACTGCACGGACATGGTTATATAATTTATACCGTCAAGAATAAAATATAATGCAACGCCCATTGTCAAAACCAGAAGATTATACAGGGGGTACATTGTCATATAAATACCCGTGACAATCAAAAGCAGTGCAATAATCATCTGCAGCCAGAATTTTTCTATCTCATCACGACGCACTATAGAGTTAATCAGTTTATAAATACCCACCACAATTAAGCTCATGCTTATCAAAAAACTCAAAGTTACAGTCGAAAATCCCGGCATGAGTATAAGCAAAATTCCGACTATCATCAGAAATACGCTTTCCACTAGAAAGCTTCTGCAAAATCTGTTTACCATTTCAGCCATAATAAAATAACTCCTTATATTCGTTTTAATTTTAACGGTCATCTCATTTTAAACAGGCACAAAAAATTAAACATTAACAATGAGTACTATTTTTATTAGCCTTTATGACTAAAAAATTAAGATTTTTCATGAGGTCTTGACGATTGCAAAGATAATATGGATAATTATTAAACGAACAATTGTAAAGATTGTTTTCTGTAGTAGTTAGGAGAAGTGTATGAAAAAAATTGAAAAACTGTTTGCACTCTCATTAGTCTGTGCTTGTATCGGAAGTGCAGCTTTTGCGGGATGCAAAACCCCAAAATCAGAAGCTTATGCTCACCCTACATTTTTCGGCACCCAGTCGCAGGCAACAGTAAACGACACTGACGTTTACATTGTCGGCTCAAAAGCTGAAAAATCAAAAAATCAAGTTGCAGTTGAAAACAAGGATAATGTTCTTGTTGACTCTTGGGTAAAAGATGTTATGTCTTTGATTAAAGACAAAAGCAAAAACCCGAACTTCAACCCCAAACTCCCTGTCCTTCGTTCAGAGCTTGCTATTATCATAGCTGAAGGTTTTTCTCTTGAACAGAAAGGAGCAAAAAACTTTAAAGACATTCCGTCTGACTACTGGGCAAAACAATGGATAGACAAAACAGCTTCTGCCGGTGTTATGATAGGCTATCCAAACAAAACATTCCAGCCTGACCAGCCTATCACAAAAGCAGAAGTTTTCGCTACAGTAGCACAAATGATAGCTGTACCTATTGACAGAAGTATGACTGTACCTGATTTTCAGGGCAAAGAAATCAAATACATACCGAAATGGGCTATCGCACCTACAAAAGAAGTCGTAAATTCACAGGCTCTTGAGCAGGTTCCGAACCCATCTAAAGTTAACGATGATGAATACCTTTCAAAAGAACAGGTTGCATATCTTGTCGGCTGGTTAAGAAGCAACTTGAACAACTCAAGTGTTGCAACTGACCCGAATGCACCTGATGCTATTAAAAATTATAAACCGACATGTCTCGATATCAAACTCGCTAACAGAATCAGCGCAAAACATTCTAATATCGGCGACAGATTTACGGCAAAACTCGTAAACGATGTAACAGTCGGCGGACACACTTTCGCTGCAGGTTCAAAAGTTTACGGTAAAGTTGTTGAAGTTAAAAGACCCGGATTCAAAAACCCCGGCTATGTCAAAGTTAAATTCTTAAGTCTCAAAGACAAAGAAACAAGCGTTGACTTCCCGAAAAATATCTCTAACGCAACAGCAGAAAAAATCAAAAGCCCGAACTTCCTCGCAAGACTCATCGGCGCTCCGCTTTCTACAGCAGCAAGAGTCGTTGGTGTTGTAGGTCGTACAGGTGCTTCCGGCGTTAATGTTGTAGGCAACGGACTGGAACAGTTCGGAGACCAGCTCTCTAACGGAACTGTTGAACTGTTTTCTTTACAGCCGGTTGCAGGTGTTAAAGATTACGGCTGGAGCATTGTTACCATCGGTAAAGGTGTCTATGACATCTGCAAGCTCGCAGTCAGCGGTGTATTCGGTGTAGTTTATGAAGTAGGCGATGAAATTGTTTACCTCATCCTCCCGAGCAAATCTAACGAATCAAGCTTGAACCCCGGTGAACAAATGCGAATTGTATTCTAATTGGAAAATACATAAAGCTAAAAGGTCTGATGAAATTCATCAGACCTTTTTTATTAGGGCTTATATTAAAATTACACTAAACAAGATTTTCAATAGCAGCTTTGACGCCCGAGCCGACCTCGAATTTGTGCCCGAGTTTGTACAGGCTGGCTTCGAGTGAAGAAACAGCCGCAAGCACATCTCTATCACATACATAGCCAAGTGTACCCATTCTGAATATCTTGTCTTTCAGATCATTTTGTCCGTTTGCAACTTCTATGTCAAAATCTTTTTTTAGTGTACTTCTGATATCCGGAACAGAAATACCGTCAGGCGGATAAACTGAGGTAATAGCATTCGAAGCTATAGCGTCATCTTCTACCATAAGTTTCAATCCCATTGACTTTATCGCAGCACGCAAAGCTTTTGCATGTTTTGCGTGGCGGTTAAGCGTGTTTTCAAGCCCGTCTTTTTTAATCATCTTCAAAGCTTCATGCAGTGCAACAATCAAGTTCACCGCAGGTGTATAAGGGGTAGAATTTGCTCTTACGGATTTTCTGTATGCACTCCAGTCAAAATAGAATGAAGGATGCTTGCACTGTTCATGCATTTTAAAAGCTTTTTCACTCGCAGCCAAAAATGCCAGCCCCGGGGGAATCATAAAGCCTTTTTGAGAGCCTGAAACAAGTACATCTATTCCCCATTCATCCATTTTGCATTCTATTGCGCCGACAGATGTTACACCGTCAACAACAGAAACTGCGCCATGATTTTTTATAATTGAAACAAGTTCCTTAAGCGGATTTGTAACACCTGTTGAGGTTTCATTGTGTGTCAGTGTAACTATTTTTATTTCTTTATTAACATCAGCGTCGAGTCTCTCTTTCAAGACTTTAGGGTCAATAGCTTTTCCCGCTTCTACTTCTATTTTTTCAACGTCTGCGCCAAGAGATTTTGCAATTTTTGCCCAGCGGTTGCCAAAGTTTCCGATTACAAGAGAAAGAACTTTGTCACCTTCGTTGACAAGATTAGACAACGCAGCTTCCATAGCTCCGGTACCGCTTGAGGTATAAATAAATACATCATTTTGGGTTTGGAAAAGCCATTTTAAATCAGCATACGTTTCTTCTAATATTGCTGAAAATTCAGAGCTTCTGTGTCCGATTGGATGTTTTGCCATAGCAAGCAAAACACTTTCAGGAACAGGGGTTGGTCCCGGTATCATTAAAAAATTTTTGTCTTTCATTAGTTTTCTCCCAGATAATACTACATACTTTATTAATGACAGTTATGTCCGCAAGAGTGACCATGTTCATGATGATGTCCCTCATGGTGGTGGTCACCGTGATGATTACAATTCGGTGATGTCGTCTGTTCAAGCGTTCCTGAAAGATATGATTTCACTGCATCATCAGCATTGCCGGATATGCCGGCAAAAATTTCTATTCCGGCTTCTGAAAGTGCGTTAACTGCGCAGCCGCCGATTCCGCCGCAAATAAGTTTGTCAATATTTTCTTTTTCAAGAAGTTCAGCCAGTGCACTATGACCTTCTCCATCAGATGCAAGAATTCTGGATGAAACAATCTCATTGTTATCTACATCATAGATTTTAAACTGTTCTGTGTGACCAAAATGCTGAAAAACGTTGTTGTCCTTGTCATAAGTAACTGCTATTTTCATTTTTCTCTCCTTAAAATAAACTAACAAACTTTATAATACATCAAAATCAACAAAAAAATCAGATATTTAACAGCTATCTTATACTTATAAGTTGGTTGTTTCAAAAAATGCATATAATACACTAATTTTTAGGCAGTGTATTCATATTAGTTTTATGCAAAACAGTAAAAATCAAAAAATTTTTCTAATAATAAACCTTTCATATTTTGGTGATGTTTTGTTGACCAATACACTATGTCAAAATATAAAACTTAACTATCCGGAGTCAAAAGTCGTACTGCTGGTAGATAAACCATTCTATGAAGCTGCGAAATATCAATACTGTGTGGACGATACAATATACTTTGATAAAAAAAAAGAAAATAAAGGTATTTTAGGTTTATTAAAATTCGTAATAGGCTGTAAATACAAAAACAAAATCTACGCGGCTTTTGTTATGTATGACAATGACAGAGGAATTCTTTTATCTTATTTTTTGCATGCACAAAAAAGAATCTCCGGGCCAAATAAAATCTTAAAATGGCTGCTGACAGATATTCATTTTGAAAGAAAAAATGAACTGGTTCACATGCAGGATATAAACGGTGATTTTATAAGAGCACTCACCGGAAAAAACGGAGAAGTCTTGCCTGTAAAATATGAAACAAATCCGGCTCAAAATGAATTAGCACAAAAAATTGCACAGCAATTCAAAAATAAAGAAATTATCGGTCTTTGTACTGTCAGCAAACAAAAAGAAAAAGACATGCCGCTTGAAACCGCTATAGAAATTATAAATGACATCTCCTCTAAAGGGAAAACAGTTCTCTTATTCGGAGCGGGAGAAGAATGCCGTAAATACAGAGACAAATTAAAAGCAAAGGGATGTTTAAATTTTGTGGATTTAACAGACAAAACTACAATTTATGAAATGGCAAATATTATGCAGTTATGCAAAGCAATAATCAGTATAGATACAGGAACAATGCACCTTGCCTATGCCTCGGGACGCCCTACTGTCTGTGTTTTCTACAAAAAAGAGATGACAACAAAATGGGCACCGCGAAAATCACTTTATCCACATACAGTTGTAATTGATAAAAATTATACGGCTGAAAACATAATACAAAACACAAAAGAGATTATCAAAAACTACTCTCCTAGATAAATAACCGGCAAATCATTATCTTGAGCATATTTTCTTAAAAATTCAGGGATGTTTTCCGGTTTGTAGACATTATTGTTCTTATCTTTTCCGACAAAAAACACACCGGTTGTTTGCCCCTTTCCGACAAGAACCTCATTGTAGTCTCTCTGGAATTTTCTTTTCAGAACTTCCATTTGAGAAAAAATATTTCTTATTGCATAAGCCGCATAGGGAAACTCTTTTTCTATCAGTTCAATCGGTTTGTCTTTGATTTTTTGATACAGATCAATGTACTCTTCATCAGAGAGATTGAGTTCTTTTTTCATAAGGTCTGAAAAATATTTTCGATAAAGGTAGCTTTCACCATGAATATAGTCATTGATAAGCATTTGTTCTGTCTTTTGGTAGCCTGAACCGAAATCTCTGTAATAAGCCACGCCTATATTGTCAGCAGGGATATTTTTTATAAAGCCCTGTGGTCTGAAGGTATGATAGTTGCCTTTTTCCCAGAAAACATATGATGTACTCAAAAGTGCATTCATATCAGGCAAATCAAGCGCATCCAGCATAACCTGCTGAATGTTGTCATCAAAACCGTGGACAATAACGTTAAAATTTTCTGCGCTGACACCTTTATCAAAACCGTATTTTGACAAATCCAGACCTTTTTTCAGGTACAAGACTTTGTTTTTTATCTCATTTCCGTTTGAATCAGTTGTTGTTATTTCTTCAACATTTACTCCGTACGCCTTCAACTCCGACGCTTTCGGTATTCTTGTCTGCGGCAGAGGGATTGCGGTTTTTTGAAGCTGTTTAACTTCTGTTCTCAGTTTTCTCGAAACTTCTCTAAACACATCCTGATACTTTTCAAAGAAAGAACCGTCACGTTTTACGCTCTTGAGGTCAGCTTTTGTCAGCATAATTGCAAGTTCTGCAAGATTGTCACTTCTCAATTCATAAGCGTATCTTTGCAACAAATTCTTCTGTTCTTCCGGTGTTGCCGCTTTATTACAGTGTTCAAGCAGGTCATGGTTTTTAATAAGCTGATAAATATTTAATCTTTCAGAATTTTCCAGACCAAATTTTTTAAGAATAAAATATGCATCATAAGCAGAATTTTTCGGATGTGATTTATCAATACAGTGTTCTGTTTTTGTAATGTCATGCAACAAACATGCCAGAATAAGTGCTTTTTTGTCTTTATTTCCGAGTGCATTGAAGTACTGATTGTTTATACATTCCTGCAGCACTGCAAGCGTATGAATATCAACCGTGTAATCATGCGTTTTATGCTGAACTTTTCCGATAACGGAATACAACTCGGGCAATCCTTTTAATATATCACTCAAAGTCTGTGCCATATCAGGCGAAACAAATCTTCCGTCGGGCAAAATTTTATTATCTACAGTAAATTTTTTAACATAAGGTTTAATTCGTTCTATTACAGCTTTTGTATGCAGGTTTTCAATTTCCTGCAATTTTTCGCCGTTGTTAATCAAAGCCGGATAACCGGACATAACAGTCCGACCGGATTCATCAACGGATATTTCAAAACCGAAGTAATCCCAAACCTTCATAAGTTCTTTTTTATCAAGGTCTTTAACAATATCTTTTATATCATTAATAAAACTATTTCTGTTATATTGAATTGTCAATTTAAATTCATCAATTCAAAAACCGTTGAAGGGTATATATATGAATGTGCAGAATCTTGAATATTTTGAAATTTTTTAAATTCTTTGTCTGAATATCGCACAAGTTTTACTGTCGTGTCACCATCAACAACTCCTTCGCATAATCCTTTAAATACTTTGAATTTATTAAACAAACCTCTTTTTTCAAAATTTTGCCATCCCTTTTCATCCAGTGTATTTATAAGCAGACTAATTTCTTCACCGTCATAATAGTCACCATATTCACTTTGGGGTCTGCGATTTTCAAAGAGTTTTTTATCCTGTGCCAGTTTGAACTGTTCATCCGTCAAAGAAGCAAGATATGCCCAATCTTTGTAGCCAAACTGTTTCATTTCATCAAGTTTACGTTTTTTAATATTTGTCCAATCCTTATCAGAAAGCAGCGCAAGGTCATCTAAACCGTATGTGCCAGTAGCTGTTGTAAGCAGACCTCTTTTTCTCAGATTTTCAATTGCAGCGTCATCAAATTTCAAAATATCCTTAATATGCCCGGGCTGCATTTTTAAATCGGTTAAATTATTTGTTATTTCCATTAAAAGCTGCCATTTGTCATTACTGATAGCAGCAAAGTCTAGGATAATATCACCGTTCAATTTTTTATCTGTTCCGTCTTTAACATCTTTTTCAGCATAAGAAAACATTCTTATTCTCGTAAGATAAGGCGGTGCAAGATTTTTTACATCATCGCTTTTGGCTGTTTCAAGCATTTTGTTCAGTGTTTGTGCTTTAACACCCGTATCTAAAAGACCAGAATACAGTACAGTACTCCACTCATAGTCTGTCATATCAACTACCTGATTTATAAACTCATGAAGCCAGAAGTCATCTATATTGTAGTCTGCTTTTATATCAAGAAGGTTACGTTTTTCAACATTTTCCCACTGTATATCATTTAACTTGCAAAGCTCAGATATCTCTGCACCGCCGATATAATCGTATAAACCTTCATCACTTTTACAAGGGGCATAGAGATTACGGCGCACGGCTGTCTGATGTTCTTCATCAGTCATTTTTGCAAGATATTTATAATCGAGCATACCGAATTTTTTCAGCCCCGGTTTTGCATCGAACAAGCCGCGCTCTTTGAGCTTTTCCCACTGTTCGTCAGTAATTTCAAGCACAGATTTATAATCATTATCACAACTCCGGTCAAAACCGTTTAAATTCGTCAACCGTGGATGTCCTTCTTCTAAAAGCCCGCGCTTTTCAAGAATTTTGTTGTCTTTATGCTCCTTTGGAAACTCCATTAAATTGTAATACCTGTTGTTTAAAACATTATGCATATTATGAACACAGGTTTCAGAATGATATTGAGGATTTTGTGTAATTTTTAATTCCCTATCATAGTCATATCTTGAGGCAAATGCAGCAACTGCCTCGTATAATTCATCGTCACTCATATCAGCAAGCGCTTTTGCCGCATCAGAATTCAAAGACGGGTCACGCATGGTTTTTATTTCGTCTATTTCATACCCAAACTTGTTATCTTTAGCTTTGCCGGAAGCCCTATAACCCAAAGAACCGGAAACAGACATTTTAACAGGGTTTCCGACTTTATCTATCATTGTGTTATCTTTAGAAAGCCCGTTTCTGTTGCCAAGCCAGACATCGGCAATAAACGATTCATACAGGGCTTTTTTGTTAGTTTCTGCCGGTGCAAGCTGTTCTTCAAAAACCTCGACCATCCAGCCTGTCTTTCCGTTTTTTTCAAACTCAATGTATTCAGGTGTTCTTACCCCGACACTTTGATACAGCTTTGATGCCATAATCTGCTGGGTTATACGGTCTTTGTTGTCTACATATTTGAGTTTATAAATCTTATTAGTGTCAGGCAGAAATACATATTCACTGTGTTTTGTTTTAAAAAGTGTAAGTTCCTTTTCTTCGCCTTGCGTATTTAATTTTATTGTTGATTTTTCAGCCCGCTTTTCTAAGTCTTCACGAAAATGTGTGCCGTCATAGGGTTTGCCTTTAAAACTTATTCCGTTATATGCGGAATACAACCCGGGATTTACGACAGCGGAAGACGTCTCGTTTTTTGTTTGCTTCGTTTCGGATACGGACATAGGTTTTTTATCTGTATTTGTTTTTTTATAAACCAATGCATCTAAAAAATTGTTTATACGCATGCTTTTCCCACATTCTAACACTGTTGTTTAATTAAAAACAAATTCAATATTAAAATTGCGCAATAAAAAAGAGGCTTTCGCCTCTTTTAAAATGGTACTCCCAAGGGGATTTGAAAGCGGAATTCAATAAAAAATGCGAACAATCCCCATCAATATACAACAAGCCAAAAGTAGTAATAGCTTGAAAATTTGTATTTTTTAAAGTTTTTTATTTTTCAGAATTTTTCTTAATTTTTCGCATTTTTTGAAAAAAAGTGGGACAGGATTGGGAAAAAATTTATTTAAAATAAATTATAGATTTTCTACATCGAAGAATATTCCACTTTCTACCACCTGATTATGAAAAACTGTATTTTTCTCCAAACTTTCTTTTGTCATCGGGTGTAAATCTATACTTACATCAAAATCATATTCAACCTTAGAAACAATCCGCCATATTAAACGGCGTTTTTCTTTATTTTCTTCCTTAAAAACAGCAACTATATCAATGTCACTGTCCTTGTTAAAATCTCCTCTTGCTTGAGAACCATACAAATACATACCCTCAAAATCATCGAATGATAAATTAAAGGAGGTTTTTAAAGCTGTAATTACGTCTTGTACTATTTCTTGCATAAACATCATTGTATATTATCTATTGACGATTTTAAACATTTGTAAACAAATTCATAACTATAATAAAAACAACAGAATAATTTTCAACAAAATTTAATCAACCCTAACACTAAAACACAATGCTGGCTTGATTTACCGCCTTTTGAGATTTTATAATTTTAAAACTTAAAAGGAGACAAAAATGGCACAATATAAAGAACATACAACCAAAACAGGAAAGAAAAAATACGTAGCGTATATAAGAATAAAAGGTTATCCTCATACCAGTCGTACTTTTGACCGTAAAACAGACGCTAAAACATGGGCAGAAGAACTTGAGGCACAAATGCGAAGAGGACTTTATATAAAAGACAATGAGGCTCGCAAGCACACACTAGCTGAATTAATTGACCGTTATATTGAATATGAGTTACCCAAAAGAGAAAAAGACCGTAAAAAATTAGAAACTCATCTTTTATGGTGGAAAGAAAATTTAGGTTATATTCTCCTGTCAAATATTACAACCAAAGTTCTTGCCGAATGCAGAGACAAAATCGCAAGTGAACCTTGCAGGGGAAGCAGAGAAGGTAAAAAAAGAAGCGCAAAAACAGTGAATTATTTTTTAGGAAGTTTATCTGTCGCTATGTCAACAGCTGTTAACGAGTGGGAGTGGTTAGATGAAAATCCGGTTTTTAAAGTAAAAAAATTAAAAGAACCAAAAGGTCGTGTAAGATTTCTTTCAAAAGAAGAAAGGGAAAGACTGTTTACCGCCTGTAAAAACTGTGGAAACGATTATTTATACCTGCTTGTAATAATCGCAATATCAATAGGTGCAAGACGTGGTGAGATAATGGGTCTGAAATGGTCAAATGTTGATTTTGAAAATAAAATGTTTTATTTTCTTGATACAAAAAATGGAGAAGACAGAGGTGTACCCATACCAAAATACTGTTATGAACTTTTGAAAGATTTTTATCAAAGACGACTTCCAAATACAACATATGTATTTGCAACAAAAGACGACAGGATAATGGATTTACAGTGGTTTTGGGAAAAGGTACTTAAAGAAGCACAGCTTGAGGATTTTCGTTTTCATGATTTAAGACACACTGCAGCGAGTTATCTTGCAATGAATGGAGCCAGTTTATTGGATATAGCGGAAGTTTTAGGACACAAAACACTTGCAATGACAAAAAGATACTCTCATTTAACCCCAAAACATACTGCCAGTATTCTTGAACGTATGTGTAGTAAACAGTTTGGAGAAGTTACATCTTAGAAATTATAGCGGTCTCCTGTAATATTTTTCTGTATTTCTAACCTGTTCATAAGTTACAAAATTATCATTAAATCCAATTTTACGGTTAATTCTTCCTACTACAGCAACAATACGTCCAGTAGGTATCTGTGTGGATTTCCCTTCATTATACCACATCTCATACTTGTTAGGGATAACAGTGTTGTTCGTTTTTTGAGCGACTATTTTTGCAATTTCTGTAATATTAATAACAGGAATAATTTCTCCGCTAAATTGAGAAATCCTTGCTTTAACATAGACCCCTTTACCTGTTTTTATTATTAAATTTTTTTTAATTAATTTTCTTAATGCCCTGATTATTTGATCCCTGTCTGATAAATCAAGAAAATCTTTCAGCATAAACACAGAAGCCTTTGACTTCTTAATTCTGTATTGTATTTTCTTTTCTAATGTTGGAGAAATAATCATAACTAATTTTCTACAAAAATACGACACTTATATTTACAATTATACGACATATAAATGAAAGATTAAAGTCTATAATTGCTTATATATTAAAGAATATTTACATAAATATTAAATTAATGAAATAATATTATTATAAGTAATGAAAAATAAAAACTCAATATTTTTTGGACCTTTTTTATTGTTTTATTATTTCTTTTAATTCTTCTATTTTATGTTTAAAAATAGGATTACTACCTAAATTTTTAATGATTATGCCTGCTACTTCTTTTTTTACATCCTCGTTATTTTCTTTATTTATTAATATATTATTATCGGCAGTTTCTTTCATATTATTCTGTAATTCTTCTACTGTTTGTGCGTAAGAATTATTCCCACCTATACTTAAGTGACAACACAATTTTAGAGTAAATTCATACCTTAAACGTTTATATTTTTTATTCTTTTTTATAAATCCACTTCTCTCAAGTTCTTTGATAGCCTGAAAAACAGAAACATTACTCAACCCCGTACATTCCGATATTGTCCTTTGTGTCGGATAAGCATAACCAAGTTTATTATTCCAAAAGTCAACAATACATCTCAATACAAGCTTAGCTGATGTTGAAAGCTTAACCTTTGAAAACATTCTGCTTGTTGTAATGAGTTTGTTTAATTCAAAACTACTTTTGTTTATCTTAAATTCTGATTTCCTCATCAATTAACCTTAATTGTACGGGTTCACCACTTTGTACTTCTTCAATTTCTTTAAATTCTTTGAGTCGTCTGTAAAACCCATTGATAAAAAACATCGGTGTGTATAATCTTTCTTTTACCTTCAGTGTTAAACTGTCTCCAAGTTGGACTTTTGCGGCTATTCCCAACAAAGACAGCTGTAAATAAGCCATTTTATAACATATTTCTTCAATATCCGTTGCCTCTACATATAATTTCTGTTGAAAGTTTATTCCTTCCTCTTTCATGCAATCCGCAAAGGCAATAACCATACCGCCACTACCACAACACGGTTCACACATTGTGATAAAATCTTTGTTTTCAATATCTACCTTTAGATTTATGCAGTGTAGTCTCCCCATTAGTTTACTGACATGGTATGGTGTGAAGCGGAGGCGAGCAGAGGCTGAAGGGGAAGACGTTGAGTCTTTCCCGTAACGCCGTTTATCGCGAGCCCCCAAGCAGAATTGACCTTTTCTGTGTTCTCCAAGACCGTTCATATTAAACATTTCACCTAAAAAATCTTTCATTCCCATATCAAGTGAAATCAAAGTGTAAGCGTTCATTGCAGCAAAGTAATCAAGCTGTTTTCTGGAATATTTTTTAGCCGTGTTTAAATATTTTTCTTCAATAATTTGTGACCTGTAAAAAGGTTGGGCTATTGAGTAAATTGATAACGTCAAAAAATCATTAAAAATTTCTGACATTGATTTTGAGGTATCAACCTCATGTAATAACCTGTTAAATTCCTTTGGTATGTTAACCCGTTTGTCTTTCATCGCTCTTATCCTATTTTTATACCTTTAAAGATATATTCACCCGACAGGAAAGGAATATCACCGATGAAAGAAACTTACATCAGGTTTTTAAATAACGATATAAATTACCTGTGCTTGTTTGACACTCCCTCGCAATAACTGTTTTGGGTACGTTCAAACCCACTAAATACAGTATTTTTTCCCTGTAAACATCAAGCTTTGACTTCCCTTTCTTACCTTTTGGACGACCTAACTTTACCCCGCTTGCTTTCTTTGCCTGTAAAGCTTCTTTTGTTCTCAAGCTGATTAAATCCCTCTCTAATTGAGCGACTAAGGCAAATATTGTCGAAGTTATAACCGCAGTAATACTTTTGTCATTACTCGAAAAATTTTCTTTTAACGAATACAAAACAAAACCTTTTTCTTTCGACAAGTTCAGTATTTCCAAAATCTGTGTAATCGACCTCGCAAGCCTCGATAATTCAGGCACAATCAAAACATCATTAATACCCATTCTCTCAATCAATAACCCCAACTCACGCTTACGGAAATGCAGCTTGCCTGTAACTTTTTCCTCAATAAACTCAATATTCCCTAACCTTTTGTCATTGGCGAACTTTAAAATCTCGAGTTTGTTCTTTTCAGTGTCCTGTTCTAAAGTACTGACACGGAGGTAAGCAAAAACGGTCATAGGCTGTCCTTTCATTTTTTTGACGTGTAAAAACAAGGCAATTAAAAAATTAACTGCCTGTAAACGAAAAATATATATTATCCTATAAATACGTATAAATCTTATTTTTATTATATAAATCCATACACTAAAACTCACTCGTTTTTACTGTAGGAATTCATACAATGTAAACGAACGGTTTAAATTTAAATATTATTTCAAAATTTTGTTATATGAAGCAAATTCTTCTTTCACCTCATCATCAATAAATAATTGGAAAATTTTTCTTTCAAAACTAGAATTGGTTGTTATCAGCTGAGACTTAAGAAACTCTTCGAAATCATCATTATTAGACGCAATATTTAAATTTTGAACATTTATAAAATTTTTAGCAATATATTCTTTTAAATTAGATAAACCTATACTAATATTTTTTTGCCAATAATTATAAATTTCTTCAGGTGGATTCAATAAATCTGATATTTTTTGATAATCATCTTCAACGTATATCATTCTAACATTATTAGAATCGTAATAAACTTGAATCAATCCATAATTTTGAAGATTAGTTAATACCGAACGTTGTTTATGAGCAGATAATCCAAAATTATTTAATAAATGCTCAATAGACAAATTAAAATAAGGCTTATTATTTATTAATTCATAATTTCCAGATTTTAAAGATTCAATCTGTATAGATAATAATTCAGAATATATGCAAGCTGTTTCAATACCCAATTTTGCAATTAATTTTTTATTTATTTTTAATGGCTTGACATCATCATTAGCTAATCTGCGACTGATAAATTTATGCTCTGAAATATTTAATATAGAATTCATTGATTCCAAAGAAGAATTAACCATATTAGAAAACCCTAAAGTTGCATTATATTTTTTCATAGAAAGATATACCTCAACAATACATTAATTATAAATATTTATATGTCCGTGAGTAAATTTACACATGCTGGCATTAATTTTTTTTATGCAGCTTAATGTATAAATCATTATATTATGCTGACATAGAAAAGAAATAAAAAACAATATTTTTTGTTAATTTTTGTTAAGAGACTTGACTTTTAAAAAGTCATGCAATTACGATTATATATAGAAAAAGGGCTGGCAAAACAATTGTCCTACCAGCGTAAATTATATCTTCAACACTAATTTACCACACCGGAACTATTTAAGTCAATTGTTTTGTCCGTGCTCTCATAGATAAAGAACACGGAGGATAGGTAATGAAAACACACAATTAGAGAGAGTCATGGGAGAAATGAATAGGAGAAGTATGCCTAGTAACGACTCTCAAGGCTTATTTGTCTTGTTCAATTTTGTACAACAAAACAAAAGGAGAAAATAAAATTATGTCCAAATATTTTAATTCAGAAACAATTGATGCAGTATGGAAAAAAGGTAATGTAGTTTATGTGGCAGACCCTAATGTATGGCGCAAAGACAAATCAGGGGCTTGGATAAACTATAACCAATACGGAAATAGAGATTCAGACTATGGCTGGGAAATAGATCATATAGTCCCTGAAAGTCAAGGCGGTTCTGATTATCTAGGGAATCTTCAACCGCTACAATGGGAAAATAATTGTACAAAAGGTGATGATTATCCACATTACTGCACATCTGTTTCTTCAGAAGGTAACAAAAACATAAAAAAAAGAATTTGTTACTAATGAAGAATAAGCCCTGTGTTTTTACAGGGCTTATTTTTTACTTCAAATACCCGAAAATAAGCTTGTGTATTCTTTGAACATCTTTTTCTGATGAGGTTGAAAGTTCTGTGTTGATTTCTTTTATCAATTCTTCTTTTGTCTTTAAGTGTCCGAAGTTAAATAAATCAGCCATTGTGACATCAAGAGCGTTTGCCAGTTTTTCAAGGTTTTCAAAACTCGTGAAGTAATATCCTGTTTCTATACGACTTATTGTTTGTAAATCCAGTCCTACTTTTTCAGCTAGTTTTTCCTGTGTAAGTTTTTTCCTCTCCCTGAGTTCTTTTATACGTTTTCCGAATACTTTGTTGCCCGATGACATAACTGCTCCTTTTCTCTCATGCTATCGGACAAACTGTTACACAAGAATATAGTCTACTGTATAAATATGATGTTTTATTATGCGTTATATGTATAATAAAATAGTAAAACGTATAAAATATTATTTGTTTTTGTTGTTTCCCTAATAAAAAGGTTGATAAATGAAAAAAATACTTATCCTGTTATTTATAACTCTACTGCTTCAAAAGGCTGTATTTGCTTACTATGAAGTTGAGATAGAGGGCTTGAATATGCCTTTGAGAAATTACAACACAGAATATCAGGAACATACTCGACCTCAAAAAACAATAGAACCAAAATCCCAAAAACAGGCATGCTTTGATGAATTAAAATTGTTAAAGGTTGTTCTTTCTTATGATGATTTTTCCGCTCAAAAATCTAAACAGGCATGTGACCATATATGCGGGAATATTAGACCCTGTTACATTATATTTCAACGAGTACAAAAAGGTCTGACAATTTCTGATATTGGCTCAGATATTGAAAAATGTTATTACCGAACTATGGGGTATGACCAAAATACTGCCTACAAACAACATCTCGAACGTGTGAAATGGAGAAAAGAAAATTTAAAAAACAGCGGTTATTACGAACAACAAAAACAGGTTTGCGAAAGTATGAGGAATTAAAAATAAAAAGAAAGCAGGTAAATATGTATTGTCCAAAATGTGGTTTTGAGTGTACGGAAACTGACAAATTTTGTAAAAATTGTGGCAACAAGTTAGTTGAATTACAAGACACAGAAAAAAATATAATACAATCTGATGTTAACGAATACAGAGACGATGAGAATAACGAAAGTATGATAAAATGTCCGTATTGTTATTCTCCAGTCCCTAGACATGCAAAGAAATGTCCGAAATGTGGCGAATGGTTAGAAAGAGATACTCCTCTTGGGTGTTATACAATTTTGTCCATAATTGTTTTTTTGAGTTCTTTAGGTATCTTAAACAGTGCTTTACAGGACGGGTTTACTGCATTTTTAATGTCATTAGCTATAGTTTTTATTTTATGGATATATTTTATTCCTGCTTGGATTGCAGAAATAAGAAACAATCCGTCAACAACAGCTATCTTTGTTGTTAATTTATTTTTTGGTTGGAGTTTAATTGGTTGGGTAATTGCTTTAATTTGGGCGTTATCAGGTGGCAGAAGGTAATTTTAATATGATTTCTAATCATAAAAAGAAAAATATAATTATAATTGTGTTTTTTGCTTTAATTTCCGCACCTGTGATATTTTACCTGTGTCTTGTGCTTATAGATTTTGGTCTTTCTTCTGTTGAAAGTTGTTCATCAGAAAAAGTTCAAAACTCTTTAGCCATTGCTTTAAAAAATCAGTACTCAATACTTTTAGATAAAAACCTTGTTTTTAACAATACAGAACAAATTTTTTCGACAAGTGACGCTTTAATGTGCAGTGCATTTGTTTATAATACTGGAGATGAACACCCTCCATTATTTTATTATCAATATGACAGAAAAAACAAAACAGTTTCAAACGTAAAAATATCCGTTTCACCCTGTGATGGAAATTTAATTAAATTTTTTGTCCTAAATAATTACCTTGATACCGCAGGAGTAAAACAAGAAGATTATGATTCCTATGTTAAAGCAGCGAAGTATCATAAATACTTAAGAGTTTTTGAAACAACTATGGGGATTTATCCTGATATAATAGGCAAAACAATTACAAATATTGAAACTTTGAATAAAGACATTTCTCATTATTATTGTAAAGCTGATATTATTTTCTCAATTAAAGACCGTGCTTTTACTAAATTAATCTGTCCTGTTGAATATGAAATATTTACTTGTACAGGTAACTTTTCAGAATGTTATTCTATTTCGGCAAATATAAATTCTTGTAAAAAGGAAGGTCGAAATGAGAGTTCATACCAAAAGTATTACCAATTAAACAAAAACTATGAGGATTAAAAATATGATTAAAATAAAATTGAAAAATCTTGTATTAATTGTTTTAGCATTAATTTTTTTAATTTTTGATTTTGTACTGTTAACAGACATTATTAATACGAAAAAAACAGAAAACAAAAAAAATAACTTTGTTGAATTTTTATCTACTGACTCAAAAAAAATACAAGAAAATAAGTTGTATCCTGTATATAAAATGAAAAAAGACAAAGTTGTATTTATAAATAAATACGGAAAACCTGTATTTGAAGTGGATAAAAAAGAATATGTTATAATTGGAGAATTTAACGAAGGGTATGCTTTTTTAGGCAAAGCACTTACCACACTAGATGATGAGTTCAATACTCCCGATATAATTCAGTACACAATATTTGATACCAATGGAAATCAAGTAATGAGACTAAAACCTTTTAAAAATTTTATTCCAATGGAAGGAACATCAACTCCAGTCTTTATCGGAGGGAAAGCATTTATTACAATTGCAAATAGCGACAGAAATATCGATGATGATATAGCCGAACAATTTTACATAACTATAAAAGGTGAAAAGATTCCTTATCAAGAGCCTGAATCATCGCTAAACACTTCACCATCACTTTCTCTCGGAGAGTATCCATACCATGAAGGTGTAAAAAGATTTGATAACAGTGATACAACAAAATATGGATACATAACAGAAGACGGCAAAATAATTAAAGAGCCAATTTATGAATGCCCACCTCCGGGATTTAGTTACTGGAGTCCTGATTTTGCTAATGGTGTAGCTCTTGTAAAATTGAACGGAAAGTTCGGTTACATAAATAAAAAAGGGGAATATATTGTTAAACCAACTCTTGAGTATGCACAAAGCTTTTCAAATCAAAGTTTAGATTATTCAAGTTTTGGTTCAGCATATCTTGTAAATGATCTAGCTTATGTTGTTTCTAATACTCGTGAAGGATATATAAACACAAAAGGTGAGTTTGTCTGGTCAATACCAAAACAACAATACTAATATCCGTACTCACTCATAAGAATATCAAGACAACGAATAATTTGAGCCGTTGTCATACCTTTACGGTCAAATTTTTCATACAATCTTTGATAAAACAAAACTTTTTCGTTTGCCTGCCTTGCGTTTTCAAGACTTTTCTTTAGTGCTTGCATGCGATTATGGTGACGGGTTTGTTCTTGATCTATCTGATTTTGTATGTTGACAATTTGTTGTGAATTATCCACTTGATTTTCTCCTTTATTTTAATATAAAAACAGTCATAAACCTCGATAGCAAGCGAGTTATGAGGAGTTTTGTGTTCTTTATACAGGTTACGATGCTCTCTGACATTTCCGTTTGTTAAAACCGCATATAAAGAAAACCCGTCTGAAAAGACGGGGGAGGAGATTTTCAAAAAAATCTTTTTAAAGCGTGTGAAATATCGAAAATTTATGAAATTTCAACTAACATAAACGTTTTCCGTGTTATCAACAGGGGAAATATGAGAAATTTTACAGTTTTCAACAGGTTGAACCTTATCCTTTAATGTTATTTTCTGTCCGATGTTGTTATGGAAGAAATTTGATAAGACTGTAAAACCGTTCATATCAGCTATTTCTTTGACAACAGAAACTATCTCATCAAAATCTTTTCTTAATATTTTTCTGCTAAATCCCGTTTCTGAATAATATTTTGTGATGAGTTCTGTTTTGGCAAAAGCTTTATTTTTGTTTCGTTTCAAAAACTCAAAGAACTGCTGGTACTGGTCATATTTTTGCGGTGTGTAGTTAATAAATTTTTCAAGGTCAGTACTTAAGTATTCTACCGTCTCAATTGCTTGTTTTAAGTCTGTTTCTGTAACAACATTTTCTGTCGGATGATTTAAAACCGCGTAGAGGGAAGCTATATTTAACACCTTTAAAGGTCTGTCTTTTATCTCTTTTTGCAGGTGAGGATTTTCCATTGTTTCTGATTTTTGTAAGCAGTTCTGTTTGTATTCAACAAATATGTTGTCGTAGGCTGTGTTTGAAACATTAAAAACCCCCTCGTACGGTAACTTATCAATAATATCTTTGACTTCCTTTGAAAGCCTTTCTGCCTTGTCTTTTGCGTGTTTTATTAAATTTCTTTCAGCTTGGAGAAATTGATTTTTGGGTAGTGTTGGTTGGAAAATTAAAAAAGTTCTTCTTGCCAGTCCTGTCGCTAATAGAGCGTTAAAGTTTACGTTTGTGTTGTTGAAAAACCGTTCAGGGTCAGAAAAGCCTAAAAAACTGATAGAGATGTTTTTAACAGCCTCACCTTGATTGTCAGCTTTAATAGACTTCCCTGCGATTTTACCGTCATAACATCCTAAAAGATAATACAACAGCTCAACCCCCTTACTGCCTGAAAAAATATATGCTAATTCAGAAACAAACAGGAAAATACCGCCGAAGTCTTTAGTATTTAGGAAATCTGCAATTTTTTTTAGCCCCTCAGGAGTTGCATTCTGTGACTCCAATGCGATGGGAAATATTTTGTTAAGCTCTGATTTTGGTATTTTTTTGCCCATGTACATCTGCTGTAGCTTGTCGTAGTCCTTTTTATATTCAGCTTTTGATTTTTCGCTGAACTCTTCAAAAATTGAGTTAAGAATAAAATTTTCAAGATTTTTGCAGGCGAGGTCTTTTCCTCCACCGCTTGGGAGAAAAACAAGTGCGAAAATATTTGTTATTCTTGTCCCAAAGCAGGTGTTAAATCTAAGCCTTTTGTAACTTAAAGCCTGCATAAATTTAACAATAGTCAGCAGTAATGCGGCTTTGGAATACAAATTTGGCTGTAAAGTTAAAAGAAAATTTGTGGTTTTTTCAATAATAATAGGTGTTTTAGGCATGTTCATTTTATTCTCCAATCTTTTTAATTAAATCCTGTACAATTTTTTGATACCTGAAAAAATTTTTATTTTTAGATATTTTTTCTTTCAGTTCCTTTTTAAATGAGGCTATCACCGTGTTTAGTGTGCTGGGTGAGGAAAATTCACACTCGAGTTTTAACATTTTTCTAACAGCACTTATGTCATCGTCAAAATTGGTCAAAATTGTCCTCATCCCAACTTTTTTCAAAAATTTTTGAATTTTAATTTTCATCAAAACACCTCATTCCCTGCTGTAAACCAGTCATCCTCGTGGCTTGATGTAATTTCACAGAATTTGTCTTTAACAGGATTTTTTTTTGAGTGAAGAATTTCTTTCAATCTAATTTTTTTACTGTTAGTTTTGAAAGCCTTTCTTATATCTTTAAAAGTTCCTAAATGACGCTCCAAACGAACAGTCTTTTTAATCTTTTCAATCGTTTCAATACCTATTTTTTCAATATATAGCCGGTTTTTCGGTGACTTGTTTTGGATTATTTCTTTGTATTTCAGGTAAATACCTAAACTGTCAGACACGCTTTTTGCGTGAGGTTTTATGATTAATCCTGAGTTTTTGAATGGTAAAATTTTATTTTTATGTTTTCTTTGAGTGGCAAAAAGTTCAATAGCTGTCAGGGTTTCAAGAGGATTTTCCACTTCGACATCTTTTGTCACATCAAGGTAAAGAACCTGAGAAGTTTCAACAGGTGAACTGTTAAACCTTAAGATTCCCGTGTTGTCTATTTTTTCAAAGACCTCTTTTATATTATTTTTATGGATTAAACCTAAGTAGCCCTTGTCTGCAGTGATTTTTCCGCTGACGTCCAAAAGGAATGAATTGTTTATATATGAGATTTCACGTACACCGACTATGTTACTTAAAATTTCTTTTTTTACAGTGATTTTATTACTGAAAGTGTCAAAGTCATTTTCATTTACCTCTGTGACCTTATTTTCTGGCACCAGTAAACGAACTCTGTCGAGCGTAATCATTATTTTTTCTCCTTATTTTTCTTATCCTATGATTGTTTTTTGAATGATTGGTTATAATAGATATAAAGCAGGCACCGTGCGTTATACCCTCATATCGATTGGTCATTCAATATAGTTTTTTTGTTGTTATTGTCCGTACTTATCCAGCCAAACATAAAACTTATCAACATTAATTACTATCCTGTTGCCTATCCTACGGATTACTTTGTTGAAGCCGTTTTTGTGTGCATTAAAAACAAGCGAGCGCAATGTCCCCAATTTTGGATAATCAAAATATTTGTTCCAGTCTGTAAGTAGGATGTAACGACCATACTTTTTTTCCACACTTTCCTTAAATTCATCAGTTTTCATTTTGTGTCTCCTTTCATTTGATAATAAAAGAGTTTACAAAAGATCAAACGACAAATATTAAAAAAAGAACGTGTTGTTACTCAACTGTGAGTCTGATGTTAAAAGAATTAACATAACCCGTTTATTTATGTTTTTCTATTTTATATGCGGTCGTTATATCCAGTCTATAGTTATCTTTTTGACCGCTGGACTCTAAAAAGTCATAAACTCCGGCTCTTAAAAAAGCTTTATTTATATCACTTTTCATCTTTCTTAATGAACCATGTGTTTTGTACACATTTTTGATTTTCTGCATAACATCATCATTTTTAGATTTATTGCAAAGAGTATGTATAACAAACAACTGATTATAAGTTAGTTGAATAATTTGATTTTCGTAAACAATTTGTTTAATTTTATCATCTGAATACATTTCAAAATGTATAAAATCATCATTATAAAAATCAGTCTTTTTGTCTGTAATTTTAAGATTTTTTCTTTTTACTTTGCCTACAGTAACATCAAATTTTGTAATTCTGAATGGGCTTGTTGACATCTCACAATCAATATTTCGTATATCTAATTTTAGACGTTTTTTTGACAACCAAAGAAAAACAGGCAAATTATAATCTTCGGGTTTTTCTATACTTTTATTCAAATTTAAAATACTGAAAGGAAAACCTTCTGAATTTTTGAAGGCAAGCTTCAAAATTTTATTAATTACAGAAAAATGTTCTTTTTCATCATAATGAACAATTCTGTCTAAGCTGTTGTTTTCATATGCTTCAGCATAACTGGTTAATTTTTGTTCAAGAATTTTGGGTTCAGATAAATAAATATTTACAGATGTTCTTTGAAGAAAAAGTTTATCAGCTGTTTTTATCAAAGTATCAGGCATATCATTTTGGTCAGTATCTTTTGCAAACAATGACGAACGGTACTTTATAAAAACATTTAAAATTGAGTCCGTATCGGAAAGTCTTTGACAATCCTCAATTATTGATTGATAAGCCTCTGCTGCTAAAAATCCCATACCGATTTCTTGAGTTGTCGCCTCAATAAAATCCGTCTTTATATTCAAAGAGACTTCACAACCAAAATTCAACCGCAATGTGTCTAAAATGTCGACAATTTTTCTTCTGTATTCAGAAATTTTATCCCAATCTGTTGTTGAATAATCCTTTGTGTACAGGATTTTTTGTTCATCTAAAGACAAAAAATCTTTTATACAATCAAGTTCAATAAGGTATTTTTTTTCTTGCTGTTGATTAAAGAGAGCATCAATAATCAAGTATAATATACGTTTGTCTGCAACTTTCATTTTTGTTGTTCCTGTTTGTTCTGTATTGTTGGGAGTTTTCGGGATTTAGTGGGATAAAAATGGGAAAAAATATTTTTGTCAAAAACTCGACCACTGAAAACGCAATAAAAAAGAGCCTTTCGGCTCTTTTAAAATGGTACTCCCAAGGGGATTTGAACCCCTGTCGCATCCGTGAAAGGGATGTGTCCTAGGCCTCTAGACGATGGGAGCCTACGTAGACCTTGTCTCTGTAGAATTAATATTATCTAAAGCATGATTTTATGTCAACTTATTATTTTAATATTTGAAAAAGACTATTATTTATAGTAAATTTTAAAAAAAAGAGGGTAAAAATGTCTAAACAGGAATTGAACTTTATAAACAGCATGGACGTGGATATCAATGAAGCAACTCCAATGCTCAGGCAATTTTTGGAAATAAAAAGAGAAAACCAGGACGTACTTCTCCTGTATCGTATGGGTGATTTTTACGAAACATTTTTTGAAGACGCACTTACGCTCTCCCGTGATTTGGAAATTACTCTTACCGGCAGAGAAGGTGGATCTCTGGGACGTATTCCGATGGCCGGTATTCCGATAAAAGCAATTGACAACTATTTACCCAAGCTGCTTGAAAAAGGCCACAAAGTCTCTATTTGTGAACAGATGGAAGATCCTGCACTTGCAAAAGGTCTTGTAAACAGAGAAATTGTCCGTACTATAACAGCCGGAACAATCACAGAATCAAACCTCTTGCAGTCAAATTCAAACAACTATCTTGCAGCAATACTAAAAGACAAAAAGTCAGACTTATACGGACTGGCATACACGGATATATCCACAGGTGAGTTTAAAGTTACACAAACATCATTTAACCAGCTGCTTAGTGAACTTTCCAGAATAAAACCCTCTGAAATTGTAGTGCCAAAACTTACCCAAAAAGTACTGCCGTTTCAAATCGTTCCAGATGAAAAGATTGACCTTCCTGACGAAATTACAAACAATTACAACTGCTCAAAAATGTCATACAATTCTTTTGATGTTAACAGAGCAGAAGAAAATTTGAAACAAATTTTTAAAGTAAAATCACTTGCCCCGTTTGGTTTTGAAAACTGCAAAACAGGTTTTTGCGCTGCAGGAGCCATTATCGATTATCTGTTTAAAACACAGAAAGAAAATTTACCAAAGTTTGAAACGATAGACACATATGAAATATCTGAATTCGTTTCCATGGACAGCAACACAAGACGCAATCTGGAGCTTACAGAAACCTCCCGTGACAAACAAAAATACGGAAGTCTCCTTTGGGCAATTGACAGAACAAAATCCAACATGGGTGCAAGACTTCTTAAAAAATGGATTCATCAGCCTCTTAAAAATATAGATGATATCAAAGAACGCCAAAATACAGTAGAAGAGCTTATACAAAATACCGGCTCAAGAATTTCGTTAATAAATCTTTTAGAACAAATATACGATATACAAAGACTTTCCACAAAACTAAGCAACAACAGTGCAAACCCGAGAGACTTTCTTGCTCTAAAGGATACAATAAAGCTTCTTCCAGAATTTTCACAAATTCTTAAAACTTTTAAAACTAATAAATTATCTGCACTTAAGGAAGAAAACAAAGCATTGCTTGAGTTTGCTGACATAATAGACAGAACAATTTCTGAAGAAGCTCCGATAACAATAAAGGAAGGCAATATAATAAAACCTGGTGTGTCTGAAGACCTTGATCATTATAAAGACTTGCTGAATGGCGGAAAAAACTGGCTTATAGATTTTGAGGCAAAACAAAAAGCAAAAACAGGAATTAAATTTTTAAAAGTAGGCTTCAGTAAAACGTTTGGATACTATATTGAAGTAGCAAACTCAAACCTTTCTATGGTTCCCGACAACTACATAAGACGCCAGACTCTGACCACCGGAGAAAGATTCGTAACCGAAGCTCTAAAAAAACACGAATCAGAAGTACTTTCGGCTCAATCAAAATCAACAGAACTTGAATACAAAATCTTTACTGATTTAAGAGAATATTCTAAAGAATTTGTTGAACCGGTAAGAAAAATAGCAGACGCCCTGGCAACGCTGGATGTTTTTGTTTCCTTTGCCGTTTGCGCAATTGAAAACAAATATGTAAAACCGGAAATCACAGACTCTTGCGAACTGGACATAAGAGAAGGCAGGCATCCCGTACTGGAAAAAATTCTTCCTATGGGGCAGTATGTTTCTAACAATTTAATATTAATCGGCAATAACAACAATCCAAAATACCCGCAGTTTATGATTTTAACCGGGCCGAACATGGCCGGAAAATCGACATATATGCGCCAAAATGCGCTGATTGTAATTATGGCACAAATTGGAAGCTATGTTCCCTGCGACTATGCACAGATAGGTGTAGTTGACAAAATCTTTACCAGAGTAGGTGCAGTAGATGATTTATCTTTAGGACAATCTACATTTATGGTAGAAATGAACGAAACATCATATATTCTAAACTCTGCAACAGAAAAAAGTTTAATCCTTCTTGACGAAATAGGCAGAGGAACCAGCACCTATGACGGTGTTGCTATAGCTTGGAGTGTTGCGGAATACATAGCCACAAAAATTAAAGCCCGTACTATATTTGCAACCCACTATCATGAACTGAATGTAATGAGCTCGATGTTCCCTCAAATCAAAAATTACAGGGTAACTATTTCTGAAAATGAAGGAGAAATCATTTTCCTGAGAAAAGTAATAGAAGGCTCTGCAAGCAAAAGCTATGGTATACAGGTCGCAAAAATGGCAGGTCTACCTCAGTCAGTAGTAAAAAAAGCAGAAGAATTGATGACAAAAATGCAGGTGGATTACTCACAGGATCTGTCAGCAAATAAACGAAAACAAAAAACAATACAGGCTGATGTTCCACAGCTTTCATTACTGTTTAACAATGAAAATAATTCCTAAGCTTGTTTTTTCTTTCTTAAAGAAACCAGTATTTCTTCTGTCGAATTTTTTTCTTCATCAGGAATATCAAATTTTAAATAATCTTCAAAATACTCTATGGCATCATCAATATCTCCTCTTGCCATAAAGAGTGTTGCGGCTTTTTTGTAAGCCGGAATAAATTTGTCATTAACAGCAATAGCTTTAAGATAATTCGAAATAGCTTTGTCAATCTCATCATTCGCTTCATAAGCAAGAGCTGTCTGAAAATATGCCAGCTCATTATTATCAAGTTTTTCAAGAACTTCTTCAAAATTTGCTATAGCACTATTCCAATCACCTAGTTCAAAATAAACCATTCCCAAATCCCAATATGCATCAGGATTCTCAGGAGAAAGGTCAAGAATTTTATCAAGAACGTCAATTGCATCAGTATACCGTTTGTCCTCTATAAAAAAACGAGCCAAATAATGCAAAACTCCTACATTTTCCGGTAATTCATATGCTCCCTGCTGCAAAAGCTCCAAAGCGTCAGCTATTCTGCCTTCTTTGTAATACAAATCCGCAAGGTTTATATAAGTCTGGGCAAGACCTGCGTCTATAGACAGAGCTTTGAGATAGTTTTCCTCAGCCCTTTCATCCTGTCCCATCTTTGAATAACAAAGTCCGATATTGCTGTATACGTGAGGATTGAGCTTATCTTCTTCCTGCAGTTCAAAAAATATTTTCAATGCATCTTCGTATTTTTCGCTTTTAAAGAGAGTCAGAGCCTCTTTGACTTTGTCATCCATGTCTTGTCCTTTCTTTGGAGTTATATTGTTACTATTATATAAGAAAAAGATTGAGCAATTCGCATTGTTATGATTTTGTAAATTTAATAAGCAGGTTGTACTTATCGTCATTCATAAGCACTACATCTTTTTCTGTCTGCATTATCTGTTTCAGATTTTCATATTCCAGTATTTTATCACCGGAATGGGTTAATAATAAATAATAAGTCGTTCCGCTTTTTAAATTATTAAAAACAGTTGAATATTCTTTTAAATCATAAGCAGGAACAGTCTCAATAATAACATTTTTTATATTCACTGTATCTTTATACATTTTGTAGTTTATATGGGTCATTGCCGAAACATAAAGCACGTCATCTTTTTGCATTTTTGATTCTGCAAGTTTTAAAAATTCCGGGGTCCGCTCCACATAGTAGCCTTTGTTTATAATTACGGATTTTACCATCCAAACACAATTTAACCCGACATGCCAAAACAGAAAAACAGATAACATATAAAAAAAACATTTTCCTTTTGCATTAAAGTTGAACAAATCAAACGTCTTTGCCATCACCACAAACCACAAAGACGCAAGATAAATAGAAACTCTGTCTAATAACGGGTAAATATTAAAATAAGAAAGTAAAAACGCCAGAGCAAAAGGGACAACAAGTATAAGATATTTCTGCTCTTTAATCTTTTTTAACACAGAGACCGTACCGAAAATTACTAAAAGATAAAGAAAAAGTTTATGAGTAAAATTCAAAAAATAAAAATGTAAATTATCACTTATAATCTGAAAAAAGTTAGAAAAATTCTTTGTAATAAATCCTTTTTGCCAGAACAAATGCAAATAATCACTTGAACTCAAATCATGCCTGAATACCCAGAACAAAATAAAAGAAACAAAAAAAGGAAAAAATAAAATCAGTAATCGTTTCCATTGTCTGTAATTTTTAACGATTAGTGCACAACCAAGACAAAAAATACCAAATAAAGCTGTATAACTAAACCATATTGAAATGGCAAAAATACAGCCAATCAAACCCAAAAGCCATTTTTTTGTTTTTTCGATATCGATATAACAATAAGAAAGCAATATTAAAAGATAAACAAGAACATCGGCACTGTACTGTTTCAACTCCTGCCCGTAATATATCAGCTGATAGTTTAATACAAAAAGCATCATCGCAAAAACTATGCTGATTTTTTTCTCCAAAAATTTTTTGCAAAAGACAAAAAACACTGGCAGCGAAAGAATTGAACATATCAAAGCAGGAAGCCTGTATGCAAACTCGTATTTTTTTATAAAAAGCCCGAAAAATTTTGCAACAACAACATACAAAGGCGGCGAAACCTGTTCATAGTCCAAAATACCAAACAGCTGTGAAAAAGAACGATGAATAATATTCAAAGCAAGCGCGGATTCGTCATTCCAAAAAGGTCTGTCGTATGAGAAAAAAAGAATACGCAAATATATGCCAAAAACAACTAAACCCAAAATGGCAATATAAAAAATAAAATTCTTTGCTCTATCCGACATAAATCAATTATACACTCAAAAGTTTTTTTGAGAGCGTTTTTGTATATTCTCTGTCATTTGCATCAATAGAAAGAGAATAAGCCTTCTCTAACAGAGATTTTGCTTTAGTTTTATTACCGAGTTTAAGCATAATTTCAGAAGCTTTTTCAAAATTTCTTGCCATTTTTATAGGAGATTCCGCATCATGGTAGAACATTGCGGACTGCTTATAGTCTTTTAGAGCGTTAACATCTTCATTTATTATACTGAGTGTGTCACCAGATTTTGAATAGACAGCGCCCATTGTTTTGTTATCTTTTGTCTCTGCGGCTATCTGTTTTGCAACATCCAGATATGTATATGTGTTTTCTTTGTCATAGCGTTCCGCAAACATGTTTGCAATATTACCAAGGGCTTTTGTCTGCGCTTTTAGGTTTTCCGCTTCACCGGCATAAGAAACAGAGGCATAATAATGCTCAACCGCCGGGTCAAAATACACAACATCATCGTAAATCTGACCCATTGCATAATAAGCTTTTGCCTTCAGATTATTATTTGTGGAAAACTCTATCGTGTCGTGGTAGTAGTTTAGGGCGTCTGTAAGGTGGTCTTCTTTGTCATGGATTTGTCCGATTTCATAACAAACCATGCCTGCAGCTTCTTTGTCTCCGGTTATATTTGCTCTCTCAAGCGAAGACATAAAAGCGTTCAGGGCGCTTTTTGTATCATTTTTTTCTAAATATTTTTTACCTTGAATAAAATATTCTTTAAGCTCTCTATCCTGCGGTACGTATACCTTAACTGTGGAGTCTTTTTGATATTCAACAGGTTCCTGTTGTGAAACTGTTACCGGCTTATCTACAGACAGCAGCTGAGATTCGTTTTGAACAGGCTGCTGCAAATCATCAGTTGCAGCCGGCTGCTCTTGAACAAATTGTGACTCTTTCGGCTGTGAGGCTTGTGTTTTTTCGGGCAATTTAACAAGAAAATCAGGATTTATACTTGTCGGATCTGATTTGTAATTTACATGCTGTAAAAACAGCGCCTCCACCCAATTCTCAACGACTTTCGATTCTTTGTTAAGGGTCTGGGTTATATAGTTGTCTAATATTTTTGAAGCAGAGCGGAGACTGTTTTTTATAAACTCTTTATCGGGTACTTCTTCCTTGGACTGCATCTCAGCAAAAGACAAATACTGATTTACTCTCTCAGATATATCATCAGGAGTACCGATAGCAAGAGAGGTGTTTTTAAAATCTGTTATTATCTGAGCAATATTTACCTGTGACTTTGAATAGTCGATTGTGGTCTGCTGACCGTTAGGGTACTGCTGTCTTTGGAACGTATCTCTGTTTTGTGTTTTTCTGTCAGACTGCTGCAGGGCTCTGTTTTCTCTTTGCAGGTGAGAACCTGCCGACTCCTCCTCGGCATTATTCGTAACCGCATTTTTATTTTGCGGAGGAACATACGGTTTTATGTTTATCGGATAAATACTGTTGTACAACTTGTCACCCTTTGAAAGTCATATTATTAGCCCTATCGGATTTATCGGCAGGAGAGTTTTTAAGTTTAATAAAAAATCAGAAAATCATCCGTTTGACCCAACTTTAAAAAACCCCTGTATACCATGCTTTTTAATGATAGTAAGAAAAAAGTCATGCCTTTTTCAAATAAATGAATGAACCAAAAAGGAATTATTCATAATTATGTATGATTTTCTACAACCAAAGTATATGTACAATAACACTATACTCCTTAGAAGACGACGATACGCATATCCCTAATCTAACAAGCTATGAACCCCTAGTTTATAGCTTTTTCTTTATGCAAAAAAGCCTGATAGAAATCTATCAGGCTTCAATCATTTGAATTTTCAACGACTATTTATTTGCATCAAGCATCTGTTTTATACCATCAACAGAACTCAAAATACCTGTCGCTTCATACGGCATGTAAACAACTTTATTGTCTTTGCCTTCAACCATTTGTTTCAAAGTATCGAGATATCTTACGGCGATAAGATATTTATCCGGTTGTCCGTGATTTTGTATAGCCTCAATGGTTTTTTGAATTGCTGCAGCTTCTGCTTCGGCCTGTTTGATTCTTGCTGCAGCAAGACCTTCTGCAACAAGGATAGCGGCCTGTTTTTCACCTTCGGCTTTGTTTATCTGCGCTTCTTTTTCACCTTCTGCTTTCAGGATAGCTGATTTTTTAAGACCTTCAGCTTCAAGTATTGCAGCACGTCTGTCACGCTCAGCTTTCATCTGTTTTTCCATAGAGTTCTGAATATCAGTTGGAGGAATAATATCCTGCAGCTCTACTCTGTTAACTTTTACACCCCATTTATTAGATGCTTCATCAAGAATTGTTCTCAATTTTGCGTTGATTGTGTCTCTTGATACAAGCGTTTCATCAAGGTCAAGCTCACCGATGATATTTCTTAAAGTAGTCTGTGTAAGTTTTTCAATTGCTTCGGGCAAATTTTGAATCTGGTATACCGCACTTTTGGCATCCATAATCTGGAAGTAAATAAGAGCGTTAATGGCAATAGATACGTTGTCTTTTGTAATTACATTTTGACGTGGAAAATCATAAACTGATTCTCTCATATCAATTCTTGTTTTTTGTAGATAATATGAATATGAGCGTCCGTCAGGACCTTTAGTTGTTTCTTTCCAAGAAATTGTTCTCGGAACTTCAAGAAACGGGAATATATAATGAAACCCTGAATCAAGAACTCTGTCAAATTTTCCCAGACGTTCTATAATCATAACCTCCTGTTGTTGTACAATCTTAATACCTTTAACAAAAAAGATAATAACCAGTACTGCAAGTGCAATTAAAATAATCATTTTTTTCTCCTATACCTTTTCTACATACATTACAATGCTGTCTATTTTAACTATTTTTACCTGTGAACCTTCTTCTATTTCTTCATCGCTTTCTGTTTTTGCCTGCCATGTTTCACCATAAATTGCAATTCTGCCAGATTCAGGTGTTATTTTTTCGGTCACAACGGCAGTCTTACCTTTATACTTTTCATCAAACTCATCGTCTTTTTCACTCTTTTTCTTATAAACAAGAAAAGGACGTAAAAAGATAAGAAATAATGCACTAAATACGGTAAAAAGAATCATCTGCATTGTAAAAGTTGCATTAAAATATGCAGCAATCGCGGATATCAAACACGCCAGTCCGAGATTGAGAAAAAAATTAACAGGTGTAAACATTTCCACAATAAAGAAAATGATACTTATAAGACACCAAAGCTGCCAATATTCCATAATAAACTCCATTTTCTAATTTTTAGATATAATATATCGATTATAACTTTTTATTTATTCTATTGCAATTATTTACCTATACAGAAATTATCGAATATATTATTCAATATGTCATCCGTTATAACCTCTCCGGTAACTTCTCCCAGCGCAATAAGCGCAGACTTTATATCGATTGAAATCAAATCCTGAAGTTCCCCTTTTTCTGTCGCCAGTAGAGCATTTTCAAGTGCCAGCTTTGCATTGAATAAACACTCTTCCTGACGTTTGTTTGTTGTAAAATCTGACTCAACAGAATTTTTATCCAAAACAACTTCTCTTATTCTTTTTTTCAACTCATTTATATTTTCCCCACTTTTTGAAGAAATATACAGGGCATCTTCTATTTTTTGTCCGGCAATATCAGCTTTTGAGGCAATTTTAATATAAGGTTTTTCTTTTATTATTTCAAAAATTTTTCTGTCATTTTCAGTCATGCCAACAGAAGAATCAAAAAGAAACAGTATCAAATCAGCTTCATTTACACATTTTTTTGTGTAATCAATCCCGATGGCCTCTACTTTATCAATCTCCGCGTCATCTCTAATTCCTGCCGTATCTATCAGAGTCACAGGGATACCGTCAATATCCAGAGTCTCTTGTATAATATCACGGGTTGTGCCGGGTATTTCCGTAACAATAGCCCTCTCAAGATTCAACAACGAATTGAAAAGCGATGACTTTCCCGCGTTAGGGCATCCGGCTATAGCTACTTTTATACCCTGACGCATTATATTGGAATTTTTTGCACCATCCAATACGTTTTCAATCCTTTTTATGCTAGCTAAAATACCATCATTCAAGGAGCCGTATGAAGGTTCCATCACCTCATCAGGAAAATCAACAGCAGCAATAATTCTGGACATTAAATCAAAAATATTTTGCTTTATTTTATTTATTTCATCAGTCAAAGCACCCGACAAATTGTTCGCACTCTTTTGAGCAAAATTGTCAGTTTTTGCATGTATTAAATCCAAAACCGCCTCTGCCTGAGACAAATCCATCCTATGATTCAAAAAAGCACGTTTTGTAAATTCGCCTTTCTGTGCCATCCTTGCGCCGTTTTTCAAAACCAGTTCAAGGATTTTATTGACAACCTTCAAGCCGCCATGCCCTTGAATTTCTACAACATCTTCTCCTGTATAGCTGTGCGGGTGCCTAAAAGGCAAAACAACAACTTCGTCAATCTTCTTACCATTCTCTGTAATCCAACCATGACAAATTCTTCCGGGTACAAAAATTTTGCCCTGAAAAATTTTTTGCACAATTTCAAAAGCTTTTTCGCCTGAAATACGAACAATACCAACCCCGCCCATACCAAGGGGAGTCGCAATTGCAGCTATAGTTTCAAATTCATAACTTATATTCATTACGGTTTTAATCTGTCCATAAGTCTCGGGAACGGAATAGTTTCACGAACATGGTGCAATCCGCAAATCCACGAAACCGTTCTTTCTATACCAAGTCCAAATCCGGCGTGTTTACAGCTTCCGTATCTTCTTACATCAAGATACCAGTCGAAAACTTCCTCCGGCAGACCTTGTTCTTTTATTTTTGCTTTAAGTTTTTCTATATCTTCTTCTCTTTGGCCACCACCGATTATTTCACCGTATCCCTCAGGCGCAATCATATCAACACATGCAGCCTTGTCACCTTCCTGTTTCATATAGAAAGCTTTTATCGCCATTGGATAATGGTGAATCATAACTGGTTTGTCAAATTCCTCAGAGATGAGAGTTTCTTCATCACCGCCGAAATCTGCACCCCATTCTGTGTCATTGCCTTTTTTCTTTAGTATTTCAATTGCTTCATCGTAAGAAATTCTCGGGAACGGACGTTTTATTTTTTCGAGTTTTGAAATATCTCTTTCAAGAACTTCCAAATCTGCTCTGTTATGTTTAACAACTTCCTGAACTATGTATTCAACAAATTCTTCTGCCAAATCCATATCGTCGTAAATATCAAAGAAGGCAACCTCAGGTTCAACCATCCAGAACTCTGTTAAATGGCGTCTTGTTTTTGATTTTTCAGCACGGAAAGTAGGACCAAAGCAATAAGCCTTGCCAACAGCCATTGCTGCGGCTTCCATATAAAGCTGACCGCTCTGGGTCAAATATGCATTTTCATCAAAATAATCAACCTTGAAAAGGTTTGTCGTCCCTTCACATGCGTTTGGTGTAAAAATAGGCGCATCAACAAGAGTAAATCCTTTATTGTCAAAGAAATCACGGACTGATTTAATAATTCTGTGACGAACTCTTAAAATCGCTTTTTGTCTCAAAGAACGCAGCCAAAGATGTCTGTGTTCCATAAGAAAATGAGTTCCGTGTTCTTTGGGAGTAATCGGATAATCTACAGATTCGCCTATTACTTTAACATCTGTTGCATTTATTTCATAACCGATTTTTGAACGATCGTGTTTTTTTACGGTTCCTGTGACTTCGACAGAAGATTCTTGTGTAATTTTGTCGGAAAGTTCAAAAACTTCATCAGAAACATTGCCTTTAAATACAACCGCCTGAATTTCTCCGGTTCCGTCTCTTAACTGTAAAAAATGCAGCTTTCCGCTTGAGCGCTTGTTGTAAAGCCATGCTTGAAGTGTAATAGTCTGACCTTCGTATTTCGCAATGTCTTCGATGTAAATTTTCATACTTCCCTCGCTTATCTATTTGAGTATTTGATTATTATTATATTTAAAAAATGATAATTTATAAAATTTTTATCTCGCCCTGCCTCAAAACTTTTATTTCATTATTAACAGCCAGAGCAACCGTAGACTCAAGACCTTTTGCACTGTGTCCGTAATCCTGAAAAACAAAATCAACATATTTTCCGATATTTTTTTCAGCTTCAATGTAACTTTTGGCCGATGGCTGATTCGAGATATTTGCACTGGTTGTAGCAAGTACATGCCCGTCTACAACCTCGCATAACCTTTTAAAAACAGCATTATCCGGAACTCTGAGACCAACAGTCTCTTTTTGTGAAGTAACAAAAAGCGGGGTCTTCTCCGTTCTTTCAAAAATCAACGTTAATGCACCCGGAAAATATTTATCCATAAGCTCGCTAGCTTTATCCGGTATATTTTTTACGTAAGGCAGCAGATGTGCCACACTGTCTGACATAAGAATAAGCGGTTTTGTCCTGTCTCTGCCCTTTAACTCATAGATATTGTCAACACCTTTTTCTGAATCCGGCAAACATCCGACTCCCCATACCGTATCGGTAACAAAAGAAACAACACCGCCGTTTTTCAACTTTTTATTCAGTTCTTTTACAAAATCTTTGTCATTAAAAATTTCCATTATTTTATTATCTTTCCTTTCACCCTTCCGTAAAGTTCAAACACGTAAGGAATCCTGAATAATGCAGCAAGAAGGCTGTAAACAACAGCACAAACAAATGTTATCAAAATAATTTTGAATATCAACGCTGCCATAGAAGGCAGGAAGAATTTGTCCCACAGTTTATAAACCTGCAGGCAGACAAAATATGTAAATAGAGATATCACCGTCATTTTCATTATATTTTTAAAATACAAACCGTAATTCATAGACATTTTTTTCTTTATTAAAAGTCCGAGCCATAAACCGTTAATCAGTGTAACAAGAGAAGTTGACAGAGTAATACCGCCTATCCCGAGTCTGCTGACAAAGAAATAGTTCAAAACAAACTTAATAACAACCGAAGATAAAGCCACGAAAAACGGAGTTCTTGAATCATTAAACGCATAAAAAACACGGGTTATAGAATCTCTAAACACATAGGGAATAATAGCAATCGACAGGTAACATAACGCTTCTGATACCATCATCGTCGCTGTTGCATCAAAAGCTCCCCTTTGAAACACAAGCTGTACAGCGTTTGAGGCAAGAAGTATAATCAAAACAAGAATCGGAAAAGCTACAAAATTAAGCAGTCCGACCCCTTTATTAAAATAATACCTTATATCATCATAATTTTTTTCACCGACCAGTTTTGAAAAAATAGGAAACAACGGCACAAGAAAAGCAGTGACAAGAATACCAACAGGAAACTGAAACAGTCTGTTTGCATACCCGACAGCAGACCATGCACCCTCCTGCAGCTGCGATGCAAAAAACATGTCTACATAAATATAAATCTGCCCGACCGTAGAACTCAAAATAGCAGGAAATAAAAGTTCAAGAAGGTTTTTAAAGTTTTCATTGTGTTTTATATCAAAATTCGGTTTAAACGAAAAACCGAGCGATTTTAGTTTTGGAAGCTGATAGACAAACTGGCATAATGCTCCGACTGTCGTCGCTCCGGCAAGGATAACACCTGTACTATCATTTTTTACAAGAGAGATTATGGCAATTATTGCAATACTCATAAGCATCGGTGAAATATTCGGTATTAAAAATTCTTTATAAGTAATTAAAATACCGTAATAAATACCAACGACACCGCCGACAACAAGTGCCGGCGACATTATTTTTAAATGAAGTCCGGCAAGGTGAATGAGTTCAGAACTGCCGTTTGAGATAATTAACCCCATTATCACATCAGAAAAAACAAAACATAAAACAGCAAGGCCCAAAAATACAAGAAATGTCGAGGTTAAAAAGGTGTTAAAAAGTTTGTTTACAACCGGCGGTGCTTTTTCGTCAAGGTCAGGAATTATTTTTGAAAAAACAGAAACAACCGCACTGTGAAAAGGTCCGCCTATTCCGCCAAGCAACACAATAGCAAGTGCCGGAATCTGGTATGCATAAAAATACGCATCAGAAACCATTCCAGCCCCATAATAATTTGCAATCACAACATCTCTTAAAAAACCGATAAGCTTGCTGATAACAGTAACAAAAGCAATAATCCAAGCTGCTTTTAAAAGACTCTGTGTTTTACTCATTCACAGCCTCTTTCAGTTCAACATACATTTTTATTGATTTGTTATTTGTATCACGATAGGGCATTATGTATGTAATATTGTTTATACCGGAAACAAGATATGGGCTTAAGTCAACTTTTACTTTGTTAAACAAATGCGGAGATATCTCAAGTTTAAGCTCCTGTGAATTAATAACAACAATCAGGTCAGTAAACTGGAATTTGTTTTCAACAATTAAAGATGCATTTTTTTCTTTCGTATAAAAAGACTGTGAAGCTGTATCTTGATTTGGGCTGTTAGTTAATGTCACGGGATAAGTTCCGATGGTAACACCTGAATAGTAGTGCTGCAAAATTTCATCATATGAATATCCAAGCGTGTTCATCATGCCGGCACCCCACTGGCTCATGCCGACGCCATGACCATATCCTCCGCCATAAGCTGTTATTTTTTCTATATTACCTTTATCATCTTTTTGAAATTCAAAAACTACATTCGCAGACGGCAGGGCTTTTCCGTCTTTACAGAAACTGCGGCGTATTACAAGTTCTTTTTGAGCAGTAAAAACACCCTTGTCGGTTACTATGTTCATAGAAACAATTTTTCCCGAAACACCTCTTTTTGTGACCTGTATGTCTTGAACAAGTCCGAAATCTTCTTCGTTTTTAAGTGCCGGAAATACAAAACCTGTCGCTGACTGTTTTTTCAGGTTCTGTTTTAAAGAATCAGAGAGTTCCTGCTGTGTCCATTCCTTTGTCCATCTAAAATAAGAAGATTTGTTATCAAAAGTAGACGGTTCTGATTTATAAAACTTTGCCGCATCTTCTTCTTTCGTTAACGGAAGAAAACTCTTATTGTCCGGCACGCCCTTTAAATATGGCAAAGACACTGCCGGAAAATTTTTTGTACCCGGGTCTGAGAATGCATTTTCATAACTTTCCGTATATCCGCCCGCTGTTGAACTGTATAAAGCGAGAATAAGTTCACCGTTATAAAGAGCAACTATGTTATTTGTTTCAAGAATTGCCTCATCAGCAAGTTCGTCCTCTGTGTTTGCCCCAAAATAAACCTGACATGCCACAGAATCACAGACATCAAAGTTATAAAAATTCTTGTCTCGTGGTCTTAGAACATAGTTTCTTGCGGTAACTGTTTGTGCCTTCAAGGCTTCCAGACCAAAATAAGACGGCATTTCATTGGGAACAACACCTCTTAAATAAGAGGTAAGGTCAAGTACATTTATTATGCTAAATAAATTATTTTTTGCCTCAACTTTTGTCAGTTCAAATGTTCCACGATACAATGCCTGTTTGCCGGCTCTTTTCAAACCTTCAACATAAACAAAACCTTTCTCTGATGAAACAACAACCGGCCCTGATATTTTTTCAGCGATGACAGTAGCATCTTCGCTTATAACAAAAAAATTATCTTTCATCTCAGCTGTTATAATCTTGTTTGCAGGAAAAACACCTATTTCAGTACCTGATGTTTTATCAACAATTTTAAATTCGTCTGTTGCAGATATTTTTGCGGAAGAAATATAATAGTTAACAAAAGAATTGTCGCTAATACCTACCCTTACAAGTTTTCCGTTATCCGCTTTTATTGCCTGCGCCTGAAGCGGCATGAAAAACATCAAAAATAAAATTATAACCAGTATTTTTTTTATCATACTCAAACTCTTTTTTCTGATTCTATCTAAAAACAAAATTTAATTAAAAACAACAAAATAAAGATATAATAGAATCCCTTGTTTGTAAAAATTAACAAAAAAATATACAATATTTTTATGGCTATTGTTTATTTGTGTTTAGGATCAAATATGGGCGACAGGTTTCAACTGATAAATCAAGCTGTAAACCTTTTTAACCTGTCTGATGATACAAAAATAATCAGAACCTCAGCAATTTATGAAACAGAACCCTGGGGTGAAAAAAATCAAAACTGGTTTTTAAATATTGCTGTTGAACTTAAAACAAAACTTTCACCTGTTGATTTGCTTTTAAGATGCCAGAAAATAGAAGAACTTCTGGGGTTAGACAGAACTAAAAAAAAACACTGGGGAGAACGTCCCATAGACATAGATATTCTTTTTTACGACAATGAAATTATTGAAAAAGATTTTTTAATTGTTCCCCATCCTTATTTACATAAAAGAGCTTTTGTTCTTGTACCTCTGCTTGAACTCATCCCTGATTTTAAGCATCCGAAACTTGAAAAAACAGTAACAGAGCTTTATGATGAACTGGAAGAAGTTGAAGAAGTCTATCTTTTCGGAACAAAAATACATGAAGTCTAAACAAAAATCAAAAATAGGAATAATAGGAGGCGGGCCGGCGGGAATATTTACTGCTGTTTTTGCATCAGAAAATCCGGATAACGAGATTTTAATTATAGATAAACAAGATATCCTAAAAACCCTTATCCCGACAGGCGGAGGAAGATGCAACCTTGCTTATGGAGAATTTGATTTTCGAGAACTCGTAAAATATTATCCACGGGGTGAAAAATTTTTACTCTCTGTTTTTTCAAAATTTTCAACAGCAGATACACTTGAATTTTTTGAAAAAATTGGAGTAAAAACCTATATGCAGGAGGATTTTCGTATATTCCCGGAGTCCAATTCTTCTTCTGATGTCAGAAACAAGCTTTTAGATAAAATAAAAAAACAAAACATAAAAATAATAAAAGAAGAAGTTACAGATACAGAAATCAAAAACGGAAAATTTATAATAAAAACGAAAAACAGGGATATTTTTGTTGACAATCTTGTTATTTCCACAGGCGGCAGAGGTATCGGGCAAAAGCTTGCAAAAAAACTCGGACACAACATTATTCCCATAAAACCCGCTCTTTGTGCATTAAAGACGGAAGAGATGGATTTTTACGACCTGTCAGGTATGACAATTAAAAATCTTTTTGCGGAAGTTTCTTTTGAAAACAAAAAAGTTACAGAACAGGAAGGGGATTTACTTTTCACTCATTTTGGAATCTCGGGTCCTTTGAGTTATAAAATATCATCTTACTGTGCTTACATGAATTTTTCCAAAGCAAAACCTCTAAACATAAAAATTAATCTTACAAATCTGAAAAATTTTGAAGAAGTTTTAATTGAATCAATAAAAACAAACCCGCAAAAAGATATTTTAAATGTCGTGGACACATACATTCCGCGCGGACTTGCAGAAAAGATATTATTAAAAAACAAAATAAATCCAAAAACAAAAAGCGGTCAGTTAAAAAAAGAAGACAGAAAAAAAATAGTAAAAAATTTTACGGAATTTAAAATGAATGTAACGGCTGTAAAAAACGGAGAAGAAATAGTAACGGCCGGTGGAGTGGATTTAAATGAAGTTAACCCGAAAACAATGGAATCAAAAATAATTAAGAATCTTTATTTTTGCGGAGAAGTTCTCGATATAGACGGGCTGACAGGCGGATTTAATCTGCAAAACTGCTGGTCAACGGGTTATATTTGCGCAACAGCTTTAAAATAAAAAATGTTTTTACATGAAAAAAAGCCCGGATAAAACCAAATCCGGGCATTTGTCATCAACTATCTATTATTGTAATAAAGTTAAAGCTATTTGAGGCAGCGAGTTTGCTTGCACAAGAAGAGTTGATGAAGTTTGCTGAAGAATTTGCGCTCTTGTATAATTAGCACTTTCTTCCGCTATATCAGCATCCATAATGGTTGATTTTGCGGCAGTCGCGTTTTCTATCATTGTTGTCAGCGAATCATTAGCAGACTCCAGCCTGTTTTGAATAGCACCGATTGTAGCTTTGTGTTCATTCATTTTCGTCAAAGCTTTATCAACATCTGCAATAAACATTGCTGCATTTGATGCACTAGAAAAGATTTCTTCTGTTGTTTGGAATTGAGTTCCATTCTTGGCAATAAGTCCTAGTGATGAAGCTTCTGCGTTTGCAAAAACCTCAGCCGGAACAACAACGCAGTTCGTTTCTTTTTCAGAGTTTGCACCAACTTGCAGTCTCAAACCGTTTTTAAAAGCTTCGTTGCCGTTCAAAAGATTCAAACCGTTAAAGTTTGAAGCATTTGCAATTCTGTTAATTTCTGCAATACGTGCATCTACTTCGTTCTGCATTGCCTGCATGGATTCTTCACTATATATTCCGTTTGCGGCCTGTGTTGCCAGGTCTCTGATACGTAAAAGGTTATCTTCGATTACTGATATATCACCTTCAACAGTCTGCAATACATTTATACCTGTCGCAACGTTATCCTGTGCAACTTTTGAACCTCTAATTTGAGTATCTAACGTAGATGCAACGAACATACCGGCAGCATCGTCAGCTGAAGAATTTACTCTTAAACCTGTAGACATTCTGGTTAGTGCTTCGTTCAGGTCATTTGTTGCATTTGTCAGGTTTCTCTGTGTTCTGATAGCAGACATGTTTGTGTTTACAATAATAGGCATAGTTGTTCTCCTTTCATGAGAAAATTAATGTACTTCCTTGTACTCTCAAAGGCAAGACAGGTAAGGGTATACAAAACCCTGCTACTCGCTTAGCCTTACAATTATTGAGTTTGTGATGACTTTTGTTTCTTACATTCTTATATTACGGTCTTTTTCAAAGCTTCTTTATGCTTATTTAGTTGGAAAAATTCCAAACTAAAGTATGAACTTTTTTAAAAAAGTAAAAAAACATGCCCAAAACGGCATGAAAAATTTACCGGATTTATAATTTGAGATAAAATATAATTAAAAATTGTTGTGAGAAAAAATGAACACAGAAAATAACATTTTATTAGTAACAGACAATAGTATCGTCTCGGATTTAATAAAAAATAAACTTCTTCTATTAAGAAATATAGATAAATTTTCTGCTGCAAAATATGAAAAAGCTTTTTCTGTGATAAAAAAAGAAAAACCATGTATTGTGTTTTATTATTTAGATAAAGGCAAAAAGCGGGAAACAGAGTTTATTAATTTTATAAACAAAATTCACCAGAATGAAGACCTGATTCAATGCCAGATAATCCCGGTTTTTTCAAAACAAAATGACGATATGTTATGCAATGCTTTTGAACTGGGTATTTCTGATTTTATAAATATAAAATCAACTGATACAGAATTCACACTGAGAGTTTTATGGGCGCTGCAAAAAAAAGAAATGCAGAAAAACATAGAAACAAAAAAACAAATTCTTGCTCAGCTTGATATAGTAGATACAGAAAATGGTTTATATACAAAAAACTATATAAATAAAATAATAAAAACAAAAAGTGAACACGCTAAAGGAGCTTTTGCTGCTGTTGCCCCTGATGTAAACACAAGAAATATTCTATCTCCCAAACATCTGGCATCGATTATAAAAAAGAACATCAGAACAACTGATATAATTGGTTTTTCTAATGACTTTAAACTTTATTTATGGTTAGACAAAACAAAAGCAAAAGACACAACAACAATTTTTTCTAAAATCAAAAATGAGCTCCCCAAAAACTGCACAATAAGCGCAGGAATAGTAGAAATAAATGACACACCGTTTGAAGAAGCAGAAAAACAGGCAAATAAATTTCTTGCAAAGGCTCTTTTGAAAGGAAATTCTTTTCTTGTTGCCAGAACACATCCTGTTTCAGAAACAGTAACACCAAAACAGCAAAAACCTATAATCAAAAATTTCAAACTATTCAAACAAGCTTTCCATAAAAAAATAGAATGCATTGTCGCTCCGCTATTCTATCAAACACAAAAAAGAATTGAAGAAAAATTGTTCAAAACTTCTATTCAATACAAAACAGAAGAAAATGAATGTTATTTCATGCTTGAAAATGAAGAAAAGAAAAGCATCTTTGAGCTTTCTTATCCCGGATACACTAAAATCAATATAGATATTTCTCATGAAAAAGAATATGAAAATATTAGCAACAAAAGACTTTCTTTAGATATTTCAGAAATGACAACAACAAAACTCGGTGCTCTTTTAGACTGTTTTATAAAAGAATTTCAAAACAAAATTTTTTAATGCTATCATGTTGCTGTAGAAAAAAAGATTATCTATTATGCAAAAATTCATATCATCATCTATTTCAAAAAATTTTGAACAAGCCGTTAGCATAGCAAAAGATTTGGGCTGCAATCTCGAAATCAGCAGATTTGCTCCGAATTTAGACGACATTGACACAACTCTTATAAAAAGAATTGAAGCAATGAAAAAAGCTTTATTTAATTTTAAAGGAGAAACAAGTCTTCACGGATTTCTTTTTGACCTGTCCGTCGTAAGTTTAGATCCATTAATAAGAGACATATCAATAAAAAGATTTCAACAGTCTTTAGATGCAGCTAAATATCTCGGCGCAAAAACAGTAGTTTATCACACAGGTTTTAATGCTTTTTTAAATCACAGCATGTATCAATTAATGTTCAAAGAAAAATTTATTGCGTTTTGGAAAACTTTTGTAAAACAATTTGAATATACTGGAATAACTGCAGTTATAGAAAATGTTCAGGAAAAAACACCTGATTTTATCCTCGATGTAATAAAAGAGGTAAACTCGCCAAATTTAAAAATATCACTCGACATAGGACATGTTAATATTCATTCAAAAGTACCTGTAGTCGAATGGATACAAACATACAACAAACATCTATATCATATGCACCTGCATAATAACTACGGTAAAGACGACTCGCACAACACTCTGTTAAAAGGAACAATAAATGTTCAGGAGGTTTTTAATACAATAAAGGATTTAAAATTAAATCCCAAAATGGTTTTTGAAATTTTTGAAAAAGAAGAACTGAAAGAAAGTCTTCAATTTTTTGACGAATGTTTTAAAACAGAAATAAAAAAATAAGGAAAAACAAATGACAATAAATGAAAAAAATACAGCATTTCTTTTTATTGATATTCAAGAAAAATTAGTTCAAATGCTCAAAAAAGATAAAATAACAAAAAAAACATATATTTTATCAGAAATGGCAAATATCCTGGGAATTGAGAAAATATTTACTGAACAATACCCCAAAGGACTCGGCTCCACAATAGATTCAATATCTAAAAAAGATAGTGACAAAACATTTGAAAAAACAGCATTTAATGCTTTAGAGACAGAAGGTCTTTTCGAAACAATAAAAGAAAAAGAAAATATTTTTGTTTGCGGAATTGAGACACATATTTGTGTTTATCAAACAGTAAAAGCATTGTTAGAAAAAGGTTTTAATGTTTACGTAATAAAAGACGCATGTGCATCGAGAGAAACTGATGAATTTAAAGCAGGAATAAATCTTATGGAAAAACTAGGTGCAACAATTATGACTACAGAAATAGTTCTTTTTGAAATGTTAAAAACCTCAAAACATCCTCAGTTTAAACTAGTACAGGCTTTAATAAAATAATGATAATAAAAGAATTTTCAGATTTTTTAAAAGAAAACAAAGAGAAGCCTCCGGTTTCTCTTCTTTTCTTCTGGTTAAAAACAAAAATTGAATCACCTGCAAAAAATAATGTAGATAAAATTATTCAAAAAGAAATTTACATAGCAAAAAACAAAGCCGGTGATTTTTTGTTAATCGGAAAATCACCATCAGGAAGAAATCTTATAAAAAGCCTGTATAATTTTGCTTTGAGTTTTGAACAGCAAGAACTTGCAAGATGGCTTCATAACAAAAAACCAAATGATTTTAAAAATTGTTAAACTTTTGTGCAGAGCATGTTTCCATGACTTTTATTTGTAATATCATGCAAAAATTTTATTGTAGAAAACTTGTAGAAAACCTTTGTTTTTGTTGTAAAAAACATTATCAAAAATTCTGTTCAAAAAATAAAAATAAAAATAAAAAAATATTGTTCAAAAATTTTTATGAGTTTTAAACAAAAATTTTACATAATTTTGAACAACTTTGTTTCAAATATATGTTTGCTTTATAATAGTTTTATACAGTTTTTTATTTCTTTACTAAATATTATTATTTAAATATATTATTTATTAAATTAAATAATATAAGAAGAACAAAAAATTAAACTTACAAAAATGTAAAATAACAAAACAAAAAATCTCTGGAGTAAAAATGGAATTCACAATTGAAAAAGAACTTTTAGCAACAAATTTAAAAATTGTAGAAAAAACTACAGTTGCAAGAGGTATACAACCTGTACTTTCTAATATTTTAATCGAAGCTGATGAAAATAATCACATAAAATTCAGTGCAACAGATTTGGATATAAATATTTCATCAACGACAGTCGCTTCTGTTCAGACAGCAGGAAAAATTACATTGCCTGCAAAAAAATTATCAGAAATTGCATCGAAATTAAGCAACAAGCCTGTTCTTTTTTCTTTGAACGAAACAACAAATGTTGTTAATATATCTTGCGGAAATTCAAAGTTTGAACTGATTGGTATTAGTGCAGACGAATTTCCTCCTGTTATTACAGAAGAAGAACTAAAAGAAAAAGAATTTGTGGAAATTGATTTGAATCCTTTTATAAAATCAATAAAATATACAGCATTTTCTGCGGCAAATTATGAAAACAGAAATATAATAAGCGGTGTTTTTTGTTCAATATCTAAAGATGCTTTGGAAATGGCTGCTACCGACGGAAACAGATTGACCAGAATTATTGAAAATATAAAAAATGAAAAAGATACAGATATAAGTTGTGTAATTCCGTCAAAAACATTGCAGGAATTTTTGAGAATTGCTCCTTATCTTGGAGAAGAAAAAATTTCTCTTTTTGTTGAAAAAACAAAAATTATATTTAAAACATCTAGTTTAATCATGTCTTCAAGACTTCTTGAAGGAGAATATCCTCCATACAAACAGCTTATTCCACAGACTTGTGAAAAAAATGCAGTTGTTTCAAGAGAAGAAATGATTAATGCTCTTGAACGTGTAGCTGTTATGGTTAATGAAAGAACTAATATAGTTAAATTTATATTCGGAGAAAATACTCTGTTCTTAAAAGCAGATACACCTGATGCCGGTTTGGGTGAAGATTCTATTTCAGTTGAATATACAGATGAAGAATTGACGATTGCTTTTAATTACAGATATGTTTTGGATTCTTTAAAAATAATGGAATCAGAAAAAATAAAAATAGGCCTGGGGGGAAGTCTTTCAGCTACATTGTTCAGACCGGACAGTGAAGAAGATTATTTGTGTTTGATAATGCCGATACAAATTAGATAGAGATTTATACAAGGATTTTAGTATGAAAGTTAGCGTGAAAGTTCCGGCTACTACAGCGAATTTAGGCCCTGGATTTGATTGTTTGGGTCTGGCTCTTCCTATATATAATACAATTACTGTTGAAGAAACAATTATGCCGGGTACAGGAATTGAAATAAATATTATTGATGAAACAAATGAACAGGATATTATTTCTATTCCTACAGATGAAAATAATATTGTTTATAAAGCAATTGAACTTTTGTACAACTCTATAGGCCAAACACCTGATGAATTAAAGATAACTATTAATACACATATACCTATTGCCAGAGGTCTGGGCAGTTCTGCTGCAGTTGTGGTTGGTGGTTTGCTTGCTGCAAATAAACTGCTAGGTTCTCCTGCAGATGAAGCTGCTCTTTTGTCAATTGCGTCCGAAATTGAGGGGCATCCGGATAATGTTACTCCTGCTATTGTAGGCGGTTTTGTTATTGCATCGTTTGAAGAAGACGGAAGTGTTATTTATAGAAAACTTCCATGGCCAAAAGATTGGAAAATAACAGTTTGCATTCCTGACTATGAACTTGCAACAGACATTGCCCGTTCTGTTATACCAAAGGATATTCCGCTAAAGGATGCAATTTTTAATCTAAAACATTCTGCAATGCTCGTTGAGGCTGTTAATTCACAGGATAAAGAATTGATGAAATTTGCTCTGAATGACAAACTTCATCAGCCATACAGAGAAAAGCTTGTTCCGGGTATGAAAGAGATTAAAGATGCACTAAAACATGAAGAAAATGTTCTCGGATGTGTTTTGAGCGGAGCAGGGCCATCGTTACTTGTTGTCTCTTATGGTAATAATTTAAATAAAATAAAAGAAATTATTTCCAAAACATGGCTGGATTTGAATGTAAAATCTCAAATCTATACACTTGATGTTGAAGAAAATGGTGCTGTTATTCTTGAATAATTTTTTTATAAAAAATATTTACAGAATTTCGAGGTGAAAAGCAAGACTGACTGGGCTCCGGTATTTTGAGTGAGCTGGCGTATAAGCAACATTAGAAAGATAAAATATTTTATCCTCTTTTTGTATCATTGAAAATTTTTATATTTGTATAAAAATTATTACAAATGTATAATAATTATTATTATTCAAATAGCAAAAGGTGGAAGAAATGACAGTATTAACAGAGAACGAAGGTTTAATCACTCAAATTATAGGTCCGGTAATAGACGTAGAATTTCAAAGCGGTGAATTGCCGGAAATTTATGATGCTCTTGAAATATATAAAGAAGACGGGCAGAAAGTTGTTGCGGAAGTTCAACAGCTTTTAGGTGAAAGCAGAGTTCGTTCTGTTGCAATGTCGTCTACTGATGGTTTGCAAAGAGGCATGAAAGTTGTTAATACAAAAAACCCCATAAAAATTCCTGTTGGAAAAAATATTCTCGGCAGAATTTTAAATGTATTAGGTGAACCGGTTGATGAACTCGGAGATATAAATTCTGATACTTATCTTCCTATACACAGACCTTCACCGAAACTTGTTGATCAAAATACAAATATTGAAATTCTTGAAACAGGTATTAAAGCTATTGACCTTTTGCAGCCTTATCAAAAAGGCGGAAAAATCGGTCTGTTCGGTGGTGCCGGTGTAGGTAAAACAGTTTTGATTATGGAACTTATTCATAATATTGCACAGGAACACTCCGGTGTATCAGTATTTGGCGGTGTTGGTGAAAGAACACGTGAGGGCAATGACCTTTGGAATGAAATGAAAGAATCAAACGTTCTCGATAAAGTTGCTTTGATTTACGGTCAGATGAATGAGCCTCCGGGAGCCAGAATGAGAGTCGGTCTTTCTGCTCTTACTGCTGCTGAATATTTTAGAGATTTTTCAAAACAGGATGTTCTGTTATTTGTTGATAACATTTTCCGTTTCGTACAGGCAGGTTCCGAAGTATCTTCTCTGCTTGGTCGTATGCCGTCAGCAGTAGGTTATCAGCCGACACTGTCTACAGAAATCGGTGAATTGCAGGAAAGAATTACATCAACAAAAGACGGCTCTATTACATCCGTTCAGGCTATTTATGTACCTGCGGACGACCTGACAGACCCTGCACCGGCTACAACGTTTTCTCACCTTGATGCTTCAACAGTATTATCCAGACAGATTGCATCTCTTGGTATTTATCCGGCTGTTGATCCGCTTGCTTCAACCAGCCGTGTTTTGGATCCTGTTATTATTGGTGAAGAACATTATAATGTTGCAAGGAAAGTTCTTGAAGTTCTACAAAAATATAAAGATTTACAGGATATTATAGCAATTTTAGGTATGGACGAACTTTCTGAAGAAGATAAAGAAACAGTTAACAGAGCCAGAAAAATTCAAAGATTCCTGTCTCAGCCGTTCTTTGTTGCTGAACAGTTCTCCGGCATTCCCGGTAAATACGTAAAACTTGAAGATTCTATCAGAGGATTTAAAGAAATTCTTGAAGGCAAACATGACAATCTTCCGGAACAGGCTTTCTATATGGTCGGTTCTATAGAAGAAGCTGTTAAAAAAGCAGAAGAAATGAACGCCTGATAAAATCCGGAGAGATAAAAAAATATGTCAAAAAAAATAAATCTGAAAATTATTACACACGAAAAAGAAGTTCTGAATGAAGATGTTGACGCTATTTATTCAAGAAGCGTTGATGGTGAATTTGGTATTTTGCCTGACCACCAGCCTTTTATGAGTGCTCTTGATATAGGAGTTACTAAAATAGAAAAAGACGGAGAGTCAGAACTTTTTGCAACAATGGGCGGAATTTTTCAGTTTAAAGACAATCAGGCAATAATTTTGACTGACATGGCTGAACGAGGTTCTGATATTGATGTTACCAGAGCAAAGGCAGCAAAAGAAAGAGCGGAAGCCAGACTCGGCTCTCATGATGTAGAAGTTGATACAGCCCGTGCCCAAATCGCTCTGGCAAAAGCAATGGCAAGACTTAAAGCTGCAATGAAACATTAGTATTTCGGACAATTTTTTTGTTTTGAAATTTTGTCATAATACATAATAAAACTAAAAAAAAGGATTTTTATTATGGAACAGGCAAAACGTGTACGAAATATATTGTTTAAATGTTTTTTATTTACGCTTTTGTTTATGATAATCGGTCACGTTATTTATTATTTTAATACTGATGCAATTACAGATTTGTGCCAGGTTATTTTTAAGGTTACTCCGGAGCAAGCAAGACTCGTTATTTTTCAGAGTTATGTGACCATAAAAATGATTGCTGTTTTTTTCTTTTTGATTCCGGCAATTGCAATACAACTGGAATATTTGAGATGTTTTTGTTATATGAGAAAAGAAAAAAATTGATATATTAAGTTTGTAAAGAAAAATTTTTTAAATAAAAGTTTTGTATTTTTTTATAAAAATTTTTTTATTACACGTTAAAAAAATATATTCTAAAAAAGAAATTTAAACAAAAACAAAAGCTTTTTATGTTTTTGTTTAAATTTTTTCAACGGCTGTTTGTGTCGAAATACTGTTATGTTTGACTTTAAAAACCAAAAATTCGATAATAGTTTTATATATTAGTTAGTCATTACATAAAAGAATAGCGAGGATTTGATGAGCCCTGTAAATTACATTCCGGAACATGCAAAAGAACTTTCAAAAGAAGAGATAAAAAGACTGGTAAAAGAGAACAATGTACAGTTTATACGTCTGCAGTTTGTCGATATTAACGGTCAGGTAAAAAATATGGCCGTACCATCAGTGCAGATTGATAAAGTTTTGAACAATGAACTGATGCTTGACGGTTCATCAATAAAAGGATTTAGAAATATAGAAACATCTGATATGTATTTTTACCCGGACAGAAAAACTTTTTCTATTTTGCCATGGAGAAGCAAAGATGATGGAAGCAATGTTGCAAGAATTATCTGTGATATTCACAATGCAGACGGAACACCTTTTGAAGGCTGCCCGAGATGTAATCTTAAAAGAGTTATAAAAGAAGCACAGGACTTGGGTTTTATCATGAACGTAGGCCCCGAAGCTGAATTTTTCTTATTTAAAAGAGATGAAGACAGCAAGGCGACTACTCTTACTCATGACAAAGCCGGTTATTATGACGTAGGGCCGGATGATTTGGGTGAAGATATTAGAAGTGATATTGTTCATACACTGCAGAATATGGGGTTTGAAATAGAAGCAAGCCACCATGAAGTAGCTCAGGGGCAACATGAAATTGATTTCAAATATGCTGATACATTGACAACTGCAGATAATGTTGTTTCTTTCCGTTATGCAGTTAAAGCTGTGGCAGCAAAATACGGTTTGCATGCAACGTTTATGCCCAAACCCGTTTTTGGTATAAATGGTTCTGGTATGCATTGCAATATTTCACTATTTAAAGATGGTAAAAATGTATTTTTTGACGAAACAAGAACATATCAGCTTTCTCAAGAGGCTCTTTGGGTTATTGGAGGATTGCTTGATAATGTGAAAGCATTTACTGCTGTCACAAATCCTCTGGTAAACAGCTATAAAAGACTGGTTCCGGGATATGAAGCACCTGTGTATCTTGCGTGGTCTAATGCAAACAGAAGCGCTTTGATTCGTGTTCCGGCAAAAAGAGGAAACGCAACAAGAGTTGAGTTACGTTCTCCTGATCCGAGCTGCAATCCCTATCTTGCACTTGCTGTTATTCTTCAGTCAGCTATTGACGGCGTAAAAAACAGAAAAGAACCGGTGCTTCCTGTTGAACATAATATTTATGATATGACAGATAAAGAAAGAAAAAGAAACAAAATAGATACGCTTCCCGGAAGTTTGCTCGAAGCTTTACAGTGTATGGAAAAAAATGATGTAGTAAAATCAGCACTCGGAGAACATATTTTCCACGAATTTTTAACATCAAAATACAAAGAGTGGGATGATTTTAGAATTTTCGTTTCACAGTGGGAGCTGGATAAATATCTTGAACGATACTAATCTTCTTTTTCGTAATATGTATAAAATCAGGCTTTGTGCCTGATTTTGTGCTAAAATAATGAATAAAAAATCAAGAGGTTTGTTATGCCAAAAATAAAATTTACAAAAATGCAGGGACTGGGTAATGATTTTATTCTAGTTACGCCTGAAGAGTTTGAAAAAGTTAAAGATAAATTTCCACAAATGGCTGTAAAGCTTTGCGACAGACGTTTTGGAATAGGTGCTGACGGGATATTTATTCCGACTAAAAATGAAACTGATTCTGATTTGGGCTGGTTGTTTTATCAGTCTGACGGTTCAACTGCGCAGATGTGCGGAAATGGCATGAGATGTTTTGCCAGATTTGTTTATGATAACAAACTTGTTGATAAAAAGAAATTTTCTGTAAAAACAGGTGCAGGTATAATAGTTCCTGAACTTTTAGAGGATAATCAGGTTAAAGTGAATATGTCAAAGCCTGTTCTTGAACCCTCAAAAATTCCGTTCAAAGGAGAGAAGAGTTTAAACTGTAAGCTTTCTGCAAAAAATAAAGAGTTTGTTGTTAATGCTGTCAGCATGGGCAATCCTCATTGTGTGATTTTTACTGATGGTGATGCAAAAACAGAAGCTCTTGAATACGGATATGCTCTTGAGCACCATGAACTTTTTCCTGAAAAAACAAATGTAGAATTTGTGAAAATTTTGTCAAAAAACGAAATAACCGTTGATGTATGGGAGAGAGGCTGCGGTATTACGCTTGCCTGTGGAACAGGAGCCTGTGCGAGTGCTGTGGCTGCTATATTAAACGGATTTTGTGATAAGACAGTAAAAGTGCATCTTCCGGGTGGATGTTTGACAATTGAATGGGAAGGTAATTCACAAAACTCAAATTTTGATGTATTTATGACAGGTAGTGCAGATTATTCATTTGAAGGTGTGGTTTCTGTCTAGTGAGTTCTATTTTAAAAGTAAAAAATTTAAGTATTGGTTTTAATTTTCTTGACGGTTTTGTTGAGGCAGTGCATGATGTTTCTTTTGAACTTAAAAAAGGGGAAACACTTTCTATTGTCGGAGAGTCAGGATGCGGTAAGACAATTTCTACTATGTCTGTCTTAAGGCTTCTTCCTGAAAATAGCAAAATAACTTCAGGTGAAGTTTATTATGACGGTCAGAATTTGCTAAATTTGACAGAAAAACAAATGCAAAAAATCAGGGGAAAAAAAATAGCTTTAATCCCACAGGACCCGATGACATCTCTAAACCCATTGTATACAGTTGGTAATCAGCTTTTAGAGATTATTGAGCTTCATCAGGGAGTTAAAGGAAAAGAAGCTGAAAGACTGGCGGTAGATGCGCTGGAGATGGTAAAAATACCGGATGCAAAGGAGAAACTAAAAGCGTATCCTCATGAGTTTTCTGGAGGAATGAAACAGCGTGTGATTATTGCTATGGCACTTGCCTGCAGGGCTGAAATAATAATAGCAGATGAGCCAACAACTGCACTGGACGTTACTGTTCAGGCGCAGATTATGGATTTGTTAAAAGAAGTAAAAGAAAAAAACAATCTGTCTATGATTTTGATTACGCACGATTTAGGTATAGTATCCCAATATGCTGATAAAATTGCTGTTATGTATGCAGGTCATATTGTTGAATTTGCAGCAAAAGAAACGTTGTTTAAAAATCCCAAACATCCATATACTCAGGCATTGCTAAAGGTTATACTGGACATAAATTCTAATCACATAGAAACAATAGAGGGGCAGCCTCCTTCTTTAACAGAAATAATTTCAGGCTGTCCTTTTTATCCTAGATGCAAGAAGTCTATGGATGTTTGTCAAAAAAAATATCCCCAGAGAAAAGCTTTTACGGATGGTTCGACTGCGGACTGCTGGTTATATTAATATGTAATGTCTCCGGAAAGAATTTTTAGTTCTTTTTTTAGTTTATCTAAAACAACAAGTGCACCATCGTGGTCAATTGATTTTGCAAAGTATTCTGTCTTTTTGTCTTGTTTGTTGCTGACAAAAATAGTTTTTCCAAGAAAACATGTCCTTTTTACGTAATCATTTTTTATAAAAACAAAACCCTCTTTAAGAAAAGTTTCATATTTTGTAAAAAAATTGTTCAAAAGTTTTTTCTGAAAAATTTTTTTGTTTACTTTTTTGCCTATTTCTAGATTTAGTGATGTAGCTGGCTGTGATATTTGTTCAATATTTTTTTGTTCTATATTTAAATTTACGCCCATGCCGAGTATTATATTATTTTTGTTAACGCATTCACACAAAACCCCTGAGATTTTTTTCCCGTTAACCAGAACGTCGTTCGGCCATTTTATTTCAGGTTTTATTTCATAATCCTCCAGTGTTTTGCAAAGAATAACGCATAAATACTGGGTCAAGTTTATTATGTTCTTTGTGTCTGCCGGTTTTAAAATAATTGAAAGGTAAATGTTTTCCGGAATATCTGATATCCATTTTCTTCGAAACCTGCCGTATCCATTGGTTTGGGTTTTTGCTGAAATTATGGTTTTGTCTGAAAGCTGGTTTATGTTTTCTTTTGCGAAATTATTTGTCGAATTTACTGTTTCTAGTTCTATTAATTTATACATTATTTTGAGTATTCTCTTGTCATTTGAATACGATTGTTTGCGTCGTAACAGTATTTCCCGACCCAATGACCGACAAGTTTTCTTTGAGAATTGAAAATATACTGCTCATCTTTAGAGACAACAAAAGTTGAATTAATGATATTCCCTTTTTCATTGTATGCAACTGACCTGTGCGGGTATTCATTTTGCGGCTTGTCCAGAACATCTACCTTAAAGAGGTTTCCGCGGTTGTCATAATAATAGTTGTGATAAGGATCGTTGTCATATCTTACACCATAAGTTCCATCAGAAAAAGAAGCAAGTGTTCTGTCTTGAATTTTTGTTTTTCCTCTGAGTACATATGTGTAATTCTGTATGTAATTTGGGTCTTTTAAAAAATTTGAAAGATCATTTCTACTGATAGAATATCTTACACCGTGAAATGCTTCTGTTTTTGCACTTTCAACATTATACTCGGCGCTGCCAGTCAGTGTCATTGAACAGACCGGCAGAATAAACATCATATTTAAAATAAAAAACAAAAATAATTTTTTCATATATACATTATACAAAAAAGCCCCTGTTTTGGACAGAGGCTTTTTATTGATTTTTTGTAATTATGCAGAAATTTTTGCTTTAGCTGTTTCTACAATAACTGAAAATGCATCAGGCTCATTAACTGCCATTTCTGCTAACATTTTTCTGTTAACAGCAATTTCTGATTTTTTCAAAGCATTCATGAATTTTGAATAGCTCAAACCATATGCTCTGACAGCTGCATTTATTCTTACAATCCAGAGACGGCGCATATTTCTTTTCAGATGACGTCTGTCTCTGTACTGATATTTCAGTTTTTTCATTACGGCTGTGTTAGCAACCTTGAATATTCTACTTCTTGCGCCTTTAAAGCCTTTAGCTAGTTTTAATATTTTTTTGTGTCTTTTTCTTAAGACATTACCGCGTTTTACTCTCATTGTTCAACCCTTTCCTATCTTGAATACTTCTTGTAAGGTAACTCTTTAGATATCAAATCTAAATTGCATGATGACACTTCAGTCATACCTGTCAGTCTTCTTTTTCTGCTGATAGACTTGTGTTGAAGCAAGTGTTTTTTGCCTGCGCTCTGACGCATAATTTTGCCGCTGGCAGTCACTTTGTAGCGTTTAGCCGCTGCGCGGTGTGTTTTCATTTTTGGCATAGTTTATTCTCCTTTTTACTAGTTAGAATTTAAGAACACCTATGACATGCCGTCCATAGTATGTCCATAGCACATGTATTGTACAACCCTAAAGGTTTTCATGCAAGGCATGTTAATTTTTATTAATTAATCAAAGGGAAAGACAGTTCTATATAATTCCCGATTTTGTTATTTTCTATTAGATTAATCTCTTTTTTCTCAATGAAGTCCTTGTTTGCAATGTTAAAGTCATCTGTTGATATTTTTTCTTTTATCCGGTTGTTTTTGATTTTTAGAATATGATTGTTTTCTGTTGTGTCTGTATTAATAACAATATGACTTTTTTCCGGAGACAAGTTGATTAGCCAGCGAAAAGCAGCGGGTAAAAGCTGTTCAAGTTTTTCTTCTTCAATATTTACGAAAATGTTGTGGTCAAAAGAAGTGTTCAGGAGTATTTTTTTGTTTTTTATATCCGGATATAATTCTTTTATTATTTTTAATAATGTTTTGTTCAAATCTGTAAAGTGTTCGGTTGTTGTCTTTGTTTCTATAATCATGTCTGTGCTTTCCCTTATTGTTTTTTCTTTATTAGGTTCTTAACAATTTCCAACTATAACAGATTTGTTTAAAAAAAATATTAATGATATTTCCGTTTAGACTTTTTTATTTATTAATATTTATAATGTTGTTTTAAAAATACAGGAAAAATCTACGTATAGTATGCAGTTAAAGATTTTTCTTTTTTCCGTTTTGGATATTTTTTCTTATTATTGTATAATTTTTAATTATGAAAAAGGGAAAAGAAAAAGGAAAATTATTTGTTATTTCCGGCTGTTCGGGCGTGGGTAAAGGTACATTATTGAAAGTTTTTCTGGACAAAAATCCACAAATTGAACTTTCAATATCAGCAACAACCAGAAAACCAAGACCGGGTGAACTCGATGGTGTAAATTACTTTTTTATAACTAAAGAAGAATTTAAAAAAGCTGCGGATAATAACGAATTTTTGGAATGGGCAGAATTTAACGGAAATTTTTACGGCACAAAAGAAGCTTATGTAGAAAAAAAACTCTCAGAGGGTAAAAATGTTATCTTGGAAATAGAAACGCGGGGTGCTTTTCAAATAAAAGAAAAAAAACCGGAGGCTGTTTTGATTTTTATAATGCCCCCTTCACTTGAAGAGCTTGAACATCGTCTCAGAGGCAGAAATACAGAAGATGAAACAGCCATACAAAACAGACTACATGAAGCATATAGAGAACTAGAATGTTCTGAAAGATATGACTATAAAATAGTGAATGATAATCTTGAGCAGGCTGTTGAAGAACTGAAGAAAATTATATATAGCTGACCTTGTTTTTTAATTAAACCGTCTAAAAATAGTTTTTGTGTTGTTTAAAAGAGTATAAAAAACCACCGTTCCCGTGAGGGAAAAGTGGTTTTTTATTTTTTTTTGTTTTTAATTATACAGTCTGTTTCATAGCGCCTTTGACAATCTGACCGAAACTTTCAGCAGTAAGGCTTGCGCCGCCCACTAAAGCACCGTCAATGTCAGATTTTGACATCTGTTCTTCGATTGTGTTAGGTTTAACACTGCCGCCGTAAAGGATTCTGATAGAATCAGCTGCGTTTGCACCGGCAATTCCTTTAACAACGTTTCTTATCATACCGATAACTCTGTTTGCTTCATCAGAATCACATGTTTTTCCGGTTCCGATAGCCCAGATAGGTTCGTAAGCTATGATTGATTTAGCAACTTCTTCTGCAGACAGTCCGTTGAGTGCAGCTTTGATTTGAGACTCAATGTGAGAGTCTGTAACACCGGCTTCTCTTTGCTCTAAAGATTCACCGCAGCATATAATAGGAATTAAGCCTAAATCAAGAATTTTTTTTGCTTTTTTGTTAATCATTTCATCTGTTTCACCAAAATACTGTCTTCTTTCGGAGTGTCCGATGATTACATATTCAGCACCTGCGTCTTTAACCATTTCAACTGAAACTTCACCAGTGAAAGCACCTTGTGTTTCAAAGTAAGCATTTTGTGCTGCCATCTTAACTTTTCCGCAGCCGCAGTCTGTTAAAGCTTTGTTAACAGCATACAAAGACGTAAATACCGGAGCAATAACGACTTCCGGCAATAAAGCTTTGTCTATTTCTTTCAATTCTTTCATAACTGCATTAGCAAGCTCTGCAGATTCTGACTGCAGTTTGTGCATTTTCCAGTTTCCTGCAATAACGGGTCTTCTTGACATAATTTTGTCTCCTCTTGTTTGTACCTGTGTATACTGGAATAGTAGTAGAAACAAAGCAAATTATCAAGTCAAATTGAGTCCCAAAAGCCTCAGGGGTTCTCTCTGTCTTTCCACCCAAGATTGGCATCTGTTGTGTGATTTTTCTTCGTTTATTTTTTTCACCAGCACTGCAAAATTTATATCGATAAAATTTATTTGAGCGACAAGTTCAACTCTAAACTCCTCTGCGCCGCAATTAGGACAATAATGGCTCTGTGGTTGTATTTCGCCATGTTTAATAATCGTTTTTCTTTTTACATTACAACATGCACACCTTGTCAGATACCATTTGTTCTCTATATACCTGCCGCAATCAGGACAATACTGTGCATCTGTATCAGGATGAACTCTGTCATGCGAACATTCTATTTTTTTTCGGAAAAACATACAAACCTCTTATTTTTCTATATAAATAGATATAATACCGTTTATTCAAAAAGCAACGTAAATTTATAAAAAAATTTATAGACCATGTGGTCTATAAAAATCCGAAAAATTTCAACCATCGGGTCGATGAGAAAATACTGCATATAAAGTAATTTATACATGAGGCATAATATAAGTAATTTTATATGCCAAATGGTAAGAAAAAACTTGGGCAGGAATTAGAATAGTGCAAATCACAGGATTAGACATAACTCTAAGACGTATGCAGGCTATAGAAAACAGATTCAATGAGCTGTCCTCTTTTGGTGCACAGCTTCAAGGTGCTGAATCTGATTTTCAAAAAATGCTTGATGCCAGCATGTCCAAGACATCAGCCGATAATAATACCCCGTTTAAAGATAAAGTTTTTTCAAGCCTAAACAGATATGATTCCGCAACGCCCGAGGAAATAGACGAGCTTATAGCGACGTATTCAGCCAAAAACAATTTAGACAAAGATTTTGTTAAAGCACTTATTAAACAGGAATCAGGATTTCAAACCGACGCAACTTCTCATTGCGGAGCAATGGGACTTATGCAGCTTATGCCTTCTACGGCAAACTCTATGGGCGTAAAAAACGCCTATGATGCAGAGCAAAATATTGCAGGAGGAACAAAGTACCTTAAAGGTTTGATGGACAGATACGACGGAAACATGGAACTTGCGCTTGCAGCATACAATGCCGGTCCCGGTGCGGTAAACAAATACGGAGGCATTCCGCCATACAAAGAAACACAAAATTATGTAAAAAATGTACTGAGTAACTATCAAAAATACAGTACGGGAGGTCAGAATTGATTTCAAGAGGAATTGATATAGCAGCAAAAGGCATGATGAGTCTTCTTGATTATCAGGACTCTATTGCGAACAACCTTGCCAATGTAAATACATCAGGCTACAAACGCGAAGGTTTATCATTCAGAAATGTTTACAACGCTGTTATGGAGGAACCGGCCCATCACAATAATCCCAAAATGCAAGACAGAACGCTTGTAGGTGAAATAAGTATGGGGTCTGTCACCCACAAACTAGTTCATGAGTTTTCGCAAGGTACACTATCAAGAACAGGAGCACCTCTTGACTTGGCAATTGAGGGAGACGGATTTTTTAAAGTAAGAAGCCGTCAGGGCGATATTGCATACACAAGAAACGGCGCTTTTATGATAAATTCAGAAAACCTTCTGGTTGACGAACAAGGAAACTACGTTCTTGACAGATTGAACAATCCCATAAGAATCAATCTTACAGAACTCGGCATTAATTCGCAGAGAGACTTAAGCATAAACGAAGAAGGTACTGTTATTGCAACAAAAAACGAAACATCTACGGCTCTGCAAACCATAGGTATCTGGGATTTTGGCAATAAAGAAGACATGATGGCACTCGGAACATCGAGATACGCACCGAAAGATCCCGCCACAAACCCGGAGCTGGTTGCTGAAAGATACTCCGTACAACAGGGTGCTCTGGAACTTTCAAACTCAAATGTAATTTTAGAGATGATAAATTCCATAAATGTATCAAGAAACTACGAAACTTTAAGCAAACTGGTGCATGAAGAATCAACACAACTTTCGACAGCAATAAACCTTGGAAGACTTAACCAATAAAAACAAACTACTTGGAGGAGATAAAATAAAATGTTAAAGGCACTAACAACAGCCGCAACCGGTATGATAGCACAGCAAACAAACCTGGATATTGTTGCTAACAACATTGCAAACGTAAACACTACCGGTTTTAAAAAATCCAGAGCAGAATTTCAGGATTTGATATCTACTGCTCAAAGAACACCGGGTGCTATGATTACCCAAGGCACATATCAACCGGTCGGTATAGAAATCGGTCTAGGTGTCAGAACATCAGCAACGACCAAAGTCTTTACAGAAGGCGTACAGCAGGCAACAGGAAGACCGTTAGACGTTGCAATTGAAGGCGACGGTTTCTTTCAAATTATAAGACCGGACGGAACAATTGCCTATACAAGAGACGGGTCTTTCCAGATTGACGCAGTAGGACAGCTTTGTACATCAGACGGTTTGCTCCTCCAGCCGCAGATTACAATTCCTCAAAACGCTACGGAAATAAACATTACACCCGACGGCAACGTATCAGTTAAAGTCGGCAATGACCCGACACAGCAAATTGTCGGACAGATACAGCTCGTTAAGTTCCAAAACCCGACAGGTCTTCTGTCTATCGGGCACAACCTCTACGTAGAAACACCGGCATCAGGTACTCCCGTACCTGGCACTCCAGAACAGGACGGATACGGTTCTATCCTTCAAAACTTTCTCGAAGGTTCAAACGTTCAAATTGTAGACGAGTTAATCAACCTGATTAAAGCTCAAAGATCTTTTGAATCCAACTCAAAAATCATCACAGCTTCATCAGATATTCTCAGACAAACAAATCAGATGGTATAGGAAATAATGAAAAAACTACTTAGCACAATTTTAATAAGCTTATTAATTCTCTCAACCGGAGCGGAATGCTTTGCTCAGGAGCTTACTCTTGCCCAGTTTCAGAAAATTGTGTCTAAACAAATTCAGGAAGATTTGAAAAACTACGAACTCGATGAAATCGAAGTTGTTGTGAACAGACTTCCCGTAGCAAAACTTGTTTTGCCTGACGGAAAAGTTACGGTAAAAGTTACTTCCAACTCAAAAAATCTTGTTCCCAGAGAATACAAAAAAATCGATGTGTTTGTAAACAACAAGTATCAGCAGACTTTTTATGTTCAGGCTGAAATTAAAGCCTACAAATACGCTGTTGTCGCAAAAGAACTCATTCCGAGAGACAAAATAATCCCCATGCAGTCAGTCGAGTTGAAAAAAGAAAATGTTATAACCTGCATGGACACAACGTTAAATATGTATGACATATCAAAAGGGCTGATTGCCGGCAAAGTTTTCTATCCCGGAGAAGTGCTTTCTAAAAGATTTGCAAAATCAAAACCCGAGGTTGTAAAAAATTCAACTGTCACAGTTAACTTCAAAACAGGCAGCGACTTAACTGTTTCGGTGGAAGGAATTGCAATGACAACGGGTTACACAGGCGACCTCGTACAGGTCAAAAACAAAAGATATAACAAAATATACTCCGGTAAAGTGGTCGGAGAAAATCAAGTTCTGATTCAAATATAAACAAAGGAAAAAATTATAATGAAAAACTGGGTGAAATTTTTATCAAAAGGATTAATAGTTTTAACTGCCGCAATGATAATAGGTCAGTGCGCCACGCAGGCAGAATCTTTGTACGTACTTGGCACTTCACAGTCTTATTATGCAGAGCCAAAATCACTCTATGGCAGTGTGAGAGCACGTTCAGTCGGCGATTTGGTAACAATAATTTTGAATGAAACAATCAACTTCAACGATTCACTGACTTATTCTTCAGACAGAAGCAGTGTTACGGAAGACAGTTTTACCGGTTTTCTGAACAAAATTTTACCGGGAAAACCGCTGAATGACCAGTTTAACCAGTTTGGCGGCAGCAATACCGTTTCAAGTTCAACAGCAAATCAGAGAGGCATGACTGTCACTGATGCCGTAACAGTACAGGTTGTCCAGCTTTTACCTAACGGCAACCTCATGGTTCAAGGCAAAAAAACCCTCGTTAACGGCAATGAACGTGTAGATTTACTGATTTCAGGCGTAGTTGATCCGAGATGGATTAACGATGTCGGCGAAGTAAATTCTCAAAACGTTGCGAACCTTCAATTTGCACTTGCCGGTAAAGGTTCAGTCTCCAGAGGCGGCAATGAAGGTATTATCAACAGATTTATTAAATACCTATTCTAGGGATGAAGGAATAAAATCAAAAATGAAAAAGCGTATTTTTAATTTAGCAGTAATAACTATCATGATAGCAGGCATGCTGTTTTCACAGCTTGCGGCCTGTGCAACTGCCGTGAGAATAAAAGATATTGCCCATGTCAAAGGGGTTAGAAACAACCAGCTTGTCGGTTACGGTATCGTTGTAGGTCTGCAGGGAACAGGGGACAACTCGCGTTCCACCCAGATTACAAACCAGATGCTGCTGCAAAATTTAGGTACGGTGATTCAGCAGTCTAACTACATTCAAAAAGGCTCCTCAGCAGCAGTTATGGTTACAGCAACAGTTCCTCCGTTTGCAAAAAACGGTGACCAGATAGACCTTACAGTCAGCACCCTCGCAGACGCAAAAAGCCTCGAAGGCGGTGTTCTTGTTCAAACACAATTGAGAGCACCCAACGGTGAAATAGTTGCAATCGGTCAGGGACCTGTAACCGTCGGAGGAGTTTCAAAAGAATCTAACGGCACCAGCGCAAGAACAGCTATCACGACAACCGGTCGTATTCCTAACGGTGGTATTGTTGAACGTGATATAAACACTCAAATCGGTGAAGAAACGACATTGACATTGACTCTTGACAAATCCGATTACACAATGGCTTCCCGCGTTGCAAAGGAAATCAGTCAGTCCGTAAGCCCAGCCAAAGCTATTGACGGTTCTTGTATAAGAGTAAACATCCCTTCAAAATTTCTCGATGATAGAATCACCTTTCTTTCAATCATTGAAAATATGCAGGTAGATGCAACAAGAGATAAAGCCAGAGTTGTTATAAACGAGAGAACAGGAACAGTCGTAATCGGAAGCGAGGTTAAGCTTCTGCCGGCAGCCGTTGCACATGGAAATATTACAGTAACAGTCCAGACAACAAATCAGGTTTCACAGCCAGAAATGTTCTCAGGAGGTTCTACCGTAAACTTCTCAAACAGCACTATCGGTATTCATAAACAAGCAGGAAGTCTTGTTACCATGCCGGCAAACAGCACCCTAAACGACCTTGTAAGAGCGCTGAATGCTATAGGAGTTGCTCCGATAGACCTTATCTCAATTATGCAGGCACTGAGAGAAGCCGGCAGTCTGCAGGCAGAAATTGAAGTAATCTAGGAAAAAAGAAAATGGATATAAAACATCAGACAATTTTATCACCGGATTTAATAAACGACCAGGCGCAGATATTTAACAACATCAAGGCTGAAAAGTCGTCAAAAGAACAGTTGAAAAAAGTTTCTCAAGAGTTTGAATCTATTTTTGTAACCCAAATGCTTACCTTGATGGACAAAACAATTGACAAAGAAGGCGGAATATTCGGAGAAGAATCAAAATACTTAGACACATTTAAGTCTTATATGTTCGATGAAATGGGCAGACAGATTGCGAAAAATCCTGTGACAAGCTTTGGATTTGCAAAACAAATATACGAACAGATGGAAAAATTTGTTCCGGATGAAACAGGAGTCGTGAGAGCTAACAAACCTCCGGTGGAAAAAAACACAAAAATTACAGTAAACGTCGATAAGGAGATATGGTAAATGATTAGCGGTATAAATTCTAACGTAAACGCAGTACAACTGCTCAATGCGGTGAATGCCTTTAAAAACACGGCAGCACCGGTGCAAAAACAAACGACAGAGCCGGAAACAGCTTCCGGAGTGAATCTTAATGACAATAACCTTCTGAAATCACAAAACATTGATGAAATTAAAAAATATGCACAAATGATGGGTGAATCAAACCTTTCGGAAGAAGACATAAAATACGGTTTATCATACGGAAGAAGTGTAATAGTCGAATATTCGGCGTAAAAATATGAGGAAAAACAATGACAGACATAGTTGAACTGGAAAAATATATCGATGAAGAAATCAGTGGATACCAAACAATGGAAAAGCTTTATACGGATAAGAGAGAAATTCTTATTCATGGAAAAAGCGATGAATTGCTTAATATTGATGCTTTGATTCTTAAAACCCTTAAAAGTGTTAATAACACGGTGACAAAAAGGGTTGGTGTTTTATCAAAACTCAATATTAAAAAGCCCAACATGTCTGAAATCATAAAATTTTTAAGACAGAATGAACCATCTGCAGTGGAACGGTTTGAAGAAAAAAAGAAGCAGATAAATGAGCTGTCTAAAAAGATATCAAAACTGGAAAAACTTAATCTCGAGCTGACAAAACATGGCATAAATATGACAAATAAAACGCTCGAGGCCATTTTGAAAAGTGTCACTATTTCTACAAACGAATATGACAAACGGGGTAAAAACATTGCCGGAGAAAATCTGGAAATGTCCTCTATAGTGGAAGAAGCATAAAAATAAAGGAAAATATATGACAATCGGTTCTTCTTTTAGTATTGCGCAACAGGCATTACAGAACAGCCAATATGCACTGAATATAGTAAGTAACAATATAGCTAATATGAATACCGAAGGGTATTCAAAACAAAGCGCCGTCTTTACGGCTCTTCACGGCTATTCATGCTACAACTGGTGTTCAAGTGGAAATAATCTGAAACTCGGGCATGGTGCGGAGTTGTCGTCTATTACAAGAAACAGAGACCAGGCTCTTGACAACTATTACAGAGACCAGAGCGGCGACGCTTCTTTCTATAATCAGATAGGTTCCATGGCTAGTACTATCGGAAACATTATGAATGAAATGCAAGAGGCTGGCGGTTTGCAGAGTGCGTTTTCAGAGTTTTTCTCTGTTGTTGCAAAACTAAACGGCGACCCGACTAACAATGCATATAGAATAAGTTTTGTGCAGGAAGCACAGGATATAGCGAATCAGTTCAATCAGATGGCAAACCAGTTAATTAACGCACGTAATGAAAGTGTTGGAGAACTCGGTGACTTGAACAGTTTTCAAAATTCTAAAGCTTATTTGGCTATGGAAGAGTTGAACACAAAGTTTGAACAGCTCGCAGAAATAAATGGTCAAATTGCAAAGTCCTCCTCTGAAACCGGTGAAAATGCTTCTCTGTTGGATAAAAAAGACTTACTTCTGGATGAGATTTCTTCAATTATACCTGTCACAATTACCCAAAATGATAACGGAACGTCGAATATTTACCTCGGGAATATAAACATTATACAGGGCGGTGATATGAAAATGCGTTTCACTGCAACGCAGGGAACCTCCTATGATGAGCCTGTGATTTTCGGTATAGAAAATGCTGACGGAACTGTATTTGATTCTAATATAAATGATTTATTAACCTCTGGTTCTCTTGCCGCAATCGGCGAAACCAGTGACAATGCAACACTTTCGTATACAAGCGTTTTAAACGACTTAAATACCTTGGCAAGAGCTTTTGCGGAAGCGGTTAACGAAATACAAACCCAGACTTTTACAGGTGAAGACGGTCTTGAATACACGCCTATGGCGCTGCAAAACGGACAGCTTACACCGGCAACGGAACCTATATTTGAAATTCCGACACCGGCAGGTACTGATTTCACGGCAGCCAATATTAAAGTAAATCAGGCAATAATTGATGATCCGTCTCACATTGCGGCAGCCGCCGTAAACATAGACCCTAACGCTGATCCTCCGGGATATGATGCAGATGGTATCGGCAATAACCTTAACTCTCAGAGACTGTTAGACTTACAGTCACAGAAGCTGGATTTGTTAGACAAAGCCGGCACGGGTATAGGCGCAACACTTGAAGATTTTCTTGGCAGCATGATTACCGATATCGGTACAAAAATCAGCGACATAAACGACAAAATAGAAGCGCAGGGTGATGTTGTAGACCAGATTGAAGCACAGCGTTCTTCTCTGTTCGGTGTGAATTTGGATGAGGAACTTGCTGATTTGATTAAATACCAGAGAGCCTATGAAGCGGCAGCGAGAGTTTTTAACGTTGCTTCACAAATTATGCAGATGATGACAACTTTAGGTCAATAAAAATAAAGAATTGAGGTACATATGATAGTAAGAACAGGTACTTTTAACAACAGCCAGACAATGATAAATCAGATTATGCAAGGTCAAAATAAACTGATGGAATTGCAGCAGCAAATAAGTACCGGCAATAAAATAAATAATATATATGACAGCCCTATTGATAATAATGCGGTATTGGGGCTTAACAGCCAGCTTGCTAAGATAGAATCCTATTATTCTACAATAGACAACACAAAAAACCAGCTAAATGTTCAGGATTCTACGTTTTCAACTGTTATAGACAAACTGCAGAGAATAAATGAGCTGACAGTTCTGGCTGCTAACGCCGCCAGTGGAACAACCGGGCGTGATGCTGCAAAAGAAGAAATAAATCAGCTTATAGACAGTGTTATAGATCTTGCCAATACCCAGTATGACAATCAGTATATTTTTTCAGGGGCAAAAATAGAAACCCCGGCTTATGAAAAAGACGCTGACGGAAATATTGTTTATAACGGAACTCCGTCAACCGATCCTACTTATCAGAGAAAAGTGGAAATATCCGATGGAATAAAAATTGCTGTAAATGCTGCTGGTGATACTGTGTTTGGCTCTTACAGCTATGATGAGGCGACAGATACAAGTACCGGAGAGGGGCTATTTAAGACTCTTGGTGATTTAAGCAGACTGCTTGAACAGGATCCGCCGGATTATGATGCAATAAGAGGACAGCTTGAGGGAATACAGCAGGGAATAGACCATGTGGCAGAAGTTCAGTCAGTGTATAGTGCATATGTTGCGAGACTGGATATGACAAAATCTACTCTAGGGGATATAGAGATTGCTGCAACAGAGCAGAGAGCTAATCTTGTGGAATTAGACATTCCTTCGGCGATTTCTGAGTTAATAAACCAGAATTATGCCTACCAGGCTTCTATGCAGACTTTTTCAATGCTGAGTAACAACTCGCTGTTGAATTATATGTAATTTTATATTGTAAAATCTTACCATTTTAATTATGGACGCAAGCTTTTTGCGTCTTTTTTTTGTGTTAACAATATTCGGAGTCGTTATTGTTAGCGGAATGTAAAATATACTCATAAAAAACTTAATAAATTGAAAGATCTATATACTCAATTTGTTATGTCAGAAACAGCAATTCTGTCTTTGAAATTTCTAAACGTCCTTTATGACATTTAGGACACACTACATTAGTATCATAATCTAAATCAATCATTTTATTTTTGCATTTTTCGCAAATTTTATGCGGTGCTTTAATTTTTTCTATAGTTTCATTATCTACGAAAGGACTAATTTTTAAAACAATTGATTTTGAGTTATTACATTGAGGGCAAAAGAAAACAACTTTTTGTTTGAATGTTTCCTCATCATATCCAACACATCCAGTTAATTTATTTCTGCACCAAAAATTATTGCATTTCCATTCATATTTAAAAAATTCACCCATAAAACCAACTCTTTTAATTCAAAATCCAGAAAGATCTTTTATTATTCTTGGGCGAAATTCCTAAAGAATTGCAATATTTAATATATTCAGATTCAAGTTTATCCATAAACAGGTTTTTATCTAAAATTTTTCTGATTTCTTTATTTGTATTTAGGCCGTTTTTCTTAGAATTCTGTTTATGTAACGTCCGGGTGTTATTTTTATACCCCATAAAACGGCTAGGGTAAAAACTATACCTTTCCTTTTTTGATATTGAAACAAAGACCTTTCCATTTCTAATCAAATCTAATGCAAAATTGAAATCATCACCGGATTTTTTTGCCAGATAACTATCTATTGTCTGGATATTTGTGAATAAATCAGCTTTGGTGCTTACAAATTCCATATATTTTCTCCTGAATATATACTTAATCCATTTTTATTTTAGCAGGTTTGATTTAACTTATCTACTGATTGATTACGCTTTAAGGGATACAAATTTTTCTTGCCTCAAATTATCTTATTTTAATATTTCTTTGAATATCTCTGTTCATTGACTTTTTGGCTATATCTTCACGTTTGTCGTGAAGTTTTTTGCCTTTAGCAAGTGCAATTTCGATTTTTGCCCAGCCGTTTTCAAGATACATAGAAAGCGGAATAATTGCATAACTCTCTTTTTTAACTTTCCCGAGCATTTTTAAGATTTCTTTTTTGTTTAAAAGAAGCTTTCTTGTTCTGTCAGGGTCGTGGTTGAATCTATTGCCCTGCTCATAAGGATTTATATGGCAGTTGTAAAGCCACGCTTCACCTTCTTCTATTTTTACAAAACTGTCTTTCAGATTTACCGCATTTTTTCTGATTGATTTAATTTCTGTACCGGTCAAGACTATACCTGCATTGTATTTTTCAAAAATGGTATAGTCGTGAAAGGCTTTTTTGTTGTTTGCAATAACTTTTCTGTTCATAAAGCCATTATACATCAGAAATTAAAATTGTTTCAGATAACTGTCCGGTGCAACTATTGTGATTACTGCATTTTTATTAAAGTATTTGTTTGCAACTCTAATAATATCACTGGCGGAAACAGATTCAATTATTGCCGGATATTTATCTATAAAATCGAATCCTCTTCCGGATGCCTCAAACCAGCCTATAGTTGCGGCTTTTTCAGCATTTGTTTCCTGTGAGAGTATAAAATTGCCGAGAATTTTGTCCTTTGCTTCTCTCAGTTCTTTGTCTGCAACAAATTCTTTTTTCAGAATATTTATTTGTTTGAGCAGTTCGTTTTTGGAATGGAGTGCTGTTTTTGGATTTGTACCTATGAATACGGCAAATAGTCCGCTGTTAACGTTTGGAACGTAAATTGAACCAACCTGATATGCCAATCCCTGCTCGTCTCGCAGCCTGTTGAAAAGTCGTGAACTCATACCGGAGCCCATTATTGCATCAATAATCTGGAGCGTTGCCGCGTCTTTTATGTTTGTAAGCCCGTCTGTCTGCCAGCCGGCGACAACCCATGCGGCTTCTGAATCTTTTGAGGTTTTTGTTGTAACAGAATTTTGTAATGGTTTGAATAATGTTTTGTAATCGGAATAATTAACTTTTTTCCCTTTGTTTTTACAATACATCGGGTCAAAATAATTTATTATGTCATTATCATTTACGTTTCCATTTATTGAAATTACTATGTTTTGAGGATTAGATAAGCTTTTATAGTAATTTATCACATCCTGTCTTGTTATTGTCGGAATGGTTTTTTCGAGAATTTTTCCTGTTCTGCCGTAGGGAGTGTTTTTCCAGAGTTCTGTTCTGAACTCTTCAAAGGCTACATTTGATGGGACATCGCGTTGTTTTTCAATAGCTGCGAGTTTTTCTGTTTTGATTTTTTCTATGTCCTGCTCTTCGAGCGATGCATTATTTATTATTTCGGAGAGTAAATCCATTGTTAACGGTAAATCCTGCAGAGTTGTTTTTGCGGAAATAACAAAACTGTCCGGAGAGTTTGTCGGTATTATTTTTATTCCGTTTTGTTCCATTATTCGTGATAAATCTATGCCCGAAAATTTTTGTGTTCCTTTTAGCATTGCTGTTGCGGTAATCGATGCAACACCGGGTTTTTGTTCTGTGAAAGAACCGCCTTTAGTGTAAATTTGAATAGCAACAATGTCATTTAGTCTGTTGTTATTTATAAGGAGAGTTGCACCGTTTGAGAGCAAGTATTCTTTTGTTGTTTGGTTTTGTTTAATCAGTTGTGCTGATGATTTTTTTACATCTGCAATTGGTTTTGTTTCTTGTTTTTGTATATTTGCAGATTCAGGCAGAATTATTGAAATTACTGCATGCTGGGGATTCAGATATTTTTTTGCTGCATTGACAATTTCGTTTTTTGTAACTTTCTTTATATTTGGAATGTATTCATCGTAAAAATCAGTATTGTTATAAAGAAGCGTTGTATATCCGAGCTCACTTGCAACGTTCGAGGTGGACTCGCGTGCATAGTAAGTGTCTCTTTCTATGATACTTTTGGCTGTTTTTATATCCTGTTCGTCAAAACTGCCCTGTCTCATTTTTTCAATTTCACAGAAAATGCTGTTTTTTAGTTTGTCTATATTTTCCGGTTTGAAGTTTGCCTGAACGTAAAAAATGCTGTCATCTTTCATTGAAGAATGACCGGATGAAATACTGTAGGCAAGCTGTTTTTGGTCTTTTATTACGTGATACAGTTTTGAAGAACGTCCGTCGCCCAGTATGGTGGCAAGTACATCAAGAGCATACTGTTCTTTTTTGTCTGCAGCTTTTACTCCTCTGAAACCTATCATAAGATATCCGGTTTTTACGTTGTCTTTTGTAATGATTTCCTGCTGTTTTTCTATGTTTTTATCCATTTTGTAGTCAGGGAGTTTTACCTTTTCTTTTTCTTCCATGACAAACTCTTTTTTTACCATATTTAAGGCGTCCTGAGTATTTACATCCCCGACAACGACAGTAATCATATTCGAAGGGCGGTACCACTGATTGTAAAACTCAAGAATTTCTTCTCTCGGTATTGTTTCTATAACCTGTTTTGTGCCGATAACTTTTCTTTTGTACGGATGGATTGAATAAAATTTTTCGTTCATCTGTTCATAAAGTCTGCTTTCTGTGGAGTCTTGAGTTTTGGCTATTTCTTCTAATACAACTTTTCTTTCTTTTTCAAGTTCTTTTCGCGGTATTAAAGGATGAAGCAGCATATCGGCATGAAGCTCCATTGCTGTCATAAAGTATCTGGAGGGGATAGTTATGTAATAGTGTGTAAAATCCTTACTCGTTGCTGCATTTGTGACAGCACCTTTTGATTCAAGGATTCTGTCAAACTGTCCTGTGGGATATTTTTTTGTTCCCTTAAAAAATAAATGCTCAAGAAAATGTGCTACACCGTTGTTTTTGTCATTTTCATTAATAGAACCTGTTTTTATCCAGGTATCTATTGTTACAATCGGGTTGTCATGAACTTCTTTTATAATAACCGTATGTCCGTTGTCGAGTTTGAAGGTTGAGTAATCCTGTGCAAATACGCTTACACATGTAAAAAATATAAAAACAAAAACAGAAAAAAATATTTTACCATACTGCTTCATATAAACCCCTTTGTATTGTTAAATCTGATTACATAAAAAATTATACTATATAAAAATCAGGATTATAATACATCGAATCCGGCTATTTCCATATTAGCCTGTTATCTAATGGATTCAATGAGTTAATGGTTTTAGAATACATTTATGTTTAATTATTTTACCGGGGACAAAATGAGATATAATGACTGTGCAGTGCAGGGAAGCTGCAGTGTTGATCCTCTTGTGTATTCGCTTATAGAGGTTTTATTGTATGAATTAAAACAGATTACATATTACGTCGTAAAAATGCAAGAGCTCGGATATGAGAATCGGCAGTTGAATGACAAAATTATAAAATATCTGTCTTTAATTGTTGTTGGTTATGAATTTAACCGCAGAGAGTTTGAAAATATAATAAGAGATATTCATCTTGAAAAAGAAGATGCTCAGAAGGTTTTTATAAAAATCTGTGAAGAAAAAAATCTGGACTGTCAAATTTTAAAGTCACCTATAAAACTTGATGCCACGGACTTTTCTTCTCTTGTTAACGAAGGAGAAAAACAGGCTCTTCTTAGAATAAAAACGCTTTCTGCCGTCAATAAGAATTTGACTGAAATAATTTTACAGCTGCTAAAAAGCGCAAGCATGCGCCTTATGGAGCTGAAATCTTATTCTGCAGATATAAGAGATGATGAAATTGCAATTTTAAAACTGTTTAACAATTTGAACTTTACATCTATAACTGCGTCAAAGCTGGTTAAAAAGATAAATGATTTTGCAAGGATAAATTTTGAAATACATCAAAAACTCCATAAAGCGCGGGAAGAGTATTTTGGAAAAATACGGCTTAAAAAAGTATCCTGTAATGTCAAAAAAGGCCCGGCTATACTGGCATCAGGACAAAACCTCAAAGACTTTGAACTTTTGCTTGACGCACTTAAAGATGAAGAAATAAATGTTTATACGCATGACAGTCTTATTGTTGCCCATTCTTTTCCAAAATTTGATAAATATAAAAATCTTGTCGGGCATTTCCAGAAGAATCTCGATAATCTGCAAATGGATTTTGAAATGTTTAAAGGTGCTATTTTAATTACAAGAAATTCACAGCACAAACTCGACAGACTTATGAGAGGGAGAATTTTTACCACAAACGAACTCTCCGGAAAAGGTATATCTAAAATAGAAAATAACGATTTCACTCCTATAATTGAAGCTGCTAAAGAAGCAAAAGGTTTTAGGGAAGAAACTGATTATCATTCTATACAAGTAGGATATGATGAAGATATGGTAATGAGTGAGGTTGAAAATATTATCAGTAAAATTAAAGATGGAAAAATTAAACATCTGTTTATTATCGGTCTGATAAATCATACTATGTTTTCTTCCGAATATTTTAAAGAGATAATTAATCTGCTTCCGGAAAATACTTTTGCTATTTCTACTGTTGTGGAGTCAGACAGGGAAAACATTTTACATTTGAATTCATTTTTTAATACATCTTTAATCTATAAAATTCTTGATAAATTAAAACAGGATATAGATTTTAGTGAATTTCCGATAACGGTTTTTCTAACAAGGTGTAATTTGCATACTATCTCTCATTTGTTTAGCTTGAGACATTTGGGTATTAAAAATATCTTTTTGCCCGTGTGTTCTGCAGAGATTATTACCCCGAATATGCTCAATTTTCTTGCTGATAAATTTGGATATTTAAAGACAACATCGAATCCTGATGAGGATTTGAAAAGAGTTTTAGACTGATAATAATATAAATGTAATACATAAAAAACAGGCTTTGCTCTTTTGTTTTTTTTCTTATTCTTATTATTTTAGTCTATTATATGTCTCAGCACAGGTGTCAATTTTGTGTTAGATTAAAAGAAGTAAGAAATAACCTCCGGAGGCAAAATGAAAAAAAGGGCATTGTTGAGCGTATTCGATAAAACAGGAATCGTTGAACTGGCAAAAGAACTGGTTGAAAAATATGATTATGAAATCGTATCTACCGGTCAGACAGCAGAACTTTTAAAGAAAAACAGTATACCTGCAATCGAGGTCAGTGAAATTACCGGCTTCCCTGAAATGCTTTCGGGAAAAGTAAAAACCCTGCATCCGAATATTCATGCCGGCATTCTTGCTGATACTAAAAACAGCGAAGAACTCAAAGAAATTACGGACAAAAATATAAAACCGTTCGATATTGTTGTTGTAAACTTGTACCCGTTTGAAAAAGTTGCAAAAGAAGAGCATGACGAAGATTTGCTGATAAAAAATATTGATATAGGCGGGGTTACGCTGCTTAGAGCAGCTGCAAAAAATAATAAAAACGTAACCGTTGTATCAAGCCCCGATGAATACGAAAAACTGCTCGAAAATCTTTCACAAAATAACGGTCAGACGGGAGATGACTTAAGAAAAGAATTTGCGCTTAAAGCTTTTGAAATTACATCAAAATATGATTCTGAAATTTTAAAAGAGCTTTCTGAAAACAAAGATTATGAAACACTTTATCTGAAAAATAAAAAAGAACTCAGATATGGCGAAAATCCGCATCAGAAAGCATTTATTTACGAATACAAAAACACTGCAGACTTTGACATCTTAAACGGCAAAGAACTGTCTTATAACAATATTCTTGATGTCACAGCTGCGGTCAATATTGTCAGCGAGTTTTACGATGTTCCTGCATGTGCTGTTGTAAAACACACAACACCTTGCGGTGTGGCTCTGGGAAAAACTCTCAATGAAGCGTATTTGAAAGCATTTGACTCAGACCCTGTCAGCGCATTTGGCGGTATCATAGCATTTTCAAGAACCGTTGATGAAAATATCGCAAAACATGCTTCATCTATATTTTTAGAAGTTTTGATTGCGCCTGATTATACCGATGAAGCGCTTAAACTTTTGACTAAAAAGAAAAATCTCAGGATTATAAAACTGAATACACCGTTAAGAGTTTACAAAAATCTTATCAATAAAGAAATAAAAATTACTCCGTTCGGCACATTAATGCAGGATGTTGACAATAAAGAACTGGACAAAGATACATTTAAAGTAGTGACAAAAAATAAACCCACCACCGAAATGATAGAGGATATGGTGTTTGCATGGAAGGTTGCAAAACATGTCAAATCGAACGCAATAGTAATTGCAAAAGATTTTAAAACTCTCGGTATCTGCGGCGGTCAAACAAGCAGAATCGATGCGATGGAAACGGCGTTGAACAAAGCCTGTGACGGTGCAAAAGACGCTGTCGCAGCCTCAGACGGATTTTTCCCTGCTATAGACAACATACAGGCGGCTGCACAATGCAGAATAGCCGGTATAATCCAGCCCGGAGGCAGTATAAAAGACAATGATGTAATAGAACAGGCAGACAAATACAATATAGTAATGGTAACAACAGGTGTCAGACATTTCAAACATTAATACAAATATTAAAGATAACAAAGAAGAGAACAAAAAGGCAGTGGCGTGGTTGACGCTCGGGCATGGTGTTGCTGATTGTTATTCCGGATTTATAAATCCGATATTGCCTTTTATTACTGCGAATATAGGAATTACTCTCGGGATTGCGACATGTGCTTTGAGTATTGCACAACTGTTTTCTTCTATGATGCAGCCGGTATTCGGGTTTATTGCTGACAAATGCAGCAAAAGATTTTTCATATTCTGGGGAATATTAATTGCCTCAACGTTTTTGTCACTGACGGGTATAGTGGCTAATTTCTGGCAGCTCGCAGCATGTCTTGTGCTCGGAAGTGTGGGGGTGGGTTTTTATCATCCGCAAGCAACAGGACTTGTGCCTAGATACAGCGGAAAAAATACAGCACGTGATATGAGTATTTTCATTGCTGCAGGCACTATTGGTTTTTCGATTGGTCCTTTGATTTCATCGTCCATAACAGGAAAATTCGGCCTTCAGGCAATGCCATATACATCCATAGCCGGAATTATTTTTGCAATGCTTGTTTTTGTTTGCGTGCCAAAGGTTGATGAATGTAATTTTGTTAAAAATGAAAATACCTTCAAAAAAACACTGACAGATATTTTAAAAAACAAAACAATGTGTCTTTTGATAATGGTGTCTGTGCTGAAATCTTTAACAACATCGAGTTTTACGGTGCTTATGCCTTTTTTCTGGAAAAGCCACGGATACAGTCCTTATGAAATAGGCGGAGCAATGTTTTTGTTTCTGACCGTCGGTGCTTTAGGTACATATTTGAGTACAAAATTCGAAAAGTATGTCGGTTACAAAAAAGTTTTTGCATTTTCTCTAATTATGCCGTTTGTTCTGACTGGATTTTTTGCGTATCTTGTGGAAAAAACAACAGTCATTTCTTTTATTGTATTTATTCTTATCGGGTTTATTGCAATGCTTTCTGTTTCCATAAACATGGTTATGGCGCAGAAAGTCATGCCGCAGTATAAAAGCATGATATCCGGATTTATCGGCGGTTTTAGCTGGGGTGTGATAGGTGTTTTGTTTCCGGTAATAGGCTTTAGTGCAGAACGTATAGGTATACCAGTTACATTACTGATAATTTCGTTTATACCTTTTGTTCTGTCTTATTTCGTAAGATTTTTGCCTGAGAAAAAAGATTAAATATTTGGTGTCTGCTGGTCGGCTTTACGTGCTCTGGATTTATTTCTTGCATAATCAATCAAAGCACCGCCGCCTATGCCTATAATCAATGCTGCTGCTGCATCTAAATACAAAAATTTCTTAGAAAATGCACGCTCCATTGGATAATTAAACATTTTTGTAAGAATTTTAGGCAAGCTCAATGTAAAAGTAGCAGTAGCAATGCCTACACTTGTTCCGATAATTTTGAATGTGTTTGTTTTTTTGTATTCATTATTGTTTTTTGTATAAGCAGTTTTTCCAAAAGATGCAGATGATACAGAATTTATTTTCATACTTTTTTCCTTTCTGACGATGACAACATGAAAATAATAAATCATACAAGAATGATTTACAATCGGTTGTGTTTTATTCATATTTAAATTCATCAAATTACTTAACCGTATGAATATATAACAGTCTGTGAATTGTGATATTAGGCTATATAAAAGATAGCGTAAGCGTAATCTTAGGCCGGTTGTGGCAAGATGAAATCTTGTCCATCCATTGAAAAAAGATAGAAAAAATCGGGATGATAGGCTGTCGTAGGCGAGTAACGAGCCGTACGAGAGCGAATCAGAACCGCCAAAGATAGCGTAAGCGTAATCTTAGGCCGGTTGTGGCAAGATGAAATCTTGTCCATCCATTGAAAAAAGATAGAAAA
>CALUPY010000008.1 GCA_944322755.1 Candidatus Gastranaerophilales bacterium | reverse complement strand
TTACCGTTGGTTTTAGTTTCTATATTTTATATTTTACATAATAAATATTATCACTACCATGTCACAGAGTATTTCTGTGTTTCAGGATGACGAGGAGTCCAAACGAAAAGAATTAGAAATTTGTCTAAAATCAGTTGTATTTTCTGAATATCCTGCACCAGTGCAAATAATTCAGCCTGTCCTTTAATGTCATTACACTCTGGTATTTGTCTGCAATAAGCAGCGCTCGTTCGGCCGCATCAACAGCCCTTTGGCTGTTTTTGGTATTCTCAATAATTTCAGTTTCAGCCTGATGTTCTGTTTTTGCAGCCTGCCATCCCGAAATATTTGCAATAGCTGTAAAAAATGCCTGCATTGCTCCGGTAAATCCGCTAAACATTTTTTGAATGCTCATCAATAACTACATCTACAAGCCCTATTATTCCAAGTGCACAGGCTATAATTGCATCAGAAAGCTCCGGACTTATGATTACGCCGAACGCTGCAAGCAGCGCAAACAGTCCCTTGTATGTGCTGGACTGTGATAGGTATTTAAAAATTACTTCATACCATTTCATAATTTAACCTTTCTTTTTCTATGTACTATTTAAGCTTTTGGAGATACCATTTTATTTTGTTTCTTATAAAACCGCCCACTTCGTTGCTTTTAACGGTGGGATAGGGTGGAAGATGTATTATGTCAATTTTTCTGGCACTTGTCGTTGATGGATGATTTTTCCCGAATTCGTAGTGAGTCCAGACATTTTCGACCTGAATATTGTATTTTTTGCAGAGCTCGGCGCAGAGTTTAAAACAGGCTTCAAGCTGTACCGGTGTAATCGGGTATGCACCTGCCTTTATGCTTCCTGTAAAGCCTGCCATTGCGCAGATTGCTACTCCTATTGCTCCTGTATTCCCTCCTCCAGTGTGTGCTGCATAGTATCCGTCTGTACAGTCCTCATTGTCTTCCGGTTTGTATTTTCCTCTGTGTACATTACCGTCACCGTCTACAAGAAAATGATAATGCTCAAGGTCAACTGCATTAGGTGTGTATGTTCCTGCTGTCCAGTGAACTATTATTTTATTCATCTTTACCTGCCTTTGCTTCAAGATATGCGAGTCTCATTTCAATTTTTTTTGATTGTTCAAGATGCGCATTTAAATATTCTGAATCTGCATCGATTTTGTATAATTCCTGTCCGATAAAAATGCATGCTCCAAGTATCGTAAATACAGAACCGATTAAAATTTTTTTTATAAACGCAAGTTCCTCGAACATAAGGTTGACTTTTGATACAAAAGATACTTCACCTCCGTGTTCAGGACTTCCGAAAAGAAAATCAGTTATAGTGGTGAGCGTATTTTTTAAGAGCATGTGATGTTCGTAGCATTCCTGAGATTGTTCCGGCTTCATTTTTCGGCCTCCTCCTCACCGGATGAGGCCGAATCTTGTATATCCGGCAGATTTGTATCTGAATAGGATATTTCTATCGTGTCGAGTTCTTCCATAGACAGAGCTGCTCTTATGGCGGTGTTATAACTGCAATTCAGGGTCTCAATTCTTCTTGTATTTAGCGTCACAATCCCGGCAAGCTCCATAAACTCGGTAATGGTCAAAGTTACAGGAACGTAGTTGTAATCAAACCAGTCAATGGTGTCCTCTGATTCGATTGCCGCTGCTTGTGCTGCGACCATCTGGCCCATAATGCGTACTGCAGCAAGAGTATCGCAGTCAAATAGTGTATTTTTATAAACAACCCCTGATTTTAATGCATTGTTGTACGCTGTTTTATTTTCTTCGAGTTTTTGCTCTATAGCGTCGGACAATAGCTCGTCAGAAATTTCATCAGCAAAAACAAATTCATCGTTGCGATAAATGATTTCTCTTTCTGTTTCTTGTATGTCTTCTGTTGAAAATTCTGGCATAAATTCAAGTGTGTTGAGGATTTTTGATTTGTCCGTATCAAAAAATATTATTTTATTATCATTCATTAAATAATAGTTCATAGCGTTTCTCCTTCTGCATAAATAAAACGGCACAGCGATGTTGAGCCTGTTGTATTGTAGTTTATTTTGAAAACATCACCGCGTTTGCAAGGAACAAAGACTCTAATGTCAGAGCCTGATGCTGAGGTGCAAACCGTCATTCCGAAATTGTTGCAGGTTGAGTTAACAATGGCAAGGTACTGAATCGAAGAGCTTCCGCCTTTTTTTGATACACACATCCAGCCGCTTGCTGGTGCAGTGTAGCTTGTTCCGCTGGCACCGAGGCTGATATCTTTGTAATCACTTGAGGGAAACGCCCAGTTTGTGACCATGTATTTGTCATTTAGTTTTAAAATGTTTACCGGTTCAAACGGCATCCATTCTTCAATGTTGCTGCCGGTTTTTTTGTAAATTCCGAGAATTATACTGAGTGATTGCGTAAAATTACTGCTGTCTGTCCAGTAAAATACATTTTCAGACGGTTTGTACCAGTATGCACTTCCGTTTACAAATTTTGTCGGGGTTTTTTCCTGAACATATATGGGTACAGAGGTTGAAAAATCCCAAAAATGCAAGTCATACAGACTTAATAGCAGATATCTGGCAACTGTTCCGGAATTGGGCGTGTAAGTGCTGTCTTCTGTTGTTGTGTATTCGCGATTTTTTAAGGAGCCGTCGGCATTTCTGCCATCCGGATAGATAACTTTTATGCCCTGCTTGATTGTAAACGTTCCGCCGGAGTAATCGGCAATACCGTTGGGCGCAGCAAGAACACAGTTTGTAATCTGGTTCCGATTGAGTGCGTCTGAGGCGTCGGATAGAGCTGACAATCCGTCATTAACGGCATTTTCTATGTCATTCAGAGATTCTTCAAGGTACTCTTGCGCATCAATCAGTGCACTGGTTGCGCCTGATACAACATCTCCTACTTTGTAATATAAGAATTTGTTTGAAGAAGGGGGCTGTACTGTAGACGATTTTCCGTAAAGGCTGTTGTTAGAAACGTTGCCGGTTCTGGAATCCTTGGATGTTTGGATGCCGTTTTGCTGTCCGTTGTTCGTCATGTAACACTGCCCGGGGTCGCCAAGGTCTGCATTTGAACCGGTTAGATAGATTGGTGAGTGCTGGTGGTTTGGCAGTCCGGGTTCATTGTATTTGTTTAAACTGTTTATGTCATTTGTAAATTGGGTAAACCATTTTGTTTTCGGAAGATAAAAAGCGTTATTTGTTTTATCAACGACATATATATCAGCAACACCGCTTGTGGAATAGAGTTCGTCTACAGCATCTTTTTGTGAAATATCTGCAATATATCTGCCTGAAACTGAGCGTTTGCAGGAAATACCTCGGTATGTTGATGACACACCGCTGTCATATTCATTGATTATCATATTTACCGCATCGGGGTATGTCATTGTGACGTACGACCCTTGTAAAGCCCACCCGATGCCTTCTTCGCCAGTGAGGGCTCTGTCTGTTGTCAGCATAAAAAACAGCGGCAGACTGTTTGTATTGTTGTATTTAAGATGCATAAGACAGTCGTTTAAAACATCTGTGTCGCAGACTGCAACCCCTGAAACAGCGGGGTTATCCGTCCATAAGTAATCTTTATTTTCCATAAATTCTCCAGTTTTTTGATTTGATGGTGCGTGAACATAAAAAACTCTGCTTATAAAAAGTAACAGAGCGTTCCTAATTTTATATGCTATTTCAGCCAAAATACACTTCGTTGAGTCCGTATTCTCCGTCGAGGCCGACTGACCTGAATGCCTGCTCAACCGTGTAATCCAAGCCTTCTATAGTAACAATATCTCCGATTTTTATTTCTGCATCAGTAAACAGTCTTCCGGAGGAAGTTATTTCATTGCCGTTTTGACCGACAACTACAGTGTTTTTGAATTCTATTCTGCATTGGATGTTTATGGTTTCTGTGATTTTGGCTTCACCGTATTCATTACACCCGTCAGTGATTTTTAGGACAGCTGTTTCATTATATAAGTGTGAAAACATTAGTCTGCCTCCGCAAATGTCGGATTTGTAATATCAAAACCTTTACGCAGCCATTTAGAAACGAGCCTGTAAGCTTCTGATGACAAAAGTCCTTCCTGCTTCATTTCACTGTATGAAACCGATGCAGAACCAAGTGTTACTGACTGTATGCCCATTGCTCTGTTTTTTGTATGTACGGAATCTCCGTTTTCAAGAAGTGCAAGCGCTTCTTCGCATACTGCCTGTTCTATATCTGCAGGGATTCCTTCATTCTGACCGAATACACGGGGAAAAGCCATTGGCTGACCGGCATTTTTTTTGTCTCCGAGATAGTTTAAATTGTCAAGCTTTCTTGACGCACAAATCAGTGCGCATTCTTTTTGTGCTTCCTCCGTTGCCGTCCAGACATCGGAGTGCAGCCTTTCATCAAAGTAGTAATCAGCTGTTTCCAGCGTTACATAAGAATTTTTAAATAGTTCAATCATAAATTACTCCTGTTTTGTTTTTAAAGGAAAATGCCCGTAAAATACGGGCGGAAAAAGAGGATAGAAGAAAGAGTGCTAAACCTTTATGACCAGCTCATTATACATCTGTGGGAATCCTGCAAAATTTTCCTGATTTCCGAGTTCTTTACACCGTTCAAAGGTTCTGTCACAAGAGGTTTCGCTGCCGGAATATTTGCAGCGGCAATCCTTAAATCTTCGCACCTGGCAGGAAGTCCTGTATTTCATAACCGGTGCTTGCAGCTCATATCCGCCTAAAGAGGTTTCAATATCCATTGTCGCTGTTTCGTAATCCAGCTTTAAATTGTTGCAGTGACCTGCGTAAAGCACCTGCTTATAGTCAGGCAGTATGGTGTTTGTATTAACGTCAAGAAATATCAGGGTCAAAACCGCCGGTGCATCTGTTATTACGTCACCGCGTTGTCCGATTATGCCGGAGATTGACAATCCTACGTTAGAAAGCTCTATGTTTAACTTTGAAACACTTGAATTGTCATCTTTTTCAATATCACCATGCGAAAGTGGCGCTCCCAGATAAGTTTCTCCTTCAAATGTCAGACTTTCCAGCGTTTCATTATCCATTATATAAACAGAACCGCCTTCCAGCTCGATTTTAAGAAGCTTTCTCGGGATGATTTCGTCTTTTTCAACTTCATAGAAAGGGTTATTGTTTGGAAAAACTTCTTTTATTTTAATTTTTATTTCGCCGAATCCGTAATCTGAAATATCAGTGTTCAATGAGTCTTCGTCAAATCTTACATGATATGTCAATCCGTCTCCGCCCCTTTCCTTTTCCCAAACCCAGTCAAAAGAACGAAAACGTCCGCGTTTCGCAACAAAAAAGTCTTCCAGCTGTTTTCGTGTTTCAGGGTCTTTTTCAAAAGTCAATGTCCAGCTCTTTTTGGGCGTGTCCCAGTAGGATTTGCGCTCATTACGTGCAGTAAAAACCTTGTCTATAATCGTGTAAAACTCTGTCACAAAAGAACATTCGGCCTTATGATAAAAGTCAAGATTAGAGACATTTTCGACCGGAGAATTGTCTATACAAACGAGATTGAGCTTCGTCTCCGTAAAACCGTAGTCGAGAATATTCTGTTCAAGGCTGTCTGCGTCAAAAGTGCATAAGTATATTTCATCGTCTCCGCCTTTTTCTTTTTCCCATTTAAAATAGAATTTTCCGGCAGCGCCCATTGCCTGTTCAAAAAAGTTTTCGAGTTCGGCTCTGCCCGAAGGCCCCTTATTAAAAGAAAGTGTGAATGTTCTTTTGGGAAAAGTCCAGATGGGATAGCGCTGTTCATGTCCCTTCATCTTTTCATTAATCTGAGTGTTGAACTCGAGTTTTGTGCTGTAAGCGGAATTGTACTCTATATTTAACGTTGGATACATAAGTTTCCTTTCTGTATGAGTGGAACAAAAAGCATAACGAGTATGTTGGGGGTACTACCCTAACAGCGCCAGACGTTGGTCTCTGTTGGGCAAGTATGCCCAACCTGCTTCTTGACTCCTCAACCCACACTGCAAGTTTCTATGGATTGCCGCGCCCTCGTACCTCGGGCTCGCAATGACGTATCATGTCATGCTGGCGGATTTTGGCAAGTGCGCCGTGTGCCCGAAGGGCACCCAGCACGTCCTGCGAAGGAATTTGATACGAGTGAATTTTTTGCAAAGCAAAAAAGAACGAGTGAAAAAATTCCGAGCTGCCAATAATCCAAGACTCTGTTTCAGCGTCTTACCCGCTCGGGGTGTCGTGTGATTTGCGGGGCGTGTAAGATCCTGAATATACACGATTGTTGCGGCATTCCGGATTCTATGCTTCAGGATGACAGTCTTGTTGTTTCTATGGATTGCCGCGCCCTCTTTGTTTGCTATTTTGAAAACACCGGGGAAATTAGTGCAATAAATATGAATTACTCCCCGGTTTGCAGCCCACCTTGTTCCCCTCGTTCTGTCAAAATCTGCTGCGCCTTCAAAAGCGCTGCATCTTCGTCCAGATTGTCAAGCTCCATAATTGCACCGACTCTGCTTTGGGTTCCTGCAGTGACGCGCTCGTTATTTAGCTGCACTAACTGTGCATAATCTTCCGGCAGAGGATTTCCCCAGTCGATGTTTACTGACGAAACAGGAGATTTTGCAAACGCCATTGCGCATTCTACAACTTTTTTCAGCGCTGAATTAAAACTTACCTGCTTTACGTCATCAATTTTTGCCAGAGTAGTCATAAAAATTTTTCTGAGACTTTCTCCTGACATATTGCCGGCTATGTCCAACCCATATGCCTGAGGCGGAGTTTTTGTCAAAATGTAGAAGAATTGCATTAGAGTATCAATATGTTGTTTTATTGCGGCCGCCTGTAAATCAACAGTTATGTATTCCGCTTTGACACCGTCTCTGCCAACAGGAATGTAATCTTTGTTTGGAAATTCTGCACGTCCGCTTACCGGATTAAATTCCAAAGAGTCACTGCTTCCTGTCATTTTTGGGTTTGCATGCCTGTTTATTATTTTAGAATTCTGGCTTACTGTGAGCATAAGCTCTTCTATAACAGACTTACAGCGTTTGTAATCGCTTTCTCCAAAATATCTGTCACTTTCTGTTGTATTTTTGACCGGAATAAGTACAAAATCATCCCAAATAGCAGAAAAATCGTCAATTTCCGGAATCAGAAGCTCTTCTTCGACATCCAGCTTTTCTTTAAATACATTATCTGACATTGACCAGAGTTCATTTTCAATAAAACCTCTGTGGTGTTTTTCAATATGTGTAAGTGTAATTTCTTTGCCGTTTACGATTTCTGTGAGCGGGTTTACAATAACATGCCCGAGCAGATTGTTTATGTCGCCGTGTTTCAGCACCGGAAACCAGCAGTCCGGACAAACGCTGAAAATCTTCACTTTATCATCATCCAGCGCAACTTTAAATAAACCGTTTCCAAAACGGGAATTGTCAATAAAAACCTCTTTCAGTACGGTTATAAAGTTATTATCTTCTGCTATTTCCTCCCAAATCAGCTGAGCCTCAGGGGTAATATTTACTTTCAGACCCTGATTTGTTAAAAGATTTTTGAAAAATTCTGTCATTGCCCAGAAAAGGTTCAATTCGACTAGCGTTTGCGCAGTTGTCGATTCGAAGGGATATTTCTTGATAATTTTAGAAAACGTTGCCGGAAATGCTCCGGCAAAGTTATTCTCATAGAGATTTCTGTAAGTTTCGTATGACTCAATGCGCGCAACGCTCTGTGAACCAAGTAAAAGTTTTTTGCCCGCACGGGCAATATCAAAAGTCGTAATCATTTTTTGTCCTTATTTTAATTTGTACGCCTCAGGCGGTTTTTCTAATGACTGCTGTAATCTGCCTTGCAGGCTTTATGCTGTATGTTTCGATTTATGAGCCCGAAGATGTGACCGCAGTCAGGTCTTTTGCTTTGGCATTGAAGTTTATGTCAACAAGTTTTGCCTTAGGCGAGCTTGTGCCGAATTTGTGCTCGGTAAATACACCTTTCCCGTCAAAAGTATATGTCGCAAAATCGCTCTGTACACCGTTAATCGGTATTGCAGAGGCTTTGCATTTGTAAATTATAATGTGGCAGTCTCCTCCGACAATACTGTCTGTGCCGTCGATTTTTGCCTGCAGTTGAAAATAAGAAGGTAAATCTCCGTCCGAAAAACTGAAAGTCGCTGATTCTGTATCATCTGAACCGCTTGTTGAGACTGCACCTCCGGAAAGAGCAGCGAGTACATCAAGGCTTAACTCTGCATATTCAGAGTTAAAGGTGATTGATTTGATTTTTGATGAGACAGCAAGTGTCTTTTCGTCGCCTGTTAATTCTTTCTGGTCGATTTCAAATGTCAATGAAATCTGTCTTACACCCGGAACATCAATTCCATCCCCTACTGTATATGACTCTTCGGAATCGTTAGTAATCGGGAAAATTTTTAAATCGTCTACGCCAAGAAGCGCTGTTTTGTGAGAAATTGCCATAATTATCCTTTCTTTTTTACGTGACTACCGGTGTCAACATTTTAATTACTATCATTTGAATTGCGTCCGCGTACAATATTGAGGTCAAAAGCATAACAATGCCGTCCGCTTTCATCGCAATTTGTGTAAAACGGTACACCGCCGGTGTTTACATACATTTTTGAACCGTTTATATTAATAAGCCGCTGGTATTGTTTTGGCGGATAAAAGAGATTGTATAGCTTGTTTGATAAGCTTATTGCGTCTTGCATAAGAATACACTTTACGATTACCCGAACCACGGCTTTTTCTCCGATATCTGATGCCGAACTCGCGTTCTGCCATAATACAACTGCATCTTTTCGACTCGTGGAAGAATCGTAGTTTAGATAGACAGGAGTTTCGCCTGTTTGGGGTGACAGATAATTTTTTAAATCATCAAGAATCATATAATACCTCTTGTTTTTCTACTTGTTTCTCTATTGAACAAACGGGGGGGGGCTTTGCGAGTTTGTAGGTTGGGCTTTCCTCCCAATAATAATTTCTATGGATTGCCGCGCCCTCGTACCTCGGGCTCGCAATAACGTATCATGTCATGCTGGCGGATTTTGGCAAGTGCGCCGTGTGCCCGAAGGGCACCCAGCACGTCCTGCGAAGGAATTTGATACGAGTGAATTTTTTGCAAAGCAAAAAAGAACGAGTGAAAAAATTCCGAGCTGCCAATAATCCAAGACTCTGTTTCAGCATCTTACCTGTTCGGGGTGTCGTGTGATTTGCGAGGTGTGTAAGATCCTGAATATACACGATTGTTGCGGCATTCCGGATTCTATGCTTCAGGATGACATATCCGCGTCTTGGATTACGGACGTTCCGTCGGTCTTGCATTCCATTACGAAATTCTTCGAATTTCTCCATTCCATCGCCCGACTGCACAAGGGGCGTTCGCCTCAGCTCAGCCGAAAAAGAAGGCAAATTCCGTTCTTGGATTATTCGGCGCTCTTCGCTCCTCTCGTTCGCTTTAAAATCCTTAGGATTTTATCGCTTACTACGGAGCTCGAGACGTTACGAGTTTCGGGCTACGCCCTCACTCTACCGTGTCACTATTTACAGTCCTTTGCAGACTTCGTTGTATTACGCTAAGTCGTGACGCCATTTTTCAGGCTTTGCCTCAGCTCAGCCGAAAAAGAAGGCAAATTCCGCTCTAATAGCCTTTGGCTCGCAGGCTTACCCGGCATGTGCACAAATCTCCTGCATTTGTATAAGCTTTGATAGTCGCATAAGTATTTGTCTTTTCTGTAACGACGACATAGGCATCATTGTTGTCATTTACTGTGGCAACAATTGACGGCGGTGCAAGAAATTCATATTGTATTGTGAGTCCTGCTTTATCTGTAATTTCGAGCTGCAGGTTTATTTCTTTGTCCGGAACATCTACGTTCGCAATACATTCTGATACTACAACCTGTACACCGTTCGGCGAGGATACTGAAATCCTGAATTTGCAGTACCTGAAACTGTATTCTCCAGTGTTCACTACACTCCAGTTTGAATATATTTCACCGTCTGATGAATACGCCCATTCAAGCACAACACTGCTCTGCTCATCGGGACTCTGGTATTTCACCGAGGCGGATACAACACTTGAAAGTACTGCTCCTATGTCATAGACCTGGCTTTCGTAAACGCCTTCTGTGAAAACTTTTGCGCCCCACAGTCCGCCGGACTGATAGTACATGTCTCCTTCACCCCAGCAGTCTTCTGTTGTGTGCCAGAGTACATCAGAGGTTTTCAATTTTAATGTGTTGTGAAATTCTTTAAGAGACTCACTCATAACCCCTTGCATATCGCCGAGAATATCTATTGCAACAACGGTATTTAGTTCGGGAACGGAGTCAATGTATATGACATCTAATGCAGCATTTTCTGAATAGTTATATCCGTTATATGCTTTTATCCAAAACTTAAAAAGCCCTTTTGCTTTTATCGGCGCCGAAGCTGAACAGGCAGTTATATTTTTTAAGTAAACCTCTCCGCTTTCCCAGGATTCACCGCAGCGAATTTCATAGCGGTCATTTTTATTTGTTGTCGGTTTCCATACGAAGTTGAAGAGATTGTTTGATTGTACAACATTAAATCCCTGCACGTCTTCAGGTACGTCATAATAATCTTCAAGATTAGAAACAAGTACATGAGGCTCTTTACTGCCTAATGTGTCATCGTAGAGCCTGCTGTCGTAGGTTCTCCAGTTTATAGTATAAGTGCCGGCTCCGTCATCACTTACACTTGTGACTTTTACTGCATAGCCTTCGAGTCCCATAAGCAGACTGTCAAATTGGATTACATCTCCGACTTCTACATCATAAGCTCTGTAATCTGTTTTGAAACTCCCAAAATACGGCTGCAAAACTTTTGAGTTAACATAATACCACGCAAGCCTGCTTGCCTGTTTAAAATTAGTGACGGAATATATGTTTACGGTGTGTTCAACAGGAACACCGTCTTTGTATACAGGAACCTCCGCATATGCTTCGACCTTTTGCCATTCATGGTCAGGGCTTACATATATGCATTTTAATATGTCATAGTGGTCTTCTGATGCCAGTGTGGAAAAAGTTTCGGAACCTTTGACGATATCTTCTGCTCTGAAAACTTTGCTTACTGATTCTGCTTTGTCTATTTTAAACTGCAGTTTGCCGTTTTTAGTGAACAAACCACCTCTGCAGGATCGGTATATTTCATCTATTAGATTTCGGGCAGAGGTCTGGCTGTCAAAAACCATGTTGAATGTAAAACGCGGCTCTCCATCCACAAGTTCGTCGCAAAAAGCTGCCGACTCGATAAAACTGTCAAGGTCAAACAATTCCTTTATCAGTTCATCATTTGGGGTTCCGTCGTTGTTCAGTCCCAGCCCCAATCCGTTGTATGATGTTAGAAAATCAAACATAACCCATGCCGGATTTTCGCTATATTTAGTTGTGTATTGATTTTTTGTTGTATAAACCCTTATTTTCCGCCCTTTAACAACGGCAGTAAGGTTATAGTTTACATCGATTTTACTTGTTCTGGGTACAGTGATTGCAAGATACGCAATGCGTCTGAGACTGCCTACTTTTTCAGCACGCTCTGCTTGGCTTTTGCCTCCTACTATCTGGTCAACCACCTGCGTGTCAGTTCCGTAATAACGATTTACTGTGATTCCGCTAATTTCAGAGACAGGTATATCGTTAAGCTTTATGTCCTCATATCCTGTGATTTCACCTTCTGCAAAAGCGACTATACGTTTTATTGTTTTTGTCGCATTTTCATCCTGCCAGATGCGGTTTCCTGCGAGCTTGCAGGTTCCGTAGAGAAGCGGTACAGGCAGGTCTTGATTTGTTTGTGTTTGTTTAATGCCGTCGTATGTCGGAGAGGAGTAAGCGCCGCTCTTTTTTGTAATTGCAGAGAGCGCTACTCCTCCGAATAGCATTGCCGCACCGATAACAGCATTCCATGTAACGGCAATTGCTCCTATTGAAAATGCGGTCATTGCGCCGACGCCTGTGGCACCGATTACTGCTGCAACCGCTGTAACTGCTGATACTATTGAAGATACAATCATTTGTTTACCCTAAAAATAAGATAGTCCTTAAATATTTTTAACCGCCCGATTTGGAGCGTATGACCCCGAAAAACATGAATTATTTTTCCGTATTCATAATAAACTGCTACATGCAGCTCGTCTTTGAAACGTGTGACTATTATGTCACCTGTCTCCGGAGTTTCTACCTGTGTGCAGTGTTTTTTGATTTTGCTTATACCGTAAAAGTAATTTTTGTCATCATCTTTTGAACGAAGCTTGTAACGTGGTTTGTCCGGATATAATGCCTGTACAGGATAGAAACAGCCCTGGTATGTGCCATCGTCGTTATATATCTCATATGGTCTGCCAATTTGTTTAAGAAGACATGATATGTCAGGTTTTTCGCTCATTTAAACATAACCTCTTTATTTTGATAAAAAAAAGACCCGGTGGGAGTGAAGGATGTCATCAATTTACGAGGCAAAAAGCCGGGTCTGTTGGTTAGTGTGCAGAAAAATTTTAAAATTTTCCGGTCATCCGGAAGAATATAAGCTTTTTTTTAATTTATTCATACAAACTGTAGTACTTTGTTTTTACTTCGTACAAATCCACAGCCTGATTGTTGAAGTTTCTCTGCTGCTGAATATAGACTCTGTTGCCCCGTTCATCTTTCCTTCTTGTGAGCCGGAATGTACCGTAATAGTAGTGCTGTTTAGAAAGAGTGCCTTGTTTTAACAAAGCATCTGCGCGTTCCCGTTCTTTTTTGGCTTTAATAAGTTCTCTTTGCGCTTTTATGCCTGAACGCTGTACAACGCTAATATCATAGCCCGAGTCCTGTCTGATAAAACGTGAAATCGTTGCACCGCATCGCGGGCAGACTCCGTATTCCAAGCAGCGATACAAATACCCGCGTGCAGGAAGCACAATTTTTGTTTGCGCAGCAAAGTTCACTGAACAGCAGCGTAACATGATTTTCTCCTGTAACCTTATTCCTCTCAGCAAATCTATATTGAATAAACGCCGGCCGGGTTTGCCGTACTCCGGAAAGAATTTTCCGTCAGTTTGTGCCCAATTGAAAAGATACAGGCACATAGGCAAACGAGTCCCGTGAATTGTTCCCCAGCGGGTGCGCCGTTTCTGGAAATTAAGCACCAACTTTTCAGGAACATTTTTATTATAGCCATCCTTAAAATACCCTGCAACTCAGGTGTCAGGCTCGTCAACATAATCAAAATAATCAAAAAATATGTAAAAAAAATGTTACAAAAACCGATTTCTAAATCCAAAATCTGAATCTGTTTTATCCCTGATTCATTAGGAACACAGTCGTAATGCTTCTTGTATAGCGGCTGCCATGCTTTCAGCCCGTGCGCAGCAATATGGGGCAATGTCATATGCAGTACCATGCGCTGGTGAGGTTCTGATTACATCGAGTCCTATTGTGGTATTTACACATTCGTCCATTGCAAGCATCTTTATGGGAATGAGCCCCTGGTCGTGATAACAAGCTACATAACAGTCATAGCGCTGTACACCCGTCCTAAAATCAGCGGCCGCTTGCGCAAAAAGTGTATCTGCCGGCATGGGGCGAGTGATTTTTATTCCTGAGTCTGTAAGTTTTGATATTGCCGGTATGAATTCTTCTATCTCGTCTCTGCCGAGTATGCCGTTTTCTCCTGCATGCGGATTCAGAGCGCATAGCGCAAATGACGGCTCTTCTATATGGAATTTTTCCTTTAAAACACCGTTAAGCCGCACGAACTTTTCAAAAATAAGCTCTTTTGTAATTTGTACTTGAGAAAGAGGAAGATGCCTGGTTAAAAGCATAACCCTGAAATTTCCGGCAGTAAAAAGCATTTCTGCCTTTTGGTTATTATGTGCGAGCAGTTTTTCAAGCACTTCTGTCTGTCCTGAAAAGTCATGTCCTGCAAGATGAAGAGCGTTTTTTGAAACAGGCGCAGTCGCGATTGCTCCGATAACTCTGTTTTTTGCCAGTGTACAGGCTGCTTCCAGACATTTGTATGAAAATTCACCTGCTGCGGCTGTTTCTTTACCGGGATTGTAGTCTTTTTCGTCGTACGGAATTTCAAAAATTTCGTAATCGGGAATCTTTGTATATCCATGTCGACTATTAAAATTTTGGAAAATTCTTTTGTTTCCTGTTAATAATACTCTATCCTTAGGAATAGCCAGCATTTCCAGGGCTTTTATCGTGATTTCGGGGCCGATTCCGTTATAATCCCCGATTGTTATGCATATTTTATTGTTCATGCTGCTCAAAATATTTCATTATATCTATTAAAGTATTTGTGTTTCCGAGATTGCCTGATTTTGTTACTATCCACTGGCCTTTTGTATCAAGACAGAGCGGGACAGCTTCATGCACTGCATCTATAACCTGTAAACTGCTTGTGTTTATAGCTTTGCAGCATTTGTATGAAGTTTCGCCGCCTACCAGAATTAAAATCGAATCTTTTTGTCCGACTACACGTCGTACAAGTTCAGACAGAAAGTCAGTAGTCAATTTTGCCATATCAGCTTTTGACATTTCTTTATCGAAAAGCATTGAACAAAATTCTTTTTCATCAGAAGTCAATTCTGATGTGTGAACTACCACAATATTCTTTTTAACAAGGTTTGCACAAACTCTGTCAACAAGTTCATCAGATACACCCGAAAAGATATTATCAAGGGTGAGTGAAATAAAATATGTGTTTTCTATATCGTCATCATCTTCCAGCTTCTGGAGCTGCTGCGCCGTTGTTTTTGTGGCACTTCCGGACACAATAAATTTGGGCATAGTTGCTATTGTTTTACAGATATAGTGGTTGGTCATCTCTGGCAGCCAAATATTGCCGAGAATCTGTGCGCAGCCGGCAGAACCGCAAGGCAGAATATTGAAAGAACTCTTCTCCATTGCCAGTACAATCTGCTCAATATCTGTTGTTGTCATTGCATCGGTAACAATAAGCTTTTTTCCTTCTTTAATAAGCTCGTTCAGCTTTTGAAGAATGGGGCCTGCTCCTTTTATTACCGTATTCATGTGGATTGCACCGACAAGATCCGAGTGCTCCTCCGGAAGCTGTTTTTTTAGCAAAGTAGGAATGTGTGATTCGTAAATCGGGGATTGCGGATCCAGAGCATGTTCTGTTCTTTCTATCAATACGCCTTTGAGCATATGATAGCCGCCCACCGTTACTCTTCCTTCTTGAGGAAATGCGGGGACTACTACTGCTGCATCCCAATCCAGCACCTCAAGCATTCCAAGCGTTTCAACTGCAATATTTCCTCTAAGGGTGGAGTCTATCTTTTTGTAAAAATATTCTGCTCCAAGCTGGTCTCTAAGTACCTGTGTTGCTTTTTTTGCACGTTCATAAGCTTTTTTTTCTGATGTATTTCTTGTTTCTGTCGGTATCGCCCAGACTTGAGTGCTTAGACGGTTTTCGGGCAGCACTGTCGGATCCAGTATAATCTGGGTATTTGCACCGCGAATGTGAAACTGAAGCGCCGTATCGTTTGCACCGGTCAGGTCATCTGCAACTATTCCTATATTATTAGACGTAAGCATAATTTCACCCGTTTATGAATCACGTGAACCAAGCAGTCTGAGGTTTGTTGCTCTTATAAAAAATCTTTCACGGTCAGCGCCTGTGTTGTCTTTCCACTTGCTCGCAGCGAGTTTTCCTTCTATTGCAACGAGCTTGCCCTTTTTTACATACTCGCCTGCAACTTCTGCTGATTTGTCCCACAATTCAATATTAAACCAGTCAGTAACTTCTGCTTTTGATTTGCTGTCCCAGCGGTTTACCGCAATAGAAAAGGAGGTTTTCACCTTTCCTGATTCAAAATATTTCATATCCGGATCCTGACCCGCACGTCCGACAAGAACAACAGAATTTATCATAATTTCCCCTTCGTCTGCTAGTAACTATTTGATTATAGTATTAAAAAAGAAAGTTGCCAATACATTAGTTAAAATGTTTACCAATGGTGAATGAATATTTATTGTCTTATGCTATGAAGTTTGTTCCGAATTTTGTTGCTCCGAGGAAAAAGCATTCTTCAAGCATTTTGTCTATGCTTTTGTAAACTTTTCTTGGCGGTTTTTTCTGGCTTTCAACGATGCCTGTTACTGTATCTTCATATTGTGCAGCGATTGCTAATGTGTAGTTTGCGAAGGGGTTGTTTGATTTTGAAGGATTAGTTACTGCTATCATATTTCTCTCTCTTACTTTCTTTTTTATCTATCTTTTGTTTTATATATCTTGTATATATATAAAGATAAAAAATCCTAAAAAATTGCCATTTCGTATATACTTTTCTTAATACTTCTTTACAAATGCTTTAAATACCTATTGATGCAAAATTAAATATGTTAACAATTTTGCGAATCAACTGTATTCAGCTATAATAATTAACATATGAACGAAGTTATTGTTAAATTTAAAAAATTGCATAATGACGCGGTTATTCCTGCTTATCAGACAGAGGGAGCTGCCGGCATGGATTTGTGCGCATACCTTGAGGAGCCTGTTGTTCTTGCACCAATGCAGAGAAAGCTAATTCCGACAGGTTTAAAAATGGAATTGCCGCATGGTTATGAAGCTCAGGTACGGCCGAGATCCGGAATGTCTATAAAGCATGGAATTAGTCTCATAAACTGTGTTGGCACAATTGATGAGGACTATCGCGGTGAGGTTTGTGTGCCTGTAGTGAATTTGTCGGAAGAATCCTACACAATAAATAACGGAGACAGGATTGCGCAAATGATTATATCTCCTGTCACAAGGGCTGTTGTTTCCGTGTGTGATGAACTGAGTGATACGGCTCGGGGCGCAGGCGGGTTTGGCTCTACCGGGATAAAGGTCAGGTAAAATGAACAGACTCGCTGTTTTTGACTTTGATTCTACCCTTATGGACGGAGAGACCATTGAATTTTTTGCGCAAGCTTTGGGCATCAGAGAGCAGGTAGCAGAAATTACGCATGAGGCAATGGAGGGCAGACTGGATTTTTTTGAAAGTCTCACAAAACGTGCTGCATTGTTAAAAGGCTTAAAGCAGTCACAAATTGATGAAATCGTCCGGAATCTTCCCTATACTGAGGGTGCAGCCGAGACAATAAAAGTGCTTAAATCCCGCGGATATACTGTTATATGTTTTAGCGGCGGATTTAGAGATGCAACTTCATACGCAATGCCAATTCTGGGGTATGATGCGGAGTTTGCTAATGTATTGCATTCAAAAGACGGAATTCTTACAGGGCTTGTCGGCGGTGAGATGATGTTTTCCGACAGTAAAGGGAAAATGCTTGCGCGTTTGCAGCACATTTTGAATGTCTCTAAAGAAAATACGATTGCGGTGGGTGACGGAGCAAATGATTTAAGCATGTTTGCTTTTGCCGGTACTAAGGTTGCTTTTTGCGCAAAGGAAATAGTCAGAAAAAATGCAGATATAATTATTGAAGAAAAAAATCTGCTAAATCTCTTGGACGGTTTGAAATGAGCGCAAAACAAAAAATTATATCATTTTTGAATTTTATGAAGGGCGAAACAGTCGGCGGGATTATTGCAGCAGTTGTTGCCATGCCGCAGGCTTTGGCATTCGGTGTTGCTACTGGCTTTGGGGCAATGGCAGGCATGTGGGGTGCTGTCATTCTCAGTATTACAGCAGGGATTATCGGTTCAAATATTCCGGTAATTTCAGGCCCTACAGGGCCTTGTACAATCGCTCTTGCTTCAATATTATCCTCGCATGGGTTCGGGATGGATAAGGCTTTTGTCATTCTTTTTATGGCGGCGATAATTCAGATTATTATTGCTACAACAAAGCTTTCCGACATAGTAAAATATGTGCCGTATCCTGTCATATCGGGTTTTATGAACGGTGTTGGCACAATTCTTATCATTATGCAGCTGAATCCGATTCTGGGGCATCCGATAAGTTCTACTGTCGTCGGAACTTTGAAATCCTTGCCATCTGTACTTCAAGATGTGAATTTTTCGGCTCTTGTGCTCGGTTTGCTTACACTTTTTATCTGTTTTGCAATTCCTGCCCGGTTTAACAGGTATCTGCCGGCACAGCTTGCGGCACTTGTCATTGGAACGGCTGTTTCTGTTGTATGGGATTTTGATGTGGAAAGGATTTCACAAATATCGTTGGTTTTGCCGTCTTTGCAGCTTCCTGATGTTTCTGCAGCGGCAATCAGAGAATTTTTTCCATATGCATTGATATTTGCTATAGTTGCTTCTTCTGAGAGCTTGCTGACAGGACTTGTTGCTGATTCATTAACAAAGACGAACAGCAGCTCAAGACGTATGCTGGCTTCGCAGGGAGCCGGGAATCTGCTGTGCTCCTTGACAGGTTCTTTAAGCGGTGCAGCTGCCACAATGAGGACTGCTGCGGCAATCAAAAACGGTGCAGTCAGCCGCTGGTCTGCTGTGATTAGCGGACTGGTTCTGCTGGTAATCCTTTTAAAATTCGGAAATCTTGCATCAGAGATTCCGCTTGCTGTACTTGCCGGAATTCTTATAAAAATCGGATACGATATAATAGATACGAAGTTTTTAAAAGTGATAAAATATGCTCCGCGGGATGATTTATATGTGCTGGCAATAGTATTTTTGCTTACTGTTTTTTACAATCTTATTTTTGCAGTTGCATGCGGAATCATACTTGCCTCTCTTCTTTATGCAAAAAGATGTGCAGACCGTGCGAATCTTGGAGTTAAAGACATTACTGACAAAGAGACTATGCAGTACGAAGCTGCTCTTGAAAAAAGTTCTCACCATAAAATAAGAGTGGTTCACATTAACGGGCAATTCTTTTTTGGCAGTGCAACGAGAATTATTTCTCATTTTGATGAGATGTTAGGTACAAAATACATGATATTAAATTATGAATCAGCGGATACTCTGGATATTTCTGCTGTTTTTGCACTCGAAGATATTATTGTAAGATTACTGGCTCAAAAAATAGAGGTCATGCTTGTTATTAAGAGTGACAGGGTTGCAGAGCAGCTGAAAAATTTAAAGATAACAGAACAGATTGGCGAAAATAAAATATTTTATGATGAAAAAGCTGCTGTATCGTATGCAAAGAACCTTTTAAAAAGTAATGTAAACGCAAAATCAAAAGGTCATTTCCCGTTCTGGCATATTCATCATTAGGGTTATTTTTCTGCAATGTCGTGTTTTAAGCTATAGCGAACCTTCATAAAGTACAGTTTCTGCAATTTGTACAATTCATCACACGATGCATATCCAAATAACTTAAAATCAAAAAAAAACGGACTTTTGCAAGTCCGTTGTATGTGTATTTATATGCGTAAATTTTATTTATTTAAAGACTATCCTGCAGCGTAAACGCTAACCTGTCGACGGTCTCTTCTGTAGGGTTCAAACACAACTTTGCCGTCTGTGAGAGCAAAGAGTGTGTCGTCTTTGCCGATACCTACATTATTACCTGGGTGGAACTTAGTTCCTCTCTGACGTACAATAATGTTTCCGGCTTTAACAATTTCACCGCCGAATTTTTTTACGCCTAATCGCTTACTTTCGCTGTCGCGTCCGTTCTTTGATGAACCTACGCCCTTCTTATGTGCCATTTTATTATCTCCTTTAAATTATTTATTCTTCAGTAGTTTCTGTTTCAGCTGCTGCTTTAGCTCTTGATGCAGTAGTTCTGATTTTGTTAATCATAACTCTTGTGAAAGCCTGTCTGTGACCTTGTTTTTTTCTGTAGCCTTTTTTAGCTCTCTGTTTGTAGACTATAACTTTTTTTGCTTTGTCATGTTTTACGATAACACCTTCAACAGAAGCTTTTTCAACATATGGCTGGCCGATTTTTGATTTTTTGCCGTTAACGAGCATAATAACTTTGTCAAAAACGACTTTTTCATCAGCATTGCCGTCAAGCAATTCGATATCGGTGTAGCGGCCTTCTTCAAGTTTGTACTGTTTTCCGCCTGTTTCAACTATTGCGTACATTTTTCTTTCCTTTCACATCGGGTGCTGTAGCCGCGGGACGATTTTTCAATAATTCTGCTGTAACAATCGACTTTTGTTAATCAGACCGCACCGCCTTGTTGGCTTTGCGTCAATCGGACTTCCTTTTGTCAAACGGGTCGCCTTGTTGGCTTTGCGTCAATCGGACTTCCTTTTGTCAAACGGGTCGCCTTGTTGACTTTGCGTCAATCGGACTTCCTTTTGTCAAACGGGTCGCCTTGTTGGCTTTGCGTCAATCGGACTTCCTTTTGTCAAACGGGTCGCCTTGTTGGCTTTGCGTCAATCGGACTTTTCTTTGTCAGTCGGGTTACCTTGTTACAGCCCCCGGGCATTTGTAGACAGCTTGCCCATCTAATACCTTCTTGAATATAACAAGCACACAGAGAAGTGTCAAGATTGTGAGAGCGTTATTATTTAAATAGTTTACAAAATATACGATGATTTTGCCTTAAAAAACAATTGAAAATGCAAAAATAAACGTTATATATAAAATTATGAAACGTGCATTGATAATGATATTCAGCGTATTGACTATTGGCATGCCCGTGGTTGCAGAGACTGTAATCAGGGGTGGAGTTGAACTGTCTGACAGGGTGCCGAAAGGTTTTTTCGGAACGTGGAAAGTTACTTCTGTCCAGACTTATACAAACAATCCCATGCTGTTTACAGAAAGAAGTACTGATTATTGGAACTTATCAAAAGAAGATGACGTCATAACATTGTCAAATCCTGTTTCGGGCGCAATTGCGTCTGTGACTGTAAAAGAAGTCAAAAACAATCAGATAACATTTACCAGAAGAAAAACCGAAAGTAACGAAAATGTAACGGAAACACCGACATTGACGTTAAATGGTGAAAATTTTTCTGGAACTGATAGAATAGTTATAGAAAAATACAAATACGGTGAACTGATAAGTACAGACATCGTCGAGTACAGAATAGACGCGGTAAAAGTTTCGGGAGACGGAGCAGGAAAGATTTTGGGCGTCAGATAGTATAAGAGGGATTTTCAAATGACTGAGAAAAAAGTTTTGGAATATGACGTAGTGATTTTGGGCGGCGGCCCTGCTGGGCTTTCAGCGGCAATTTATGCAGCCAGAGGTGCTGCAAAAACAGCAGTAATAGATATTTCCATGCTTGGCGGCCAGCCGTCAAACTATCTGGAACTCGAGAATTATCCGGGTTTCGGAAAAATCGGCGGGTATGACATGATGGAAAAATTCGAAGAACATGCCGATATGTTTAATATCGATAAGTATCCTATGCAGGAGATTCAGAATATTGATTTGCAGCCTGATATTAAAACAATAGGAACGCTCGAATATGTTTTCAAGACGCCTGTTGTTATTATCGCGACAGGTGCTCAGGCCAGAAAACTTGGTATCTCTGGAGAAAAAGAGTTTCTTGGCCGCGGCGTAAGCTACTGTGCGGTGTGTGACGGCGCATTTTATAAGGATAAAGTTGTTGCTGTTGTGGGTGGAGGAAATGCTGCTGTCGAAGAAGGTACATACCTTACAAAATTTGCTGAAAAAGTTTATATAATACATAGACGCGATGCATTGAGAGCAGATAAAATTGCACAGGAAAGAGCATTTAAAAATGATAAGGTTGAATTTGTGTATGATACTGTTCCTGTAGAAATCAAAGGCGGGCAGAGCGTTGAAACTCTTGTTGTTAAAAATGTAAAAACGGGCATAACATCTGAACTGAAAGTGGACGGTGTATTCCCGTATATCGGATTTACACCTAACATTGAGTATATAAATGCCCAGTTGGAACAAGATGAGGCCGGCTTTATTGTCACGGATGAGACAATGAAGACGTCGGTAAACGGTGTGTTTGCGGTAGGCGATGTACGTACAACCCCTCTTAGGCAGGTTATTACCGCTGCTGCTGATGGTGCTGTGGCAGGCTGTTATGCAATAAAATACCTTGAAGAAAGAAAGGAAAAGGCTCCGGCACAGGTGCTTCAGGCAGAATAAGTTATGATTACCCGTGAAGTAAATGAATGGCTGCGGAATGTTGAAATGCGCCGGTATTCTTTTGATGATGCAATGCAAGAGTTCGTCAGAATTTCGAGATATTTGACGAAAGATGAGCTTATCCAGCTTAAACGCAGTCTGGAAAAGAGTTATAAATAAGATTGCATTATTATGTTGTCCGGAAAAAATTCGAGATAAGGAATAATGTGAAGTGACCGTATTTTAAGATAGCCGGTGGCATCTGCCGCATTGGTTTAGATAATCACAGAACTACTTCACAAATATAGTCTGTTCTCTGCCCGGGCCTACGCTTATTATTGAAATTTTTACCCCCATAAGCTCTTCTAAACGTGCAAGGTATTTCTTTGCATTTTCGGGAAGCTCATCATAGGTCTTTGCTCTAGAAATGTCGGATTTCCAGCCTTTGTGCGTTTCATAAACAGGCTCGAGATATTTGTGAATATTAACATTCGTCGGATAGTATTCAGAGACAGAACCGTCTCTTGTGTCTTTGTATGCAGTACAAATTTTTATTTCATCAAAAGTGTCGAAGACATCGAGCTTTGTAACAGCCATTGAAGTAAGCCCGCTCACCAGTACACCGTATTTTGCAACAACCGCGTCAAACCATCCGCAGCGGCGCGGCCTGCCTGTAGTTGTTCCGAATTCAGCACCGATATTTCGGATTTTGTCGCCGGTCTCGTCTGTTAATTCCGTGGCAAATGGGCCTTCGCCGACTCGCGTTATATATGCTTTTGATACTCCTATGATTTCTTTAATAACTGACGGGCCAAAACCGCTGCCTGTGCAGGCACCGCCTGCTACAGGATTGGAACTGGTGACGTAGGGATACGTTCCCCAGTCTACATCCAGCATGACCCCCTGTGCACCCTCAAAAAGTATGGTCTTATTCTCTTTTAGCGCATCGTGATATATTTTTTGCCAGTCATTACATACATAGGGGCGCAAAATTTCGGCATATTTCTTGCAAATATCTGTTATTTCTTCTTTTGAATAGGTTTTTAGACCGTAGATTTCCTTTAGTTCTTTGTTTTTTAAAGATAAAATTTCATCAAGTTTGTGTGAAAGTCCTTCTTTGTCAAACAAATCCTGAACTTTTATGCCGTGACGCGAGATTTTGTCCGTATAAGTCGGGCCGATTCCTTTTTTTGTTGTTCCTATTTTATTTTTTGCGCCGGCTTCACTGGCACCGTCCAGGTCAATATGATAAGGCATAGTTATAGTCGCAAGCGGAGATATTTTCAATCCCGAGAGGTCAATGTTCTCTTTTTTCAGATTTTCTATTTCTTCGTTCAAAACTTCCGGATAAATAACGGTTCCTGCGCCGATAAAACAGATTTTTCCCTTATATAAAATTCCGGAAGGTATAAGGTGAAACTTGAAGGTTTTGCCGTCAGCAACGACAGTGTGTCCTGCATTGCAGCCGCCCTGATATCTTATAATCAAATCAGCTTTTTCAGCCAGCAGGTCAGTTATTTTTGCTTTTCCTTCATCACCCCACTGCGCACCTATAACAACCGTATTTTCCATAATTCATTCTCCTTTTGCAAATAATATTATATTACAAACAAAATAGTTTGCAGAGGCAAATTATGCTACCTGTGTTATGTATGATTTCAAGTGTTTAAAGAAAAATTTATGTTGTCAGCACATTTTTCATGCTATGTAATCGTTACTATTATTCATGATATTATGAAAAACAGTAACGATTATAACAAAGCTATTCTGTTCGTTATGCGGGCGTTACAGATTGCTTATTTCATACAAATCTCTGCCGCCTACCGCTTTATACATATTAATGGAGGCTATGATAACGTTGATCTTGCCGCTTACAGCTTCTTTTTCGGTGAAAAGTTTTGCCTGTCTTCCGTATAAGACTTCGAGATTAGAGGCAGCGCCGATTTTTGATTTTTTGGTCAGAAGGTCAAACATTTCATTTTGATAGTTGAGTCTGTCTATATCTTCTGCATAAGTTTTTTCCGCAGTGTGTGCCATACTCAGGCTGTCATTCACTTCACGGAATGAGTTAAGTATTGCTTTTTGATAAACCTGGAGCGCCTCATCATATTCGAGTTTTCTCAGTTTCAAAACAGCAAATTTTCGTCCGCCAGTGAATAAATCAAACTGCGGCAAAATTCCGGCAGCAGCCATTTGTGCAGGTGAACTAAAGAGGTTCGCAAACTGATATGCGTTAAATCCGATTTGTCCGAAAATAACGAACTTTGGTAAAAATTCCCGCCGTGCGACTTTTACATCGTAGCCGGCGCGTTTTATATTAGCTTCTGCTCTCAGGTAGTCCGGTCTGTATTCAATAACATTTGACTCAAAACTTTCAGGCAATCCCTCAGGCGCAGAAACCGAGTCAAAATCAGTTCGTTTTATTTCCTCGTCAGCACCTGCTGCAAGATAGGTTCTGAGCTGGTTTGTTAAAAGCGCCTGCCTGTCCTCGAGTGAATTGTATTCTTCTTTCAAGTAAGTCAGTGCCTTTTGCTCATTTAGCAGGTCAGTTTTTGAACAGAGTCCGTTTTTGAATTTTATTTCTGTCTTTTTTACGATTTCTTCCTGAATGTCAACGATTTGTTTCTGGAGTTCGAGCAGTTTATCCACCCTTATCAGATTAAAATAGTCAGCGGCAAAAGCTGATGTCAGCATAATATAGCTTGCGCGCTCGTCCTGCTTTACCATTTCCAGACGTTTTTCAACGCTCTTTGTTCTGAATCGGTTTGTACCCCATATGTCGATTTCATAACTCATTGTTAACGGCAGTTGAAGCTCGCTCTGTTTAAAACTCGGGATTGCCATCTGTCCGAAATAGAGGTCGCTTGATTTAAAATTTCTGTTCAATTGACCGTCAAAGCTAAGCTGTGGAAGTTCGTTCGCAAAAGATATTTTTACGATTTTTTCACCCTCTTTGACTTTCAACGACGCGATTTTTAAATCAGGATTTTTTTCATAAAGCCGGGTTTCATACTCGGTAAGAACCGGGTCATTGTATTTTTCCCACCAGCTGAGGTTCATGTACTGTACAGCCTGCTCGGGCTCTTTTTCTTTCTTCTTTGCAAAAGCAGCAGGTGTAAGCATTACAGTGATAAGCATTGCAATAATAATCTTTTTCATAATGTTTTGTCCCAATGTGTCTAGTGTCTGATAATAAATTTTAAAAATTTTTATCTTTTGTTGATTTTTGTGTTTTTGTGTTATCATAATAACACAAAAAGATTTTAACACAAGACAAATCTTTTAAAATAATTGGGGCAGGGGCGAAAATGCTTATGCCTAGCAGAAAACCTCACGCAGGCATGCTGCTAATCCAAACTAACCAAAGCAGAAAGGCACAACAGGTACGCTCAAAATTCCGCCTAATTCCAGTTGGGACAGACGCCTTGGACTATTTCAGGGAAATGCGGCTCCAAAAACCTCAGTATGAATACTTTCTGCTAAAACATATACACTTGCTGTCTGAAAGATAGAATAACTATGCCGAACAGTTTTTTAAACAAAAAAGTCTTATTTAACCTTATGGTGGCGGGGCTTCTCTCGAAAGTTGCGACGCTCAGGATGTTTGCGCGTGAAGAATTCGAAATCACGCCGGAGCAGTATTTTATCCTTTCTATCCTTGTTGAATCAGGCGAGCTCTATCAGAGACAAATCTGTGAAATGAGTTACAAAGACCGCCCGAATATGACGAGGCTTATTAATATTCTTGAAAAAGACGGGATGGTAAAAAGAGTCCCGGACGTTAACGGCAGGAAGGTTTTTAAAATTGTGGTAACAGAAGAGGGCAAAGCTCTTCATGCCCGCATTAAACCTTTTATGCTAAACCTCCGTGACAAGGCGACTGAAAATATACCCGTAAGCGACCTTGAGACCTGTTTAAATGTAATGGACAAAATGCGTGACAATCTTGAAAAACATGCTAAATTGCAAATCTGGTAAATATTATAATGGAGAAATTTATGAGCACTAACGAAACAGAAAAAGATGAACTTAAAAGCATAACAAAGAACGAAGAAGACGACAGACCGAGCTACATGAAAAAAAGGGTTATAGTCCCGTCAGTTGCGGCTGTTTTATTTGTAATACTCGGGATTTACTTTGCAATCCATTCGATTCACTTCCAATCGACGGATGACGCGTTTGTTGAGGGACACATTATATCGATTGCGCCCCGTGTGTCCGGTCAGGTTAAAGAACTTCTTATTACTGATAACCAGCCGGTTAAAAAAGGGGATTTGCTTCTTGTTATTGACCCGAATGACTATGAAGCCGTTCTGAAACAGAAAGAGGCAAGACTGGAAGAAGCAAAGGCTTCTTTAAACATTTCCGAGAAACAGATTAATCAGGCAGAATCGAATTTAAGCCAGTCCGCGCAGGACATACATGCAACGCGTTCAAAACTGGATTTTGCCCAAAAAGATTACAAAAGATACAATGATATGTACAAAGAGGGTATTTCCTCAAAACAGGAATATGACTCCAGCAAAACAGCGCTGACTGTTGCAAAATCCGCTCATAAAGCGGCAATGGACAGAGAAAATGCTGCTCATTCAGCTTTGCAGTCAGCCAAAGCAAAAAAAGATGCGACTGTTGCGGAAATTAAAAGACTCGAAGCCGAAGTTGAAGAAGCGAAACTCAATCTCTCTTACACAAAAATCTACGCGCCTGAAGACGGAAACATTACTTCCAGAACCGTTGAGCAGGGAAACTATGTACAAACGGCACAGCCGATGTTCGCGATAGTTCCTGAAAATATGTGGATTGTGGCTAACTTTAAAGAAACACAGCTTGCTAATATGAAAAAAGGCCAGCCTGTCACAATTAAAGTTGACACCTACCGCGGCAAAAAATTCAAAGGCAAAGTGGACAGCATCCAAAGAGCCACAGGCGCAAAATCCAGTCTGTTCCCGCCTGAAAATGCTGTAGGCAGCTACGTAAAAATAGTACAGCGTGTGCCTGTAAAAATCGTATTCACGGAAGATATTTCAAAATACAATATAGTACCCGGCATGTCCGTTGTTCCAGAAGTGAAGGTAAAATAAAGGATTTCAGACATGGCAGTAAATTCCGTTACAGCAAAACAAAATGATGTACCGCTCTGGCTGATTGCGTTCACAATCCTTTTGCCGACATCGTTTGCAATGCTTGCAACTTCTGCGACAAACGTTGCAATCCCACATATTGCAGGCTTTTTTGGCTCTACGCTCGACGAGGCAAACTGGGTCATCACGAGCTACATGATTGCAAACGCGATTCTTATCCCGCTCACAGGCTGGCTTGAAAATCTTCTCGGGCGCAACAAATTTTTGAAAATCTTTATTGCTCTGTTTACACTCGGTTCTGTTGTGTGCGCATTTGCCCACAGTTTGAACATGATGGTTGTGGGCAGGCTTATTCAGGGAATTGGCGGCGGGCCGATGATGCCTATTTCTCAGGCAATTCTTATTGCTGCGTTTCCGTTTGAAAAACGAGGTCAGGCAATGGCTCTTTTTGCTTTTGCAGTTATGGTATTTTCAATTATGGGACCGACGTTCGGCGGTTATATTGTGGACAATCTTTCGTGGCAATGGATTTACCTTGTAAATATACCTGTTGGAATTTTTTCTATAATACTTATTCACTGTAACGTCAAAGACCAGGAAAACAGAGTTATTCCAAAGAAAGTGGATGTTGTCGGACTTATTTCACTCACAATCTGGCTTTTAACAATGCAGGTTGTTCTGGATAAAGGCCAGCAGTATGACTGGTTCGGCACTCCATGGGTTTGTATTTTGACGGCAATTTCTGTTTTTTCATTTATCTTTTTCATTGTCTGGGAGCTGGAGTGCGACAGTGATATGGCAGTTGTAAATCTCAGGGTTTTTAAGGACAAAAACTTTTTCATAGGCACAGTGCTCGGCTCGTCCGTAAATATGATTATTTATGTAACAATCGTACTTCTGCCCCAGTTTTTGCAGAGGATGATGGGCTACACAGCGACTCTCGGCGGTATGTCGCTTGCTCCGCGTGTTTTGTCCTGTATAGTCATGCTCGTGCTTATCGGGCCTATGGTTGAAAAAATCGACAACAGGATTCTGGTTTCCACAGGATTTTTGTTTCTCGCAATTTCAACAATTATGTATGCGAATTTAAACCTTTCGATATCATTTGGCTATGTTGTTATTCCTAATATACTTATGGGTATCGGCGTAATCATGACATTTATACCGATATCCGGGCTTGTACTTGCAACGCTGCCTAAAAGTGAACTTTCAAACGGTGCAGGGCTTCACAGTCTGGCAAAATGTGTGACTACAGCATTTGTTATATCTCTTTCATCGACGCTTGTTGCAAGACTTTCGCAGGTTCACCAGACCTATCTTGTAGAGAATGTTTCACCGTTTAATCCAATATTCCAGCAGCGTGTTTCAGCGCTTGCGCACAAGTTCATGTCCGGATATTCAGTTTTTGCAAACCACAAAGCGCAGGCAATGATGTATGTCTCCCTTCAGGAACAGTCAAGGCTTATGGCTTATGTAGATGTCTTTGAAATATTTGCGCTTATTGCATTTTTCCTGATTCCCTGGGCGTTTTTTCTTAAAATAAAAAATAAAAAATAAAGAGTAATTTGTTAATATACCGCAATGGCATGCCTTTAGGGTAGGAGTTCAAAAAGATTTCAAAAATTCATCAACCATGTATACTATTGTAAACTTTTTGATAGTGTATTATTAATGTTATTATAATAACAACATGTATGACCGGAACCTAGAGGATTAGTTAATATGAATAAAAAGAAGTTAATCATTGGTATAATTATTGCTTTGATTGTACTGCCGATAGTTTTTAATAAAGTCATGACTTTTGTCAGTGCAAAAATCATGGCGAAAATGAGTGCAAAACCGCCGGCTGTTGAAATAGGAGCGGTTGTCGACGGGGATTATTATCCGAAAACAGAATCTGTCGGAAGGATTGAGGCAAAATATTCTGTTGATGTTGTGGCTCGTATTAACGGCTGGCTTCAGAAGAGCTATTTTAAAGAAGGCAATTACGTTAAAAAAGGCCAGACTCTGTTTTTAATCCAGCCGCATGAATACCAGATTGCGGTACAGCAGGCACAAGCCGCTGTCAGACAGTCTGAGGCTGCTCTTGTAAATGCAGAAAAAGAACTGACAAGAGCAAGAGAACTTGTAAAAAATGATTTTGTAAGTAAGTCATACTTTGACCAGGCACTTGCAACCAGAGACCAGAATAAAGCTCAGCTGGACGCTAACAAGGCAAGTCTTGCCAATGCAAAGCTGAATCTTTCTTATACACAGATTAAGGCTCCTGTTGACGGCAAAATCGGTAAAATTATCATTACAGAGGGCAACCTTGTTAATGCGCAGTCCGGAACTCTTGCGAGAATTGTTTCGACAAGTCCGATTTACGTCTATTTTAACTTAAAGAGCGAAGACTACTTAAAGTTTAAAAAGGCAGAAGCCGAGGCCCAGAATGACCTCGGCGATACAAAGGTATTTATAAAACTTTCGGACGGTTCAATTTATCACGAAGAAGGAAAGCTTGAATTTGTGAACAACGAAGTTGACCCGACCGCAGGCACTATTTCCCTTCGTGCAACATTTGAAAACAAAGACAGATTCCTTGTTCCGGGAGATTTTGTTAATGTTGTTGCAGAAGCAACAAAACCGAAAAGAGTTGTGCTGGTTCCGCAGATTGCAGTATCAGAAAGCACACAGGGAACTTATGTCTGGGTTGTTGATGACAAAAATGTTGCAAAACAGAAATTCATAAAAATATCTAATCAGGAAGGTGACAAGTGGATTGTCAAAGAAGGTCTTTCTGTCGGGGAAAAGGTCATAACAAAAGGCTTCCAGACATTAAGAGACGGTATAACTGTCGCACCTGAACTTCCGGCCGACGAAAATGCACAAGAAGGTATAAGCGAAAATGCAGAACAATCAAAATAATCCAAACGAAAAAAATAAGCAAAATAACGAAGAGTTATACTTTTTTATAAGAAAACCAAGATTCGCAATCGTTATATCGATTTTTATTACTCTCGTCGGTTTTATTGCGATGATGGGGCTGAAACTTGAAAAATATCCTGATATCACCCCTCCGCAAATCGTGGTCAGTGCTTCTTATCCGGGTGCAAGCGCAGATGTTGTTGAATCTTCTGTTGCATCGCTTATTGAATCCCAGGTCAACGGTGTTGAAGACATGTTGTATATGATTTCAACAAGCTCCGATGAATCTTACAGATTACAAATTTATTTCAAGGTCGGTTCGGACAGAAATATCGACCTAGTAAACGTACAAAACAGAATCCAGCAGATTGAACCTAAACTGCCGGAGGATGTTAAAAGACTCGGCGTTACCGCAAAACAGCAGGTATCAGGCGCCGGTGTTGCAATCCTTAACCTTGCGTCTACCGACAACAGGTATTCACAGCTGGATGTAACAAACTACGCATCTATCTTTATTAAAGACGAAATTGCCCGTCTGCCCGGCGTCGGTGAAGTTGGTGTTTACGGTGCCGGCAACTATTCTATGAGAATATGGCTCGACACTGAAAAAATGGCAAACCTTAATGTCTCGGTTTCTGAAATTCAAAAAGCAATAACTACGCAGAACATACAGGTATCAGCAGGCGCTCTCGGTCAGGAGCCGGGGCCGGACAAACAGCGTTTTCAAATTACTCTGAGAACAAAAGGCAGACTGCTTGAGCCGAAAGAATTTGAAAATATTATTGTCCGCTCAAATGTGGACGGCTCAAATATAAGAATAAAAGACGTTGCAAGAGTTGAACTAGGGTCTGAAACTTACTCGAGAAACGGTAAAGTCGATGGTAAACCCGCTGCGCTTATGCAAATTATCCAGATTCCGGGTGCAAACGCAATCGAAATCGTCAACGCTGTTGAGAAAAAGATGGCAGAAATCGAAGGCACAATCCCGGATGGTATGAAACTGGCTATGGTTCACGATGATACAGAATTTATCCGTGAATCAATGAAAGAGGTTGTGAAAACGATTATAGAAACCTCCATAATCGTTGTTGCTATTATATTTATTTTCCTTGGCGATCCGCGTGCGACGCTGGTTCCTCTGATTGCAATACCTGTATCTCTGATAGGTACATTTGCGACGCTGCCTGTTTTTGATATGTCAATAAACCTTTTGACCTTGTTCGCGATGGTTCTTGCTGTTGCGACTGTTGTCGATGACGCGATTGTTGTAATAGAAAACGTCAAAAGGCACCTAGAAGAAGGCAAATCGCCTGTAGAAGCAACACAGCTCACCATGAAGGAAATCGGCGGAGCGTTGGTTTCTATGGCCTTGGTACTTATGGCAGTATTCGTTCCTGTCAGCTTTATGCCGGGTCTTTCAGGTTTGATGTACAAACAGTTTGCTGTGTGTATCGCGGTTTCTATTGCTTTGTCTGCTGTATGCGCGCTGACTCTGTCTCCGGCTTTGTGTTCAATTATTCTCAGACACGAGGATCCGAACAGAAAACCGTCGAATAAAGCTTCTGCAGCTATTAAATGGCTGTTTATGGAATTCAACGTTTATTTCCAGAAACTGACTGATATATATCTTCATTACGTAAAAAAATTCGTATACAATCAAAAGCTTACACTGATTGTGTACGGCAGTATAATTGTGCTTATGCTCGTTCTGTTCAAGATTATTCCGACAGGATTTATACCTGATGAAGACCAGGCAGTACTGATGGCGCAAATAAGCCTTCCTGCTGGTGCCTCGATTGCCAGAACAACAGACCTTACCGACAAGATGGAAAAAATTCTTGAAAACATCGAAGGTGTGGAAGGAAGAATTGTTTTTGTCGGCATGGGCCCGTCTAACGAAGCCTTTATGGTTATCAGGCTGGATGAGTGGAGCAAAAGAGAGTTTAATCTTTTCCAGAAAATAATTAGAAAAATTCAGGGTAAAGAGACAGACCTTTCTCTGAATGCGATACTCGGCAGAATCAGAGCTGAATTCGGACAATTGAAAGAAGCAAGAATCGGCGTATTCTCACCTCCTGCTATCTCCGGTATGAGTATGCTGGGCGGTTTCGAGTTCCAGATGCTTTCTAAGGGCGAACATACTCCGCAGGATATGGAAAAACTGGCAAACCAGCTTGTCGGTGCAGCAAACCAGAACAAGGCTTTGTCTAACGTTTATACCCAGTATCAGGCTAACATGCTCCAGTATATTGTGGAAATTGACTACGAAAAAGCTCTTGCGCAGGGTATTGACCTTCAGGAACTTTACAGCACACTTTCTTCAACTCTGGGTACATATTATGTTAACGACTTCAACAAACTCGGTCGTGTATTCAGGGTACAGCTTCAGGCAGAACAAAAGTTCAGAAGAAAAGCTGCTGACCTGACAAATATTTATGTCAAAAACAGTTCAGGCAAAATGGTTCCCGTAACAACTGTCGTGACTTTGAAACAGAGCGTAGGCGCAGGTTCAATTACCCGTTACAACCAGTACAGAAACGTACAAATTTCAGGAAGCCCGGCTCAGGGTAAGAGCTCCGGTGATGCTATGAAGGCAATGGAAATGGTTACAAAAGAAACCATGCCGTCGGATATCGGGTTTGAGTGGTCGGGTACTTCGAAACAAGAACTCGAATCCAGCGGACAAACAACGACCATTATTACACTGGCTCTGACCTTTGTATATTTATTCCTTGTCGCACTGTATGAAAGCTGGTCTATACCGTTTGCTGTACTGTTGATTTGTCCTCTCGCTGCTGTCGGCGCGTTGGTGTTCCAGTTAATGATGGGACAATCATTTGACCTTTATTCACAGGTAGGTATGATTATGCTTATCGGTCTTGCTGCAAAACAGGCGATTTTGATTGTTGAATTCGCAAAGGTTTTGCATGAAGAAGACGGCAAGAGTATAGAAGAAGCCGCAGTCGAAGCGTCGAAGATAAGGTTCAGAGCCATTATGATGACGGTTGTTGCATTCGTTGTCGGTATGGTGCCTCTGGTTCTTGCTCACGGCGCCGGTGCTTCCAGCCGAATTTCGGTCGGCAGTACTGTATTTGGAGGTATGCTTGCGGCAGGTACTCTTGGTACAATCATGACACCGGCATTCTATGTCATAATCCAGCATCTTGTTGAAAAAGTTATGAATAAAAAGAAACATTCAGAAGAAAAACTATGATTTATGATGAATAATGTTGCTAAAAACTTTACGAATAAAATGTGAGGAAGATTTTATAAACCATGAATAAAAAACTGTTTACATCACTTATTTTTCTTTCGGTAGCTGTCGGGGTCTGCTGCAGTGAACCGGTTAGTGCATTTGCGTTTAAAGAGAAGCTTAATAATTTTATAAACAACACAAACATCGCACCGGATATCGCAATTCCGTCAGAAAACGGTGATATAAATCTGATACAGCTCAATGAGCCTGATTTTGACACAGCAGAAGAAACTGAAACAGAAAAAATTGCTGATAATAAATTTCTAAACTTCTTTAAACCAAAATCAAAAGAGCAAAAAAAACAAAAAGAAGAAAATAATGTAGAAGTAAATGCCGGTTCTGACATTGATGTCGTGCAGGTTGAAGATGAGACAAAAGACATTGAAAAATTGAAACCTGCGGAAGAAAATCCTAAGGTTTCACAGGAAAAAGAAAAGAAAAAATTCAGACTTTTTGGAAGAAAAGACAAAAAGAATAAAGAAGAGGTAAACAAAACCGTTGAAGAAACTCCTGCAATCCAGCCAAGAGACGCTTTTGAAGGCGAGCAGGTTGTCGAAGGTGCTGTCACTGCGAACAAAGTTGTTACAGTTGATGACTGCGTCAAAATAGCGCTTGAAAATAACCCGCGTATTATGTCTCAGATGATGAGCAAGGATATTTACCAGAACAAAATTGCACAAGCGTGGGCAAACTACTTCCCGACCCTGAACCTCGGCGTCAGCTATTCAAGAAATGATATGATGGTAACGAACTTCCGCTTCCCGATGCAGCAGTATAACTTGTACAATACACCGAACGTCGGTTTTGACTGGCTTTTGTTTGACTTTGGAAAAACAAGTGCGCAGGCCGGTGTGGCTCGTAAGACTTATGAAGCAGCCGGCGATACATTGCAGGAAAACATTAACGATATTATCTGTCAGGTAAAAACTGCATATTACAATCTGCTTTTTGCAATGCAGCAGGTGAACGTGTATGAAGATACGGTTATGAACTATGAAGTTCACCTTAAACAGGCTCAAGCCTACTATGACATCGGTACAAAGGCAAAAATCGACGTATCCACTGCAAAGTACAATCTTGATAATGCCCAGTTAAGTCTTATTCAGGCAAAAAATACGGTAAAAACGGCTTATGCAAATCTAAATAACGCAATGGGTGTTCCTGAGTTTGCGGATTACAATATAAGCGAGCGTTTGGACTCTAAAAAATACGAGGTAGAATTTGACGAAGTTTTGAACAAATCTTTTGAGCAAAGACCTGAACTGCTTGCAGCGAAAAAGAAAATGGAAGGTTCAAAAATATTAATTAAAGCGTCAAAATATGCTTTTTTACCTGACTTAAGAGGAGTCGGAAACTTTACCCAGGGCGGTAAAACTCCTGATACTGACTATGGTTATCAAATCGGTGCACAGCTCTCTTATACAGGCACAAACCTTTACCTTTTGAAAAAACAGCTCGATGAAGCAAAGCTTACATACAAAAAAGATCAGGCTGACTATGAAACAGCCCGCCAAAATGTTTATTTGCAGGTAAAACAGGCTTATATTGACTTAATGAATGCACAGGAGTCCGTCCCTGTTGCACGTTCATCCATGATGGTTGCCAAAGAACAGTATGAACTTGCGAGCGGCCGTTACAAAGTCGGTATGGGTGATGCAATTGAGCTTAAGGACGCTGAAACGACATACAGAAATTCCCAGCTAAGCTACTACAACACTTTGATGCAGTATAACATAGCCGCTGCAAATTTGGAAAAAGTAGTCGGTGCACCGATTGATTATGTTGAAGGCGAGCTATAGAGCGTAAAATTTTTATGGCAGAATCAGCAGGTAGTTCTTTTGATTCATGTAGAGTGTAGCTAATCCGGATTAATATTATCTGCCAACAAAAGATTTCATGGCTTTTTTTAAGATATTTATTTTAACTCACTGGTTTTATAAGCGAAATAGCCTTCGTAACAATAGCTGGCATCAATTCCTTTCATATAAACATCTCTATTGTCTATATCTGAAGTTAGTGCGTGTTTCAATAACTCTTTAATTTCGATATCCTTTATCGGGCTTCTTTCCATTGCCAGAAGATAATCTTCTTTATCTACTTTAGACCAGTTAACAACTTTCCCGAGTTCTTTTTTTAGTATTAAATCCAGCCAAATACGTGTACTACGTCCGTTTCCTTCTCTAAAAGGATGAGCCGCATTCATTTCAACATATTTTTCTATAATTTCTTCATATGTTGACTGCGGCATATTGTCTATATGTTCTAATGATTGTTTTAGATACATTACAGGGGCAAATCTGAAATTTCCCTTGGCAATATTTATATTTCTCACTTCACCTGCAAAATCATATATTTCATCAAATAAATATTTATGAATTTGAGATAAGGATTCAAATTTACCGGCTTCCAGAGAATTAAGAACTCCGCTCTCAAAAAGTTCTAAAGCCTTTTTCTTGCTTATTTTTTCTTCTTCTCTTGCGAGTTCTGCTGATTCGGTTATTCCAAGTTTATTATCTAATACCATATAATCCTCTTTATTATATTATAACATAAACTAACTCGAATCTGAGCGGATTTTACGTAGGCTGAGCGAGTGAAGCGAGCAAAAGCCGAAAAAACGCTGAAATAGTGAGTGTCTGTTTGGCTTAAGCAAAACATAGCGAACAACTTGAAGGCGTAAAGTAATAATCCGGGATTATTGAGTTTTTTAATTGCGCAAAAAAAATTTTTCACAAGTTTTTATTCCTCTAAAAAGGTGTTTTTTATGAAAATTTCTGAAACTTTAATTATTAATACTAATAGGCACTTCGAAAGACCTGTTTTCAAAGCAAAACAACAAGCAAAACAAACTAAACATGAGATTAATGATACAAGCGAGAATCTTATGTCGCAAATAACTGTTGCAAATGCTGCTCACGTTGCGTTGCAAAACAAAAAAGCCAATGAACTTTCACCCAAAACTATTAAAAAAATTGAAATTTTTTCAAAAAGGTTTGAAGTAGAACCCGAAAAATTTGAGCAGATTGCACTAAAAACTCCAAAATTTTTTGAGAAAGATATAGATTTTCTTGATAAAACGATCAGTAAATCTGCGGAATGTTTCGGTTTGGAAAAAAAAGTATTTGTTAAGGCAGCTTTACGCCAACCACAGCTATTTTATCAGTCGACTGAATCTCTAAATAATAATGTAACAACCTCTGCAGCACTCTTTCAAATTGCAAAAGAGGATTTTGTGGCTGCAGCATTAAAACATCCTAGCCTGTTTTGTTATTCACCACAAACTTTGTATCAAAATGTACTAAATTCTGTAAAAAAATTCGATATCGAACTGACAACGTTTACTAAAACTGCACTCAGGTATCCATTTCTTTTTTACATTCCAACTGAAACTCTTGAAAAAAATGTTTCAGAATGTGCGGAAAAATTCGGATTGAATAGAAAGGTTTTTATTAGTGCAGCGATGAACAAACCTAGTCTTTTTGTCACTTCTTTTGATGTACTTAATAAAAATCTTTCGGAATCAGCAAAATATTTCGGTGTAGATAAAAATACATTTTTAAAATTAGCCTTGAATTACTCTCAGCTATTTCAGATGAAGTCAGATACTCTTGAGAAAAATATTGAAGGATTTGCAAAAGTTTTGAATCAGGACAAAAAGTTTGTATTAAAATTAGCAATAAAACAACCACAACTTTGTATTCAATCGCCAGAAACTTTAGAGCAAAACATAAAAGATGCGGTAAAATGCTTAGGTATAGACAAAAAGACTTACATAAAATCAGCCGTAAAACAACCACAGTTGTTCTATCAATCTGCGAAAACACTGGACAAAAATATCACTGAATCTGCAAATCTTTTCGGGATAAGTAAAAGTGACTTTTTAAAAGCAGCAATAAAACACCCCTCTTTATTTTATCGGGCCCCTCAAACACTCAACAGTAATATTGACAATACAGCTATGCTTTTTAATGTTGATAGAAATCTTCTCATTCGATGTGCACTGCAATCTCCGAACATTTTTACGCAACAGCCACAGACATTATACAAAAATATTACCGAGTGTGCGAAACGTTTTGACGTAGACAAGCAACATTTTATAGATGCAGCATTAAAACATTCGAATTTATTCTATAGATCTCCTGAATCGTTGGAGCAAAATATTTCTAACGCCGCAAAAGAATTAGGAGTTAATAAAAGAGAACTTCTTGAAATGGCACTAAGGCAACCTGTAATTTTCACAGTCTCTCCGGAAACACTGGTAAAAAAAGCACGTATTTATTCTTATTATAAAGAATTAAAAGGCATTAAGTCTACAAATTTAATTGATTGTATAAATCTCAGAGCAGATAAACATTTACTAGCACAGGTTCTTGGCTTTTTGATCAATCAACAAACCGACAAGACCTTTAACTCAGTATATTCCACTAAATATGAACAATTAAAAGAATTTTTGAATAAAAATACAGGAAATTATGAGTTTAATATAAATTACAATCAGGGTGTAACTGAAAATTTAAGTGAATTTGCGAAAATATTGGCTTCGGAACTTGACAATAAGGTTTCGTTCACATTCAATATTGTGTAGTTTAATTGCCATTTTCCGACAGAAAATCCGAATCGTGAGAGGCGGATTTTACGTAGGCTGAGCGAGTGAAGCGAGCAAAAGCCGAAAAAACGCCGAAATAGTGAGCGTCTGTTTTGCCTAAGCAAAACATAGCGAACAACTTGAAGGCGTAAAGTAATAATCCGAGATTATTCAGTTTTTTAATTCCGCAAAAAAAAATTTACCCCGGATTGGACTCGCAAAGGAATTCTAGGCAATGAATAATTAAGTAGGTTGGGTTTTCTGAAGTGTACCCTTAAAAACATAATCGATGAGTAGGATAATTCTGTATTTTTTATAAAAACTATTATGTCTCAAAATACGATTATTGCTGTATGTTCCACCCATTCTTTGACGCAAAGAACGGGTGGAGCCCAAGAAACATGCCGACCTGTTGCTCCGCTCATACAGAAAGTAAATTAAACCTGAGTCTCATAACTCGCAGCCCATATTTCCGCAAAAACATATAAAAACATTAAAGACCTTGAAAATAATTACAGGCTGCTCAAACAGATGAGACTAACCCTTGTTTAATTAACTTTCTGTAACTCGCTATGCAAAGGTCGGCGGGGTTTTACATACACAATTTTAGTATTTTTACTATTTTATTTTAAAATTTCCTACCAATTTGTTCTATTTTTAGGGGTACACTTCATTCAACCAGCAATAAACTGGACAATAAAATAAACTGTTTGCGTACATATGCGAGTGAGAGGCAAAAAAAATATAAAAAAAATTTACCCCGGATTGGACTCGCTTGAGGCGTAGGCGAGAGACACGAGCCGTACGCATCAGGATGCCCGAAGGGTAGAACCAGTGAGGATTTTCCGACAGAAAATCCGAATCGTGAGAGGCGGATTTTACGTAGGCTGTGCGAGTGAAGCGAGCAAAAGCCGAAAAAACGCCGAAATAGTGAGCGGCTGTTTTGCCTAAGCAAAACATAGCGAACAACTTGAAGGCGTAAAGTAATAATCCGAGATTATTCAGTTTTTTAATTCCGCAAAAAAAATTTACCCCGGATTGGACTCGAACCAACGACGCACAGCTTAGGACGCTATCGCTCTATCCAACTGAGCTACCGAGGCAAAATTTTTGCATTCTTGCCACGGTTGGATAGAGCTGCCGCTAAAATCAGAAAGTCGCAAGCTTCGCTCGCTCCGGCTACCGAGGCAAATTTTTTGCATTCTTGCCACGGTTGGATAGAGCTGCCGCTAAAAATCAAAAAGTCGCAAGCTTCGCTCGCTCCGGCTACCGAGGCAAATATTTAGTTGTCAAAACGCGGATGTGCAGGCTGGCGCTATAAATTTAAAATCGCGAGCGCTGCTTTCCGAGACTAAACTGCCTGTATTTTTCATACCAGCAACATAATTATAGCACAGAAATTTTACTTGTGCTCTTTAATTAAAAAATATATCCGAATCTGACTTGACATGTGTGAAAAAATATTTTAAAAATATTATATAAAGGTTTTAGGGTTGGCTAATACAGCCTCCGGACATTAGCTGTCAGATATCGTTACACAGTAAAGGAGAATAAAATGTTGATACCTGAGGGTATTTTATGCACGAAAAACCATGAATACTTGCTGGATGAAGGAAATGATTGTAAAATCGGGTTGACTGATTACGGTCTTGAACAGCTCGGTGATATAGTTTTTGTTGAACTGCCCGAGGTTGGTACCGAATTTGTAAAAGGCGAAGTCTTTGCAACTATCGAATCTGTTCGTGCCGCAACAGAACTCTATATGCCGGCTTCCGGTAAAATTATTGAAGTAAATGAAAAGCTTATTGAAAGTCCAGAGCTAATTAATGAAAGCCCGTATGAAGACGGCTGGCTTGTAAAAATCACATCAGACTCTGTTGATGAAGAGTCAGGTGACTTACTGGAATATACCGACTATCGTGACGATTTTGGAATGTAGTACGGTCTTTTAACTTTCTGTAATAGACACGTTCGATACACCGGCGTTTCTGGCAGAATCCATGACTTTCACAACTGCGCCATGGGTCGATTCAGGCTGGGCAAGTATCATTACACCGTCGGGAAAATCTTTTGAGCTGTCTCTTATGAGCGCCTCCAGCTTCTCCGGACGAATTTCATTATCGCCAAGGAAAAACCTGTCATCATTTGTGACTGTAATATTAAGGAGCTTGCTGTCTTTGATTTGCGTCACCTCTACATTTTCAGGCACCGACAGATTCAATCCCTGCTGGTCAAGAAGCGGCGCAATTACCATCATAATAATCAACAGCACAAGAAATATATCTGTTAACGGCGTTATATTTATTTCATTAAAAGTATTTCGTTCTCTTGACATAATTTATTCCTCAGACGGGATTTCGCCCGTGGTTCTCCTGGTTGAACTTTTTTCAAGTTTTTTCTGCTCTTTCTTTGATAAAGGTTCGCCGGCGACAATCAGCTTCTCAAACTCTGCAGACTGCGCAGCCTGCATAATTTTCATAATCTCTTTGCTCTTTGCGCTTTCATCTGCCTTTACAACGACTTCTTTTTTCTCGAGCGTTGGTTTCAGAGCAAGAAGCTCCGGTACAAGCTGTTCTTCAGTGATTTTTTTTCCGTTGACGAACAGTGAACCGTCTTTTGTGACTGCAACAATAGCATCCTTGGCTTCAACAGAAAGACCGCTGTTTATTTCAGGCACTTTGATGTTGTTATCAACAGACTGAAATGTCGGAGCAATAACCATCATGATAATTAGCAGCACCAGAAATATATCAGTCAGCGGGGTTATATTAATTTCAGTGAATAGCGCTTCTTTTCCTTTTGAAGTTTTAAAAGCCATTTTAGTTTCCTTGTTTATTTTTTACAATGCTTTTTTTGAATGTATTGCTGTAGTTGATATTAAAGAGCAATATTTGTCTGCTGCTGGAGTGTAACATCATCTTCGCTATCTACAAAGCTGAGGAAGAGCAGTTTTATGAGCTGGAAATCATCTTCAAATCTTTTTACCGTAGACTGGAAGTAGTTGTAGAAGATAACAGCAACAATAGCAACACCCAAACCTAGTGCAGTAGCAATAAGCGCTGATGCAATACCTGATGCAACTGCTGCAGATTGATTACCCTGAACAGCCAAATCCTGGAATGTGTAAAGGATTCTGACAACTGTTCCGAACAGACCTAAGAACGGACAAACACCGCCTATTGTACCGAGAATGGTAAGATGACTTTCGAGCTTACGTGTGGCAAGGCTGGCTGCAATATCAAAAGAACGTGAGAATCCGTTTTTCTGTTCGGAAAAGATTCTGACAGCTTCTTCCGTAACTTCGCCTATAATCCCCCCGAGCTGAACGCTTAGGTTCTGCGCACCTTCGAGGTTGTTTCTGGCAAGCTCTTTCTGTATTTTAGGAATGAATAATACAACATCTCTTTTGTTTCTGTTGTAGTAGTTGAACCTGTTAATTGCAACACCGATTGTCAAAAACGAACAGATAAGTATCGGCGCGACAATCCAGATATCCTCTATCATTGCGTTCAGTAGTAATTCCATAGTTTTCCTCTTTCTTTATTATTTGCCTGTTATCTTCATGTATTATTTGTTTAATTAGTACATTGATGCGCCGAATACGTTGTAGTCAAACGTAAACTGGATATCTACGCTGTCGCCTTTATATTCCGGCGGCAGTGGTTTGAACGGCGCAGTGAGCTCAACTGCATGTTTTGCCGCGCTGTCCGCTGCCGGAAGACCGGAGGATTTCAAAACTCTGTTGGATAAAAGTCTTCCGTCTCTGCCAATCCTGAACATAAGAACAACACGTTTGCTTTCATTTCCTTTTGGCGGATCCCAGTTCATTTTTATTCGTCTTTGCAGCTCGCGCATGTAAGGCCCGAAATCCGGTTCTTTTAATGCATCAATACCTGGTGCGCCTTTTGGATTGCCGGGGCCTGGATTGCCTACACTTCCTCCGGAACCGCCTCTGCCTGTTCCTGAACGTCTTGCGCTGGAAGCTCCGCCCGAACCTGCCGGTGAAAAACTCGGTGACGGTGCAAATCTGCCGCCCCCTGACTTACCCGCACCCGTGCTTCCGCCGCTTGGTGAACCAGTTACCGGGCCGCCTGTCGGGCCTGCAACTCTCGGTGCTGTTGTTTTTGGAACTGGCATATTAAATGAACCTTTTGGCTTTTGTACCGTTCTCGGAGCAGTCGGCTTTAGTGCCGGTCTCGGCGCCGGAGTCTGAACTTTTTCTTCTGTAGTTCCCTGCGGTTTTTGCGGTTCAACCGGTTTTTGTACGGGTTTTGGTGCCGGCGGCGTATCCCAGGGCATTGTCAGAGGTTTTTTAGTCGGGGTTGGCGCTTTCTGAACTTGTTTTTTAGGCTGCTGCTGTCTTCTTGGCTGCTGAACAGGCTGCTTTTGAGCAGGTTTTTGAGCCCTTTGCTGCCTTTGCGGCTGCGCCGGTGCTGCTGATGATTTTGGTGCAGGAGAAGGAGCAGCAGAAGGCAGGGATACTGCACGTTTCGGGTCATGAATTCCGCCCGCGCGTGAGTTTCTGTCAGCTCTGTATCTTGTATTTTTATTTATAGGTTCTGCTTCTTTTTGAACAAGTACGAATTCAATATCTTTCGGTTTTGGCTCAGGTTTGTTGAATACAGCGAAGTTTACCCCGAGTATTGCAAGAATGAAAATAGTAAGCCATATCAAGCCGAGAGTCACAGGGTGAAGCAATGCAGCAATAAAGACACAGGTTTTTAAAGGTATTTCTTCTGGCTCTTTTTTGTAGAGCGCCCCTGTGTAATTGCTTTCTCTTTCCTCTGATTGCGGTTCTTCCGTTATGAATGGATTGTTTCCTAATATTGTCATTTTTTCCCCAAGCTTTATTTTTGTCATAGTCTAGCAGAAAGCTGACCTTAAAACAAATTAGCTGATTGGCTTATTGTCTGTTATATCCGGCATTAATCCGGTTGACCGGAATAGGCAACCGGATGGCCTTAACTTAATGAAAAAGGAGTTCATTCTTTTTCATTGTATTTAATAACTGTATTGCGGCTGTGGATTGACAGTTGCGGGCTGGTCTATCACAATATTCATCTGGGTGCCCGGATTGATTTCAACATCAATACCTTTGTCCCAGAGAGATTTTCCGAGTCCTGCGACAGCGCCTACAGCTGTGCCCATAGCAGCACCTTTGCCTACTTTACCTCCGGAAAGCGGCCCCATAATAGTACCGCCTACCGCGCCTACAGCTGTGCCTACTGCAATATCTTTTGCGTATGCTTTTGCTGTATCACCTTTTGTTCCGCCGACAAGAAGTCCTGTTCCGTCTTCAGTCTGAATTTTTCCGGATATAGGAATCATTTGTCCGTATGGCGTTAATATATTTGTAAATTTAAGCATAAGCTGGCCGTTTATACCGGCTCTGCCTGCCTTTTTGACCTGAATTACAGTTCCGTTTACTGTACTTCCTGAAGGTGCAATCAGGGTATTGTTATAATAGAAATTCTGCGGGATTGAAAAAGATACACCCTGTCCCAGAGAAAGCTGTGACGATGAGAGCTGAATAGTCGTCATAGCCGGAATAGAAGTACCAGACGGCACCATGACTACCTTACCCTGGAGCGGTTGAACAGTAGCAGCAGAGACGCTTTGTTCTGTCACGACTGCACCGAATGCAATCAGCGAAAGCCCCAAAACGGCTGATAACACTAGCTTTTTTGTCAAATCTCTTACCTCCATAAATTAACCTTACATGTATTATAACGTAATAAAAAAATTTTTGTTCATTTTTTTATTTTTGTAAATATTTTGGAAAGATTTATGCTGCAAGCCGGAATTGTGAGAATCCTGTTTGAGTATAACTTCGTACCCGAGAGTGTACACCGGGCGCCAATAGCGTAGAGTCTGACATTTTGCGCAAATGTCATCTTGAACTTTTTCATGTGCTAACGGACTTGATTCAAGCACAGTCGGTTGACTGTATGAAAAAATCTATCAAAACTTCTTTAAGTTCACGTATAATGAATCTACGGCTTTTTTTCCGTACTTTCCAAAGTCAATTACATACATAGACGAGGAGCCGATTTGTTTTATTTCTTCAATATTTCCGATTCCGAATTTTTCATGAAAAACTCTGTCTCCTACGGAGAATGTTGTTGAAGAGCCCCCGTTCATTGCGGCTTCTCTTTTTCTTTTTTCCTCGAGTTTTCGTTTTATCGGATTGTCTTCAAGTATGCTTTTTACTTTTTCTTCATCGTTAGCTTTGTTCTGTGCGCTTTTAACGATAATCGGGTCACGGTGTACGTGTGTGGGCTGTTTTTTTACAACCTTTGTTGTTGCATTTGAAGAAGGCGCAACAAACCCTGAACCAAATGTTTTTGTTTCTCTGACATAGCCCGAGCGGTCTGTTTTAATTTTTTCAATTGCATTTTTAAATGTCGCACCGCTTTTATATTCTCCCGAGGGTTTTCTTTTGGCTGTAAGGTTGTCGGGAATTTCCGAAAGAAAGCGGCTGGGATTGTAGTATCTGGTTTCACCCCACATCTGGCGGCGTTTTGCGTAGGAGATATAAAGTTTTTCTTCCGCACGTGTAACACCGACATACATCAGCCTTCTTTCTTCTTCCATTTCGCTGTTGCTGTTGAGAGAGCGGCTGTGGGGGAAGATACCTTCCTCGAGTCCTGCGAGAAAAACATTTTTGAACTCAAGCCCCTTTGCGGCGTGGAGTGTCATGAGAGTAACAGCATTGTCAGTGTCGGCTGTTTCGTCAAGGTCGCTTACCAGAGCAACCTGCGCAAGAAATTCTCCGAGAACATTGTCTTCTTCTGTCGGCTCAAACTCGCGCGCAACATTAATCAACTCCTGCAGGTTGTCTATACGTGCTCTTGACTCGTCAGTGTCTTCTTCCTGCAGCTCTCTTAAATAACCTGATTCTTCGAGCAGTTCTGCAATAAATTCAGGCAGAGGCAGGACGTTTTTTCGCTGCGAAAGCCTTGCAAAAAGCTCAAGAAAGTCTGCGAATTTTGCTTTTATTTTAGGAGAAAATTCGTCGTACTCATTTATATTCGAGATAATTTGAAAGAGCGAGCAGTCCTGTGAGTTTGCCAGCTCTTGAACTTTGCCCATTGTTGTTTCGCCGATTGAGCGTTTGGGCACATTTATAATACGTCTGAGACTCTGGGAGTCGTCGGGATTGTAAAGCAGTTTCAGATATGCTATGAGGTCTTTAATCTCTTTTCTGTCATAGAATTTCAGACCTCCGACCATTCTGTACTGAATCCCCTGGGCTATTAGAGCTTCTTCTATGGCTCTGGACTGGGAGTTTGTACGGTACAAAACCGCATAGTCATTGAGTTTTGAGAGTCCGTATTTTATTTTTGATGCAATGTAATTTGCCTCATTACCCTCGTCAGTTGCTTCATATATTTCGATTCTGTCGCCTTCTCCTTTTGTGGAGTAGAGGTTTTTGCTGACACGTTCAGTGTTGTTTACAATGATTGCATTTGCCGCATTAAGAATAGTTGCGACAGAGCGGTAATTCTGTTCAAGTTTAATAAGTTTTGCATTTTTGAAATCAACCTGAAAATTAAGAATGATTTTGTAATCAGCGCCCCTCCAGCTGTAAATGGACTGGTCGACATCTCCCACAACGCAGAGACTTCTGTGTTCAAGCTCTCCTTCGGTGAGGTTGTTCGTGTATATGTTCTTAATAAGCTGGTACTGGCTGATGTTCGTGTCTTGAAACTCGTCTACCAGTATGTGGGTAAATCTTTCAAAGTATTTTTTTCTGACCTCTTCATTTGTGTTTAAAAGATTAACAGTCAAAAGCAGCATATCGTCAAAGTCTATGGCATTGTTCGCATAAAGCTGTTTTTCGTAATCATCGTAGATTTCTGCAATTTTCTGGGTGCGGTAGTCTCTTGCTCTGGTTGAAAAAGTGTATGAATCCTGCATTTTGCTTTTAGCATTACTTATTGCTGCTTTTACAAGTTTTGGCTGATACATTTTTTCGTCAAGATTGAGTTTTTTAATAGCGCCTTTGATGAGAGCCATTGAGTCATTTTCGTCATATATAACGTAGTTGTTGTTCCAGACTTTGCCGTCTTCGGACTTGTAATTTTCAAGGTCAAATCTGAGAATTCGTCCGCAGATATTGTGGAATGTGCCGACCCACATTTTTTTTACAACTTCTTCGCCGAGCATTTTCGCAAGACGTTCTTTCATTTCTTTAGCCGCTTTGTTTGTAAACGTTACTGCAAGAATTTTATACGGGTTTATGCCCGACTGAACCAGATTAACAATCCTGCTCGTTAAAACCTTTGTCTTTCCGCTGCCCGCGCCCGCAAGCACGAGAAGTGTTCCCTCTTTCTCCTCAACAGCCTCCCGCTGTTTTTCGTTTAGTCCCTCTAGTATGTTCTTTTTCATTTCTGCCTTTTACTATAATCTAATCCTGCGGCGCAGCAGTCCTGCAGCCGGTGCATTTTTTATATCCCGCTCAAAATTCCTTCTTATCCTGCCGCTTATAAATTCCGTAAAGTCAGGCTATAGTTCGACTTAGCGTTATTTATCACGAATTTTTCGCGGACAAAATTTGAAAATTTGATAATTTATGCTATTATAATAAACGAAATATTTTTTTTAGTAAAATAAAGAAAAGTTAAGTATTAGATAATAGGGTAGATGAATGTCAGAAGATAACAAAGAAAACCAGCAGCAACCAACTATTATGGTTCCCACAGATGATTTGGACACAATTCCTGAAGACAAAGTGAATACAGTAGACCAGCTTGCAATGGAGCTCGCGACTATACAGCAGACAGCAAAGCGCATTGCGATAATCGGCAGCCGTAATCTTCCGATTACGCACCAGCAGATTATTGAGACGTTGTCTTCTGCGCTTGTGGGTTTGGGCAATACTATTATCACTAGCGGCGGTTCAAGCGGTACTAACGCTGCTGCTATCCGCGGTGCAATGAAAACCGAACCTAATAATTTGAAAGTTATTTTGCCCCAGACTATCGGACAGCAGCCATCTGACGTTCAGGATCAGTTAATCGGTGTTCCGAATATTATTGAACATGCAGACAGGGCTATGATGACGCTCGCTGACGCAAGCCGTATCTGCAACAGAGAAATCATTGACGAATGCCAGCAGCTTATATGTTTCCTTTCGCATACCTCTAACACTCTTCACAAAGCTATTGAGTATGCGGAAGAATCGCATAAAGTTATTACAGCTTTTTATCTGGATTAGTGAAATATCTAAAGTTATAATAAAAAAGAGCAGACTGAATATTCAATCTGCTCTTTTATTATTCAAAAAGCACTTTGTTTATACCAGTTTAAAATCGCCGTTTTTCTTTATGTGTTCAATGAGTCCGCCGTCATCGAGCAGTTTTATCATAACATCAGGCAGCGGCGTAATTTTTATTTCTGTTCCCTGAGTAAGATTTTTAACAACACCTGCTTTTATATCCACGTCGAGTTCGTCACCGGCATCAATTCCGTCAGTGTCGCATTCAATAAGCAAAAGCCCGATATTGATGGCATTTCTGTAGAAAATTCTGGCAAATGATTTTGCGAGAACTGCTCTGACACCGGCAATTTTTATTATCTGCGGAGCATGCTCTCTTGATGACCCGAGACCGAAGTTGTTCCCAGCGACGACAAAATCACCTTTTTCCATTCTTGAAGCGAATGTTTCATCTGCATCTTCAAGAACGTGTTTTGCAAATTCTTCAAGGTTTGAGCGTAGGTGAAACAGTCTGCCCGGTGCAATGTGGTCTGTGCTAATGTTGTCTCCGAATTTAAAAGCTTTTCCTCTGTATGACATTTAAAACTCCCCCTCTGTATTTCAGCGCTATTATAACACATTTATGCAATTATGTCATATGCTTTAAGCGTTTTTGCACCGCCGGTCAAAGACACGGTTGCCGCAATTTTTTTGTTTGCGGGCGGGTGATTGTAAGAGGTTTCAGGAATATTTTTGTCTCGCAATCTGTATACTTCCGCTACTCTTTTGTCCAAATCCTCCGCTGATTTTTTGTATAATCCCACAACAAAATCCATCTCCGGATCTTCTATTCCCTGTCCGTGTTTTATCCAGAATTCGCACTGCTTTCTGTATGCGTCCTGCTCTTCGCGTATTGAGGTGTACGGGTCATTGTCTTTAGCGTGAATATTTTCATGGACTATATAACTCGCGACAAGAGTGGGGTTTGCATACACATAGTCTTCCATGACAGTGATTTCTCGCTTGTTATGCTCGTACTGTGCGATATTTGAACGGCCTGCCATGCTCGCTGTTTTGTTAAAAGAGACTGTAATATCTTGCATGTCTTTAAAAAATCTCTTCGGAAAAAAGCTGCATGCAAGCTTTACTGCTTGAGTTAGATTTGCCTGCGCTGCTGCCTGTTTTTCTTCTCTTGCTTGCTGCGGGTCAATCAGAGCAAGCATGTAGTTTTCTGTTTCAAGAAGATTTCTTTTTGCAAAATCATAATTCGGACGCTGCCCGAGCACCTGTTCAAACTGGAGTTTTGCTTTTGAATATTGACCGTTATTTTTATAACATTCACCGAGAAGGGTTCTGTTTTCAACATCATCCGGTTCTATTGCCAGCGCTTTTTCAAAGTATTTTATTGCATTTTTAAAGTCATTATTGAACTTATAGGTTTTTGCCAGAGGAATAAAAACTGATGTGTTGTCCGGATTTATTTCGAGAGCTTTTTCATACAGCTCAATTGCACGCTCAAAGTAGCCTTCTTTCGAGGCTTCGTCTGCCTGGAGTTTAAGTCTGTTATCCTGACTCATTTTCAGGGCTGCAAGCAAATTTTTTGATTGCGCCTGACTAAATGATACTGTCTGCGATAAATTCATATCCGTATGAAAACAAAACAGCAAAAAAATTGTCATGCAAAAAGATATATGGCCCTTAAATTGAAACAAAACTTAAATATTGTTCGAGTGCGGCTTGCTTGTATGAATGGTATATACGGGCGCAAATAGGACAGAGTCCGGCCACAAACAGGCTTAGGATTTGTCTTTTTTCTTTTTCTTCTTTTTTTTGTTTGCAATATCTCGTTTTGCATTATCGATAGAAAGTTTTGCGACCGGTTTTCTTTCCATTCTGTCACTGAACACAAGCCAGTGCTTGCGTTTTACATTGTCTACCGCAAATGAGATTTTCCCCGTTACGCGGTCCCCGGGTTTTATTTTTGAAAACATAAGCCCCGTGTCACCGAATACGGACGGATAAAACACGGCGTTCATGTCATTCATCAGTGCTATATCAAAACCTGTAAAGTATTTGTCTGTAAGGTTTGTGATTACAAGAGAAATCGTGATAGTGTTTTCAACGCCGAACGGGTCTTTTTCTATTGCAACGTTTGTAATTTTTACGTTAAGCCCGTCGTATTTTATCTCCTCCTGCCTGAGAGCTTCTTCGGTAAAAACAGGAAGCTTTACGGAGCTTGTCACTTTAACTCTTATTTCATCACCCGGGGAAATGAGAACATCCTTGCCCTTACGGTAAAGCGCCATGCCAAGCCCCACAACCCCGCCTACTGCAGCACCTCCGGCTAAGGTTGTACCGTTGCTGGAGATTGCGGCAGGGAGTCCGAAGAGATTGAGTGCAACCAGACCGCCGACCACTCCGCCTGCAGCAGTGTAGCCTATGTTCTGGGCAACAACTTTCCCTGTGCCGAGAACCGGATTCATTTTCGTGGACATTTTGCCTTCTATTGGTATTTCTCTGCCGTCAGGAGTCACAAGATAGTCAAAACTCACCTCAATCCATCCGTCACGGCCGAGGCGTTTAGATTCTTGAATCTCTCTGACCTGACCGTGGGCAATTGTGCCTGCAGGAAGGATTACGCCTTTGTCTCCGCTGACTTCGTTTGAAATTTCCGCAAAAAATTCATCGCCCTCTTCTGTATATCCAGAGCTCAAAACCTGTGATACAGTCATTTTTATGACATCTTTTGAGTCAAGTGAGTCCACTTCGCCCGTAAACAGGTTTTCGTTTTCTTTATGCATTTTATCTGTATATTCGGCATGCCCCTGAAAGGTCTCCTCCGCCGCCACTGCAACCGGAAAATTCATAAAACCGAACACCAGAAGCAGGAAATAAATAAATATCTTTTTCATATTTATAATTTTACATCATAATTTCTTTTATATCAAAAGATTCCAAGAACGAGTCTCAACTGACGGGAGAGGCTTATTGCTCTATGGTTCCGGCGGTTTATAAAAAAATGTAACAAAGTTTTTATATTTCACCATGCGGGTAGCAAGTTTTTTTATTTTTCTTTTTAGAATTATTGTATGTACAGTGTGTAAAAAAGGATAGTTATGCTGAAGATTACCGGGGAAAACTCAATTAACAAATCTGCCTACAGACAGAAAAAAACTATGTCCAGACCGAATTTCGGGCACCATGTTTTGACAACGGACAATAAGGGAGAAAAAATATACACGATTAACCTTCCTAATGCGCCAAAGGGTGCTGAGATAGAGTTGATGCCGTTTTATTATAATGAAAACGGAAATATAGAAAAAGTTTTGGATAATCCTATTAAAAAATCCATGCCCGAAGGTTTTTCTTCAATAACTATTACAAAAGAGGATTTGCCCCTTTCAAAAGACAATCTTCTCGGTTACAGATTTCGTGTAAACGGCAAAATCTATCATGACTATACACTTTTAAACGGAGTAAAAATCGGAAATCCTGAATACCAGTACAATATTGCTACTCCTGTAAATCACTCCGCACATCTGCTTCCCCGCCAGATGGTGCACATATTTCCCGATTCTTTTAATGTAAAACCTGACAAATTTCTTACAAAAGAAGGAAAACAAGCTCCGGTCAGCGATATGCAGATATCTGAACAGAATGAAAAAATCAGAAGAACTCCTTTTAATCACCTCGGAGGCACAATTCCGGGCATACGGGAAAAACTGCCGAAACTCAAAGAATTCGGTGCAAACGGCGTAATTTCCTGCCCGATTACAGGAAATAATAATGTTTCAAGCCACGGCTACTGGACTGAAAACCCGTATCAGGTGACAGAAAATCTCGGTACTCTAAAGGATTTTAAAGAACTCATGCTCGATATTTACAAAATGGGCATGCACTGGGTCAATGACGGAGCATATGTAAACGAAGGTCTTCAAGGTATACATATTTCAGATATTGTAACCTGGAGAGACAAATCTCCGTTTGTTTATCAGTTCGAGACGAAAAACCTCGAAAATGAAAAACTCGCCATGGGTATTCGTCCGCGTTCAAAAGAACTGGACAAAAACGTAAAAATTGCAGTTATTAACGGCCCGTACAAAGTTAATTTTAAAGAAAATGCAACAGGCGGCTTTGATGATACAGGCATGGTTAAAAATGAAAACTTTGACCCCGCAAAACCGACCTTTGTTCAGGTCTTTAACGATGAAATGGTGACTGAGCAGCAGATTCTTTCTGAAAAACCTTTCAATGTTTACGGCAAAAAGCTTGCTGACAATAAACGCAAATATTACGAAAAGAAAGATACTATTCCTGCGATGTTTTTCAGGGTATCCCCGACCGAAGTCGAAAGAAATTATAAAAAATACAAAAATACAAAAATCGGTACACCTAAAGACTTTTTAACTATATGGAAAAATTACGAAATTGTCCCATCGAATAAAGACGGCGGTATCGCTCTTTGGGTAGGAAATACCGACATTGCTAAAAAAAGATTTATGTTTCCTGAATCTGCGCTTAATGCAGATGAGATAGCCGGAAACCCTGAAAAAATCGCAAAAATGATTGCCGGTCAGTACCAGACGCAGGACGACATTATTCAGGTCGCAAAATATTTAACAAACGAAGTTCAGCGTACCCTGGTTGAATATACAGCAGATGAAGTTGCAAAAAAAGTTTCGGGTGTAAAATCTGAAAAAGACGCGGTTGTCTCTTTAATCTGGGATAACAAAATCAGCGGCGACACAGAAAACAAACTCAAATCACTTGCATTTGAAAATGCTGTTAATGAAATGGATGCTGAAAATCTATTGAAAAAAGATGAATTGGCACCGCTGATTAAAGAAAAAACAAAAAGCGGCAAAGATTACAAAACCGCTGTTGAAGAACTTATCTGGGAAGAAAAAATTTCGAAAAATCAGGCAGACAAACTCTATGAAAAAATAACCGACGGAGATGCCTTTGAAAATGCTGTGCAAACTTTTATTAAGGAAAACAAATTCTCTGAAGACCAGATAAAAGAAATAAAATCCTTAACCGGCACTCCTGTATCATACGAAGATGCCCTGAAAGAATTAATCTGGGAGAACAAAATCCCGCAGGCTGCCGCAGCTGCTTTTGAAAAGAACGGAAAAGAGCCTTCTGCGCTTGAAAACCTTCTGGAGTTTGGCGCAGACGGAAACAGAAAATACAAACTTTCTGCAGCAGTCATGCCAGAAAATATAACAGACGGCGTTATGTCTTTACCGCTGGAATCTATCGAATTTGCGCCTGATTTGACGACGGTTCTTGCTTATCCGTACATAAAAAATCTTGCTGTGTCGGATGATTATGTCGGCAAATCCAGATATGAAATGTACAAAGACGGTGACAAATATTACTCTAAAATGCCGGAAGACTACCGCAGAGTTTATGAAAAAGCTGACAAAATTTTTGCCGGCGTCATGACTGTAAAAGCAAAAGAAATAATGCGGCTACTTGATGATGAGGATAAATTTGACGGCACATTGCTGGATGAAAACGGTGAATTGACTCAGGACGGCCGCGAAGTTTATGCAATCATTGCACCTGATATTGTGAAATACCTTGTTGTTTCAGCTTTAGCTCCGGATATGATTTTTGATTCAAAAGACAAATTTTTCGGCTACCCGGTTGACAAACTTAAAGAAGTATCGCTTGAATCACTGAATCTTCAATTTGAACATTCTCCCGAGGCTACCGCAGATAAACTGCTTGATAAATTAGACAGCGGCCTGCGCAATATTTCTGAAAAGAAACGTGCATATATTGTGGAACACCTTTACAACAGACTAAAAAATCTTGATTCAGATGCGATTAATGTTGCAAAACTTGTTATTGAAAAAACAGAATCAGGTTTGGACTGGAGAATTGACGCTTCTAAAGACGTCGGAGACTGGGATTCTGTTCAAAGAAACCTTATGTCGCCGGATGAGTGCATGAAAAAGGTTATAAAATTCTGGGGCAGATTTAATGAAGGAATTAATAAATACAACCCGAAAAAGTACAGTATAGGCGAGTTAACAAATGACATTCCGTCGAACTGGGATTGGGGCACGAAAGAAGCTGAGTTTGTCGGCAAGGGCGGATTTACTACACAATCGAACTATAGATATCTTTATTCAAATCCATACCGTGCCTTCACTATGGTCACAGAACCGGGTGATGAGTACAAACAGAGAAATGACAACATGGACAATCTTGTACAGCAAATACTGTACAACAAAGATAATGATGTTCCGTACCTCTTCTCAGGATTTTTGGATAACGTAAATTTCTCACACCTGTTTGTCGGCAACCATGATAAACCAAGAATCCTTCATATGCTTGCAATTGACGATGTTTACAGGTTTAAAGACAACAAAGCAGAAGTCATGAAAAATACTCTTCTTAACGAAGGTCACCTGCAGGATTGTGCAGCACTGCCAAACGAATGCAGAGCAGCTCTCAGAGATGCAGTAATCAGACTTGCTTCCGGTATTGCAACATCGAAGAACGGTGAAAAAATCTATTACGATGCTGAAAATTTCGGCTCAACCCCGTTTGATGTAAACATTGACGATGTAATTGAAGAGGCAAAACATTCGTCTAAGGCTTTCAAAGAACATCTGGAAAAACATCCGGAAGATGAGAAAAAAATTAAAATATCAGCATTTAAAGACATAATTGTGCCAGCAATAGATGTTTATAAAGCCATGCTCTTTATGCACACTGTCATGCCCGGCACGCCGACGAACTACATCGGCGATGAAATGGGTGAAACCGGCTGGGAAACTAAAGCAAAGAACGAAAAACAGGCTAACAGAAACCGTATTCACTGGGAATGGCTTACTGACAAAGACTACGACTGGTTGAAAGCAAAACGCAGAGAGTGTGCGGATATATTTAATATCAGAAATCAGCCCGGCGCGTCCGCACTCGTAAACGGTTCTACTGTTCCGCTTGCGCCACTCACACACAATGCAACTAACGGCACTAACATGGCTGCTGCCTTCTATCGTTATAACGACAAAACTGATGCAGTATGTGTGCTGCACAATTCAGGCTACAATGCACAGCCCGACCGTTCTGATAAAACAAGATATGTTGACTGCATAAGCCTTGAACAGCACGGTGCTGCGCCGTACGGACTGCCATCCGGTCTTCCTGCCGGCACCGAGTACTACAATGCGCTTAACCCGTCGGAAAGATTCGTCGTTGCGGACAACGGACGTGAAATTGTGAAAAAAGGCGGAGAAAAAATTTGTATAGGTGCATACGGATTGGCTCTCCTTAGAGTGTATGATTTCAATGGCAACAACATGCTCGAAAAGAGAAAAGATGTTTCTTTTAAGGGATTGAATCCTCATGTGACACTCGCAAACCTGAAGTACAATATTCCTCCGGCAAAAATTTAGGCCTGAAGCCCAACGGGTTTTGCAACAGGTTTAATGCAGCGAGTTAAAGAGCTTAAGCGAGATTAAACTTAAGTACTACGCTGAATTCGCCTGACGGCAGGGATATTAACTCGATACTTCCGCCCATCGCAAGCACAAGACCTTTTACAATAAACAGACCAAGCCCTGTACCGCGGGTTGTTCTTGTTGTTTTATCATCCACCCTTATAAATTTTCCGAACAGTTTATTCAAAACATCGGGAGGAATATAGTCAGACAGGTTCGTTACTTTAATAACTGCCCTGCTGCCCTCTTGAACAGCTGTAATACTTACCGGAGTGTCATCTTCGGAGTATTTTATTGCATTATCAATCAGATTTATTAAAACCTGTTCAAGCCTGTCATTGTCAGCCATAATAAGCGGAAAGTCATGAGGTATGTCGATATTCAGCTCTCTTGTTTCATGATTTTTTACGGACAGCAGAGAGTCATTAACGGATTCCGGAAGATTAACAGGTTCTATATTCAGTTTAAGTCTTGCACCTTCTATATCCGGGATTACAAGCAAGTCTTCCACCATCCTGCTCAAACGTTCTGACTGGTTTTTTATAATTTTTAATGATTTTTGTTTTGTTTCTTCATCGAGTTTTATATCCTGCCTTAAAAGTCTGGAGGTGTAGCCTTTTATACTGGTCAGCGGGGTTCTGAATTCGTGGCTTACTGCGTCAACAAGGTTTGCGCGGAATTCGTCGAGTTTTTTGAGTTCTTTGTTTTTGTGCTTGAGTTCACGGTATGACATGTTGATTTCCGTAATCATTTTGTTAAACTCATCCGCGAGAAACATTATTTCATACGGAGTGAAGACGCTGGTTAAAAGTCTTATTTTTCTGTTATAGTTTCCCATCGAGAGCGCCATTATTGCTTTAAAAAGCTGGCGTATATTGATATACAGGTAATATGTGTACAACCCGACAACCGATATTATAAAAAGTGCTGACAAAAACAGGGCAGCGAGAATTTTGAATCTGGCTGTATTTATTGTGGTTTTTGTAATCTGATGGGTCGTATTTACAATTATTATTATTTCGGGGTTAAGCATTTTAAAATATGCAAGAGGCTGGTTTTTTACCTTTCCGAAAATAACGGAATCGTCAGTTTTTAAATCTTTTGGCAGCGCATAAGTCACCCTGTTAAAATCTTTTTCATCAAAATTGTGCGCAGCAATAAGTTTTTTGTCCTTATTTAAAATATAAATCTGCCTGTCATCTTCTTTAAAGATGTTAAAAACTTTGTTTTTAAACTGATTGAGGTCAATATTCGCATCCAGATATATTTTGTCATTGATTTTTTTGAGGATTTTCATTGAGCGGCCATGCTCGTCAAGATACACAATCTCGTCATTCTTCCCGAACCCGATATCCTCTTTCATTTCCTTGACATCTATTGAGTTAAAGATGTTTGTGTGCAGGAGCAAATCTTTAATGTAAACGTCTTTTGCATAATCTGTTTTTATATATTTCAGAGCAAGCACTATTTCATCAATTTCGTCACTGCCAGACGCTAGAAAGGTCTTTATATTCGATGCAATAGATTCAGATATAGTCAGGGCTGAGTACTGGAGCTCATTTCTGACTGCGTGCTGGTTTACATTATTGATAATAATTGCACTGACAATCATCGGAGCAAGCACAGCAAGCAGAATTACGACAATCATCTGCTCTACTATTTTAAATCTTTTAATTGCTCTGGCTTTTTTCATTAGACCTCTTCAGGATTGTACTTAAACACTTTCAGACCTGGATTGTTGTTTTATTCAACCTCTTCACTAAAAGGAGTGAGTTTATAGCCCACATTCGTGACTGTATGCAGATATTTCGGGTTTTTTGTATCTTCTTCAATTTTTTGGCGCAGCCCGCCAACATGCACCCTTACCATTCTTACGTCTTCGTCTGAATCATATCCCCAGACTTCATCTAGCAGAGTGGCAAGAGATACGGGGTTGTTAAAATGCTGCATCAGGCAGTAGAGAATTTCAAACTCTGTAGGCGTGAGTTTTATTTTTTTATTAACAACAAGTGTTTCCAGCGAGTCAGGAAACAGTTCGATATCACCGACTTTTAGAATTTCATTTTTCAGGAGCTGTTCTTTGTTAGAGTCTGTATTTCTTCTGAGAAGAGCCCTGACTCTTAGCAGAACCTCCTGAATGTCAAACGGTTTCACCAGATAATCATCCGCCCCGCAGTCAAATCCCTGTGTTTTATCATCAATCGTGCCTTTTGCTGTCAACAAAAGGACAGGCATATCCGGTTTTGTTTTTCTTATGTTTTTGCATACGTCATAGCCGTTCATTTTCGGCATCATAACATCCAGAAGAACTATGTCATAGTAGTTGTTCAAAGCTTTGTTAAGCCCGTCAAGACCGTTTGCTGCAGTGTCCACAATATACCCGCTCTGCGCAAGGTCAAATTCGAGCAGTTCTCTGATTTCATTGTCATCATCTACTATAAGAATTTTTCTCTGCATTTATTACCGCCCCCCGCGTGAATTGTTTTAGCCGTAGGAGCTGTTTTGTGAGCAACACGGCATGTTTTTTGAAAAAGTCCCCTGTTCAAAGAGACAGGGGACGAAAATTTTTAGTACAAACGGTATTTGATAACAGTGTTGTTGCCCTGTTCCGAAATGTACATGTTGTTGCCTTTTATGAGCAGGTAGTAGGGATTTGTGATTCTGTTCATAAAGATAACAATCTGTCCTGCTTTGTTGATTTTAAGGATATTGTTTTTGTTGTAGTTAGCAACATACAGGTTGTCCTGAGAGTCAACGGCAAGACCGATAGGGCCGTTAATCATCGGACTTTTTGAGTAAAGCTGGGTTTGTCCGTTTGGTGTAACTTTGTATATGCTGTTATCAGAGTAGCTTGCGACATAAAGATTGCCTTTAGAGTCCATTGCGACACCGGTCGGGCCGGAAAAACGGTTTATGACCGTTTTGTTAGCTTCTTTAGCTGTGGAAGTAGCGGAGGCAATTTTCTTTGCTTCTGCTTTTTCTGCGCTGGACTGAATCACTGTTTTAAGCTGGGCTGCGCGCTGTGCGAGTTCGCTTTCTGCAGGAATTTTGTTTACATAAAACATAGCTTTTTCATAGCTGCCTGTTCTGTTATAAAGCTCTGCAAGCTTAAGCACAGTTTCCATATCATTAGGGTCAAGCTGTGTTACCTTTGTGTAATAGATTATAGCAGTCTGATAGCTTTTTAAATACTCAAACAGAGAGCCGAGATTGTAGTATCCGTCTACGAGAGTCGGGTCTTTTGCAACAGCTTCTTTGAAAGAGTCAATAGCTTTTGTGTATTCGCCTTTGGCGTAATAGTCAAGACCGTCATTGTAATACATTCCGCCTTCTGACGGTGCGGCTAATGCTGCTCCGCCTGAGATACATAAAAACATTCCGCATAAAACTAAAAATTTCTTCACTTTTTTTCTCCTAAGTTATGCTAAACATACCTTTTTGTTGTGGTATTCTGTTGCAGCTTCGAATTTGTAAGCCGCATTCAACAGTCTTTCTTCGGTCAATGCCGGCGACAAAAGCTGCATGCCGACAGGCATTCCGTCTGAATCAAATCCGCACGGCAGACTCATTCCGGGAATTCCGGCAAGGTTTGCACTTATAGTACCGATATCTGTGAGGTACATGCTAAGTGGGTCTTCGATTTTTGAACCGATATCGAATGCAGTATTCGGACAGGTTGGTGAAACCAGCACATCCGCTTTTTCAAATGCCCTGTCAAAATCCTGTTTTATAAGCTGTCTGATTTGCTGGGCTTTTTTGTAGTAAGCGTCATAATATCCGGAACTAAGCGCATATGTTCCGAGCATGATACGTCTTTTTACTTCGTCTCCAAAACCTTCTGCTCTGGTTTTTGTGTACATTTCCAGAAGATTTTTTGCGTTTTGGGTTCTGTGACCGTATTTAACACCGTCAAATCTTGCGAGGTTTGAACTTGCTTCGGCAGTTGCGATGATGTAGTACACACCGATGGAGTGTTTTAAAAGCGGCAGCGATATTTCAACAATCTCTGCACCCAGTTCTTTGTATGTCTGGATAGCTGACTCGACTGCTTTTTTTACATCAGCATCAACGCCTTCTGCAAACAGTTCTTTAATGTATCCTATTCTGAGTCCTTTTATATCCTTATTCAGGTTTTTGCTATACTCGGGAACAGGCAGATTCAAAGATGTTGAATCCCATCTGTCATATCCGCTTATTGCCTCGAGAAGCATGGCCGCATCTTCTACAGAACGTCCGAACGGACCAATCTGGTCAAGCGAGGAGGCGAATGCAATAAGTCCGTATCTGGATACCCTGCCGTAAGTAGGTTTCAGCCCGACAATCCCGCAGAAACTTGCAGGCAGCCTGATACTTCCGCCGGTGTCAGAACCCAGAGCGAGAGCCGCTTCATAGCTGGCAACAGCAGCAGCCGAACCGCCGGAGCTTCCGCCCGGAACTTTATTCAGATTCCAGGGGTTTCTTACCGGTTTAAACGCAGAGTTTTCGTTTGATGAGCCCATAGCAAATTCGTCGAGGTTAGCTTTTCCTATGATTGGAATCATGTTTGCTTTCAGCTTCTCCGTGACTGTTGCGTCATAGGGAGAAACAAAGTTTTCGAGAATTTTGCTCGAGGCTGTTGTTTTGTATCCCTTGTAATTTATATTATCTTTAAGTGCAAGCGGTATGCCTGCGAGTTTCGGTAATTCTTCGTTTTTTGCAATTTTTTCATCAACAGCTTTTGCTGTTTCGAGTGCTTTTTCTTTGCACAGAGAATTGTATGCGCCTATTGTGTCATCGTGTTTTTCTATATTTTCATATGTGGCGTTAACGAGTTCCACAGCGGAAACGTCTTTGTTCAGCAGTGCTTCTCTCTGTTCTTTCGCCGTTTTTTTCAGCAGGTCGTTTATGTTCATTTTTTGCCTCTCCGTAGACTATTTTAATATCGTAATTATACATTAAAAACAGGGAAGTAATTATAACTCTCATTCAAATTATGTAAACATTTGTAAAATTTGCATTAAATATACTAAAGAATCATCTCCGGAGTGCCGATATATATATCAAGATAAGGAGTATCACCGAATTATGGGACTGTCAGCGTCACAAGCAAGATATTTACAGCTAACCGCAAGAAAAAGCAACATAGAGTTTGAGGCACAACAGACGACTCAGGCAAAAATGATGCTGGCAAATGAAATTGAGGGTGAAGCTAAACTCTGGAATGAAAAGATGAACACAAAACATCTTTACTACGCAAAAGACGGTATTGCCGGAGATACAAGCAACCTTCCACGTTTAACTTATCAAGCTGTTACGTCGCAGCCGGCAGACGGCGGGCTCGGAATGCGTGTCGTAGACGCATCCGGAAGAATGGTTGTCCCCTCTCTTCCTAACCCGCTTCCCGAAGGCAAGACGGCAGACGACTACGTTATTGACCCGAAATGTAATCAGGCTGACTATTTTGAAGAACAGCTTTTTGGCTGTAACTGGAGAATGCAGGAGGCCAACCTTTTCGCCAACGGTCAATGGACTGATGTGTCTGTGGACGGCAGTGCTTATATCTATCAAGGCATTGACGAAGAAGAAATGACTGCAGGTCTTGCTGACTACGAGGCAAAAGTAGAGCGTCTGCAGAATCAGGACAAGCAGTTTGATATGCGTCTTGACCAGCTAAAGAATGAACAGAAAGCAATCGAAACAGAAATGGATTCTGTTAAAAAAGTTATCGACAAAAACATCGAGGAGACCTTTAAAACATTCGCTTAAAATTCAGAATGAGAATTGGGGAACAAACTCGCCCACATATTCGCCGTTTTCTGTCAAAACATTTTTCGGATAAAGATTAAGGAGATTTTTTATGGAATTACTGTCAGCCCAGTTAAGTTGTTTAAGCAGTTCAATAGCAATGATGATTCTGGCTTTCATATCAGCATCTATAAGTTTTATCATGAGGGATTCTCTCGTATTTGTGTTCACAAGACTAAGCAATCCGCCTGCTCCGGCTTTTGCCGCAATCCCTTCAGTATAAGTCATAATATCTGTATCCTGCCTGTCGTATCCTCCGACCATGTAAGGATTTTCAAGCATTGCATTTTTAATCTCCGCATATTTTTCATCGCAAAACAAATTTAAAAAACCCATTGCCTGCTGCTCTAGAGGTACAGCCCAGTTTGGCGCGCCGCAGCCGTCTCTTGTGGACGGAAGTTCCGATTCTGTTTCGCAAAGCTCTTTTATCCTTTTGTATATAAGTTTTTGAAGTGGATGTTCAAAGTCAAGGTAGTTTTCTATATCCCATCCGTTTTGCCTGCAGAGAAGCAGCATAAGAGTATGTTTGCCGGAACAGTTGTTGTGAAGAGGAGAGTATTCACTGAATTTTTTCTGTTCTTCTTTATTCAGAGGCGCAACAGCCGGACATTTTAAATTTTTCTCGCAAAGACCCGCTCTTTTCAGTAACCCTCTTAAAATTTCCAGATGAACGGGTTCACCTGTATGTGAGCCGCAGCACAGTGCAATTTCTTTGTCCGTAAGTGAGAAATAGTTCTTTGTGTCAAAATCCGTAATTAAAGATGCCTGCATCGGTTTTGCGCAAGAACGCTGGAAGAACGGGTAGCGGTTCGGATTGCCGATTGTTTTTATATTTTTCGTGCCGTCGCAATATACAACAAAACCAGAAAACTCCAGTTCTGTTAAACCGTTTCTTGTTTGTATTAAAAGTACTTCCGGATAGAAATTTATCTGCATTATTTATTCTTATTCTGCAGATTGAATACAGCTCTTAATTTTTCTTTCAGAATCTGATTTTCCTGCGCGTATCTTTGGAGCTGCATTTTCATCTGCTGCATTTCTATATTCATTCTGCTCTGCGCAACATCATCTGACTGTGGGGCAGCCGGTGATGCTGTGCCGCCGAAGACAAATCTTCTTTTGCTGTCGTCTTTTATCAGAATAATTTTTGATATATCTTCTTTTGTTAAAAATCCCAGCTCAACAAGCACCTCGCCAATCGGGATAACTTTACCTGATGTCATATTTAACTCTTTCTGGCGTCGCATTGCGCTGTCCAGCTGTACAACATCAATCAGTTTTGCTCTTTTTGCATATTCTCCAAGTCTGATTTCTCCGCTCATATAGTATACTGAAGCGCTTACAACGTCGTTTGCAGGCGGGTTTAAGTATTCCAGTTTGATACATTCACTGATAAGTTTGGAAGTATCTTCAAGCGACATAAAATTGTCTATGGTAATGTCCACAACACGTTTTTTTAAAAGGGCTGACTGGAGGAGTTTGTAAAGATTAGGCTCATGTCCATGCTCATGTGAATCAAACTCCTTTTTCCCTTTAAACGTAAGTTCAGGGACGTAGTGAGTGTAAATATCTTCTTTTTTTATATCTGTTTTTACACCGAGTTTTATTTCAAAAGATTCTAAAAAATCAATAAACAAAGCTTCCTGCACCCAAAATGGCGCATCTAAAATTGTTTTAACTAAATTGCCGTAACTTCCCACTTCTTTTACCTTAATTTTTCTATCTACATATGGTATAATATCATAAAGTTCAAACCGTTATAAATAGTATAAAGGGATGAAAAACTCATGGGCATAGACGGATTTTCAATGGCAAACTTACCCGGCGTAAACAGAAACCTGAGCTCCCAGCAAATGGCGCAGGATGCGGAAGTGACTGCCCGTCAGGGAACAGAAGATGATATTGTTGATGTAGACGGGATATCCAGAAAGCAAAAGGCAGGACGAAAAGATCCTGATGCAGCGTTTAACGGCAGGATGGTTCTTATAAAAGACGAAGAACAAAATCAAGAGCAGGAGCAGGAAGGAGAACAGCCAGAATCACAAAAGCAGCCGCAAAATCAGAAAGAGCCTACAGAAGAAGATGTTTCAAAATATCATTTCGAATTTAATAAAGACGGAATGATTGAGATTTGTGAGGGGGATAAAGTGGTCGGAACTATTTCGCCCGAAGAGGCTGCACATGCGCTGAAAAATCTGTCTGAATTTTCAGGCGCGCTTGTGAACAAGAATGTCTAGCTTTTAATCATCCCGCTTCTTTTATAAAGCCCCCTTTTCATCCGAAAGGTCTCGAATAAGTTCAGGTTTGGGTTTTAAAAGCGCCTTTAGTTTATAAGCATGCAGTCGCCGTAGCTGTAAAAATGGTATTTTTCGCGTATGGCTTCATCATATGCCCTGAATACAAACTCTTTCCCCGCAAAGGCTGACACAAGCATTATGAGTGTGGATTTAGGCAGATGGAAGTTTGTTAAAAGCCTGTCTACAATGCGGAATTTAAAGCCAGGGTAAATAAAGAGGTTAGAATCGTCAATGACCTCAAGTATTTCATCGAACTTCTGCATGCAGGTTTCGAGCGTACGAACAGTGGTGGTTCCGACAGCTGTGATTTTTTTGCCTGTTTTTCTTGCATTCATTATTATTTCTGCAGTTTCTTTAGAAATTTCGTATTCTTCCGAATCCATTTTATGCTCAAGAATGTTTTCGGACTTTACAGGTCTGAAAGTGCCAAGCCCTACGTTAAGGGTAACATAGCAGATTTGTACGCCTTTTTCTTTGAGTTTTTCAAGAATTTCTTCAGTAAAATGAAGGCCTGCCGTAGGTGCAGCAACAGAACCGCGTCTTTGCGCATAAACCGTCTGGTATCGCTCATAATCAAGACTGCTCAGCTGGTCATCTGTCATACTTCTTTCAATATACGGCGGAAGCGGAATTTTGCCTACGCTGTCGAGGATTTCATAGAAATTGCCGTCATAAAACATTTCGACAAGCCATTTTCCCTGATCTTCACGTGTCAAAACTTTTAAAGACAGCTCGTCAGAGATTTTTATTATCATATCTTCTTTGACCCGTTTGGATGGATTGAGAAGAACCTGCCATGTTTTGCCGGCAATCTGTTTTAGCAAAAATACCTCGAGCAGTGCACCTGTTTCTTTATGCCCGTAAAGCCTTGCCGGAATGACCCTTGTATTGTTCAGAACTATTACATCATTTTCATCAAAGTAGTCAACAATATCATAAAAGTGTTTGTGCTCTATTGTTTCAGCTCTTCTGTCCAGCACCATCATCCGTGCGTTTTCTCTTTTTTCAGAGGGAGTTTGGGCAATAAGCTCCTCGGGAAGTTTGTAATCAAATTCTGATACGGGTATAAATTCTTTTGTCTCTTTCATTTTCCGGCTCCGGCGGAGTTCACCGCACTAAAATAACTGCATTTCAATAACTTTTTCGGCAAGTCTTACCGTGTTGAGGGCAGCGCCGATTCGAATGTTGTCAGCAACACACCAGAGAGCAATGCCGTTATCAAAAACAAGGTCTTTTCTTATTCTTCCGACGTACACAGGGTTTTTGCCGGCAGCATCTCTCGGGGTCGGGTAAACATAATTTTCAATATCGTCCACAACTTCAACTCCCCACGCATGTTCAAGAAGTTCACGCGCTTTTTCGGGTGTTATTGCTTTCTCAAATTCTATATTAACAGCCTCCGAGTGTCCGTGGAAAACAGGCACTCTTACTGCTGTACAGGCGATTCTTGTATCTTCGTCAAGATGAAGGATTTTTTTTGTTTCGTTGGTTACTTTCATTTCTTCTTTTGTGTAACCGTTGTCGCAGAACACGTCTATTTGCGGAATTACGTTATAAGCAATCGGTTTTTTAAATTTAACATTTTCAAAACTTTTTCCATCGTTTTCTGCAATGGTATTTTCTCTAAGCTCGTTTATTGCGGCGAGACCTGCGCCTGATACTGCCTGATATGTGCTTACAACCATTCTTTTGATTTTTGCGTAGTCATGAAGCGGTTTCAGAACAAGCATTAGCTGGGAAGTAGAGCAGTTAGGGTTTGCAATAATGCCGTGATGTTTTTTTAAGTCATCATCATTTACACCCGCAATAACAAGCGGAACATCCTTATCCATGCGGAAGGCACTGGAGTTGTCGATATATACGGCACCGCGTTTTACTGCTTCCGGTGCGAGTTTCAGAGATGTTGACCCTCCGGCTGAGGCGAGTACGATGTTGACACCCTCAAAAGCGTCCGGTGTAGCTTCAATGATTGTGTAGTCTCTGCCTTCAAATTTGATTTTTTTACCGGCGCTTTTTGCACTGGCAAGAAATTTTATTTCATTGTACGGAACTTTATTTTCCGCAAGTATTTTCAATATTTCTCTGCCCACAACTCCTGTTGCACCAAGAACTGCTATATTCGGTTTTCTCATCTTCCGTTCCTCACGCTATGTATTTGATTTTTCAATTTTTACAGTTTTATTATAATACAAAAAAAACAACGCACCAGAATTATGCTCTCCTGATAAAATAAATGCGCCTGTTTCAGGCGCAAATTGAAAAGTTTTTATAATTCATCGGGAGATGAAATTTTTCCGGCTACAGCGCTGGCAGCTGCTATGGCGGGAGAAGCCAGATAAACTTCGCTGTCAACGTGTCCCATTCTGCCGACAAAATTTCTGTTTGTTGTTGATATTGCCCGTTCTCCCGCAGCGAGAATTCCGGCATGCCCGCCGAGGCATGGGCCGCAGGTAGGAGTCGAAACAGCGCCGCCAGCCTCGACAATAGTCTGAATATATCCTTTTTCTATTGCGTCGAGGTAGATTTTTTGTGTGCCGGGGAACACAATCAGGCGCACATCCGGATGAACCTTTCTGCCTTTCAGGATTTCTGCTGTTACTTTCAGGTCGGAGAGTCTGCCGTTCGTACAGCTTCCGATTACTGACTGGTCAATTTTTATGCCGCTTGCCTGTGAAATAGGTTTTGTATTTTCGGGCAGGTGCGGAAAAGCAACGGTCGGCTCAATATCCGACACATCGTATCTGATAACTCTTTCATACTCTGCGTCCGCATCGGAGGTGTAAAATTTCGGCGGACGAACAGAGCGGTTTTTCAAATATTCTTCGGTAATTTTGTCAGGAACGATTATTCCGTTTTTGGCTCCTGCTTCTATTGCCATATTGCAGAACGTAAATCTGCCGTCCATATCCATTTCTTCAATGACATTTCCTCCAACTTCAATGGTTTTGTAGAGCGCACCGTCTACCCCTATATCACCGATTAGATGGAGGATTAAATCTTTTGCACAAACCCATTTGTTGAGCTTGCCCGTGAATTCCACCTTAATTGCGGAAGGAACTTTAAACCAGGTTTCACCCGACGCCATTGCACAGGCAAGGTCAGTTGAGCCCACACCTGTAGAAAATGCGCCAAGAGCGCCGTATGTGCAGGTATGGGAGTCTGCGCCTATCACAAGGTCGCCTGCTGTAACAAGTCCTTTTTCCGGAAGCAATGCGTGTTCAATTCCCATTCTTCCGACTTCAAAGAAGTTTGTCAGTCCCTGTTCGCGGGCAAACTCTCTAATCATTTTGACCTGTTCTGCTGATTTTATGTCTTTGTTCGGAACAAAGTGGTCAGGCACAAACATAACGCGGTCTTTGTCAAAAACCTTTGAAACACCGATTTTTCGAAATTCTTTGATTGCAACAGGGCCTGTAATGTCGTTTGCAAGCGTGACATCCACTTTTGCCGTGATAAGGTCGCCTGCTTTTACTTCATCAAGTCCGGCATGTGCCGCAAATATTTTTTCGGTAATTGTCATCGGTCTTGGCATGTTATGCTCCTCTCTGTTTTAATATGTAAAGTGAAGATGTTCAGCGGCTTATTTCAGCTGATTTTTGATATCTGCTTCAACTTTTGCAAGAATTGTATCGAGTTTTGACGGGTCTTTTGCAGCGCCTTGAGCAAAATTCGGTCTTCCTCCGCCTTTGCCGCCGCAAGCTGATGTAATTTCTGCGACGATTTTTCCTGCATTTATTCCTTTTTGAACAAAATTATCAGAAACTTTAACCATTGCAAAAAGTCCGTCTTTTTTGACCGAAACAAGAACAATTATGCACTCTTTCAGGCTGTCTGAGAGCATATCCACCGCAGTTTTTATCATTGCCGGTTCAAAATCTTCGATTTTTGAGATAACGAATTTTCCGCCGTTTACAACCTGTGACTTGCTTGCAATAGTGGAGTATCTGGCTTTTGCGGCAAGCTGCTGCAGCTCTTCGATTTTTTTGTTCAGAGCTTTGTTTTCATCAACGAGTTTTTCAACACGTTCTTCAACTTCCGATGGTTTTGATTTAAACCTGTGTGCAAGTCTGTCGATTTCTTCAGCTTTTTCATTAAGGTATTTAAAAGCAGCATCGGAACATACTGCCTCTATACGGCGAGAACCTGCAGAAATTGCGGATTCTGACACAATTTTAGCCAGTCTGATTTCTGATGTATTGTTTACGTGCGTACCGCCGCAGAGTTCTTTAGACACATTTCCGACAGAAACAACACGTACTTTATCGCCGTATTTCTCGCCGAACAATGCCATTGCACCCGTTTTTTGTGCTTCTTCCGTGTCCATAACTTCCGTAGTGCGCTCTATGCCTTCTGAAATCCACTCGTTCATTATTTCTTCAACCTGCTCGATTTCGGACTTTGTCATTGCCCGGTTAAAAGAAAAGTCGAATCTTGTTTTGTCCGGCTCGACCTGCGAACCGGCCTGTTTGACTTCGTTTCCGAGAACTCTTATAAGCGCAGCCTGCAGAAGGTGGGCATTCGTATGATGAGCGGTTATCTGCTTTCTTCTTTCAGTATCTATTTCCGCTATTACGGTGTCTCCTGTTTTTACGTCGCCATCAAGGATTCTAACTCTGTGCGCCCAGAGTTTGTCAACTTTAAAGGTGTTCAAAACTTCTGCTTTCAAGTTTTTGCCCAGGATAATCCCTGTATCGCCGACCTGACCGCCTGATTCAGCATAGAACGGAGTTTTATCAAGAATTATGTCTACAGTCTCACCTTCATCTGCCGAGTCAATGATTTTTGTATCAGACACCATTGATACAACTTTTGATTTGGAAGAGCTGTCTGTATAACCGATAAATTCTGTTTCACCGTGCTGTTTTTCAATGTCAATGTATACAAGGTCATCAGTTAAAATAATTTTTTGCGCAGCAGCTTTTGCACGCTCTTTCTGCTCTTTCATCTGTTGCGCGAATCCGTCTTTGTCGACTGTTAAGCCGTTTTCTTCTGCAATTTCAACAGTAAGCTCAAGCGGAAAACCGTATGTGTCATAGAGTTTGAATGCGTCTTCGCCTGAAATTGTTTTTGTTGAATTTTTTGCTGTTTCCATGACATCATCGAGAAGTTTCTGTCCTCTGTCGAGAGTTTGTTTAAATTTTTCTTCTTCTTTTTTGATAATAGCTTTGATTTTTGCGCAATTTGTTTCAAGCTCGGAGTATGCTTCTTTGTAATTGTCAACCACAACATCAACAAGCTTGTGCAGGAACGGAAGCTCGAGTCCGAGCATTTTTCCGTGTCTGAGTGCACGTCTCAGAATCATTCTCAGAACATAATTTCGACCCTCATTGCCGGGTAGGATTCCGTCTGAAATCATAAATGTCACGCAGCGGGCATGGTCTGTAATAATTCTCAGTGAAATGTCTGTTTTTTCGTTGTCTTTGTACTTTTTACCCGACATTTCGCAAACCTGATTAAGGATAGGCATAAGAAGGTCTGTTTCAAAAGTCGATGTTTTGCCTTGAACAACCATCGTTATACGCTCGAGCCCCATGCCTGTATCCACATTTTTCTTTTCAAGCGGGGTGTAGTTTCCGTCTTTGTCTTTAAAAAGTTCAGTGAAAACCAGATTCCATATTTCGACCCATCTGTCACATTCACAGGTAGCAACAGAGCAGTTGTCAGAACATTTCAGCTCTTCTCCGAGGTCATAATGTATTTCGGAGCAAGGGCCGCAGGAACCAACGTCTGAAACAGGCCCCCAGAAATTGTCCTTTTTGCCTTTTCTGAAAATTCTTTCTGCAGGCACGCCAACGTCCTTTGTCCAGATGTCAAAGGCCTCGTCGTCTGTTTCATATATTGTTACGTAAAGTCTGTTTTTGTCGAGTTTAAGATAGTTTGTGACAAAATCCCATGCCCAGGGAATAACGTCTTTTTTGTAATAATCGCCGAAACTGAAATTGCCGAGCATTTCAAAGAATGTGTGATGTCTCGGAGTTCTGCCGACGTTTTCAATGTCTGAATCCTTTCCGCCAGCTCTTGCGCATTTCTGGCAGGTTGTTATTCTTTTAGGGTCATACGGGCACTCTTCATAGCCCAGAAAATATGGTACAAACTGGAGCATGCCTGCTGTAGTCAGGAGAACCGTCGGATTGTCCGGAACGAGGCTCGAGCTTGCAACTCTTGTTGACTGGTGTTTTTCTTCAAAAAATTTCAAAAACGCTTCTCTAATCTCAGCGCCTGTAAGTACATTTTGTTTTGTTATTTCAGACATGATAATTTCCTCTAAGACTGCTTATATAAAAATTTTACAACAAAAAAATTAATATACCATTATGTTCAATTATGTTTGAAAAATTGTTGATAAAAAATTGATAATTATATAATCCAGTGTCGCAGTTGCCGCTGGCTCTCGTGAAATCAGACGTTCACCAAAAGCATGGTTTTTGCTCACATGGGCACTCGGCTTTGCCTCACACTGTGTGTCTGTCTGGTTCCGCGTAACTCAGGCTGCACCGGCTCACCATTGACTTCTTTTGTCAAATCTTTGATTTCGTTCAAAATGTCCTCACTTATAGTGAAAAAGTGACACTCACCTGCACTGCGTTTCAAAGACAGGCTCACTACTGCTCGCTTCGCTGTGCGTGTTCGCTTTATCAAAAAATGCTTTCACGTCATTTATCTCTCACAAAACAATTCACAGGATTGTTTTGTTCGGCAGAGTCTTATCATGAATTTTTCTCGGACATTCTCTAAGCTTTTCTCTCTCTCTGTGTTAAAATATTTGTATGATTTTAACGGGGTCATCAAGAACAAACAGGTCAGAAATCCTTGCTGAAAAATACATTGAACTGGTGCGAAGCGGTATACCGGCACCTCAGATTCTTGTGCTTTTGCAAAACCGTCATAAAAAACAGATGTTCGTAGAAAAAATAAAAGACTCGCTGCCTGTACTTGAAAACCCTAAGATTTACACGTTTTTTGGTCTTGTTTATAACACAATAAAACTGGACTGGCCGGATATCGAAAACAGAATCCCTGACGAAAACTCTTATATTATACCGAATTTAACCGGGCTTGAAATCTCTCAGTTTTTGTTTAAGCAGTGCGTGAAAGAGGCAGGATTTCTTGACTATAATTCAAAAATAAATCTTCTTCACCAGTTATTCAGACGTTATTCGTTGATTGTTCAAAACAATCTTTCTGATAAGGACGTATTGCGACGGTCGATGATTCTTGGTGAAACCTTTGCTGATGACGCAAAAAATGCAATCGACAGATTCAAACGGCTTACTTTAAAATACAGAGCATTTGATTATATACGCCAGTGCGCAGTTTTCAAAAGTATTAAAGAAAACTCTGTTTTGTTAAAAAATATAAAGTATCTGATAATTGATGACGCTGATGAAATCACAAATGCCGAATTCGATTTGCTTGAATTTTTAAAGCCGTCGTTAAACGACTGGTATGTGGGCATGGACAAATCAGGTGTTTCGAGAGCCGGTTTTCTATGCGGCGACTTTACTATTCCTGAACGAATTGAGAAGCTTTTCGGGGATGAAATTACTGTTCTTGATGACATAGATATTTCACGTGTAAAAGTTTCTCATGTTTCGTGTTCAAAGTACGTTGAAATGGTTAAAAATGCATTCGAGCAAGCATCTGTACTTATAAAAGAAAACGGATTATCCGCTGACGATGTTGCAATTGCTGTTCCAGAGACAAACAGCGCAGTAAAATTCTTTGCATCGGAGATTTTTGGTGCAAAAAATTTGAAATATCAGATTTTTTCAGGCAGTGAAAAACTTGCACAAAATAAAACAGTAAAAAATATTTTAACAGTTTTGAAACTTGCTCATCCTGATTATGAGGGAAAAATTACACCGGTTGAGTTCAGAGCGGTTTTGCATTCAATTCTCGGAATCCCCTTTAAAGATACTCTTCCTGCTGTAATTGCGTACAAGACACATGGCGTCTTAAAAGATGGTGGTGCTTTTAATAACACGTCATATAACGTCAGATATGGGCTTCTATTGGATGTGGTGAATAAAATAAAAGATTCGAAAATGCTTCTCTCTGAACAGATTGAGACTATATATAGCATGCTCGTAAACACAAAAGATATTTCGGATGTGACAAAAATTAATTTTTTAATAAAACAGGTTCGTGATTTTGAAACGATTTTCACAGAAAAAGCCCCGGACAAGACTTTTCAGCGAAATATTATAGTTCAGCTGGAAAATACAATAATTTCGGAAAATCCGTCTGATTCGCCGATTGTTGAACCCGACGCACTGTGTATTGCGACTGCCCAGAAGCTTATTGATTTAAATATAAAATCAAAATATCAGCTGTGGATTGATATTTCCGGTGAAGCCTGGACGCGCGAGGATACCGGCACAATATACAATTCCTGGGTTTTCCAGCCTTCGTGGAATAAAGACTCGTTTTCTTTTGAGGACAATCTTGAACTTTCGCACAAAAAGACTGAGCGCGTACTTCGAAAGCTTTCACTGCTCTCTGGTGAGAAAATTTTTGCATATTCATCGCTTTTTGATATAAACGGACTCGAAAATCAGGGCGGGATAGTTGATTTTCTGGATTTTGAACGGGAAGAAAAGAAAACGCGGGTCGGGTTTAATTTCGTTCCCCGCGACGACCAGAAACCCGTGCTTGCTTATACCGGCGGTAAACTCGCAGTATCTGCTGTTCCCGGTGCCGGCAAGACTACTATTCTGCTCGCTCTGGTTGTGAAACTGATAAATCAGGGCGTGAATCCCGAAAATATTTTTGTGCTGACTTACATGGACTCTGCTGCCAGAAATTTCAAGGAGCGCATAAAAAATCTTTGTCCGGACTCGGATTCGCTTCCGAATATTTCAACTATTCACGGTCTGGCCCTGAGAATTATAAAGGAAAATTCCAATTTCTCAAGAATCGGTCTAAGCTCTGATTTTGAGGTGTGCGACGAGAGCGAGCGCCAAAAAATTATAAGGGAATCAATAACTTTTCTTGGCTTAAATCATGATGACTATGACAAATATGAAAAGGCTATCTCTGCTTTAAAGCTCTCTGGTGCAAAAAAGCTGATTCAGCCGAAATTTAAAGAAATCAAAGATTTCCTGCAGCTTTTTAAAGTTTATAACAGGACTTTAAAAGTCCGCAATATTATTGATTATGATGACATGTTACGTCTATCTGTAATTCTCCTAGAAAAAAATCCGGACGTAAAAAGACACTATCAAACAATATGTAAATATATAATTGAGGATGAAGCTCAGGACTCCTCAAAAGTACAGCAAAATCTTTTGAATATACTATCTGAAAGGCACGGAAATCTTATCCGCTGCGGGGACATTAACCAGTCAATCACAACAACTTTCACAAACTCTGATATGCGCGGATTCAGGGATTTTGCGGAAAAAAATCAGTGTGTAAAAATGGAGTGCTCGCAGCGTTGTGCAAAGGATATTTATATGCTGGCAAACACTCTTGTGTCGACGTCTAAAGTCTTGCCCGAGTTAAAAAACGCGTTTTATCCTACGGTTATGCTTCCGGTTGAAGGTAAGAATCCGGTTTCTCTTGACGCTGTACGTCTTGAAAATTTTGAAAGTTATTCTGATGAACGCAGCTATATTATTTCAAAAATAAGAGATATATATTCAAAAGACAGAAATGCAGATATTGCAATACTGTTAAGGCGTAATTTTCAAATTGAAGAGTATTCCCGTTTTTTGTCTGACTCCGGATTTGACGTCGTAACCCGTTCTGACACCCTGGAGCGCCAGCCTGCGTTCAGATTGATTCTGGGGTTGATGAAGTTTGTGCGCTCGCCTTGGGATAATGCAAATGTGCTGAATATGATTGATATTCTCTCAGAGCAGAGGCTTGCTCGGTTTACTCCTGCTGACAGGCAATTTGTTGAAGCTTTGAAAGAACCGTTTATTTCAAGTGACCCGGATGTTTTTGAATCAGAGGCGCTTACCCAGCTGCACTGGGATTTGGGCTACTGGCTTGAGTCTTCTGAACTCGAGCCCGGGGAATTTGCGCTAAAATCCGGCTTGTATTATTACAATTCCGATATTGAAATTTCAAACGTTTATATGATTTCAATTTTTATTAAAAAATTGTCTAATCAGTATAAGACAGATCTGACAGAAAAGCTGGAAGAAATTTCGAAAAAGCCTGCGGCAGCGAGCAGATTCCGGTTTTTCGGAGAAGAAAAATCTGTTGAGGAAAAGGGCAAAATTATGCTGATGACTTACCATAAGTCTAAGGGTGACGAATTTGATTATGTGTTTATTCCGCAGCTGACTGAGGATGTGCTGCCCTTAAAATCGGAAAATGTAAAAGTCAAAGCACAGGAACGCTTTATTGAGTGTGTTAAAGCACTTAATCCCGAATATGCAAAGAAAACCGAATTAGAGCTAAAGACAAATATTTTAGAAGAAAATATGAGGCTTCTTTATGTAGCTATAACAAGGGCAAAGCAGGGACTTTTTATTACTTCTGCCGGAAAGTATAAAAAGTTTTCTAAAATTAAAGAAGAAGTGCCGTCTTTATTTTTCGAACTTGCGCAGGTGCACTGTTAAAGGAGATAATTGTGGAAAAGACTTATACCATAAATATGCTGAAAACTTTTGAAGAATGTCCGCAAAAATACAAGTTTATTTATGTAGACAATCTTAAATTTTCAGAGTCAAAAAGTGCAAAAACCGATACCGGCGTGAAAATTCATGCACTTATAAACTACTATCTAAACGGTAAAGATGTCTCGAAAATAGTTGCACAGCTTGATAAAAGCGACAAACTTCTATGGCACCATTTTCTTAACTCCGCTGTTTTAAAATACCATTTTCTTGAAAGCGAATACTCTTTCGATGTGCAATTCGGCCAGGCACGGCTTACAGGACGAATAGACGCACTTTTTGAGACAGAAGGCGAGTATGTTATAGTTGATTGGAAAACAGGCGAAATTTCTGATGAAAATGAGCGTTTTCAAACCATGTTTTATTTATGTGCATTGTATGAAGTCTACAAGCAAAAACATATTCCGGTCAGCTATGATTCGTTTTCTTTAAGGTATGTGCTTTTAAATACCGGAACCAGTATAAAAATTGCATTCAGCGAGGAGCTTTTTATGCAATGCAGAAATAAGATTCTCGGACTTATTGACAAAATTGAGTCAGGGGAAAACTATTTTTGCTACAAAAGTGAAAAATGCAAAACCTGCCGTTACTTAAAATTATGTCCTTACTGGTGATTTTATAACAACAATTTGTGCCAAAATATAATCTAGTGTCGCAGTTGCTGCCGGCTCTTTTGAAATCAGATGTTCGCCAAAAGCTTAACGAACTGTTCATTAAGAAAACTATTTTCATGTTTCTTATTTCAAAACATAATAAAAATTTACATATACATTTCGATACAAAACAACATAAATATTTGTAATCTGCAAATATTTAATATATCCTTTAAATACGGCTACTAGAGTCTTGTTTAAAATTAGCGGGAGATAAAAATGGAAAATAAAACGGCAGAAAATACCTATCTAATTGACTTATCGTACACAAAAACACCTGCCGACGTAGTCTTTGAACTTAGCTCTGTTATTGAAAATGAAGCGGCTTGCAACAAAAAAGTCGTTCTGAATCTCGGTGATGTTGATCTGAATCAGTCTCAGCTTCTGAGCATTAAATCTCTTATAAATGGAATTAACTCGTCGCTTGTGACTCTTTCATCAGTTTCTGCCCAAACACAGCAGGCTGCTATGGCACTCGGTATTGTTATAGACAACAATGAGCCCAGACCCGAATCCGCACAGTATGTTCCTATGACTGAGCATATAGAAACCGCGGTGCTAGAAACTGAATCTGTACAGGAAGATGCACAGGATGAATCAGAAATAGCAGAAAATGAATCAGATACTTTAACGGAGGCTGAAAGTTCTCAAAATGATGTCCAAACTGAAAAAGCAACAGAGTACATCGAAGAAAAAGAAATAGAAGAAGAGCTTAATAAACCTGTTGAAGAAACACCTGATGAAATAAAATCAGGACTGGACGCACTGTATGACAACTCTGACGACGGTGTAGAACCAGTAAAACTCGGAAGTATTTTTGATTCTGAGCAAAAACTTGAAAAACTTTTTGAAGAACAGGAGGGAAGACCTGAAAACATCCCTGCTGACGGAGTCTCCGTAAAAATAGAAATTCCAGACTACGACATACCCGACGAAGAATACACGGAAGAGGATTATGCAATTATGGAAATGCCAACAAAATCCTACAAACAGACCGTGCGTTCCGGTCAGGTTGTGAACTACGACGGGAATGTTGTTATAATAGGAGACTGCCACCCGGGCTCTGAAATTATTGCATCAGGCGATATAACTGTGTGGGGTGTGCTCGGAGGTATTGCCCATGCCGGCGCTAAAGGCAACAGAAAAGCACGCATACGTGCGCTGAATTTGAATGCAATTCAGTTAAGAATTGCACAGTTCTACGCAAGGAGACCTGATTCTTTAAACAATATGTACGCTGAAAAAACGAGTACTTTCACACCCGAGGAAGCGCGTATACTTAACGATAACATTGTAATCCTCAGACTAAACGATAAATAAAAATTTACACATATTAATAAGGAGTAGAAAAATAATGACAGGGCGAGTAATAGTAATTACTTCAGGAAAAGGCGGGGTAGGAAAAACTACTACCAGCGCAAACATCGGTACTGCACTTGCCAAAAGCGGCGCAAAAGTAGTACTGATTGATACAGATATCGGGCTTAGAAACCTTGACCTTTTGCTGGGTCTTGAAAACCGTATTGTTTATACACTTGTGGATGTTGTAGAAGAAAGATGCAAGCTGAAACAGGCTCTTGTCAAAGACAAGAAAAATCCGAATCTCTGCCTTCTCGCTGCCGCACAAACGCGTGACAAAACCGCAGTCACTGCAGAGCAGCTAAAAGAAATTTGCGAGGAATTGCAGGAGGATTACGATTTTATTCTTGTCGACTGCCCTGCGGGTATTGAACACGGTTTTCAGACTGCAATAAGCGGTGCCTCTGAGGCTATTGTGGTGACTACGCCTGAAATGTCTGCGGTCAGAGATGCAGACAGGATTATCGGACTGCTTGAGGCGAAAGAAGAAATAAAATCCTACAAACTCCTCATTAACCGCGTAAGACCAAACTTAATCAAAGCAAATGACATGATGAGCGTAGATGATGTTGTGGATATTCTTTCTTGTAATCTTATCGGTATAATTCCGGAAGATACTGGTATAATTACCTCAACAAACAGAGGCGAGCCGATTGTCAACGATGAAAATTCAATGGCCGGTAAAGCTTACAAAAATGTTGCTTTGAGAATACAGGGTGAAGAAGTTCCTTTTCTTGATATTGATGAGCCGCACGGCTTTATCGATAAAATTAAGAAATTCTTCAAAATTAAGGCTAAGGCATAGGAGGGAAGCTGATGAAAGATATTTTTACCAATCTTTATAACAAAGTTATCGGCTTTTTCCAGGCAGAAAAAGGAGATTCTTCCAAAGTCATTGCCTCGAATCGTCTGAAACTCGTTCTTATGCACGACAGAACGAACCTTGACACTCTCACTATGCAAAAAATGAGAGAACAGCTGATAAAAGTCATTTCAAGATATATTGAAATTGATCAGGAGGCATTGGACTTAAATCTTGAGGGTGAAGGAGATGCAATTGCTCTTATGCTGAACATTCCTGTAATCAGAGCGAGAACTCTCGAAGAAATTGAGGCAATTGAAAAAGCTGAAGAGGAAGAACTTGCCCAGAAGGCTGCTAAAGATGCTGAGGAACAGGAAGATGCCGAGGGTTCTTCTGATGAATCAGAAGAAACAGAAAAAAATACTAAAGATTCTGATGAGTCCGGGAATGCTGAAGAATCAGTGATTTCAGAGGAAGAAGCCAATACTGAAGAAAATCTTCAAAATGAAGAAACTAATGAAACTGAAAAGCAAAAAGTAAAGAAAAAATAAATTTTACATTGAATTTTAAAAATTTTTACTAAAAGCTGTCACCAGAAAACCGGTAACTGCAAATATTTTAACTTTCTTTAAGAGCTGTGGCTTCATTTAGAGAAAAATATTTGTAATCAAAATATGTTTGTGTTACATTTCACATACTGGTTAATTATGAATTAAGGAGCAAAAAATTGAAAAAATACGAATTATTATCAATCATAAAACCAAATATGGACGTCGAAGAAGCTGACAAAGTGATTGCAAAAATTGAAGAAACTGTTAAATCTATGGGCGGAAATGTCTATGAAACAGACAAAATGGGCAGAAAGAAACTTGCTCACGATATTCAAAATTTTAGAGATGGTCACTATGTTGCACAGAAAATGGAACTTCCCGAAGACAAAGTTTTTGAATTCAAAAGACAGTTGAGACTTAACGACAATCTTTTGAGAACAATGTTTATGGAAGAATCAAAAGTCAAAGCATAAGTCAAGTCAGGAGTGGAAAATGAGCTTAGCAAAAGCAGTAATATCAGGAACAGTCTACAGAGCGCCGGAAAAACGCTTTACTTCTAATAATGTGCCTATTACCGCATTTGCTTTGAACATTTCAGACAATGAAGAATCTCTGGTCAGGGTTATTGCTAAGGGAAATTTTGCTGAAACAGTTGAAAGCACCGTGCATAAATCTGACCGGATTGTTGTGGAAGGAAGACTTCAAACAAACACTGTAAAATCAGAAGACGGAACTGAAAGAAAAATAGTCGAAATCGATGCATTTGCTATTGAACATCTGGCTGGCTCTGAACCTACTGCAAACAGTAGTCAAAACAAATCTGACAGTATTGTTCAGTTCGGTCAGCCAGAATTTTCAGATGATTTGATTGGTGAAGACGAAATACCTTTTTAAATATTAGAATAATAAAAAGTAAAGGATAAAAATATGGCAAGAGAACAATCAGACAAGAAAAAACGTAAAAACTGCAACTTCTGTGCAGACAAAGTAGAAGTTATTGATTATAAAGACGCACAGAAAATCAGAAGATATTTAACAGAAGCAGGCAAAATTCTTCCGAGAAGAATTACCGGTACTTGTGCAGAGCACCAGAGAGAGCTTGCTCGTGCTGTAAAAAGAGCCAGAGAAGCTGCTTTGATTAATTACGTTTATGACTAATTTTCAATAAGCGCACAATTTTAAATGATAGTTTATAAAACAAGTATTAAAGTAAAAAATGACTTCTGTGTCTAACAGGGTCATTTTTTTGTTATTTAAAACCGGAAAATTTTTTGTCCGATTCTTGATTACAGCTTTAGCATTCTGTCAATTGTTTCAAAGGCGCGTTTCGCTGTAGCAAGGTCTACGTCAATTTCATTTGTTTCTTGCTCAAGCACATTCAAAATATCTTCGAGTTTGTTCCATTTCATATTCGGACAAACAGCTTTGTCTGAAATAAGAATAAAATCTTTCTCGGGATAATCTCTTTTAAGTCTGTCCACAACGCCCTTTTCTGTGACAATAATAAAGCTCTTGTCCTTGCTTTCTGACGCATATTTCATAATAGCTGTAGTTGAACCGACAAAATCCGCAAGTTTTACGACTTCGCCGTGGCATTCAGGATGTACAAGCACTTTTGCATCAGGGAATATTTTTTTCTTTTCAATTATATCCTCAGGTCGTATACGCAGGTGAGTCGGGCAGTGTCCCGGATAAGTAATCACATGCACATCTTTAAGCTGCGAGCCGACATAAGACCCAAGGTATGTGTCAGGCACAAAAAGAACTTCTTTTGCACCCAGGGCTCTGACTACATTTACTGCGTTTGCACTGGTACAGCAGACATCTGATTCCGCTTTAACCTCAGCTGTTGAGTTGACATAGCATACTACAGGGATTCCCGGGTGTTTTTGTTTGAATTCTCTAAGCTGTTTTAAGTTAATCATATCCGCCATAAGGCAGCCTGAATTCATGTTCGGGAGGAGTACTTTTTTGTCGGGAGAGAGAATTTTTGCAGTCTCAGCCATAAAATAAACCCCTGCAAAAACGATAATTTTTGCGTCTGTATTAGCGGCCATTCTGCTTAGATACAGTGAATCCCCCGAAAAATCCGCAACTTCATCTATTTCAACATTCTGATATGTATGCGCAAGAACTATTGCATTTTTTTCTTTCTTTAGTTTTTTTATTTTTTCTATAATTATTTTATTATCCATTATTATTTTGCCTGTTTTAATTTCGATAAATTATTGAAGTCCTTTTACGATGTCAATGACTCCGTCTATAAAGAACTGGCAGGAAAGTGCGGTCAAAAGTATTCCGAAAATCCTGTTAATTACGCTGATACCGGTTTTCCCCAGAAGCTGGCTGACTTTGTTTGCAAACTTTAAAATAAGCCAGCACACAAAAAGGTTAACAGCAAGCGCCAGAACAATAAGACCCTGATGAATAATACTGCCCTGCGAGCTTTTCATACAGATAGTGAGCATAGTGATGGTTGCGGGGCCGGAAAGCAGCGGAATTGCCAGCGGAAACACAGAGATATCCGTTCTTTTTAAGGATTCTTTGCGTTCTTCTTTATTTTCAGATGTCATGCCCGGAGTCGGATTTGCCAGAACAAGGTCAATTGCCATAAGCAAAAGCAAAATACCGCCTGCAATTCTCAGTGCATTGAGGCTGATTCCCAGCAAGTCCAAAATAACAGCACCCGTGAATCCAAAGAAAAGAAGTATAAAAAATGCAATGATAATACTCTTGTTTATCATTATATTTTTCCATCTTCTCGGCGCATTTCCGGCAAGTGCTATATACACCGGAGCAAGCCCGATACCGTCTAATGTGACGAAAAGTTTTGAAAAATATATAAAAAATGAATGTATTAAATCCTGCATACGCATCCTCACTTGCTACAAAAAATATTATACTAAAAACATGTAAAATTTTTTTAGAACTTTTTAAGAATTTTTTTTATGCAAAACAAAGTTTACCCGAAACAGTTGTGCCATGCAAGAAAAGAATTTCGTGACTTATATAGCGCATTCCGCTGACAGTGGCTAAAATTCTCATCATGGACTTTTATGACTGCTTTTTCTGAAATCTTTGATTTCGTGCAAAATGTCCGGTTTTCACAGGGGTTTGCCTGTGGTAAGATTTCAAAACAAGTTCGGAATTACATTTATTTGATGGAAATATGTATAACACCCGCAATTCTGATTTATTTTACGGCTTTTGGTTTTGAAATCGGAGGGGCCTGCAGATAGAGCGGTTTGAGTTTTGCCCAGTGGTTGTCTTGGGATATTAATTTTTCTGACGCAATTCTGTTCAAAACTATGCCAAGGTCGTCGGAAAAATCAGTGTACAATTCCGATGTAAGTCCGTTTTGCGAAAGAAATTTGTTCACTGCTTCATCAGAGATAATCGTACAGTCTTTGTAATTTAGAGCTTCTTCTGAATGAATAAGTTTCGGTTCTGTCAAAGCTTTTTTGTCTTCATCATACACTGCAAGGTAAAACTGATTTTTTCTTGCGTCGAGCATTACTGCTGTTTTTCCGCCATTTTTATTCAAATGCGACAGAATTTCCAAAGATGACACTCCGGCCAGCGGGCATTCCAGCTGCTGTGCGATTACTCTCGCAACCGTAACACAGGCTCTTATTCCCGTAAAGCTACCGGGGCCGATGTTTGTTCCGATTGCGTTGATATCCTGCATTTTGAGATTATGGTTTTTTAGAATATCAGCAATTGTGGATATTAAAAAAGCAGAATGATATTTTTCATTTTTGTTTTCGATAACTCTAGAATCCAGAATTTTGTCTTTATCAGATAGAGTCACATAAGTTTTATTAAGACAGGTATCAAATGTCAGCAGCATTGTTGTTTCAAATCCTCAACTATCTTTTTGTTGTAATCGCCGAGTGCATAAAAATCAAAAGTTCTAACCGTGTCATCAATGTAGTTTATTTTTATTTCTATGCGGTCAAAAGGCAGTTCCATATCAGAAAACTCCGCCCATTCAACGAGTGTCAGCATGCCCTCTTTTGAGTATTCAGTGAGTTCGTCCGTTATGGTTTTTACACCCTCTTTTTCCAGTCTGTACAGGTCAAAATGGTACACCGGCAAATCTCCAGAATGATATTCGTTTATTATAACAAAACTCGGGCTGGTTACTTTTTCTTTTACATGCAGATGTTTTGCGCAAAGCCTTGAGAACGCTGTTTTGCCGGCACCAATGTCACCATACAGGCACACAAAAGCACCTTTGTTTTTCACAAGTTCCGCAAATATTTGTGCAAGGTGTTCTGTTTCTTCGAGGTTATGCACGGTTGTTGAAAAAATCTTTTCCATAAGAAAAGGATAGCATAAACAAATAAAACAATGTTATTGAATAAAACATTTTATTAACTCTTATTCCACACATCTGACAGATTCTGCATTACGTATTTTGGGGACTACCGGGAAAGAAAAGATAAGTAAAAGGCAATTGAATTGTTGAAAAATCTACATGCACTGTAAATTTTCTAACCTGTAGCCGCTGTCTGATGTAAGCCAATTTTAAAGTGAGTTTACGTGTTGGATTGCAGCTTTTTCAAGGGGGGGTATTTATGTCTTCTTTCTGCTTTTTGTCTCAATTTCTCTTAAAACTGCATACGGGTCAAAGGGTTTGAGAAGAGGTTCGTCCATAACAGCCTCATGTTCAATGTTTTCCGGCAAAGGCGTTTTTTCTGCAGCAGGTTTTTGTTCTTCAGGTGAGTTTTTTTCTTCTGTAGTGTCAGGCTCCTGCGGTGGTTCGCCTTCATACATTTCATGTTCATCGTCTTTGCCTGTTTTGAATTTGAGGACAAAAATACTGTCCTGTGTAAGCACTACCTCTTTGCCCTCTTCAATATAAGAAAGCGGCGAATCTTTGTAAATCTGTTTTACTCCTGATTTAAGACGATTTTCGTCCGGGTCTTTAACTGCACCTTTAACAAAAGATACTGCCTGTCCGAACAGTGGAACATTTAAAAGAATTCCACCTGCTGTGGAAGCTGCGCTTATTGCAACATCGCCTTTGTCCATTAAAGGCGCATAACGGGCAACAAACTCTTCATCGTTTAAAACAGTAGTTTTTCCGTTGTAAGTGTATTCTATCGGCATAAATTTAAAGGAAGCATTGCGTTTTGCGCGTTTTGGGTCAGTTACATCAAAGACTTTTCCTTTTATGATTCCGCCGTCTCTGAAAACAACTCCATTTTTGAATTCAACAGTCTCAAGGGCCATGACTTTAAGCGTTTCTGACGGATTTTCTGTTCCAAAAGTCTGTAGAGATGATACTTTTATAGATTTTGCCAGTGCAGGAGATGTCAATAGCGAAAATATCAAAAGGTTTAGAAAAATCTTTTTCATGCAGTTAATTCCTCCGTAATAAGCCTAACTACAATTTATAATAAATTCTGAGTTATGACAAGTAGCTGGGGTTAATTAACGCACTGTTTACTGCAGATTTTTTTCCAAAGAGAAGGGTGTAGATTATTGCTGGACTGAAAGCCCAGCCTGCAAACTGTAAATAGTGACACGGACGGGCGCCGTGTGAACGAAGTGAACCCAGCCCGGGGAGCGAGAACCGAAGTGAACACTGGCGTAAGCCAAGTGAACAACAGGTTCGAGCGAGAAGAAAATCCGCGTCTTGAAATCGGACGCTCGGGAAAACGTGGTTTCCCCTCGCAAGGGCACTGGGCTCGGCTTTGCCTCGCACGGCGTGCCCGTCCGATTCCGCTCCTCGCAATGACGAAAAGTGAAAGCCCCAAATAGCTCGTCATTGCGAGCCAGAGGAACGAGGGCGCGGCAATCCATAAAAACAGCATAGACTGTCATCCTGAAGCGCAAAATCGTGAACGCCACAACAATCGCGTCTGT
>CALUPY010000007.1 GCA_944322755.1 Candidatus Gastranaerophilales bacterium | reverse complement strand
ATGAACAATGTTTTACAAGATATTGAATATCAAAAAATGTATTTAGATGCAGCTATACAAGAATTTATCACAGAAGGTGATTATGATTTATTTTTTCAATCTTTAGAACAAGTTATTAAGGCGCGCATGAGTATAAGTGAATTTTCACAAAAAACAGGAATAACAAGAGCCGCATTATACGAAATGTTCAAGGGAGAACGAGTTCCAAGATTAGATACAATCGGCAAATTATTAAAAGAACTTGGTTTTTCTTTACATGTTGCTTAGCAAAGCGGATTTATAAAAAGTATAAAATATTAAAACCCTCTCATAGAGAGGGTTTTGAAGTTAATGGGGCGGATAGTGGGATTCGAACCCACGCATATCGGAACCACAATCCGAGGTCTTGACCACTTGACGATATCCGCCATATGTAAAATATTTTCAATAATCGTGTATTAAAAATATATCAAATAATAAATCTTTTTCAAGTTTTTTTATAAACTTTATCCATAACTTTTTCAAAGCCATATTTTTTCAAACAAGAATCCACGTCAAACAAAACGCTGTCATGTGCACCTACAATAAAAAGACTGCCGCTTTTTAATTTTGCAGAAACGTCCTTTATAAATTTTTCAATTTTGTCATTTTCAAAATACCCCAGAGCATTTCTGCACATCAAAATTGTATTTCCGTCATCATCCTTTAGCTCTTTGACTTTTAAAAACATATCAGCCTGGAAAAAGCTTACATTGTCAGTTAGTACTCTTTTTGCCTTCATTGTTGTTGTATTACGCGATGCGGGAGATATTTCTTCATTAACTATATAGAGTACATTATCGGTTTCCGCAAAATAATCCTGATAATCTTTACAGTTCATCTGCATAGCCATTCTGTCAGTTTGTTCAAGATTTATTAAACCGCTTTTCGCTGCCCTTAAAATTTCACGGTCGTAATCATACGCTTTTATTGGAAAGAATTTTTTTAAAACCTGGTTTTTCTTATCTCCTGCTGCTTCAATAAGGGATATTATCGTTGAATAAGCTTCCGAACCGTCTGACGGCGCAAACATTACCATATTAATTTTATCTTTATTTTTAAAATGATTCAGAATGTATGAACCTAACATTCTCCAATTTATATCACTGCGGAACAGACCGGTATAACAGCCCATTGAAACATCGTTTGCATCCTGTTCATAGGTTCTGCGGTTTGCTTTAAATGCGACATTCTTTCGATTAAACTGTCCGTAATTTGTATCAATATACATAATTCTATTCATAACGAGACCTCTTATAAATATCGATTCCGCTTGCCATCACACTGCCTGTTTCTTGTATATATTTATATAAAGTTAAGTTTTTGTAAAAACTTGATAAAATAACAGGAAATTTAAAGAAAAATTAAGAAACTGCAAAAATCATAAAAATATTGTCTAAACAATTTTATACAAAAGTACTAGTGTAAATTTTTGCAAAAAATGATATACTGTTCTAAAACAATGTAGAAAGAGTAAGGAGACTATTATGTCAAAAGAGGATAATTCAATAAGTTTCGGAATGGGACTTTTGGGCGGAATTATAGGCGGAGTCATTGCTGGTATACTGTTTGCACCAAAATCAGGTAAAGAAACCAGAGAAGATCTAAAAGAATTTGTAAATGACTTTGCCGAAAAACATGCACCTGAAATAAGAGAAGCAAAAAAACAGGCTCTCGAGTCACTGGATATGATGAAATACAAGCTTGAACGCCAGTATAATAAGCTTAACAACCACATCAAAGCCAAACAAATGGCAAAAGCAAAAGAAAAAGAAAGTATGTCTTACGACTTTAACTAAATTAGGAGAACAATATGACTCAGGCTGTAGCAATAGCATTATTAATTTTAATTTTTGTTGTGATAATAGCGGTAATCGTACTTACTGTTTATATCGTCAGATTAATAATCGACATGAATAAACTAACTAACAATTTAAACGACGTCGCAATTATGGTAAAAAGAGATGTAGAACCGATAATAAAAGACGTCCAGGTTACTTTAAACAAACTCAATGAACTTGCTCAGGCAGCGGACAACCAGATGTCGACTTTAAAAAAAATAGTAGCAACTATTGTCGGCTTTTCAACATTGACCTTCGGCGGAATGAAAAATATTTCAAACAGCTTTTTTAAAGGACTAATGTCAGGGTTTAAGATGTTCAGCAAAAGATAAAAACAATAGATAAATTAAGGAGAAAATTATGTCAGCAGGAAAATTTTTAGCAGGTTTTGTAGTAGGCGGAGTCGTAGGCAGTGTTATAGGACTGCTTCTCGCTCCTCAATCCGGAGAAGAAACAAGACAGCTTATCGCAAAAAACTCGAAAGATGTTTATGACAAAGCAGAAAAAACAGTAAAAGAAATCCAGTCCAAAGCAGAAGACATAGTCAGCGATATGCAGGCTAAAGGCGACGAAATCATGGAAAAAATCCAAGGAATCATTAACCAGCAAAAACAAGTATAAAAAGTATAAACACTTATAATATTTCTAAAAACCGGCAATATACTTGCCGGTTTTTTTATTGTTTTCGCCATGATTCATCGGGCAGTATGTATTTCAGCATTAAATGTACATGTCCATTTTTATCCATTTTTCTTTCTGTGCATAAAAATTTTGATGCCCTTGGAAATACGCATTCATTACCGGGTGGCATTTTTCCATTTTGTATACTGTCTGTCAAAGAGACTCTGGCACCTTTGGGTACATAGATTTCATAGATTATTCCGTTTTTATCTGACAGAAAACATTTAGCATAGTTTATATCAGAAGCGCTGTATGCATATTCCGGCATATAGATAATATCACCGGGTTTTGTATTGTATTTTTTCAGATAAAGTTTATATTCGGAAAAGAAATCCGGTTTTTCTCCGATGCACCTGTATACGGTAAGAGGTTCGCTAATTGGTTTGAGTCTTTTAAAATCAATATCACTTTCTGTTATAACCTCTTTTACTGTTTTGTTAAGCAGTAATGTATTAGGTGTCGTAAATTTTTCAGGAGTGCCGCCTTGAATAAGGAGATGGTTAAAAGCATTAAAACGACCGTGATAAGGGACTTTAGAATTGTATAAGTCTTTTACGGCGCCGTCCGCAAATTCATCTTTCCACATTTCCTGACAAAATAAGATTTTTTTTTGTTGATGTATTACTTGAGGCTTTTGGGGGATTATTTTCGAATGAAATATTTTGTATAAATTAAAGGGTATTTTCATTTTATCTCCTTTTTCTTCACACAAAACAAGTCAAACAAAAAAATTGCCTGCAATTTTTATTGAAGAAACGGCTTCAAATATTTGCCGGTATAAGACTCTTTGCATTTTACAATTTCTTCCGGAGTACCCTCAAACACAACATTACCGCCCATATCTCCGCCTTCGGGCCCCAGATCTATAATATGGTCAGCTATTTTGATTAAATCAAGATTGTGCTCAATAATTAAAATCGTATTGCCATTGTCTGCAAGCCTGTTAATTATTTTTATTAACTTGTCCAAATCATACCAGTGCAGACCGACTGACGGTTCATCAAGAAGATAAAGTGTTTTTCCTGTTGCTTTTTTGTTGAGCTCCGAGGCGAGTTTTATTCTCTGTGCTTCTCCGCCCGAAAGAGTCGTTGCACTCTGCCCAAGCTTTATGTATCCGAGACCAACATCATAAAGTGTTTTCAGACGGTCTTTTATTTTCGGTATATTTTCAAAAAAGACATAAGCCTCAGCAACAGTCATATTTAAAACATCGGAAATAGTCGCGCCTTTGTATTTAACTTCGAGAGTCTCCCTGTTATATCGCTTACCCTTACATACATCGCATTTTACATATACATCAGAGAGAAAATTCATTTCGATTTTGATAACACCGTCTCCCTTGCAGGCTTCACAGCGACCGCCTTTGACGTTAAAGCTGAAACGTCCGGCTTTATATCCTCTCATTTTAGATTCGTTTGTTTGAGCATATAGTTCTCTGATGTGCGTAAATACATCCGTATATGTGGCAGGATTCGAACGTGGAGTTCTGCCAATAGGCGACTGATCAATATCAATAATTTTATCTATATGTTCAAATCCAAGTATTTCATCTACGCCTTGGGGCTTGGGTTTGTTGCCCCTAAGTTTGTGTATTGCGTATTCCTGTATCAAATCCATCATTAATGTGGATTTTCCGGAACCTGAAACACCTGTTATTGCGACAACTTTGCCCAACGGAATATCAAGTGAAATATTTTTCAGGTTGTTGAGATGTGCATTTTTTATTTGCAAGAATTCTCCATTGCCTTTGCGTCTGACTTCAGGTACGGGAATTTTTCTTTCTCCGCTCAGATATTTGCCGGTTATGGACTCTTTTGATTTTATAATGTCCTCCATTGTCCCTTTAGCAACTATCTTACCGCCATGCACGCCTGCTCTCGGCCCTATATCAACAATATAGTCTGCACTTCGCATTGTATCTTCGTCATGTTCGACTACAATCAGAGTATTTCCCAAATTTCTAAGCTTTATAAGAGTTTGAATAAGCCGGTCATTGTCTCTTTGATGGAGCCCGATAGATGGTTCATCCAGCACATACAAAACTCCGGATAATCCGCTTCCTATCTGTGTTGCAAGTCTGATTCTCTGTGCCTCGCCTCCAGACAAAGTTCCGGCCATACGCGCTAAATCAAGATACCCGAGCCCGACATCAAGCATAAATTTCAGCCTTGCTCTGATTTCTTCGAGAACCTGTTTGGCTATCTGCATTTCATAATCGCTAAGCTCCAGATACAAATCAGAAATAAAAGAAAAACTTTCGGTAATAGGCATTTTACAAAATTCATATATGTTTTTGCCCTTAATTGTAACAGCAAGTGCAAACGGCTTTAACCTCGCGCCTTGACAGTCTTTGCAAGGTGTTGTCACCATATATTTTTGAATTTCTTCTCTCCAGTATTCGCCTGAGGCTTCGTTATAGCGTTTTTCCAGAAACGGTATAACACCGCAATATCTTGTTTTTCTGGTTTCGTATGAATGTGTGCCAAAGCGCTGAACTCTTATTTTCAAAAGCTCGTTTCCGCTTCCGTAGAGGATTATGTTCTGTTCTTTTTCTGTCAAATCTTCAAACGGTTTGTCCATATCAATATCATAATGTGAACATACAGATGTCAAAAGGTCTGTGTAATATGATGTTGTGGCCTTGCTCCAAGGGTAAATTGCCCCTTGTCTTAATGCCTTTTTTTTGTCCGGCACTATCAAATCCGGGTCAATTACAAAATCAGCGCCAAGCCCTGAACATGTCGGGCATGCCCCATAGGGATTATTAAAACTGAATATTCTTGGAGCGAGTTCTTCAAAGCTCAGCCCGCATTTTGCACACGCAAGTTTTTCTGAAAAAATAAGTTCTTTTTCTCCGTTAACATCCACAGCCATTAATCCGCCGGCTTTTTGCAAGGCGGTCTGTACGCTATCAGCAAGCCTTGATTTTGCGGATTCTTTAACAATAATTCTGTCTACGACGACATCTATTGTATGCTTCTGTGTCTTTTTAAGTTCAATATCATCTTCATCCAGATTGTATATTTCTCCGTCGATACGAACTCTGATGAAACCTTCCTGTTTGAGTTCATTCAGGACAGACTCGAATTCACCTTTCTGACCTCTTACTATCGGGGCTATTATTTGTATTTTAGAGCCCTCCGGAAGTGCCATTATCTTGTCTATAATTTCATCGATACTCTGCGGTTTTATTTCATCACCGCACTGCGGACAATGAGGAACACCGATTCTTGCGAATAAAAGTCTTAGATAGTCATAAATTTCAGTAACTGTACCAACAGTGGAGCGGGGATTATTTGAGGTTGATTTCTGGTCAATAGAAATCGCTGGTGAAAGACCTTCAATGCTTTCGACATCAGGTTTGTCCATCTGCCCCAGAAATTGGCGGGCATAAGTGGAAAGACTTTCAACATATCGTCTTTGCCCTTCCGCAAAAATTGTATCAAAGGCAAGTGAACTTTTTCCCGAGCCGGAAACACCGGTAAATACGATAAGTTCATTTTTCGGCAGTTCTAAATCAACATTTTTAAGGTTATGCTGGTTTACACCTTTTATGACAATTTTATCATTCATAGCGACATTATTTCACAACAAAATCTCATATTCAATCAAATTGATTTTTAAGAATTATTTAGTTTATTTATATGAAAAAATTTTTAGTCCAAAACGGAAAAATCATTACCTGACGCATAACAGGACAATACATTGTTTTATTTGTTTTTCTTGCTATTCTTTTAATACAGCATTAGTTGTAATTCAAATTTTAGAATAAAATCGTGTCAGACTGTCTTTTTCACTAATCGTGAATTATTACTACATGTAAAGTAAAAATCGTGATTTTATCATGATTTTTTGAAAAATTTGCTATAATGTGAAACATGATAAGATTAATGGAGAGTCTGTATGACAAACTTTTTAACCGATGAAGAGTTCGACAAGCTAATCGCACAGTACGATTACAAGTTTCAAAAAGGTGATTTAGTCCGCGGCATGGTATGCGGATACGATTCTGACGGCGTAATTGTCGATATTGGTGCAAAAACTTCTGCATATTGCCCTTTAAGAGAGGCAAGAATCGACAATAGCGAACCTGTTGAGAATGTATTAAAAAAGAATGAAGTTTATGAATTTCTAATTATAAAAGAAGAAGATGCAGAAGGCAGATTTATGCTTTCATACAAGAAAGTTGCTCTTGCCTATGCCTGGAAAGAACTCGAAGAACTCAAAGCCCAGGATGCAACCATTGAAGGTACAGTCGCAGCTGTTGTCAGAGGCGGTGTTCTTGTTGATGTAAAAGGTGTTAGAGGTTTTATCCCCTCCAGCCATTTACGTGCCAAAGATATTGATAATATCGTAGGACAGACAATAGAAATGAAAATTCTTACTCTTGATTCACAGCAGAACAACTTTATTCTCTCAAACAAAAAAGTTTATTCCGATGCTGCTGATGAAAGTAAAGAAGCTATGTTCAGCAAGCTTGAAGTAGGACAGGTGGTACAGGGCGAAGTAGTTCGAATTACTGATTTCGGCGCATTTATTGATATCGGAGGAATGGATGGACTTCTTCCTCTCTCTCAGATGTCATGGCGCTGGGTAGACCACCCGTCAGATATTTTGAAAATTGCTGATACTATCAATGTTGAAATCATCGGAATTGACCACGACAAACAACGAGTCAGCTTAAGCCTGAAAAATCTTGAGGCAGACCCGTGGAATGAAGCAAAAGATAAACTCAAAGAAGGCGACAAAGTTGAAGGTTTGGTCACAAGAATCAAAAACTTTGGGGCCTTTGTTGAAGTATTCCCCGGTGTTGAAGCTTTGCTGCCAATGAATGAACTTGCTGAATACCAAAATAATAAGGGTGTTGTAATAAATGTCGGAGACAAAGTTAACACTACTATAATTAAATTTCAGCCAGAAGACCGAAGAATCAGTCTCAGTCTGGAATAAATTCTGCATTTATATATAAAACAAAACAAGCTGCGAAATAAGCAGCTTGTTTTGTTTTAGGCTTATTCGTGATGTGAAAGCTTTTTTATAACAGCTTCTGCAATTTTTAGTGCAGAATTCTGATTCTGCCCTGTTATTATATTTTTGTCGACTTCTACATGTTCTGACCATGGTTTTTCTTCAACGAAGTCCGCACCGAGTTTTTCTAATCGTCCCTGAAGAGAGAATGGCATAAATTCATCCTTTTTGACAATATGTTCTTCCTTATTTGTAAACGAAGTAATAACCCTGTCTTTTACAATAGATTCGCCATCCTGTGTTTTAGCCTGAACAAGAGCTGCAGGTCCATGACATACAGCTGCAATAATTTTGTGTTTTTCATAAAAATATTCAACTGCATTTTTGACACTTTCATCCTCTGCTATATCAAACATTGGGCCATGCCCGCCGGGAAAGAATATTACGTCAAATTCATCGAGATTCACATCCGATAATTTTTCTGTGTCATCGAGATGTTTTTTTGTTTTGTCCCATTCCATCGGGTTAGAACATGAATAGCTTTCGGGATCAACCGGAGAAAGACCGCCTTCGGGGCTTGCAACTGTAATATCATAACCGGTAGCTTCAAATGTAAGATAAGGTACTGCAAATTCCTCAAAATATACACCCGTTGGTATCTCATCATTTATTTGGGAAGTATTTGTAGTCACCATCAGTATTTTTTTCTTCTTTTCATCTTTATGCATAATTATTCTCCTTTTGGAATATCTTAAATTTATTGGTCTGGTTTTTCATTGGTAAAGTATTGTTATAAATGGTTAATTTTATGTTCTATTTTTGTTGAAGAAACTTTAATATTGGTTTAATCTGTTTATGACATTATAGCCGAATCAAAATCTGAAACTATTGCATACCCTGTACTTTTAACTGTACAGCCGGGTTAGTGCGGCAGAATATGGAATATGGAAAAGGTAAAAGATTCAACAAAAACGTCAAACCGTTATGTGTTTAAAATGTCCATACCGATATTTATCGAGCTTTTGTTACAAATGCTTGTCGGAAATGTTGACCAGATTTTAATCAGCCACTATTCGCAAAACTCTGTGGCTGCTATTGGAAATGCAAACCAGATTTTGAATATAGTAATAATTGTACTCAGCGTTATGAGCGTGTCGACAACAGTACTTATATCCAGATATCTTGGAGCCAATGACAGACAGAAAATTTCAGAGGTATGCAACACTGCAATGTATATGCTTGCTATAGTAAGTATAATTATTACGGCTCTTTTGTTCCTGTTCTGTAATCAAATTTTAACACTCATGAAAGTGCCGGCAGCCATTTTCACAGAGACCTCTCATTTTTTGCTTATTGTCGGGGCTTTTGTAATCGTGCAAGGGCTTTATATGACTTTTGCTGCTGCTCTCAGAAGCTATTCTCTAATGAAAGATGTAATGTTAGTTGCAGTAATAATGAATATAGTAAACATTATCGGCAACATCATTTTGATTGACGGACTTCTCGGTTTTCCGGAGCTCGGGATTATCGGTTCTGCTATTTCGACAAGTTTGAGCAGATGTTTGGGGCTGGCGCTTGTTATCTGGTTATTTTACAAAAAGACAGATGCAATATTGTCTTTTAAGTATTTAAGACCCTTTCCTTTCAAAACATTGAAAAATCTACTCCATATTGGTTTGCCCTCCGGCTTGGAAGAAATGTCATACAACCTGTCGCAGGTTGTTATAATGACTTTTGTTAATATGTTCGGGACTTATGTTATTACTACAAAAGTTTATTGTTCCATGTTCGCTAATGTCGCATATATTTATTCTATTGCAATCGCACAGGCATCTCAGATTGTTGTTTCTTATCTAATAGGTGCAGGCAGACTGAAACTGGCAAACAATAGGGTCTGGCCTACTTTATGGATTTCTATGTCCATATCTTTGGCAATGACTCTGGTTCTATATTTGAATAGTGACTTATTGTTCGGTATTTTTACGCAAAATCCTGAAATATTGAGCCTAGGAAAGAAAATTCTGTTTGTTGAATTTTTCCTTGAAATCGGGCGTTCTATAAACATTGTAATGGTTCGCTGCCTGATTGCCGTAGAAGATGTAAAGTTTCCAGCAATGATGTGTATATGTTCTTCCTGGATTCTCGGAGTCGGGCTTGGATACCTTCTCGGTGTTAAGATGGGATACGGACTTGTCGGAGTATGGGCAGCAATGGCAATGGATGAATGTCTTCGCGGTTTTGTCTTTATATTTAGATTCAGAAGCAGAGGATGGGCCAAAAAAGTACATACCAAAAAACTGGAAGAACGTGCAATCCCCGTGCAGGTTTAGAACATATGGCAATTAAAATTATCAAGAAACATGCATTAATGAATGTATGCTAAAGATAATATTTTTTGATGTAGAAGATTACGAAAGCGACGCTTTGAAAAAAGCCAGTGAAGGTAAATACGATTATAAATTGATAAATTCTCCGCTAAATGACTTAACGGAGTTAGGAGAGGAGATTGTCAGTGCAGATGTAATTTCCTGTTTTACCACATCAAGAGTCACACGCACAATTCTTGAAAAATTTGTGAATTTAAAACTGATTGCTCTGCGTTCTGTCGGGTTCAACCATATAGACATCGACTACTGCAAAGAAAAAAACATAGCAGTCGAGACTACGCCTAATTACGGAAACAAAAGCGTTGCAGAATTTGCTTTCGGACTTATGCTGGATGTGTCAAGAAAAATTACCAGTGCATACAATGACCTGACCCAAGAAGTTGTTAATCCTCACCTCTCAATGGGCTTTGAACTCGGAGGAAAAACTATAGGCATTGTCGGACTCGGTGCTATCGGGGCAGAAATGGCAAGACTTGCCTATGGCTTTGATATGAATATTTTGGGCTATGACATTCGGGAGAATGTAGAACTCGAAAAGAAATACGGTGTGAGGTACACAACTTTCGACTCATTGCTTGCAAATTCGGATGTAATATCTTTGCATGCACCCCTCACAAAAGATAACTACCATATTTTTAATGAGGAAAGCTTTAAAAAAATGAAACCATCCGCTGTTTTAATAAATACAGCAAGAGGAGAACTTGTTGACTCACAAGCGCTTTATAATGCATTGGGCACAGGCGCAATAAAAGGCGCAGGGCTTGATGTTCTGGAGTTTGAAGAAAGTTTGTCCAATCCTGACTATCTTGTTGATATTGACAGGTTATCAAATAATTCTTTGAAGAAAACTATTCTAAATACACGACTTTTGAAACTGGAAAATGTTATTATCACCCCGCATATGGCATATGATACAATAGAAGCCGTTACCAGAATTTTGAATACAACGATAGACAATATAAATGCATTTTCTGAAGGAAGAATTCAAAATAATGTAGTGAAATAATTTGTTACAAAAGAACAGGCAATTTTTCATGTGCTCTTGTTTTCATGGGTGTAGCGGAAATAGAAAAAAAGAGGTAATATGTAAGTATGAAAAAAGTCGTTGATTTAACAGAACATCTTGAACAAAAAGCAGAACCCCGTGCATACAGAACGGCTTGCCCTTCTTATGCCACAAATCCTGTTTATCAAAAAATGGCTAAGTTTATTAACTCTAAACTCAGCGAAAAATTTGATGTAAACGATTTGTTCAGATAATACTATTCTGTTTTTTGAACAAAAGATGAAAGGGTCTATACAGGCATGTTTTTGTTAAAAAGCATGCCTGTATGTTATACAATATAAAGAGCAGCATTAGTTAAGGGCATGTATATGTATAATCTTAAAAGTACTCTGTTTTTGGATTTAACAAAAAATCAGAAATCCTCCCTTTTGGGATGTGTAAAAAATTTCGTAAAAAAACACAAGGAAAAATCAACGGAAGATATTATCGGATTGTTCATTGAAGATGAGACTTACTATTATGAACAGGGTGTGCCTCATTTTGAATGGATAATTGAAGAATTTGAAAAAGAAGAGTTTTTAAAACAGCTAAAAATATACATAGATGACTGTAAAAAACAGCTTGAGCAAAAAGACGCGCAAAAACCTTTTCTTGAAAAGCAAAAGGCAATAATGAAAGAACAACGTCAAAAAGCACGGGAGTTTAAACTCTCAAAAGAACCTCCTACTAAGAAACAATTGTATTATTATGATAAACTATGTAAAAAGTATAATTTGGAAAAAACGAATACAGAAACATTGTCTCGTCTGGATTTAATGAGAATGATAGAAAGAATTGTTGATGAACATAAAGACACTGAAATCTTATCTGGAAAATCAATTGAAAATTTATCCTGAGGTTTATGAATCATCAGAGGAATTCAGGGCAGAATTTGTTTTTGCTCTTGAAGTTTTTGCCGGTTTGTCGCAAAAAGATTTAATTCTCGGAGAGGATTTATCAGAAAAACAGGTGGAGGAACTAAAAGAAATATTTTCCCGTAGATTCAAAACAAGAGAGCCTCTTGCACAAATACTCGGTTATTGTATATTTATGGGCGAAAAATTCAAAGTCACAAAACATACTCTTATCCCCCGTCCGGAGACAGAGCTGCTCATAATAAAAGCTATTGAAAAGATTAAGGAGAATAATTATACTTCTGTTCTTGACATAGGAACAGGCACAGGCTGCATTGCTTGCATGATAGCAAAAAACACAAATGCACAGGTTTTGGGGCTGGATATATCAAATGAAGCTCTACATGTTTCTTTGGAAAATGCTATGGCAATGGAGCTTATGAACAGGGCAGTATTCAGAAAATCCGACATTTTTTCAAGTATTGATTATTTGCATGGAGAAAAATTTGATATGATAGTTTCTAATCCGCCTTACATTCCCAAGCATATTAAACCTTCTCTGCAGCCGGAGGTCAGAGATTACGAACCTGAGCTTGCTCTCTTTACAGAAGATGAACACGGCATAGAAAATTATGAAAGAATTATTTCTCAGGCAAAAAATTATCTCAAACCTTCAGGATTCGTTCTTTTCGAACTTGGTGCCGGTCAGGCGGAAATTGTGTCTGATTTATTTAAATACTATAATTTCTCAGATATTGAAGTTTTCAAAGATGTCTCGGGCACAGACAGGGTGATTTGTGCAAGAGCTTTGTAAAGAATCTTTAATAAAATAATCATAAATATTAAAAAAAAATTATTACGGATTTTATACAGAACATAAAACATAGTAAAATAAAATAAATAGCTATAAGGAACAAAAAAATGGGTATGAAAATAGATGCAAATCTTTCTGTCCAGCCATTGAAACACAATATTTCTTTCAGTAAAAGAAAATATTGTGAAAATTGCACTAATGACAGGTCTAAAGATACTGTTGAGTTTTCGAACAAAAAATGCACTCAAAATGAAGGCATATTGAATAAACTGCATACTCTTCTTGCGGCTGCATTACTTGCAGGAACTGCCTCCTGTACTATCGGGGACAATGAACCTTCTGATATAGATACTTCAATATTTGACAATATACCAGAATACATGTTTGAAGATGATACAAATGAACCGGATTCTACTGTGATAGCTGACAGTACATCTGAAGAATATGATGATTTTTCTGATTTGGACAGTCTTGCAGCGCAATATCCGATAGATGATTGTGACGGGATGGCAAAGACAATTCAGCAGATAGATTCAGCCTTCAACAGTATGTCAAAAGAAGAGCAGGACAAGTTTTTAGAATATCTGATTGATGAAGTGCGAGCTGAAAAACTTGCAGAACAAAATAAGAACTAAGAAAGGAATATAAAAATGATGAAAGTTGCACCTGTGTCAATAAACCCGACACAGCCGGTATATAAACCCCAAAAGCAGGACAGAATGGACTTTCTTTTTGAACGATATGATGATATGTTCACGCAGGCAGAAAAAGACTTGATGAATGATGCAGCTGATGCAGTAATTGAAACAATACAGGAAAAAGGCTACAGCAAAAAACAAATCGATAAAATGATGAATAATATTATGTCTGCGTTTGCAGCTCTGACTCCAAAAGAACAAGAAGAATACGTGGATGCTGCAGTAAAATTTTTGGCAAATGCATAATTTTTTAATTCCTGTATAATAAACTTATGGCGAAAATAAAAACAAAATGGATATGCCAGAATTGCGGCTATGAAACACCGAAGTCACTTGGAAAATGTCCTGAATGTGCAAGCTGGGGTTCTTTTGTTGAAGAGGCATATGATACCTCGAAAAGTTTTTCAACATTAAATACATCAGCTTTTAGCGATTCTGTGCCCTGCCTTATTAATGAAATTGAAATAGAAAACACAATAAGATTCTCAAGCGGCATTGAAGAATTTGACAGAGTACTCGGGGGCGGACTTGTTCAAGGCTCTATTGTTTTGCTTGCAGGGGATCCCGGTATCGGAAAATCAACTATTCTTCTGCAGACAAGTAAATCAATATGCAATGCCGGTAAAAAATTGCTTTATGTTTCGGCAGAAGAATCAGCCTCTCAGGTAAAACTAAGAGCACAGAGGCTCGGTGTAAATTCAAATTCTTTGTATATTTATTCACAGACTAATTTTGAACTCATCAAAAACCAGCTTGATGAACTAAAACCCGATGTACTTATAGTAGACAGCATTCAGGCAATTTATTCCCAGAGTATAACAAGTTCTCCGGGCAGTGTTTCGCAGATTCGTGAATGTACAAATATTCTTATGGATATAGCAAAAAATAAGAATATAACAGTTGTTGTAATCGGGCATGTAACAAAAGAAGGAAATATTGCAGGCCCCAAAGTCCTTGAACACATGGTGGATACAGTAATTTATTTTGAGGGAGACCGGTATAAATCATACAGACTTTTAAGATGTATGAAAAATCGTTTCGGGACAACAAATGAGGTCGGGGTTTTTAATATGGAAGACGACGGTCTGCATGAAGTCTCAAATCCGAGTGAATTATTTTTGCATGAGAGAACACGAAATATTACCCCAGGAAGTGTTGTTATTGCAACAAACGAAGGAACACGCCCGCTGCTTCTGGAGATACAGGCGCTGGTCGGAACAACCCCATACCCGTCTCCCAGAAGGGTTTCTAACGGTATTGATTATAACAGAGTATTGCAGATACTTGCGGTGCTTGAGAAAAGAATCGGTTTGAACCTGAGCAAACAGGATGTCTATGTTAATGTCATCGGCGGATTGGAAATTGATGAACCTGCAGCAGATTTGGGCGTTGCATTAGCTGTTGCAACATGTGCAAGGGATGTAATAGTCAGTCCGGATACTGTTATTGTCGGAGAAATAGGCCTTTCTGGAGAAATACGTTCTGTGAATAATCTTCAAAAAAGGATAAAAGAGGCTGAAAAGCTTGGATTTAAAAAAATTATAGTTCCTGCTTCAAATAAAACCGATACTGATGAATTTAAGGATATAAAAGTAATACCTGTCGAACGACTTATGGATGCAATTTCTGCGTGTGTATACAAAGAAAAATAAATGTTTTTCTGATTCAATATTGCAAGAATTTAAAAAATCTGTTAATATTTATTAACTAAGTAGCAATTTTTGTGAAAAATATTTTTTTATATAAGAGTGAAGGTAATAATATAATTAAAGAACATTTTGTGTGAAAGGTAAAATATGTTAGAAAAAATTTATGCATTTTTTGAAGGTTTCATTATGGGATTCTATGAACTGGCTCCTGTATATATCTGTGTAACAGAGGATTACAGATATTAATAATTTTTTATTAAAACAAAATCCTATCCGTTTATTGTATTGCGATACTATCGTTTGATGTAGTAAAATGATACAACAGAAGCGGATAGGATTTTTCTATGATTGAAAAAACAAAAATTATAATAATGGATAGAGACGAAACCTCCAGAGCTATTCTTAAAGATTATATTAATGAAATAGAAAATACAGAGACAGCTGCTGAATTTCTGGAATATGCCAGAGCTGCGGAATATGCTGAAAACAATGAATGTATTGCAGTTATTGATATAAGCGACAATGAACAAAAAGCTATTGAGACAATAGCAGAAATAAATAAAAATAATCATAATGTAAAAATTATTGCAATATCTAATAAAACAACAACAGAAACTATAATAAAAACAATGCGTGCAGGTGCAAAAGAGTTTATAACAAAACCTGTTACAAAAACACAATTTATAAACACAATTAAAGAATTATCCGCCAGCAGCAAAGCTCTTGCAGGTGACAATTCCTGTAAAATAATTTCAACATTCTCAAACAAAGGCGGAATAGGTAAAACCTCTGTTGCTGTAAATCTTGCCGTTGAAATTGCTGAAATGACAAAGGAAAAAACTGCACTGATTGATTTGAATTTGCAGCTTGGAGATGTTTCTACATTTTTGGATTTAACGCCGTCCTTTGATGTATGCTATGTTGTGAATAACCTTGCAAATATTGATAAGACCAATATTACAAACGCTCTCACACGTTACAAAAATACATCGCTTTATGTTATAGCTGACCCTATAAATATAGAAAACTCAAAAGAAATTACATCTGAGCAGATAAAAGCGCTTATTCTTGAGTTAAAAAAGACTTTTTCATATATAATTATAGATGTGGGAACAAACATAGATGCAAAAACTATCACAGCTCTTGATATGTCTGATCTGATACTTCTTTGTGCAATTGTAAATCTTCCTGCAGTAAGAAATATTCAGCGCTGTATGAATCTTTTCAAAAAACTGAATTATCCGCAAGAAAAAATAAAACTCGTACTTAACAGATATATGGAAAACGAAGAAATAAAAACCACTGATATAGAAGAAGTTGTTAATCAGAAAGTGTTCTGGAAAATACCGAACAACTATCTGACAATGATGTCGGCAATTAACAAAGGTGTGCCGGTAAACCTTATAAATCCGGAAGCAAATATATCGGTAAATTTCCGCGACTTTGCTTCAAAAGTTACAGACTACCTGATTACTCAAAATATCAAAAAAAATAGTGATTCTGGTTTTGTATTATAATAAGTAAACTATAAAAGGCTGGAGATAAAACATTGTCAATCAAAGACAGAATAACAAACGCTAAAAAGGCAAAACAGGAAATCGTTCAGGAAAAAGATTTTTCTGAATTTAATATTTCAGTACTCAAACTGCTGGATTTAATCAGGACAGTTGAGTCACCAGAAAAACTCGGACTTATTGTTAAAGAAATTGCGAAATTCCTGGAAAATTTTGCAACAGAAAATATGACAGTAACAGTCTCCGGTGATTTAGACTGCGGAAAACAGGCACTGCTAAGCTGTCTTTTAGCCGGCGTTATTGAAGATAAAAATGAATACCTGCAAAGAGAACTCAATGCTGCAGAAGAAATTAGTGAGGAAGAAGAATCTGCTATAGACACTTTAGATAAAGAACCTGAACCTATTGTTGAGCAGCCAATTCAAGCTCTGCAGGAAGAACCTGCTCCCGTTCAGGTTGTTGAAGAACCGCAGCCGGAAGATCCGCCCATGGTAAAAAAACGTAAAACATTACGTCAGAAACTAAAGGGACATTAATACTATTAATACAACTATAATCTTAATGACTCAATTGCGCCCTTTATATCATCTGATTTATATATATAAGAACCAGCAACAAGTGAATTAGCCCCTAATGTTTTACAGATTTTACCGGTTTCTTTATTTATTCCTCCATCAACCTGTATAATGAGGTCTTCTGGGGCATTTTGTTTAATTACCGGTATTTTTTCTGCGCAATCCCTCATAAAAGACTGTCCGCCGAATCCCGGTTCAACTGTCATAATAAGAACCATATCTACCATCAATAAGTATTTTAATATCTCCTGAGGAGGAGTTTTGGGTTTGATAGATAGTCCGGCAAGGACATTATGCGATTTTATGTGAGAAATCACGTCTTCTGTCATGTCAGTTGTTGCTTCATAATGGATAGTTATTATATCCGCGCCCGCCTCCACAAAATCGTCTATGTAATTTTGAGGATTTTCAATCATCAAATGCACATCCAAAGGGATTTTTGAGACCGGCTTGATTGCTTTTACAACCGGTGCACCTATGGTTATGTTAGGGACAAAATGACCATCCATGACATCAACATGTACCCAATCTGCTCCGGCGTTTTGAATTACATCAATATCTCTTTCCAGATTTGCAAAATCCGCCGATAAAATCGATGGTGATATTACAACTTTCTCCATTTTACTCCTCTATAAGTTTTAATTTTTTGCATGCAGCAAATGCCGCTTCCTGCTGTGCTGCCCGTTTTGTTTTGCCTTCGCCCTGACCAAGCATTTGTCCGTTATAGCGGACTTCAACAAAAAAAGTTTTATTATTTGCTTTGCCGGTTTCTTTCACTGTTTTGTATTCAGGCACTACTTTTGACTCAGCCTGTGTATATTCCTGCAGAACAGCTTTTGCGTTATAAACAGAACGATTGTTGTTTAAATCATCGATTAGCTTGTTCATATGCTTTATTACAAAAGATTCTACCTCTTTATAGCCGCCTGACAGATATATTGCGCCGAACAGAGCTTCCATTGCGCAGGCGAGAATAGACTGTTTTTCACGACCACCGTCTTTTTCCTCTGCCTCACTCAAACGAATAAAAGCAGAAAGCCCGATTTTTAGCGCAATTTGAGCAAGTATTTCATCAGAAACAATGACAGAACGTATTTTGGTAAGATTTCCTTCATTTGAGTCCGTAAAAGTTTTGTACAAGTATTCGCTTGTGATAAGCTTTAATACTGCATCACCTAGAAATTCAAGCCTTTCGTAACACTCAAAATAGCTGCCTCTGCCGTCGTTTACATATGAACTGTGCGTTAAAGCAGTAATTACCAAATTTTTATCGTAATTTTGAAATCCGTTGATATTTAAAAATTCATCTATATTTTTACAGTCCGACTGCATTCATTGCCCTTCTTGCAAAACTTATAAAATCCAGAGTGAGTTCATTATTTACTACGAAATATTTGAAGTAAAAATAAGCAACAGGAGTGCTGAATAGATAGCTGTCCGCACGGTCAAGAAATCCACCGTGGCCGGGAAGCGCATTTCCTGAATCCTTTACGCCGGCATCTCGTTTTATCAATGATTCGGCAAGGTCTCCAATTTGAGCAAATGCGGTAATCAACAATCCTGCAGTCAATGCCTGATACCATTGTAAATCAATAATGAAACCCGTTATTATAGCAGCTATCAGACCGGCTATTGTACCACCGACAGCACCTTCTACAGTTTTTTTCGGGCTTATTATCGGCGCAAGCGGTGTTTTTCCGAATTTTGAGCCCACAAGATACGCACCGACATCTGTAAGCAAAATTGTGAAAAACAGCAAAGTTAAAAAGCCAAGACCGGCACTCAATCTGATTGTAAAAAATCCAAGAGAATCCTGTTCAAGCTGCCTGAGTAAAATCACATAACAAGGCAGCCACCCACCATATATAAACCCGAGAATCGTTGTGGCAACATTCGCAATATATGGTTGTCTGCCTTTAAACAAAACAGCCATAAATGCGCCTATTGTGCCGAGTACCATTACAACAGGCGCCAAATCAAAACGCTTGAATGTCGTAAGTAAAACAAGAAGCAGGTCAACAACAAGTATCAGTCTTAAAAAGGGGCGGAATCCCTTGTGCTGCAGAATATTTACATATTCTTTCGAACCTGCAAAAACAATGCACAGCACAAGCAGCATAAGAGAAATACCGCCTGTGATTACAGCCGCAAGTACAATTACTCCGATAATAAGACCTGTGACAAGTCTTAACTGCTTTTTGTTTAGAACGTCAGCGAGTTTCACTTATACTGTCATGACCTCTTTTTCTTTTTCTGCTGCACTTTCATCTACAATTTTTATGTATTTGTCAGTGAGTTTTTGAATTTCATCCTGAGTATCCTTTACAGTATCTTCAGGAAGATTGTCTGATTTTTCAATTTTTTTCAAGTCATCAGTCATATCACGACGGATATTTCTTACTGCAACTTTTGCTTCTTCTCCGATTTTTTTAACTTCTTTCGAAATTTCTTTTCTTCTGTCCTGTGTAAGCGGAGGGAAAGTCAGTCTTATTACCATACCGTCACTATTTGGGGTAATACCGAGTTCTGCCTTAATCATTGCTTTTTCAATTTCTTTTAAAATTGATTTGTCATAAGGTGAAATCACAAGAGTTTGACCGTCCTGAACCGAAACCTGGGAAATTTGTCTGAGCGGAGTGGGAACGCCGTAATAGTCCACGACAACTTTGTCTAATATAAGCGGATTTGCTCTTCCCGTTCTTATGCCTGCATATTCTTTTTTCAATGCATTTATAGCTTTTTCCATTTTTTCTTCGCCGTTTAAAAGCAGTTCATCAATTGACATATTTAATCTCCTACAAAAGTACCTAAATTTTCACCGTTTAAAATCTTTGCTATACTGCCTTTTGCTGCAAAATCAAAAACAATAATCGGTATATGGTTTTGTTTGCATAGTGCGCAGGATGCAGTATCCATTACTTTTAAACCTTTAACAATTATATCATCATATGATATTTTTTCATATTTTTTTGCATCCGGGTTTGTTCTCGGATCATCAGAATATACTCCGTCCACTCCGTTTTTCGCCATTAGCATAACCTCCGCATCTATTTCAGACGCTCTTAGTGCTGCTGCTGTATCTGTCGTAAAGAACGGATTTCCTGTTCCAGCTGCAAATATTACAACTCTGCTTTTTTCAAGGTGCCTTATTGCTTTAAATCTTATATATGGCTCTGCTATTTTATCCATATCAATAGCAGACTGAACCCTGCAGGAAACATTTAATTTTCTTAACGCGCTCTGCAGTGCAATAGCGTTCATCACTGTCGCAAGCATTCCTACATAATCACCGGAAGCCTGATCCATTCCTAGCTTTGCGCTGTTTTTCATGCCGCGGAAAATATTTCCTCCGCCAACTACTACTGCAATTTCTGCACCCATATCATGAGCTATTTTTATCTCATTAGCTATCATTTCAACAGGTTTCTGATCAATACCGAATTCCTGTTCCCCCAGCAATGCCTCTCCGCTAACTTTTAACAGGATGCGTTTATATTTTAAATCTTTATCCATATTCACCACGTATATATACTATTTTTCTGTTTTTATGATTATACAAAAAAATTCAATTATTTTAAATATCCAATTCAAAAATTATTATTATTAATATACATTCTTAAATATTTTGCAAAGAATATTTACACAGCATACCCTGTTTTACAGCGAAGTATTCGTACCTGGCATTTGTATGAAAAGCTTTTAATTCTTTATAATAGAAACAATTTCAGAAAAGTCGAACTTAAGGTTTGTTGTTTCTTTCAAAATATTATCCACATCCAGAGTTTTTAATTCATTAAAATATTCTGGAAGTTTTTCCGCATCAGAAAGATTGGAACAGGGAATATTGAATCTTCCTGAGAGTTTTTCCACTTTCTCATCATAGCTGAGAGCCATTGTTTTTATGCCGTATTTAAGAGCAAGCAGGCAGGCATGATATCTCATTGCAATCATATATTCCAAATTTGAAACAGATTGAATTATATTTTCTATGCTATCAGCTTTAACTATTGTGGTTTTTATTGCAGGATTCGCAATTTTTAGATTTCCCTCAAATTCGCTGCACAATTTTAAATCAAGAGCATCCTGAAAAGAATAAATAAAAATTTCTTTATCCGAAAAATCCTTTGCAATCTGGCGCGCAAGTGCAAACAAATACTTACTTGAAAGATTTTTCCACGAACGAAGCTGAACACCGACCCTGTTCATTTTCACAGGAACCGGAACCTCTATACTCCATACCGGATCATTAACCAGCTTTGACTTTATACCCCAGCCTCGTGTCCGAAAAAGACTCTTTTCATCACGAACTGTTACATACGAACAGTGTCTCAGTATAATTTTAGTGACGAAACGCCCTAATAAATTGTTTACAGGCCCTATTCCCTGAGCAAATATTATTACTTTCTTCCTAAAAAAAAGTGCGATAAAAATTATAAACAAATAGTAAAACAAACTCTTTAAACTTGTTACATCCTGCAAAAGGCTGCCGCCTCCGCTAATCAGCACATCTGAGGACTTTATGCTTTTTAGAATACTCAGGATAGAAAATGTATAAACACTTTTGATATCAAGTTTTTTTGAGGTTTTTTGCGGATTTTTTGATATTACACAAACCTCTATTTCATTCTTTTTTAAATTAGACACCAATACATTTAAAATAGCTTCGTCACCGAAGTTGTCGAAACCGTAATATCCTGAAATAACCGCTTTTTTAAAACTACCAGGCATGATACACCGACTCAACCTTTTCTCTGTCAGGAATGGATTTAATCGCACCAATATTCTGACACTGCAGTCCTGCAACAACAGAAGCTAATTTTGCTGCTTTTACAGGCGGCAGTCCTGAAATATATCCGTGCAAAAATGCACCATTAAAAGCATCTCCGGAACATGTCGTATCAACAACATCTTTTGTCCAAAAATCGATAAATGTTATATTTCCATCCGCCCCGACAAAATACCCACCGTCTGCCGCGGATTTCACAATGACAGTGCCTATTGACCTATCCCAGAAATATTTTATAAGATTATCCACATTATCTATTTCAAAAACTTTTTCACCGTCCTGTTTCATATTGAGAAAAATTATATCAAGGCAGCTTTGAATACTTTCAAATGCATCAAAAGCTTCAGATTCTGACCACAGCAGAGAATCAAAATTCGGGTCATAAGCATTAATGATTCCGTTTTCTTTCCCTATCCTAAAAGCTTTTTCTACTGCTTCTTTAGCAGAAAGAGACAGAGACTGGGTGACACCGGAGGAATATACTGATTCAGAATTTTTTATGTATTCTTCTGATATATCATCAACAGAAAGTTTTGTTGCTGCGGTTTTTTTTCTGTAGTACGAAAATTCTTTTTCTCCGTCAAACTCTCTTGCAATAAAGTAAAGCCCGTTGTATCCGTCAACAAGTTTTACCTGAGAGATATCAAGCCCTTCAACTTGCCAGCTTTCAAGCAAAAAATCTTTAAAATGGTCATTTCCGACTCTGGTAATATATCCTACTTTTGAGCCCAGTCTCGATGCAGCAACCGCAGCACAGAGGGTGTCTCCGCCGTAGTATTTTGTCAAACATTCCGCATATGTAAGACTCTTCGCACTGGAAAGTTCAATCAGACTTTCACCTATTGAAATAATATCAAGTTTTTCACTCATTCTTAGAATTTATCACAAATGATTTTTGAGTTGCAACCAATTGTAAACAAAAAAAAAGGCTTAATTGCTTAAGCCTTCGGAATGAAGCTTTTTTCATTCCTCTCGTGTGAAGTGCGTGAAAGTAAGTGAAGTAAATAAGTAAGTAAGTAAGTGTGTTGTTGTAAAATCTCTAATCTCGTATCTCTAATATGTATCGTGTTTTATGTTTTTTAAATTCTCTTTTTATCTCTCGTACTTATATAAACAATTTTCGATATAAAAAATTGCTCTTTTTGATATATGATACATATATTTTATTTACAAAACTTCATATATGTGCAAATATTTAATCTATAGTGCACTTTCAGACAAAAGGAAACTGCGCTCAAAATATTTTTTACATGCAAATAAAAAAATATATGCTATACTGGTAGTAGATAATTTTTTCCGGAATAAAATTATGGTTATAAAAGTCACAAAAATCGTTTCTGCAATTTTGGTCTGTTTCGTCATTCTGGCTACAACAGCGTGCTCGAAAACACAGACCGGAGTTGTTAATACTAAAAACGCATTGTATGTAAAAAATGCGTTCAAAATCACAACCGAGTCAAATAAAACACAGATGAAAGGACGTGTTATCAAACTCGGCAGTACAGAAGATTCTACAAATTTTGGTCCAAGTTTTGAGTTTCACAAACTCAGAACTAACTAAAAAATTAATTCAAAAAAGAAAAACAATAATTAAATTTTAATAAATTGATATGGTTTAAAAAACTCTTGGTTTGTATTACTATATCATTGATTGGATAAATAACATAAACTAACTATAAAGGAGCATATAAATGAACTATAGCCATGGCTGTTTAGAAAACGAAATATTAAAAACAATTTGGAGATTAGAAGACCAGAGTGAAGATGATGTTTCTGTAAATGATGTCCAGATTCATCTGAATGCATCTTCAGAAATTGAAAGAGCTTACACTACAGTAAAAACAGTCATGGACAGACTAGTTGAAAAAAATATGCTTGTAAGATACAAACAGGGCAAAAAGTTTTTCTACAAAACTGTTAACTCAAGAATCGAAATGGCTAATAAGGCTATCAAAAGACTGGCTGGACAGTATTTTGACAATGATATGGTCTCTCTTATGAGAGCAATTGAAAAAGAGTGCCAAAAAGCTCTGGCATAGCCGGATATGAATATAATAGAACTGCTGAACAATTTTTTAAATAACCTTCACAAACGCGGACTACAGCCAAAGAAGGTAAAAAGTGTTGACTATACAAAAGACCGGCAGTATGTTGGACATATTATAATAAATGTACTGACGGAACGTATTAATGTACAAAAAGCACTTCTTTTGTTTCCAAAAGATTCTGAAGACCCATCTATTCAGGCTGCATGGCATGCGTTATGCCATTATGAAGCAGATGAGGATATTTCGTCAAAAGACAATTTGTTTTTGCAAGAACAGCTTGAATATCTGGAATTTATTGCATTTACTTTCAAGGATGGAAAGGAACTTCCTCAAAATATTATAGACAGCTACAAACAGTATCATAAAGAAGCTCTTATACCCCATGCGAAAAGCCTTGGCGGACTTATCAAAAAACTTTTTAAAAAGATAAATACCTAATTTATAAAGGATTCGATTACGCTAAAAGCCATATAATAACCAGCAACAGCCGGAACAAAAGGTGTTGAACCCGGGGAAATCTTGTTAAATTCAAATATTTCACCGTCCGGAGTTTTTATTCTTTCTGTATTTTGTATTTTTGAGACAACACAAGGCTTTTCACTGCTTACTACAGCTTTTATACCTGATTGTATCCCGTGCTGTTTTAATTGGTAAAGTACATTTTTTATAAATACATCTTTTTTATTTTCTATATCAGAAATATCGCATATATAAAGTTTGGTCGGATTTAGTCTGTTACCGGCTCCCATTGATGTAATGACCGGTATGTTATTGTTTTTGCAGTATACAAGAAGTTCTATTTTTGAACGCAGCGTATCTATTGCATCTATTACGTAATCCGGCTTTGTCTCAAATATTTCGTCATTAAGACGGGTATTATAGAAATTTTCTATTACTCTAACATTTATTTGTGGATTAATATCCCAAAGCCTGCTTTTAAATAGTTCTGCTTTACTTTGACCTACTGTTGAGTGCAAGGCTATGAGCTGTCTGTTTATATTGCTTTCAGAAACTTTGTCAAAATCGACTATGGTAAAATTTTCGATACCGGCTCTGGCTAGTGATTCCAAGGCAAACCCGCCGACTCCGCCGAGTCCGAAGACAATAATATGCTTTGATTTAAGCATATTTTGAACCGGCTTGCCCCATATTGATTCGTTTCTCGAAAATAAACTGTCCATTTTTAATCCTTGAGTGACATATAAACACCTTCCATGATATTTGTATAATCATTTTCAGGAAGCGTGGAAATAGTTTTCATCGCTGTAGAGAGGTTAGGGATTTTGTCATACCAGCGGCGGCCGCGGTTTGCCTGATATAGTCCCAACACACGTTCTATGCCCAAACTCAAAGGAGCAGTGTCATTTTCTCTGTGCACTGTTTTTATAGCTGCCGCGACATCTATTATATCATTTGAAAGTTTAGTCTGGCCTTTATCGTTAAGCTTTTTCAACAATTCAAGGGCAAGATTTGTTTCTTTATATTTGTCGTTCCAGCGTTTATTGTTCACATTAAAACCTCCGTTTAATCCCATTAGTATTTTATAATTTTTTTCACTAAAAGACAATATTTAGATTAGCTGCATTCTTTACCGTTGTTTTATTAGATTCTGTTTTTTTAAAACACTGATATCATGAGTATAAACAGAATTTTCAATCTAAACTACAACTCAAGCAATTGGGGAAGATCTTTCATCTTAATGAAAACGGACGCATTTTTCTTAAATGCCTGTGGATTTGAGCTTACATAAAAATCTGTTCTCAAAACCCCGTAAGTTTTTCTTAATCCTGAATTTTCCAGATCTTTTTTTATGTATTCGGAAAAACAGTCTGCCGGATTTATAAACAATGATTTTCTTGCGAAACGTTTGATTTTGTTCATCAAATGCGGATAATGAGTACATCCGAGAATAATTTTGTCAGGACGAAAATCGAGTATGGGCTCTAGATATTCCAGCATAATAGCATCTTCGTCTTCATCTTCATAGTCTTCCTTTTTGTGCTCTACCATAGAAACCCACAGCGGACAGGCCGATTCTTTAACCAGCAGCATTCTGTCATGTTCAACTAAGGATTTCAGGTATGCATGTGATTCAACTGTTGCATTCGTCGCAAGTACTCCGATTCTTTTTAAGTTCATTTCTGCAACGCACTCTGCTGTAATTTGAATAATTGGATAGATAAGAAAGTCATAATCGTCCATGAGCTCTTCATATACAAGAGCAGAAGATGTGTTACAAGCCATAACAACAGCCTTTACATCCTGCTGCTGATAAAAATCAAAAATTTTTCTTACTATATCAATTAACTCATCTTTGGTTTTTTCGCCGTATGGCAGATTTTTTGTGTCCGCATAGTATATATAGTGTTCATGCGGGCAAGCTTCATACAGCTTTTCAAGAACCGTCAAACCTCCGATTCCAGAGTCGAATACACCTATAGGTCTGTCTTTTATAATATCCATAATTACTTATTCTTTTTAATATAATTCAAAATTCCGTCCACTATTGCCTCTGCTGTTTTTTGTTTGCGCTCGTCTGTTATCAGGCTGTTCCGTTCGGATGTGTTGGAAATAAATCCTGTTTCCACAAGAATGGACGGTGCAATAGAATTATTGATAACATAAAACTTCGATTTAAACAATCCTCTGTCTTTAGAATCTATTTTTGCGGCAATCGATTTATGAACTTCCTGAGCAAACATATATGATTCATCAGTGTAATAGTGGGTTTCTACCCCGTATGGCTCTTCACTTACGCTCGAATTTACATGCACGCTGACAAAGAGGTCAGCATTTTTTGATTCCGTGAAAAGAACTCTGTCCTGCAGAGACACTGTGTCATCTTTTCTTCTTGTCATTTCGACATGATATCCTTTATTGGTCAAAAGGTCGCTAACCCTTTTGGCAATATCGAGTGTTATGTCTTTTTCGTAGATTCCCGCACGGGTGGCTCCTACATCAGACCCTCCGTGGCCTGCATCTACGACTATTACTCTGATATCTCTGCCTTTTGTGATTATTGGTACTGACTTTGTTTTTATGATTGGGTCATCCGGCGTTGTGACTGTCAGAGTAAGTGATTTGCAGTCAAAGCCTTCTTTGTAATTTATAGTAGATGTTGGTTTTAGTGGAATTATAACTTTTATACCGTACGGAATAATTGCTTCTGTTCTCACCTGAGCGAGGTTTTCTGATTTCAAATTTTTCACAAATGCGTTATGGTCAAATCCGGAAGAGTTGTACAAGTTCAGCTCAACAGCGTCTTTTGTTCTGTGTATTGAGTGAATAATCGGATTTGTGTAGGAAAAACTCAACTCATCTGTTTTGTTGTTAATTTTTTTGGCGCTATATGTTTTTGTGGCCGCTGTTTTATGAAATAAAGAAAGTCCGGCTATTCTATTGTCATGTGCAAAAAAGATACTCTGTCCGTCATAAGAATATATTGGGCGGAATTTATCTACATCATCACTTTTTATAACAAGCCTTGCTTTTGTCGGTTCAAACTGTCCTATTTTTATTGTTTCTTTCTCACTGAGCACGTATTCTATATTTCTGATATCAGGTGAGACGTAAGTATTTGGCAAGTCAAAAACAAGACGCGAAGGCTCTGTCAAAACTATAGGATTTTCAATTGAAATTTGACCTATACCACGAACCAGGGCATTTCCCCGTTTTACATCAATTCTGTTTACAAAAAACATTGATTTAAGCTTTGTTTCTGTTTTTTGTTTTTCAACATTATTCAATACTTTTTGCGCAGAAGGATTCGTACTTATAGCACTTCCCGCCGGAGACGATGGATGGACAGACTGCGCAGCATTTTTTTTATCTTCCTCGAATGTCGTATATTCATAATATCCGGGTGTATTCAACCTTTCATCATTGTATACCGTAGCCTCTCCGTCCTGTTTTAAAAAATCATCTTTGTATGTGAGAATAAAGTTGTTATCCGCTTTTAAGAGCTTTAAATCACCTGCTTTAAAACCTTTATTATAAATAATAACGACTCTGACAATATCGGGTTTTGTAGAAAACTGCGAAATTTTTATTTGGTGAATTTTGCTGTTTTTAAAAGTCCAGCTTGCATTTGGTCTTGTTAAAACTGCATTTTCTATATCAAAATAACCTCTGTCACTGAGCTTTTTAAGCTTTATCGGCAAATTATAGTCAGTTTTTGCATCAGTACCAAAGAATATCATATTGTCCGAATTATCGAACAGTATGTTGTTTATTTTAAGCGGTTCAGGTGTAGGAACAGCCTTTGCGCACGGTATAAAAATAAAGTTTATGAGTAATAAAAGTAATACTAATATAAATTTTTTGAACATAATAATATCATATTACACCTAAAAAACATGTCCACGATTTCAAAAAACTTCATAAAAAAACCGGCATTTTCTTTGCCGGTTTTTTCACTATTACTTAAAATATTTTATTCCTGAACTTCTTCTTCCTGAGAAGCTTCTTCATGAATCATATCATCTTCGTCAATACCGTATTCTTCTTCTACAATATTTTCTTCATCAACTTCCTGCGGAAGTTCATTTTCATAGTCATCATTATCCTGTTCAGGCTCTTCCTGCTCTTCTGCACGTGCTCTGTAAGCCGCTTCGGCCTGTTCTGCCTGAGTCTGGTTTTTAATATCTATTTTCCATCCGGTCAATTTGTGGGCAAGTCTTACATTTTGACCTTCTCTGCCGATTGCAAGACTCAGCTGGTCGTCAGGAACGACCACAAGTGCTTCGTGTGCATTTTCTTCATCTGCGAGAATATCAACAGAAATTATTCTGGCAGGAGAAAGTGCGTTGACTATGTATTCGACAGGATCTTCCGACCATCTTACGATATCGATTTTTTCATTCTTTAACTCGCTGACGATAGTCTGTATTCTGCTGCCTCTGGGGCCAATACACGCTCCTACCGAGTCAATATCAGGGTCATTGCTGTGTACGGCAAGTTTTGTTCTATATCCTGCTTCTCTTGCGATTGATTTGATTTCTACAATGCCGTCTTCAATTTCCGGTACTTCAAGTTCAAAAAGTTCTCTGACTATTTCAGCATGCGCATGTGAAACAATAACCTGAGGAAGTCTGTTCGTTTCTTTTACATTTAAAACGAACACTCTGATGCGGTTTCCGGGTTTGTAGTATTCTCCCGGAATTTGTTCTTTGTAAGGAAGAATAGCATCAGTTTTTCCTATATTCACAAAAACATTTCTGTTTTCAACACGTTGGATAATACCGGTTGTTAAAGTGCCTTTTTTATCCATAAATTCAGCAAGAACAAGATTTCTTTCAGCTTCTCTTATTCTTTGGGTAATAACCTGTTTTGCCGCCTGCGCTGCAATTCTTCCGAAATTTTCAGGCGTAACTTCGATTTTTACCTCATCTTCGAGTTCAACATCATCGCTGATTTCTTTCGCATCCGCAAGTGATATTTCCATATTTTCATCTTCTACATTTTCAACAACGAGTTTCGTTCTGAAAACACCGATTTCACCTGTTGTTTCATCAAGAATGGCTTCAACATTAGGCGCTTCTTTGGCTCTGATATGTTTTTTGTAAGCAGCAACAAGAGCATCGCATAAAGATGAAATAATAACCTCTTTTGAGATTCCCTTTTCTCTTTCAAGCTGTTCAGTTGCTTCAAATAAAGCTGTTCCAATTTTAATCATTAGAGTCTCCTAACTATTCAATTTCTAATTGAGATTTTTGTATATTTTCTTTAGGGATAATAACTGTACCGTTTTCTGTTTCCAGCATTAGTCCCTCATTTTCACTGAAATTTTTTATCCGTCCGGTTAGATGTTTTTCTCCTGTTGTTTTATCTATAGGCTTTTTGAGCTTTACGTTAACAAGCTTGCCTTCAAAAATTATATATTCTTTATCTGATTTTATTTTTCTGTCCAATCCTGGAGAACTCACTTCCAGATTATATTTAACAGGTATTAGTTCATCCAAAAAATCACTGAGGCTTCTAGAAATATTTTCACAGTCATCGAGTGTCACAGGTTTTTCTTTAGAATAAAGATATATTCTCAGGAACCACCGTCCTGACTCTTTTGAAAAATCTGTTTCTATGGGTATAAAACCGTAACGCATAGCTGTGTTTTCCACAACAGGCGTTATTTTTTCAATAATATCAAATTTATTTATGTTTTTGTGTTCCATAACATCCCTTATAAAAAAAGAAACGGTTTGTCCGTTTCTTTTCTACTTTAATATAATAACATTAAATCAAAAATTTTCAACAAAAATTGTATAAAGATTTTTTAAATTAAACAAAACAATAATTATTTGTTTGTTGTAAACAATTGTAAAGCTCGAAAACCTTATCTCTCTGGGCTTTTTCAAAAATAATTCTCAAGGAGGTAGCAAAATTTTATACGCAGGTGTTTTAATAAATATAAGTGTGAAAGAAGGTATAAAATTATGTCAAAAGTATTATTTTTCGTGTCCCCGACACTAAACGCGCTGGCTGACAAAAGAAAAGGTACAGCCGGTAACAAAATAGACTGTGCATTCCAGCACTATAAAAATTCGACTATTTCGAATTTGCAGATTGGTGCTTGTATCGGTGCAGCAGCACTTGCAGGAAGAGGCGCAGCTATGAAATCTATTGCAGAAGCTGTTAACAATGGTGCAAAACAACCGGGTGCATTAAAAACATTTATTGAATGCATAAAGAAAGCACCTACTCCGGTAAAAGTTATCACCGGTGCTTTAGCAGGTTTGAGTTTACTTGTCAGAACTTATAAAAAAGGAACCATTGAACAAAAGTATATTGACCGTGCACAGTTTGTCGATCATACCTTCACACCCGACAATCCGCATGCCGTGCCTGATGCATATCAAGAAAAAAAATAGTTTTGGCAATATAAATAATAAAGGCGAAAGACAGCTGTTATGGCTGTCTTTTTGCTTGTTATATAAAATAGATTTTTTCAAAACTCCAATTTCGCTATTTAAAAAATTTTTCGGCTATGAATCTGAAAATACAAGTCTGTTTTATATAGTTTACTAATTATTGATGAAAATAATATATAATGACTTTATTTTTTATACATTTACATTCTGTTTCGAGTTTTTGTATGCAATTAAACAACAAGCTATTTGATCCGGGCAGCTGGTGGGCTTGTCACCGCATCTTATACCTTTGAATTTTTCTATGACTTCGTCTATATCCATACCTCTTATGAGTTTTTGAATGCCTTTTAAGTTTCCGTTGCAGCCTCCGATTATTTCAGAGTCTGTGATTTTGTTTTCACAAATAGTCATTTTTATGAGTTTGCTGCAACTTCCGTGAGTTTTGTATTCAATTGTTTCTGCTTTCTGCATATAGACTTGTCCTTTAGTTATGATAATTTTATTTCTTTTATTAGATATTTTAGCATAGATAAAGCGGAAGTGAGTTCCTTAAAATTAGCAAAAAATGAAAAATTCCATCTAAAGTTTGGTTTTTTTCCAACTTTTTAATAATTCAAATCGCAAAAAAAACTGTTAATATATAAATGTAAGGGATATAAATTTCATATATATAATAGCAAAACTAAAGGAATTACAGAAATACAGGGATGATTGTGATATGGATATCAAAACATCAGCAAACAACAGTATAACAGAGACAGCGACAGGAATACTTTCAAATGATAATATAAAGAAGTTGAAAGAAATTCTTAAAAGGAAAGATATTCAAAGATACGGAATTGACTTTAGCAGAGTCGATAGGGTAAGCTCGGAGTTTTTGGATTTTATAAAACATAACGTGAAAAAGGGTGAATTATCGTTTTACAATGTAAACTCGGATTTGTATGTACTTATGTTCATTATGAAAATGGATAAATATGTAAACTTTTATATGTCAGAAAATGACTTTTTAAAAGATAGACAATGTATCGTTAACAGAAGGTTAAGACTTTGTTCTTAATCTGAATATATTATATAGCTAAAGTACATAATTTTTTACGTATTATATTTTTATAATACGTTTTTTTTCTATCCTTCCGTAAAATAATCTGTCATATCTTTTTGAATCTGTTTTTGCATATGATTGGCTGCAGCTGAGATTCTTTTTGGTTCCAGTGCGTACTCTACTACAGCAGATGTATCCGTACCGCTTAAGTATTTTGCAAATGTTGATATGATAACATAGATTTTTCTTACAAAATCCGGAGTATTTGTATATGTTTCTTCCTGAACAAAAGATTTTCTGTCAGACATTTTATCCATAAGCTTTGATAGTTTTGAAAACAGCGCAAGGTTCCCGTCGCATAGTTCTAACTTTTTGCCGTTTAAGCTGTATTCACCTTTTTTTGTGTCATTTGATATAAGTTTTTCTGCATAAGTAAAAGAAAGACTGTTTTTATCTCCATCAGACGGATATTTTTTCAGAATTTCCCTGAAATTGTCAAGATCATTGTCTCCGTTATTGTCAAGCTGGACGTTGAGAACTATATCTTTAGAGTTTGTTATATTATAAGTATTTTGGTTTATAGTTCGTTGATATGGCGCTGAATTGACAATATATGTGCAAGTTGCATTTTTAAGTCCTGAAAAACTTACATTCATAAAAAGAAATCTCCTTTGTTTGTATTAAACCCAAAGGAGAATTTTTTTGCTAAATAGAAGGGAAATAAATTGGAATGTTAAGTATGAATTAGTGTGAGAATTAGCGGCTAGACCGCAATGTTTAGCGTCATTGCGCTGCCCGATATAGAAGTTAAGGTATTACTATATGCATTTGACGCATTTATTGTATTCAGTCCTCCCATAATATTGTCAGGAGAATATTTGTTCAATGAATTTTGAATTGTTTCTGAAAGCTGGTTTTTTTGCTGTTGCTGCATATACTGCATTATCTCATCAGCAGTAACAACACCGTCTTTATTTAAATCCATTTCGTCATACTGTGTCTGGCTTTCACCGTTTCCGGAACCGCTTGATTCAGCAGAGTCAGAGGCTGCCTGTGCTGCAGAATCCGAACTTTGGGTATATTCAAAACCCTCTACATTTACACCGGCGGGCATGCCCATCGAGTCTTTTATATATTGATACAAATCGGATTTTTCAAAGTCTTTTTCAGAAGTTTCTGATACTTTTGATGATTCAGAGTCACTATCATCGCCCTCTGCATCTGCCAGAATATCAATGAAGGTGTCTTCTGCTGAGTTGGTCTGGTCTGTGTTCTGTAAAATATTTAAACTGCTAATAGCAGAATAGTCAGTAACACTGCCTATACCTGAAACCATGATAGTCTCTCCTCTTCCTTATTCTAGTAATTATATTTTTATATTTTTTCAAAGATTTTACATCATGTTAATGGAGGATAATGAGGCATGGAAAAATGCCGGTAATGCATATTACATACCGGCAATAAATTAATGGTTATAAATTAAGCGGAAAAAGCTTTTTTTATGGATTCAGTGTAATCCGGATAAAGAACGCCTTTTTCTGTAATGATTCCGCAAATTAGTTCATTCGGTGTTACATCGAACCCGGGGTTGATGATTTTCACCCCTTGTGCGCATATACTTTTTCCGTTTATATGAGTAACTTCTTCATGCCCGCGTTCTTCAATGGGAATTTCGTCTCCGGTTTTTATCGATGTGTCGATTGTGGAAAGGGGCGCTGCTATATAGAACGGTACATTGTGGTATTTTGCAGCTATTGCTAAATTGTAAGTTCCTATTTTGTTTGCAGTATCACCATTTGCGGCAATCCTATCCGCTCCGACTACGACCATATCAATCATACCTTTTTTCATAAAGTAGCCGCTCATTCCGTCAGTGATTAAAGTAACAGGAATTCCATCCGTAACCAGTTCAAAAGTCGTAATTCTTGCTCCCTGAAGTCTAGGGCGTGTTTCATCAGCAAAGACTTGAATAGTGTTGTCTTTTGCATAGGCAGAGCGAACAACGCCGAGTGCGGTACCGTATCCAACTGTTGCCAGGGCTCCGGCATTGCAGTGGGTGAGGATGGTTGCGCCTTTTTTAACAAGCTCTGCTCCAAAATCACCTATTTTTTTATTTATTTCTATATCTTCATTTTCTAGTTTTATGCCGTTAGTTTTAAGTGCTTCAACTATTTCAGAGATAGATTTTTCCGAATGTTTTGCTATTTCAAGCTGTTTGTCAACAGCCCACATAAGGTTTACAGCTGTGGGGCGGGCGCTTTTGAGATATTCAGCATGTTTTTGCAGTTCATTCAGAAATGTGTTTTTATCCTGTGTTTTGTTCGCGATTTCCATTGCCGCAAGCACGACCCCGTGTGCGCCTGCAATGCCGATAGCGGGTGCTCCTCTGACTATCATATTTCGTATTGCATTGAACATTTCTTGAGATGTGGTTATATCAACCATTTTGTATTCATATGGTATTAAAGTCTGATCAACCATTCTTGAGCAGTTGCCAGTCCATTCTATTGTTTTGATTTTTGATTTAAATTCCATTGATTAACCCTCTTATTCTTCAAATTCTATATTAGTTCTACTTTCACCCGGTTTTTCTTCTATCTGGGTGTAAATGTATGCTGTTACCAGTCCGGAGAATGCATTTATTAATGCGCTGAGCATTGCCACAAACAGCACCATTAATATTATAACAAATATTCCAGAGCGCACTATTAAACTGATGCCGAGATAAAATGAGCCTTTGTAAATAAGACCGATTATTGCAGCAAGCGGAAGAAAAGACACACAAAAGCCGATAAATGATATAAAACCTATTATTGCACCGTATATAGAACCTTCTTTGGGCTCGATATAGCCTATAAAGTTTTTCTTTTTCATATAAACAATGACAATCACTGCTGCCAGCACCATTAATGCAAGAAATGATAAACTGCAGATGAATGGTATAACTGTAATCACTCCGGCAATAAGTCCAAGCATTGCAGATAAGAAAGCTATTCTTTTCATTAATAATTCATTCATTTTATAATCTCCGTATTTTGTTATTAAACCTGAGCATACTGTTCAAGTGGGCACCGGATATTTCTGGCATGGCATAAAGCAATCGCAATAGAATCTACAGTATCATCAAGTTTTGGGATTTTTCCGGTTACAATTTGCGAAACAGAAAACGCAACTTCATCTTTTGTGGCTCTGCCGTATCCGGTGAGAGTCTGTTTTACTTCTATAGGGGTATATTCGTGAGCTTTTATTGAGTTTTTATTAAGCATCATAAGAATTACACCTCTTGCCTGCGCCACAGGGATTACTGTTTTTTGGTTTTTGAAAAAAAACAGTTTTTCTATGCTTGCTTCATCAGGCTTAAACATTGAAATTATTTCCTGCAAATCACAAGAAATTTCGTTCAGCCTGCTCGCATCATCTTTTGTTTTGTCAGTTTGGATTGAGCCAGATGAAACGAGTTTGTAGCTGTCATGCTCCGTATCTATATCTAATATGCTGTATCCGACTATTGCAAGTCCCGGATCTATGCCTAAAATTCTCATACTATTTAGTATAATAATATATTTCAGATAGTACAATATCTTATTATTTTGAAACAGAATAAAATATGGTATTATCAATAATAAAGTCAGGGGGTAAAATGAACGAAAAAGCAAAACGGGCTCTGGATATTCTTATAGAAGGAAACAAAAATTTTGTAAACGGAAAATCAGAGGCACAGAACAGAGATGTGAAGGCACTGGTCGCAAACCGGCATGGGCAATCTCCCATAGCTTGTATTGTTACTTGTTCCGATTCCAGAGTTGTGCCTGAGTTTATTTTTGACAAAGGTATTGGCGATTTATTTGTCGTAAGAGGCGCCGGTGCAGTTATTGGACCGAACATACTGGAGAGCGTAGAATATGCTGTTGACCATTTAAAAGTGCCCTTAGTCGTTGTGATGAGTCATGATGACTGCGGAGTTATGAAGGCGGCAAAAAGTTCTTACCCTGAAGAACCCTCAGTCTTTAAGCTGTTAATAAAATCGGTCTATGAAATTATTGATAACAAAACTAAATGCTACAATGAGCTTGCCCGGGATTACACACTCGTAAAAAAAAGAAAGCTCTTAAAACGTTCGGAGATTCTTAGAAAAGCTTATGCAAACGGAAAACTGGAGATTGTCAGGGCTTATTTCAAATTCGATACCGGCGAGATTGTTATTCTTGATGAATAGATGTTGTTGTGTATATAGCTCTAGCTGTTTTTTGTAAAAACATGAGTTCTTTGGATGAAAGATTTAAATTCTCGATAATTTTAACCCCTATTGAATCTACAATACAAGGTACACTTAATGCGGCATCTTTAATACCGTATTCTCCATTTAATACGGTTGAAATGCAGAGTTTTGTCGGTTTATTTTTAATTATTGTCTCTGTAAGCACAGCTACACAAGTAGCTATTCCGAAAAAAGTTTTACCCTTGCCTGCAATAATTTCTGCACCCATTGAACGCACATTGTCTTCCATTGCGGCTTTTTGTGACTCGCTCAAACCACATTCCCCTATTGCACTCCACAACGGAATCTGCGAGTTTCCGTGCTCTCCTATAACAGGAATCTCAACGTTTTTGCCGAGGTAATCCGTCAATATAGCGGATAATCTCGAAGAATCCAGCATGCAACCCGTGCCAAAAACCTTGCCCTTTTCGAGATTAAGGTGCTTTGTCATATAGTAAGTGATTACGTCTACCGGGTTTGAGACTACAATTACAACACCTGTGTTGTAATAAGTTTTTATATTTTCTGCTATTTTTGCAGCAATTTTTATATTGTCCTGTGCTAAGTCCAGCCTGCTTTCACCTTCTCTCCGGCTTCTGCCTGCCGTAACAATAATAATCGAGCTGTCTTCTATGTCTGAATAGTCACCGCTGACAAGTTCTGCGCAGGGTATATTATGCAGTCCGTGTTTTATATCCAGCAGTTCTGCATTTGCAAGCTTTTTATTTGTATCAATCAAAACAATTTTATCAGCAAGCCCCCGCATCATAATTGCGTAGGCTATTGCCGACCCTACAGCGCCTGTGCCGATTATGGAAATTTTTCTTTGACTTTTTTCAACGTACATCTATTATCCTCGATAGCTGCGTCAACAGGTCGTATCCGTCCCAGATAACGTCTATGTCCATAGCTTTTCCGATTGGAACGATTCTGTCTATACCGCGCAATTCATGCAAGACTATATCTTTTGCAAGCTTTTGTGCATCTATTCCATAATAAGTGACGGTCTGATACTTTTCATCCACCACAGAGAATAGCTCTCCTATATCCTTTAGTGAGTACTCGTAAAAGTATCCGGCTTTGCCCCTAAGATTTTCTATATCTTTATCAGGTGCAGTTATTTCACTTCTGTACAAGAGGTTTTCTGAATGTTTTACGGATTTTATTTTGTCTGAATAGTCTATTGCGTCCTCGCAGAATTTTGTGTATTTGTCCACACATACTGCATCTTGCAGAACGTATTTTTCTTTTGCTGTCTTGTAAACAGCATTCCAGAATTTCTCGCGGGCTTGTTCGCTATCGTTTTGCCAGTATATAAGCTGCGGAGAAGAACAAGCGTTTTGGTCCATCAGATACGTGTCGTTATAAAAGTTTTGAGCAAGTCTCTCTATTGAGTTTTCATCAGCTTCTAAAATACTCTGTCCGTCTATTATGCACACAGAATACCTGTCTGCAAATGCAATATCTATACAGCGCGGTTTTGTTTCGCAGGACTTTACGGTCTTTATTGTATTATCCCCGCCCCAAATCATTCTGGCATCCGCTATTTTTGAAAATACGGCTGTTGCATCAGATGTTCTGTCGTATTTTACAAAAGCTGTCCTATCCTTAATTTTTGGATATTTTTCTAATACTTTTTTGAATATTTCAACAAGAGCGTCCACTTGAGGAAAATCCTTGCTCGGTATCCGGACTATGTTTGCGTTGCCGGCAAGCAGGGAGAATCCGTATGAGAACGCAAAATTGACCGGTATATTTGAGGGTGCAATGTGAAAACAAAGCCCTCTTCCAAGTCTGTTTGTTTTAACCGGTGCGGTTTCTTTTATTTTTTGGATATTTGCTTTTCTGCACCAGAACGCCAATGCCGACAAATCCGGGTAAAGCCGCCCTGCCTGCGAGCCTAAAATTTCTTTAGACAGGTCATTTAAAAAATCACAAACCTCATCGCATAAAGTCGCCATTGGTAAGTTTAGTATATTTTCATTTCCAATTAAGTATCTAACGCCGCTCATAAGTATCTGAACATCCTCTTATTTCTGCATTTTTTATTCTACCTTTTATTTCAAAGTATTTGCCCTTTCTTCCGCACGCACAATCATCTTCACCGAGTACAACCCCTTCGTCTTCTGTCAGGAGGGAATGACCGGGGTAAGACTCCGGCAGTACCGATAAAAGCTGTATAATACCTTTCTCGCCAAACTTGCAGGGCGTAAAGTCATACGGATGACGGGTGATAATATCTGAATAATTTGAGCAGTGCATGTGTCCGTGTTCACACTGAACAAAAACAGACCCTAGCTGCTCTGCCATGCCGTAATAATTGTAGACTTTTACACTGCCCATTACATCATTTATTGTCTTATTGTAGGTAAATACGTCTACTGCCTCATCTTTAAGCTTTTTCCAGCCGCCTATATGAAACAGGATACCGTTTTTTATATTAAAATTTACGCCTCGTTTTTTCAGCTCTTTTACGACAAACTGCCATATCATGTAGGTGTATCCGAACATAAGAATCGGTTCGTCTTTGTGTTTTTCAAGAAATGCAGCCACTTTGTCAAAATCAAGGTTCATATCAGAATCGAGAGCATAAACCGTATCACGCCCGAACATAGAAAAACCTATTATGCCGGCGCCGCGGGCGGAAAACATTGAGCGGTCTTTTTTTACCATCTCCGTATCCAAAAGAAGCAACGGAAGCCGCTGTTTTCCGATGAATGAAGTGATAATCTCCGTAAGAGTTTTTGACTGATTTTTTGTGTTTTGCGCACTCAGATAAATCTTTGAAACAGCCTGTCCGGAGGTGCCGGAAGATGTCATTGTTTTTACAATATCATCTTTGGGGCAGCTCATAAGGTCATAGAATTTGAACAATCTGACAGGAATAAACGGAAGTTCTTCTGTTGTATGTGTTTTTGTTACATCATATCCGAGTCTGTCGAGTATCTTTTTGTACTCAGGACAGTTGTTATAATGAAATTCCGTTAATCTGCCGAGTTCTTCCGAAAGCATTTTTTCTTTTTCTTCTTTATTTAGACTGTATGGTTCTATTTCAAACAGTTTTTCCAAGTTACTCATCAATTTTTCCTTTAATAAATATATCTTCAGGGTCTGAGAAAGAAGCGCCAAGATAGGCGTATAGATTCATAACCGCTGTATTTTGAGAGCTTATTCTCCCGTCTAGTTTTTTGTACCCCTTCTCTTTTGCAATTTCTACCGCTCTTGCATATAAAGACATTGCAGCCCCTGTCAATCTGTATTTTTCATCAACAGCAGCAAGATGCACAAAAAGTGTCTCATCATCGGTTTCCTTTAGCGCAAGAAATCCTATAACTTTATCCTTATAGATACAAACCAGTACATCGTCGAGATTTTCAACCCATTTTTTTATTTCAGTCTCAGCCGTAGCGTTATCTATTTCAGGCGTCAGATGAAAGCGTCTGTCATAAGGGAAAGACTTTCTTGCAACTTCAAAAATTTCTTCCTTGTGTTCTTTTGTGTTGACAATATTCAACCTGATGAGTTTTTTCGTGTCTATTGCAAATCTGGATAGATTTATCGATGCAAGTAAAGTCCTGTCTGCAAAAAAGTATCCGTCTTTTTGCATATTTATTTCATTATCTGCATTTGCAGGCATTTTACATATCTTTGTTTCTTCTTTAAGCATAATACTGTTCCAGCGCTTTATACAACGTTTTTCCGGCTTCGTTTTTCGGGATTTCTTCTATGTCTTGAATCCTAAATGCGGCTCGGTTTAACCCTGTTTTAAGGGTCATAAAATTTAAAACCCGCTCATTATAGCTGCTGTCTGTCAAAAATATACACATACTGTCATCTTTACCGCAGCAAGCACAGTCAATGTTGTCAAAATTGCTTTTTATTAATCTTTCGCTTTCATCAAGATTTACGCGGTTGCCAAAAATTTTTAAGAAACGTTTTTTTCGTCCGACAATATAGAAAAATCCGTCTTTATCAAATTTTGCCATATCTCCGGTGACAAGCCGTCCTCCTCTTTCGTCTCCTTTTTTTAGGTCATCTCCGCATTGAGCATAGCCTAAAGTGACATTGTCACCTTCATAAACAAGCTCGCCTACAGTCTCCGGCGTTGTAATTTCAGCTCCGTTCACATCAATCAGCGAAAATTTACCGCCTGGGATTGCAATACCCATACTGCCGTATTTTTCGAGTGATTTTTCTGCAGGAAGGTAGGACATTCTTGCTGTAGCTTCTGTTTGTCCATACATAACAATAAACTTTTTGTTTTTTTCAAGTGCCCATTTTGCAAATTTTTCGTGCAAATCCGGTGAAAGCTTTCCGCCTGCCTGTGTTACATACCGCAATGACGGCAAATCCATCCTGAAAAATCTCAGACGCTCAAGCATTTCATAAGTGTATGGAACTCCGCCGAAAGAGGTTGCGTTATGCTCTTTAAGCTGCTGCCAGAAATCTTTTTGCATAAGCCCTTTTTCCGTCAGAATCAGGCATGCGCCTATCCAAAGATGTGTATTTATAATAGAAATACCGTATGTGTAATTCATCGGCAAGGTAGTGATTGCACGCTCTGTTTCATCGAGGTTTAAGTATTCCGCAATAGATTTTGTGTTTGCTTCAATATTTTTGTAACTCTGTCTGACAAGTTTCGGGCTGCCGGTTGAGCCAGATGTTGTTAAAAGAAGCGCCAGTTCATCGTTTAGCTCAAAAACATTCTCATACTTCGTTTTTAGCAAGCTGTAGCCGAGATTTTTATAGACTTCTTTGCAGTCCGTAAATTCTTCTGCCATTTCTGACGGAACATTCAAATAATCCGGTTTGTACGTATCTATGCATTCTTGCAAAAGCTCAGAATCTAAATCCGCTTTGAGCATAACAGGTACAATACCGGCATTTAAAAATCCAATGTAGCCGACCAGTGAGCCGATTTCATTGCGGCAAAGATTGAAAACAAGACAGCGCTTGCCGATTATATCTGTCAGCGAGCGGCAATACCTGTCAAGTTCTTCGTATGTGATTTTTTGACCGTTTTCGGTGATTACTGCTGTATTATTTTTAAAATTATTTAAGTTCCATATCATTATACAAGATTCCCTGATTTTGCAGCTTTTGGCGTTGATGGATTTACCGAACAGCCAGACCAATTTGTTTTTTTGTGATTAATATATTGACTTTGTATTGATTGCATTTCTAGGTGAACACTAAAAAATGATTTAATAGCTGGATGCATTCAATACTCTGTCCTCATTGACATCACATAAACAAAAAGGCCTGCTGTGTCTGGGTAAATCTATTAAAACTTATTTAATTTCAACATCATATCTTTTGAGGATTTCTTTGCCCTTTTCAAATGAACTTAAATCAATAATGTCGTCTGTTTCCATCATGATATCAAAAGCTTCTTCGATTGCTGAAATCAAACCCATGTGACCCACAGAATCCCATGCCTTTATATCCTGAAATTTCAGATTTTTTGCCTCTTCATCAGTAATACCGAATGTATCAGTGAATGCCTTTGTATACGCTTCTAATGTTGTCATTTTATTTTTCTCCTTTATTTTTTGTAATTTTGTTCAATTTTTTCAGCTATTTGTTCAGGCAATAGCCCGTACTGTTCAAGAAGGTATTTATACTCTCCTGCCGGTTTGTAAGAATCAGAAACCCCAATAATCAAGTGTTCAGGTTTCTTTTCAATACCAGCCAGTACTTCTGCAACAGCACCTCCAAGCCCGCCAATTACCGAATGTTCTTCGACTGTAATTATCATTTTACTCGAACATGCTGATTTTACAGCATCTACATCGAGTGGTTTTAGAGTATGCATATTAACGACCTTTGCTGATATGCCTTTTTCCTTCAACAATTTTGCTGCCCTCAATGAGTTATGAACCATTGTGCCGGTTGCAATAATAGTTATATCCTCTCCATCTTTTAGAGTGATTGCTTTACCTGCAACAAAATCATAATCAGCTTTGTATACAGGGGGATTATTCATAGAACCTGAAAGACGAAGATATACCGGTCCGGCTATTTGAACAGCAGCCTCAACACATTTCACTGTTTCTAGAGAATCCGCCGGTGAAAGTATACATATATTCGGGATTGAACGAATAGCAGCTATATCTTCGATACTTATATGTGTTGCTCCTAAAATGCCAACAGACAGCCCAGCAGTCATTCCGACAAGTTTTACAGGCAATTTCATATACCCCATATTTACCTTAATCTGATCCAATGCTCTCATTGAGGCAAATGTAGCATAAGTTGTAACAAAAGGTATCAATCCTTCCTTAGCCATTCCACCGGCAACACCAACCATATTTTGTTCTGCAATACCAACATTGAAAAAATTATCAGGATACATTTTTGAAAATCTGCTTAGCCCAGCAAATGAGCATAAATCAGCTGTAAGCATAACTATATTAGAGTTTTCTTGCACCACTGACTCGGCAGCAGCGCCAAAAGCTCCGCAAGAACCTAATAATGACCACATTCTTATATTTTGAGGTGTTATATCAAGCATTTGCACCTCCTATTTCAACAAGTGCTTTTTCGTACAATTCTTGTGACAAAATGCCGTTGTGCCACTGAGGATTGTTTTCCATAAAGGAAACCCCCTTTCCTTTTATGGTTTCTGCTATAACAGCGACCGGTTTTTCAGCGTTCATATTTAGTATTTTTATAAGCTGCTCAGTGTCGTGTCCGTTTACTGTTTTCGTTTCAAAGCCAAAGCTTTCCCATTTTTTATCCAGCGGATTCATAGACAGTATATTGTCCGTAAAATCATCGTACTGGATGTTATTTTTATCAATAATAACCGTCAGGTTGTTCAATTTTTGATAAGATGCATACATTGCAGCTTCCCAGATTGAACCTTCATTGCATTCACCGTCGCCAAGAATTACAAAAACCCGGGAGTTTGATTTTTTTCGCTTCAATGCCAGTGCACATCCGACGCCAAGCGACAGCCCCTGTCCAAGGCTTCCCGATGAAAATTCAATGCCGAGTTCTCTGTTTAATGACGGATGGGCAGATAATTTTGAACCGTTTTTTTTAAAGGTCAAAAGAACTTCGTCAGTAATCATGCCCAATTGTTTCATTGCAGCGTATTGCGCCATTACTCCGTGACCTTTGCTGAGAATTAGTCTGTCTCTGGAGTCGTTTTGCGGATTTTTGGGGTCAAAATTCATTACAGAAAAATATAAAACAGCTATAATTTCTGTCAGGGATAAAGACGGACCGATATGAGCACCGGTTTTACCGACAGAGTAAGCCATTTTTAACATGTCAGTTCTCATTTGTTTGGATAGCTCTGTTAAATTTGTCATCAAACAATCCCTCCGTCGACTCTGATAACTTGTCCGTTTATAAAAGATGCATCGTCTGAAGCAAGGAAAAGAGCTGTTTTTGCAATTTCAGCAGGACAGCCAAGTCTGTTCATTGCAGAAGATGATATCATTTCCTGCTCCGCTTTTTCTTCCATAAGCTTTGCCATATCTGTATCAATAAGTCCAGGAGCAATTGCATTTGCTCTAATACCATACGGCGCACATTCAGCAGCAAGCGTTTTTGTCCACGCAGCAATCGCAGCCTTTGAAACACCATAAGCACAGCTGCCTTCTTTTATATCAAGCCCCAATACCGAACTCATATTTATAATGACGCCAGATTTATTACGAATCATAGACTTTAATACAAGCTGGGTAATTTCCATCTGGGCAAATAGATTTATATTAAAAACATCTCTTATTGCTGAAACCGGTGTCATTTGAAAATATCCGCCATGAGCAATACCGGCATTATTGACAAGTACGTCTATTCTTGTTTTCTGTTTTATTATCAAATCCTTAACAGTTTCTTTCATCATCTCTGTATCTGTTAAATCAAAATACAAAGCGCTTACGTTAACTCCATAATTTTCAGATAGTTCTCGTAATCTTTCAGAGAATTCTTCTGTCTGTGTTCTGGCATGAGCAATAATGTTTGCCCCATTTTTCGCAAATTCTTCTGCCATTGCCCACCCGAGTCCACGTCTTGAACCGGTTATAAATACTGTTTTAGAGTTGAAGCTCATCAATCTCTCCTTTAAAATAACTTATCCAGTTTTCCACAAGCTCCTCACGCGTCAAAAGCTTATCAGGCGTTTTGTAAATGCCAATGCCCAGATTTTTAGTATCTTTCATATTCAAAAGCGCAAACCCCCATGAAAGCCCGACTCCGAATGATGAAAGCAAAACATTTTCCGGATTTTTACCGCAAAGCTGATCGCAGATGTTTGTTGCAATAGATGCCGCTGCACAGTTTGCATATTTTGTAAAGGTTTCAGCCGAATACTGATCTTTAGGTAAACGGACGTATTTTGCAATATTGTCGACGATTTGTTTATTAGCCTGATGAAAAGCAAAAAAGTCTATTTCTTCTTTGTTTTTTCCTGAAAATTTTAGAATATCATCTATGCCCTTCGGTGCGACTTCCATTGTAAATTTAAAAATATCCATCCCCTTCATAATTTCATCCCAAAGGTGCCATACATTGTCTCTATTATCAGTAATCTCAATATCAACAATATCTTTCCGGATAGGCAATTTTGAACCTCCTGCCGGCGCAACGATTTTGTTCCATCCGCTGCCTCTTGTGCCAAGGATAAAATACGATGGAATCGAGTGCTCTGTATACTCAATCAGTGTCGCAACGCCAGCATCGCCAAAAAGCATATTGGAATTTCTGTTTCTTTTGTCAGAGTGCCTGCTCACTGTATCGCCAACTAACAAGAGGCATTTTTTTGCTGCCCCGCTTTGTATAAGCGAATGAGCATTCCACAATCCATATACATAAGCAGAACATGCCAGCCCGGATATATCAAAACAAGCACAATCTTCACTAAGTCCAAGCCTGTCCTGCAATATACAAGCTGATGCAGGATATATATAATCATGGCTGGAAGAAACGACTATCAACGCATCAATTTCATTTTTTTCAACGCCGAGTTCGGTTATCAATCTATTTGCGGCAGCCTCGCACAAATCAGCATTAGTGACGCCATCCGGAACAATGTGACGCTTACCGAGCCCGAGAATTTTTTTGTTTCTCTGCAGGAGTTTTTCGTCATTTTTGTAAAACACAATTTCATCGTCAATTGTGATTACATCCTCCGGCACCACTGCCGCTATTGCTGATATTTTTGCATTTTTAAAGCAGCTATGCATTGTTATCTCCTATTTTTAATGCCGGATTGCCTGCCATATAGCAGTTATTTTTACAGCCTTTGTAAACGGCACTGAGCGGTGCAATTTTGTTGTTGTCACCGATTTTTGCATGCGGAAGAAGAATTGCATTAGCACCGATTGTGTTCATACTTCCAATCTTCGCACCGCCTAAAATTTGCGCTCTAGGTGCCAAAAAGTTGAAATCGCCGATTTCAACATCATGTCCGGTAATTGTATATCCGTTAAAGAGATTGCCGTTGCCAATTTTTACATCAGGAGACGGAACGTAGTATATAAAAATATTAGCCTCTCCATATTCTACAAACTCATTTATCTTAGAATTTTTTGAAATAAGTGTATAAAATTTTATATTGCGTTTTTTTAGGTCTTCATATATTATTTTTCTGATTTTGGGCATGCCTGCCCCGATAATTACATACTCGTTATCTGCAAATTTATGTTCAGAAACATCTCCTTTGTACAAATGCTGAAGCTTTTTGAAATCTGTATTTTCACCATATCCGTTGTGCCCTAAAAAACCGCCAAATTCAATATCTTTATCTTCTTCAATTATAGAAGATAAATACATATAACATTCTCTTGCGAATCCATCGCCGCCAACTATATAGATTTTTTTCATTATGACACTCCACCTGAATCGATTATATAGTTTTGTGCAGAGATAAATTTAGCTTTATCAGATAGTAAATAAACAATCAAATTGCTTACATCTTCAGTTTCTGCAATACCAAAAGGATATTTTTTCATCTGTTCTTCACTTCTGCTGTGTTCATCAAGCATTGGTGTATTGACTGCAGAAGGAGACACGCAGTTCATTCTTACTCCGTTTTTTGCTAATTCTTTTGCCATTGATTTTACAGAAGCTGAAAGAGCTGCTTTTGAACCGGCATATACAACATGTCCTTTGTCAGAACAGAAAGAAGCAATTGATGAAACAAATACACATGCGCTGCCTGAACCATTATTTATGCGTCTATCCGCAAAACCTTTAGCCATAAAAAGCGGAGCAAAATAATTCGTTTCAAACTCTTTTATTACTTCAGGATACTGAATCATTTGCAATGGTTCCACCTTACCTATACCTGCACCATAAACAAGCCCCTGGAATTTGCCGTATTTGTCTTTTAATGATTTTACATACTGGGGTAGAGAAGGAATATCTTCAGTCAAATCCTTTTGTTCTGTAAACATATTTTCTGGAGAATACGATTGTTCAACAAGCATCTGTAAACGTTCCTTATTTCTTCCAATTGCAATTACTGTTGCTCCGAGCTTGTTGAGCATTAATGCTGTATTTTCCCCAATACCTGAGCTTGCACCTGTGACAATAAAACGCTGCTCTTTATCAAATTTAATCTCCAATTTTTCCTCCGGCGAGTTCTATTAAATCGGCGACGGTTTTTACGTTTTCAAAGTTATCAAAACCTAATTTGACTCCAAAAGTTCTGTCCATATATGCAATAAGTGACATTTGAGAAAGTGAATCCCATTCTTCATATTCATCAAGATTGTCATTTTCTGTACACGGTTCTTCTCTTTGTAATATGTCTTCTAAGTCATTTAAAAATTGTTGTTTGTTCATTTTTGTTTCCTTTTTATTTAAGTTCTGCAGGATATGCAAAAACCGTAACCCCGAAAAGATTATCAGGCAAAGATACTTCATTTCTTATTTCGATTTCATAATTTAGATCACTTACAATTTCTTCAAGATATGGTTTTGTTTCAAAAAATTCTTCTGGTGAATGATAAATTGACAAAGACAGTACAGGACGAAATGTTTTAATTGTTTTAGTCATGCCCATTAAAGCTTTTAAAGCAGAGCCTTCTATATCAGCTTTAATAAACCCTACTTCTAAACTATGTAAAAAGACAAATTTATCTAGGGGGATAAACTTTACAGCAATACAATCATTTGAGCTACAATATTCTGAAACACCTGCATCTTTTGAATCCTTAATTTTTATAACATCATTTTTGTCTGACAAACCCATATTAATCAATTCATATTTGTCAGTTTCTATATTATTTAATTCCATAGTCTTTTGATATTTTGCAAGATTATATGGGGAAATCTCAAAAGAATATATTTTTCGTGGTTGATATGGAAATAGAACAAGAGCACTATCTCCTATATAAGCACCTGCATCAATATAGTCCTTGTTTTTTATATATTCTTTTAGCTTATCTGTTGTATCTTTTAGACTATGATGAAAAACGAGAACTTCTAGATCATAATCCATTTTTGAGAGTTTATAATTCTCCGCAAAAAAATTATACATATCATTGGTCATAATTTTGTCATAAATAGAATTTTTATCTTTAAATTCTGCCTCAAATTCTTCTTTCTTGACAAAATATAACGTTGAATATCGTGAGTCAGGTACATTGAGAATCTTTTTTAAAGAGCTATCAATGACCTTAAGTGAATTTTTGTCGAGATTCCTTTTAAGTTTATTTATTTTTTCTGGCATATTATTTTCTAACAAATAGTTCTTAAAACTGTTCGGCAAATAATCAATTATGCCTGTATTTAAATTTACAAAATTATCCTGCTTCTCTTCGCCAAAAAATGGCAAAAAATCATAATTTTTATTATAAAAATCATTAAGTTTTTTCTTTGTTTTCTCTTTTGAATAAAGAGAATAAACCTTGCTTCGGTGATTTTTAATAACACTATAATATTCTGCCGGATTTTCGAGATAATACTTCATATCGGCAACAATTTTTTCAGACATTTGTTCAAAAGAATCATAAACATTTGGATTCTGTAACCATCCATCATCAGGGAAAAATTTTCTGTTGAACACAGCTAAACCCATAGTACCAAGCAATGGTGAATTATTAAAATAGCCATCAAAACCTTCTCCGAAAGAGATAACAAATTTTGCGCGAGCCGTTAATGCACAATAATCTTCAAAACTATATCCAAAGATTCTTTCTATTCTATAGTTAGGAAATGATTTAATAATTTTTTTTATAAATTCTTCTTTGTATTTAAGTCCGTTTGTGGGTAAATCAGGAGAAAATAAAATGAGATTCTCTTTTTCTGATAAAGAATATTTTTTTACATCGGGCAGTTCATAAAACCCTGAAAATAGATGTACCGGCATGTTATATTTATTTGCTAATGACTGATTGCAGGTCTTATCGTGAGCTACTGTTTGGGTTATGTTTTCTGTTATTTTTTTTAATGAATCTAAAATATCATTGTCGGGTATTAACTCAATGTTTTGATTTAATATATTAATTTGCAACTTTTCAATCGACTTTAATACTTCATAATCATGTTCAGTCAGTCTATCAAAAAGTAATTCTCCAGTTTCTGGATTTTTTATACAAACCTCAGGAATATGTAAAATGACTTCTTTCTTGTTTTTAATTATTTTTGCAATTTGTTCCCATCTCATAATATTTAAATTGTTTTCGAAATTATTGTTATGTGCATAAGTATATTTGCCGGGCATAGTTGTAATTAAAACAGGAACAGAAGGCTCTAATATTTCTTTTGAAAATTTACATAGTGAAAAAAGTGACATCTGACCACCACACATTCTATAAGGTTCAATTTCAATGAAGACAACTATTTTGTCTGCAGCATTATAACAGTTAAGGTTGTATGAATCCTGTACTAATATTGCTTTTTGTGTTTCTCTTTTTTGGTGATCATATTGGAGTTTTACCTTCGCACCTAAAACCCTTACAACTTTGTGTCTTCCGTCTTTGTCGTTCTTTATCGAAAACACTTTTTCCAGCAATTTTTCTCCCATTACTTCCCCTTATTCTTCTTATTTAGTTAAACAATTTATATTTTAATCTGCTGAATCTTTGGTTATCCATTACCCGATTGTCTATATTTTTGAAAAAATTTTTAAATTCAGAATTTCTGAAAAGACTTGTGATTAGCGGGTTTTTAATATTAACAAAAAAGACAGGTGTAAAATTTTTACGCCTGTCTTTCATTTTTTTGAAAATTCTATTACAGCTATTTACATAACGGAGTCATTGATTCCTCATAAATCTTTTTCACAACTTCTTTTGTTGCTTCATTTGGTGCAAGACTCAAAAGCAAATCAAGAGAAGGTGTCGTAAAGCAGAGGTTGACCAGCTTGTCAACATCGCCTTCACTAAATCCGTCATCTGAAAGTTTTTGTGTTACACCGACATTGAACAACCATTTTTCGACGAGTTTTGCTGCTTTTTCTGCTTCATCCGGTGTGCCGTTTAATCCGGGTGCAATCGGCTCAAGAATGTAAGCAAGAGTTGCTGCTCTGTCTGCATAAATAGCTTTGATAACTGCAGGCAGAAGCATTGCAAGACCCAGCCCGTGTGAAAGCTCAGGTTTTACCGCGCTCAGCGGATGTTCAAGAGCGTGTGTATAATGAAGCATTCCGTTGTCAAAACCTACCCCGCCGAGCAGTGAAGCATAAAGTAAATAGTATCTCGGTTCTGCATCTTCAAGATTTTCGAGTGCTTTTGGCAGATATTTGGCAACGAGATTAATCGTTTCTCTTGCGAGCGTCACTGCATAAGGCGAAGCAACTTTTGAGGTTGCGCCTTCTATTACGTGGTTTACTGCGTCTATTGCCGTATACATTGTCTGATTTTTTGACAATTTAGTCATAAGCTGCGGGTCGTCGATTGAATATGACGGATAGATGCAGTCATATGCTATTGCCGGTTTGAAGTTCTTTTCAAGAAGGGTTGCAACCGCAAATCTGTTGACCTCTGTACCTGTTCCGTGAGTAAGGTTTATGGCTACAATGGGGGCAGCTTTTTCTGCCGGGAATTTCCATTCATAGAGCTCTGCAGCTGTTTTATCCGGATATTCAAGAAGTATTGCTACACTTTTTCCTGTATCAATCGGAGAACCGCCGCCGATTGCAATAACAGCCTTTGCGCCGAATTCTTTAGCCATAGCTGTTGCTTCATCAATAGCTGCTGTCGTCGGGTTTGGTGTAACTTTTGCATAGTTAATGTATCCGATGCCGTTATTGTTCAATGCTTTTTCGACATAATCCCAGGCTCCTGTGACTTTATATGCATTTTTTCCACTTATTATGATAACTTTATCTATTCCTTTTTTCTTTAAATCAGCTGCAATATCTGCAATTTTAGATATAGCGCCGACTCCGAAGAATACATTTGTTTTAACTCTAATTTCCTGAATTTGGTTAATGTTTACATCTTTTTCCCACATAATCAGTTCCTTTCTGTCTAATCCGGTGCCGTAGTTTCGGGCTGCACCTGCTCTTCTTTTTAAAGGTTCAATGGTTATTCAAAAAATTCGTCGTGTATTTTTGTTGCTTATCACGAATTTTTCTCAGACATTTCTACCCGATATATATAATACTACATTTTTTGTGTTTTCGTTAAAAAAATATGTTTTGAGGTTTTTTTGGTAATTATTTTATTCTGAAAAGAACATTGTCTTTCTGTTTAAAATAAACAACTTTAAACTCTTCTTGTTTGAATAATCACTATTTATTCTTTTTTTGTAAATATGCTCTGAAAAGCTGTGACAGAAGAAAAATCGGTGTTTGAGTTTAACAGAAAACTTTTTTCGTGTAACTATATTCAGCTCGATGCTGATAGAATCACTGAAGGTAAAACAAAGATTTGTTACTTTAGTCTTTAACGACTTTTTTCAGCCCTTTTGGCTTATCCGGATTTCTTTTTAAAATTCTTGCAATTTCGCACGCAATCAGCTGCAATGTAATAAGTGCGCCAAAAATAGCTTTTATTTTTTTGCTTGTTTTTATGTATATATTAAAATCTCCGCACTCAATATCTTTTACCGTGCTTATGCAGATAATCTGGGGATTGTAGTCAGCACGGATTTTTTGGAGATTCCTTTTGGCTGATTCTTCATTTTCTTCATCAATAATTGCTATCACAATTGCCTTTTCGTTCAATACGGCGACATGTCCATGCATAAATTCCCCGAAGGGATATGCTGTCACGTTCAAATAGGAAGTCTCCTTGATTTTTAAAGCACCTTCTTTTGCAACAGGATAGTAAGTTTTGTTTCCCAGAATAACAATATCTCTGTATTTTGAAATCATCTCTGCTGCAATTTTGAATCTGTCAAAATCTCCGATAATCCGCTCAAGATATAACGGTAGCCTTTTCAGGGCATGAATTTCGTTTTCTATGTTTTGCGCTCTGGAAAATTTGATTTTCAAAATAATTAGCATCATGCAGAATAACTGCGCACAAAGCGCTTTTGTTGAAGCTATGCTTTTTTCTTCACCTGCATCAGATAAAATACGATAGTCGCTCAGATTCCATAACGTCGAATTCTCTGCATTTGTGATGCATAAAGTTTTTCCGCCCAGTTCTTTAATTTTTTTTATGGCCTGTAGTGTATCTGAAGTCTCTCCTGACTGGGATATGAAAATAAAAAGAGTTTCAGGTGTCACAAAATAATTTTTTTGCAAAATAAATTCGCTTGAATACTCGTATTCACAGGGAATGCACAACAATTCTCTGAACAATGGCGCAGAAATAGCGGCACAGTTGTATGAAGAGCCGCTGGCTGAAATTACTATGTTATTTATATTCAGCGGCAAATTAAGCATTACCGAGTCATTAGAGTTTATACACCGTTCAATTAGATTTTTGACCACCGCCGGCTGTTCAAAAATCTCCTTTTGCATTATTGATTGCGCTTTTTCTTTAACTTCTGATGTTGATTCATTCAAATTAGTATTTTGACTATCCATCTAGACCTCTTTTCTTCTTATATTTTGACATATTTTATATGAAATTTCTACAGTGTTTATAAAAAAGAATAAAAAATTTTTCCCTTTAATAAAAAAGCCGGTTTTTACACCGAATGTATGATTTTTGGATAAAAAACTAATTGTTTTGACTTTTGCGCCGATATCATTAATGTATAACTGTGCAGTATAAGAGGCAAAAAATGAGACTAAACGGCGGAATAAACTTTTTTGAAAACGGAATGACTGTAAATATCCGTGCAATGCATTTACAGACAGAGCTTTTCGGAATTTTAAACGAAAACATGACCGGTTTTGACAAAGTCGGATACCAGCGAAAAGACCCTGTTGTGTCTTCGTTTTCCGAATATATAGGCGTTCATGGCCTGTCAACGGCAATAGACGATAGAATCGGAAGGATCGCAGTTACAAAGAATCCGCTTGATTTAGCAATTGCAGCAAAAGGCTATTTCCAGTACAAAAGCCCGGACGGTATTAAGCTCACACGTGACGGACGATTCAAACTCGATGGCGAAGGAAACCTTTTAACCCTCGAAAACGCTAACGTGCTTGCAAATGACGGCACACCGATAAAATTGCCGTTTACGCCTGAAAAGCTTTCCGATGTAAAAGTTAATCACAACGGAGATATTCGTGTTTTGAACAAGCGTACCGGAAAACTTGAATATGTAGCGACTATCTCGACTGTAACGACTGACGGTGTTGCAGTGTTGGAGCCGAATATAAAACAGGGCTACAATGAGTTTTCAAACGTGTCACAGTCGGAAGAAGTTTTGCAGATGATTCCGATAAGAAGGAATTTTGAAGCCAACAGACAGCTTTTTGTCCTCCAAAACAGTAATCTCTCAAGAGCAATCCAGCAATTAGGCAACGGATAGGAAGGTAAAATATGGGTTATAACTTACAAGGTTTAATAAGAAGGGGCATAGTAAATACAAACGTTCAGTTTGAACGCCTCGGATACATATCAAACAATATCGGCAACCTCAACACAAACGCCTATAAGTCTGTCCGTTTTGAACAAATTATGGACGAATCAGGCTATCTTGACGGCAGAGTCAGATATGATTACCAGCAGGGACCTGTTATGAGGACGGAAAGAACACTGGATGTTGCATTAACAGGGCCCGGATTTATTCCCGTAACCTCTGAAAATGGTGACGTAAAATATACGAGAGACGGTTCATTCAAGGTTAACAGCGAAGGCTACCTTATGACGAACGACGGTTATATGGTCGGCGACGGCATAAAACTTCCTACTGACTTTACGAATATACGAATAAAATCAGACGGAACCGTTGTACATTTTGTTGCAGGCAAAACAAACGAACAGGTGTTGGGAAGAATTCCTGTTGTTCAGTTTGACAATCCCGAAGGACTCCAGCAGGCAGAATACAATAAAGTCATTGCAACAGCAGATTCAGGAGAACCAAAGCTCATCAAAGACCACACTTATATATCTCAAGGATATCTTGAACGCTCTAACACCAGATTTATAGACAATGTCAACGAGGTAATGAGACTCAATGCTTCAATGATTGCAAGCACAAGGCTAATCAAAGTAGTTGATGATATGTATCAAAAATCAATAAATCTGACTCAATAGTAAAGGATAACTAACGCAATGTACACACCCAAAGACCCGATGGTAAAAGTGAATTTGATGATGGATCTTGTGACTCAGAAGCAGCGCGCGCTGAGCACAAACCTCGCAAACATCGATACCCCGGGATACGTAAGAAAAGACATAAGTTTTGACCAGTATCTCGGCACAATGAACAGTCCGCTTGAGACAGAGTTGTCTATAAAACTTGGCCCCTCCGGGCTTGTGGAAGAACAGGGTGTCGGCGTTGACCCTGTATATGAACTTACAGAAATGCAAAAAATGAACATTATGTACGCTATGGCAACAAGAAGAATGACCAGCATGATTACGGAAATGAGAACTGTTATAAACGTAGGCAAATAATAGAAGGATTTAAAATATGAGTTTGATAGAAGCATTAAACATAGGCGAAAAAAGTTTAGGCGTACACGGAAAAAGAATTAAAATTCACGCAAAAAACATTGCAAACATAGATACACCAAACTATGTAAGAAAAATCCCGGTACTTAATGCAACAGACGACATCTCTTTCCATGGGCTTTTGAACTCAATGAAAGAAGATGTATTCGGAACCGGCACACTTCCTTTTTTACAAGGCGGTGTATGCTTTACCGGTGTAGTTGAAGACCCGACTCTCGGCGAAAGAATATACAAACCTGGTCATCCCGACGCTGACGCAAACGGTTACATACGCGCTTCTAACGTAAACCCTATAGTCGATATTGCAGATGCAAATATTGCACAAAGAGCTTACGAAGCAAACCTCGCAGTTATAACAATATCAAAAGCAATGGCGCAAAGAGCTGTTGAAATAGGAAAATAACAGGTAAAGGCAAATGTTTTCACCCACAATACAGGCATATATAAATGAAGGCGGAAAAGAAGCGGCAATCCAAAGACTTGCCGTTATAAAAGCCCGTGTCAATTCAATTGAGCGCCAGCTTAACCCGGAAGCCGCGCAAAATGCCGAGAAAAGCACATTCGCAGAGGTATTAAAAAGCAGTAAAGCAAATGTTTTCAGGGTTGCAAAACAAGAAAAAACCCAGGCTGCTAATCCTGTACAGAATTCGTCTTCTGTTGACAATATAAAGGTACCAGCAGGAAAAAGCCACATCCTCAGTCTTATTTCCCAGATTTGCAAAAAATATGATATGGACGAAAAGCTTGTCAAAGCTGTTATAAAACAGGAATCTGGCTTTAACCCGAAAGCTCTTTCCCACGCAGGAGCAATGGGGTTAATGCAGCTTATGCCTGCAACAGCAAAAGGGCTTGGCGTTAAAGATGCATTCAATCCTTTGCAAAATCTTGACGGAGGAGTAAGACATCTTAAAGGTCTTCTTGCAAGATATAACGGAAATGTAGTACTTGCGCTTGCTGCTTATAATGCAGGTGGAGGTAATGTAGACAAATATGGCGGAGTACCTCCGTTTAAAGAAACCCAGAACTACGTAAAAAGCATTCTCGCAAACTATTTAGGATAAAAATAGGAAGTTATTATGATAGAAAAAAAATTTGCACCGAATATAAATCTTTTTGAACGTATACAGCCGACAAAACTGAACACAGGCACAGGCGTAGCTCCAATGCGTATGGGGCGTATTGAAAAACCTGAAACAAGTGATTTTTCAGCTGTTTTTTCAGGATTAATTGAAAATTTAAACCACGAAATGAATGCACCGGATGAACTGCTGAAAGATGCAATGCAGGAAAATAATAACGTAGATATCCATGATGTTATGACCGCAATGGCAAAAGCAGAGCTCGGAGTTTCCGTCGCCACAACTGTCACTGGCAAGATTATTCAGGCATATGACAAAATTATGCAAATACAATTGTAATTAAAATTCCAGACGTCCGTATACACCGGTTTCTTTGTATTTAGTGGTGCCGTATGCACCTATTACCATCTTAGTATTTTTATCGAGTTTTGCATTATATTCAATCTGAAAAGCCGCATCATCTTTAAAAACACCGCCATTTATATTTAGCGTTCCGTCTTTTGGCATTTCTCTTATATATTCTACATTTACTCCTGGATTGTCCTTTTCAATGTAGACTCTGCCTCTTATAAAACTGTCTGGCATAGTGTAGTGGGCATCAAGTTTTACCCGCTTTTTGAAAAAATTATATCCGGCGCCGGCTGATATTTTTGTATAACCTCCATCACCTATTTTTTGAAAACTAAATGTCGCTGTTTTATCAAAAAAGTCTACATCACGGGCAAGTATTGAATTGTGACCTATTTGTCGTTCCGAAACAATATTTGAAACACTTACATCATATTTTACGTTTTTAAAAAATTTTGAGCTTTTTTCTATAACAGGCGGCTTGGGCCTCATAACAGTCCGTGTTGCATCTATATTGGTATTCATATAACTGTTTTCATATCTCTCCTGAGATATCGTGGGGGTTGTGCCTTTTGCTGTTTTAGGATAATATTCGTCATCTTTTCCTTTGATAATAATTTTTGCAGTAGTCTTTAACTTATCTGCAATACTTTCTCCTTTTTCCTGCAATATATCAATTTCTTCTGCATATTCTTTTTTAGCGGAATTAATCAGAACTCTTTTCGAGTCTCTGTAGGACATTGCACTTTTAAATAGTCTCATTACCTGGTCTCTATCTGGCATAATATCCCCCTATTTAAATATATAAAGTAATTTTTTACTTAAAAATTGCCTTGAATAATGTAAAAATATTTTTACGTATATCACTTGGAAATGACTATGTGTTTTTTGTTCGGGCTATTATTTACTTAGTTACAAATAAAAGGTATAAAACTATGAAAATAAATTCAGTTTCTCCTGTAAGCTTTAAAATGCGTCTCAGCAGCGATTTGCAGGAAAGACTAAAAAGAGAAGAATTTAAAAATGACAGCAAAAAACTGAAAAAATATAATAATCTGTTTCAAGCTTCATATCCTAATACTGAAAATACAACTATTTTGGATGCAAGAAAAAATGACAGGGGAGATTATGAAGTTTATTTGTCAACTGAATTAGCACCGGGAGAAAGAAGTTTGGCTGTAATTTTGAAACAGCCGAAAAGTCTAGCAAAATCTCTTCTGCTTATTTGTAACAAAACCATTGATGTTGCAGAAAAAAGACTGTTCTTTAAAATAATAAAAGAAAAAGTGAGAAACTATGAAAATCCCCGTGATATCAAAGCAATTGCGGATAAATTTGAAAAGAATAAAGCAGAAAAGAAAGATTCTTTTGATTCCGTAGTTGATATGGAAATTGAAATACGTAACAACTTAACCAGAATCGGAGGCGGGCTGGATTACTGATTTTATGCGTATTTTTGTGTGATATCTTCAGGCAATGTCAATTAGCAGCGGCGAATTATCGTTTCATTATTACTAAATCACCTGGTTTAACCAAACCGGCCAGCTGTTTTATAACTGTGTTATCCATTCTGACACAGCCCAAAGATGCGTATTTTCCAAGGCTGGAGGGATTATTATTGCCATGAATAAATTCACCGGTTTTGCCTCTTGCTCCGGTCTTTTGGTCTACAGTCTCAAGACAGATTACTCTTGGGCCGTAATCCCAGGGCTTTTTATAACGTTTGGTTTTTGGAGATGCTGTTTTATACGGATATCTTTCAATATGCGTAACAATTCTTATACCTGTATCAGTGGGATAACGTTTTCTTCCGCTTGCGACAAGGTATGCAGACACCGGTGTACCTTTATCATTGTAAAAATACAAAACATTTTTGGATAGGTCAACGACTATTGCCGCTTTTTTCTTTTCTCCTGCAATGTAGATTGACGGATTCGGTGCTTCATCCAAGACAGCCTTGTCTGATGTGCCTGAGGCAGGAACTCTTGCGATTGACGGAATAGAATCTTTTGTTATGGTCTTTTCCGGTATGTCTATCGAGTCTTTTGTGTGTTCAAATGTATCTTTCTTTAATATAAACACTTCTTTTGTCCACGCATTTTGCGCTTTCATTGCAGCAGGAGCTGCAAATGCAATTGAACCTGCGGCCAGTGTGATTCCTATAGCTTTTTTGATTCCGTTAAGTGGTGATATTTTCATAGTATTAGTTTTAAAACAGAACAAAATTTTTTTTGCGCTGATGATAAAATAGCAAAATTTTTTATTTTTGCTTATTAATTATATCAGAAAAGGGAAAAACAAATTATGAACACAATATCATATTCACCGTCATTCAAAGGATACGGGGCTATGCCATTGAGGGGACTTTATGTAACAGATAAAAACTGTGCACAAGCCCTTAAAAAGCTTAGTTTAACAACAGGTCTCGATGTATTTACGCCAAATATTGCCTCAAAATCAATAAAAAAAGAAATTTATGACCTTCAGCAGAAAAGCTATCTAATGTGGGCGCAGGACTACATAACTTTTCTAAAAAACAAAACAGATATCGTCCTTTTTGACTCAACACGGGAACATCTAAAAAGAGTTTTGAGAGCGTCTGCAGATGGCATAAAAAAGACCTTGGGTTTTGAACCCGTGAAACTGCCGATGCATTTAAGAGGCGGAAATTTCTTTATTTGTGAGAATAAAGGCAGACGCGAAATGCTGCTCGGTGAAAATAAAGCAAAGGAGTTTCCGGATGAATTTTTGAAGACAGTGTATGGAGTGGAAAAAATTCATTCAATCCCACGTCTTGATTATCATATCGATTTGTTTATCCGACCGCTTAATGACGGAAATGTGCTTGTTGCTGATTATGAACTCACAAAAGATATGTTAAAATCAGGCATTAAAAAAATTCAAAATTATATAAAAACCGCTAACCCGGACAGTAAAGAGCGCGCACAGCTTGAAGAAGTCTGTAATCAGCTGGGTTTATATCTTGAAAAATTTGAAATTACAGAACGGTTTGCACCATATAAACATAAAGATGTTATGCCAAAACTGATTGAAAAGCTCGAAGATTCAGGCTATAAGCCAATTCGTGTACCGGGAAACTATTATTATCTTCAACCGGTCAAAGATAAAGCAAAAGAAAAAGAAATGCTCAATAATTTTCATAACAATATGGACTTTTTAAAAGACATTTCGAAAAACGATGACCCCAGGCTTAAATCTATGGTGGACAAGTTTATTGAATTGCAGACTTTTAAGGCTGGTCATGATGAGACTATTGGGGTTAATTTAACTAATAAATATGAGAACAATTTTTTGAATGCAATAGTTTCAGAAAAAGACGGAAAACCCGTATATATTACAAATGCCCCGTTATTGGACAGGGCTATTGGGATTACTCAGGAAATTGAAGCAAAAACAGGTTTTAGTACAAAAAATGCTTTTATTGAGAGTATTAAAGACTACGTTGCAAAAGAAAATATACACTTTATTGACGACAAAACTACAGAAAGACTTTTTAATACTGCAGGCGGAATACACTGCACTGCAGCTGAAATAATATAGTGCCGCAGTTGCCGCCGGCTCTATTGAAATCAGACGTTCACCAAAAGCGTGGTTTTGGCTCACATGGACACCTGATTCGGTTTTGCCTCACGCGGCATGCCAGTCTGGTTTCGCTCAACGCAGCCTGTACCTGCTCACCTTTGACTTCTTTTGCAGAAATCTTTGATTTCGTGCAAAATGTCTTCACGTATAGTGAAAAAGTGACACTCACCTACACTGCGTTTCAAAGACTGGCTCACTACTGCTCGCTTCGCTGTGAGTGTTTGATTTGTCAAAAAATTCGTTCACATCATTTACCTCTCACAAAACAATTCTCAGGATTGTTTTGTGAGGCAGAGTCTTATCACGAATTTTTCCAGGACAATTTAGTGTGTCTTTTAATCCCTTCGGAGTTAAGTTGAAATTTTTTAGGCAATTTTTTAGTAAAAAATACTTTTATATCTATATACGGGGAATTATGAACAGTTGAGGAGTTTTATGCCGGTTGAGGATAATAAGCAAGGAAAAACTGATATATTACAGGAAAGTAAACATGCGGCAAATGATGACGTTGTATTAAGAAAGCCATCCCAGGCGGAATTTAATGTTACAATTACTGAAGATTCGCCTGTAATGAATGGAAAAATTGAAAGTGCAGAAATTGCGCCTGTTCTGACTGAGTATACAAAAAATGTGACTATATACGACGATACCGGCTCTTTCGATGACTTTCTGGATAATATTTTACAAGGATATGACGAAAACCGGGAGAACAACACAGAAAATCTTCCTGATATAAATATGCCTGAACCACTTTTTTCAAAGGAATATAATTCGAAAGATTATAATGACAGAACTGACCTTATTGGTATTGATTTAGCAGATTTGAAGACTTTCTACAAAAACAACGGAAATTCTTCACAAAAGACGTATCAATATTTAAAAGATTATATCAATGAGAACAAAGACAATCCGAAAATCCTTAACACTACTATATCAAGACTTCTTGAGGATTTTAATAAGTTGTACGATGACAAAACTCCTCATAAAAAAGTCGGTGAAAATCAGCCTGAAGTGCTCGACAAAATCATTAACACACCTGATGGAGAACAGCTGAGCGGTTTTATTTGCGGGCCCATTCATTCTTTTATAATGAACACACTTGATGAATGCGGAATAAAATCAGCTCTGCTTTCAGGAGGAAATGTTGAAGGCGGCAACCACCTGACACTTCTTTATCAGCAAAGTGACGGAAAATATGTTTTTAATAACTATGGAAAAAATATAGTTATCAATGCAGCAAATATAAAAGATGCAGCAAGAGAAGTCTTTAAAAGGAGCCATTCTCTTGAAAGCACCGGTTATATTATGTTTCAGGATGACGGAGAAAAATCATATCAGGAATTTGCCCTTGAAAAAGAGGCTGTATTCGGCGATGAAATGGACAAGCGTGACTACCATCTTGAAACGCCTTTCGATTTACCGATAAATCCGGCACCTGCTGTGAAAGGTTCTTTTGAAATATCAACAAACGGAAATCTTTCAGCAGAAGCCGGAGGCTCACTTGTCTATGGAAATTCCGTAAAGGATACAGAAACATCAATTACTCTCGGTTTTAAAAAGAACAATGAAACATCGATGTTTCTTAATTCGGAAAGTGTCGGCTTAAAACTGGAACACAAGGGAATAAATCATGACAGCGGCATATTTTATGACACAAAAGGCATAACCTCTTACACTGCAGGAGAATTGGGAGGCTGTGAATATATACAGGATGACACAGGAAATCTGAATGCTTTATCGAAAATGACGGAAGATATCCGCAATGATTTAACAAGTGCCGGTTTTGATAATGAAACAATAAATGCAATGGCTCCGGTTGTCGATAATACGCCGGAAAATGCTATTTTTAAGCATACCCCGGCATTTCAAAAAACTAAATATCTGTCGACCTTTTTTAAAGGCTCTGTCGGCAAAAAATCGACTCTGCTTAAGACTGAAAATATGGAACTCTCTAATTCCGCGAAAACAACTGTTTGCGCCGGCACAACTTTTGAACTCGCGGGTTCTGGAGTAAGAGGAGATGCCCGTATTCTGGCAGAAGACGGCTTTGAATTAAAAAACAGAATTCAGGATGTTACATTGAAAAATAGCGTAAGCGGCGGTGTATTGACTGATTTGAAGTTTACGAATACAGGCATGTGTTTTGGACTCCAGCCTGGTGTAAAACTTAATGCGTCTTCATCTGTAAACTGCAATCCTAATAAAAACATGTGTATAAATGCAGGTGTAAATGCCGGTGCTGTCGTGACTGCCGTTGATAAAGATTTCGGAGTTGACGGTAATGTATCCGTTGTTTTTAAGCCATCTAACTCCAATGTCTTGCTCTACGGAGATGCAAACGTAGGTCTGTATCGTCAAAGAATTACAATAGGCGGTTTTAATGAGCAGACTGAAAACAAAACTCTTTTTTCTGTAGGCCTCGGTGTGCAGCTGAATCCAAAAACATCTGTTTCTGTCAGATACAATAACGAACGCGACGCACTAAACAAAACGAGAAACAATTCGTCTGTGACAATAGGAACAAAAATAACTTTCTAAACGCCTTTTATAACGAGTTTGCATAATTTTATAATTTTTGTTTATAATTTTACTGTTATATACGGTAATTACGCGTAATAAAAAGGGGAAAGTATGAATATAAACGAAAATTATCAAAACCTTGAAGAAAGTTATCTTTTTTCTACAGTTGCCAAAAAAGTCAATGAATTTATACAAAAAAATCCTGATAAAAAAGTTATAAGACTCGGAATAGGCGATGTTACTCTGCCGTTGTGCAAGGCGGTTGTTGATGCACTGCATAAAGCAGTAGATGAGATGGGTATTCAGGCTACATTCAGAGGCTACGGTCCCGAGCAGGGATATGATTTTTTAAGGGAAGCTGTGCAAAGATATTATTTAAAACGTAATGTTCAGCTTGAACTTGATGAGATATTTATTTCTGACGGTGCCAAAAGCGATTTGGGAAATATTCTGGATATTTTTTCAAAGGATAATACAGTGCTCGTTCCGGACCCTGTTTATCCTGTTTATGTTGACACAAATGTTATGGCTGGCAGAAAAGTAATTTTTGCGGATGCAAACGGAGAAAATGAGTTCCTGCCTTTGCCCGATGAAAGTGTAAAAGCCGACATTATTTATATTTGTTCACCGAACAATCCCACAGGCGCTGTATACAACAAAGAACAACTCAAAAAATGGGTAGATTATGCACTCAAAAACAGAGCTGTTATACTCTTCGATGCAGCATATGAATGTTTCGTGTCTGACGATTCTCTGCCTCGGAGTATTTACGAAATTGAAGGTGCAAAAGAATGTGCCATAGAGTTTTGTTCATTGTCAAAAACAGCCGGCTTTACCGGCACACGCTGCGGCTACACAATAGTCCCCAAGGCACTCGGAAAGCTTAATAAATTCTGGCTCAGAAGACAAACAACAAAATTCAACGGTGTACCTTACATAATACAACGTGGTGCGGAAGCTGTGTTCAGCGAAAAAGGACAGGCCGAAATTAAAGAAAATATCGGATATTACAAAGAAAATGCAAAAGTCATCTCAGACACGCTGGAACAGTGTAATATCTGGCATGTCGGCGGAAAACATTCTCCGTATATCTGGTTAAAATGTCCGAATAATATGACGTCTTGGGATTTCTTTGACTACCTGCTTGAAAATATTCAGGTAGTAGGCACTCCAGGCTCCGGCTTCGGCAAAAACGGTGAAGGTTATTTCCGATTAACATCGTTTGGCTCAAAAGAAAATACCATTGAGGCAATGCAAAGATTTAAAAAACTTTTTAGCTGATAAAATAAAAAATGCGGTTTTAAAACCGCATTTTTTATTGTTCAAACCGAAAGTATTTACAGCTTTGACTGTTATTTGCTATTTTGGGAATGTATCAGTATCTTGTATATAAATAATGATTTGCATTCTTTGTTTTTACATGTTTCATTATAGATACATTTATAATTTTTTTAGCAATAATTTTCAAAAGAATGTTTTTATTATAATGTAGGTGATAGTGTGAGCGTGCTATGCAGCCAAATATAAACAATTCGCAGATATATTATAATAATACACCAGGACAGGCTAAAGCAAATTTTACGGGACCTGTCTCAAACGGTGCGGTTCTTGAAAACAATCCCCTTTTAAAACAGGCAGAAAAGGTTGAACAGGGCAATACAGGAATTCTTGTAGGCGGAGTTGTCGGTGGTACGGCTGCTTTAATGGGCGCTTCTGAATTTGTAAATAAGGCGCTCAGAAAAGACTATTCTGACACGTTTTTCAGCAAAATTGAAAATTCCGCCAATAATGTGGCTAAAAAACCGCTCTTTTCGAAATTTAATACAGCTGTCACAAACTATATAGATAAAATCAGAAATAGTTCTTTCGTTAAAAACAGTGAAGCACTGAATACAATGATGAACAAACCCGGTATGGCCGGGCCGATGGGACAACCGCAGGCACATAGCGTTCGTGGATATCTTGTTGGAAACGCACTCGATGCGTTGAAAAATTATTCATCATTGCAAGCGTCAGATCTGATTAAAAATTATGCAAAAGATCCGTCCAAATATGTAACTCAGCTGGATGCCGTGAGAAACAGACTGCTCTATTCTCCGTCTCAGATGCATCTTCTTGAAACATTTATTTCGAATCCTTCTGCAAAAAATTTAAATTTGGTTCTTACAGAATTTAAACTTCCCCAGAATCAGCTGCTTATGACAGGATATGCTGCAAATCCTTCACAATTTAAAGATGCAATAGAAGCTTTTAAATATAAACAGTCTAAAAATCCTGCTGTTCTAAAGGCGCTTGATGATTTTCTTGCAAATCCGACAGATAAAAAACTTCTGAAAAAAATACTTAAAAATACAGAGTATCTGTCTGTGGATAAGGAGCTTACAAAACTTATTCATCTGGCAGAAAAAGACAGCTATAAGTACAAAAAAGAAATAATTCAAAAAATTGAAGAGTATGCAAAAGACCCGGCGTTGAAAAATAAAATTCTTCACTCAAACGGCGGCTCGATGTTTATGCCCAAATGGATGATTCCTAAATTTTTAAGAGAAAAAGTTACCTTCAATGAAATTTTGAATAAATATAAACTTATAAACAATTATAAGACCCTTAACTCTTCATTCGGTGCAAAACTCTCAGGCGGTATGTTCCGCAGCATTGAAGCATTGACAAACGGTTTGGTCGGGGGAAAAATGGGGGTGCTCCTACAGGCTTTATTCATCGGTCAGTCTTTAAAATCAGCAGTAGACGCACCTAAAGGCGAAAAAGTTTCTACATTTATGGAAGAACTCGTCAGCATGATGGCTTATACGCTGACTATGGGTATTCAAATGCGTGCATTGAATAGTGTCGCAGGTCTGAAATTCCTCGGTATGGATAAAAAGGATTACAAAAATTATCACAGGGCTGTTTCACTTGCCAAAAAGGCCGCAAAAGCAGGAGATGCAAAAAATTATTACAAGCTCAAAAATATTATAAAAGGTTATGAAACACGCGCCAACGGCAATCTTAAACCGTGGCAAAAACCTGTAAAATGGATTGGGCAGCTATTAAGCATAGGCCGAGTCAGGGAATCAGTAAGACCTCTTAAAGTTAAACCGAAAAATCTTGCGCAGGTTCCGTTTACCGCATTGAGAAACACTTTTGCGGCGCTTCCACATAAATTGAAAGCAGTAGGAGGTTTCGTTGGCAGAACAGCGCTTATTATGGCTGTAATTTCTCCGATATTCAGTAATTGGGCGGTGAAAATATCTCACAAAATATTCGGTAAGCCTACAAACTCCATCCTTGACGCCCCTAAACCCGAAGAAACCCCAAATGCGCAACAACAATCGAACAATAACCCAGTTACTCCGGCTATTTCGGGGCAGAGTGGCAACCTTATTGATATAATGAATAACAAGTATAAAACTCCTTCTAATAGCACAATTCAGACCGCAGGACAGACTACACAGCCCGGCAATCTTGTTGATATGATGAATAATAAACACACAAATCCTGCCAATACTCAGCATCCGGCTTCTCAGACTCTGCAGCCGGCAGCTTCTCAGAGTATAACCTCTGCTGCTACAAATACACCGCCAATAAAAAGAACATATATTCCTAATCCTATTCTTGGAGATGAAACTATTGTCGACCCTGCAATACAGGCTAAGTACAATGAAGTTAATGCAGCAATTTTGAAAGCGGAACAGGCAGAAATGCAGGCTGCTAATTTCTTAAGAACTCTCTAAAAACGCTCTTCAGTTATGTTTTGACAGAAATTTTAGAATGTTTTTGTAATATTTCTTAATAAATTATGTAAAGTAAGCAATTATTCTATTTTGATATCCTTTATATATACAAAGGGATAAATACAGTATAGCTATAAGCATAAGAGAGAATAGGGATAAAAAATAAAAATTGCTTGTAGCTGATGACAAGAGGGATAGAGCAATGACTGAGGAAGCAGTTAATTATTTTAATAATTTTAGTGACTTATCTGTTAAAAAGAAAATAGAAAATTCTGAACAGAAAAAAGTTAACGATTCAAAAAATGCTGTTTCAGAATCAATTAAAAATATTGATATTTTCACACAGAAAGTTAATAAAAGTACTACTGACTCGAAAACGTCACAGGATGAATTTGGTGATATCTTCAAGAAAAAGAATATTGACCATATAAAAGAACATATTGTTGCAAATAAAAGGTTTGCAGAGAAATATGTAAACAATCCGTCAGAAGCCCTTAAAGACGAAAATGTCATGGTAAAATTCAGCGCTGATGAAGCAGCTGAAATAGAAAAACAGCTAAAAGACGAAAATTCATTGACTCTTTTCTCTGAATTGATAAGAAATAAAGAGTTGACAGGAAAAGATGTTCTTGAATGTTTGAAACGTTTTAATAAATTAACAAAATCACAAAAGAAAAATATGTTTTTTGCGTCTATGTCTGCTGATGAAGTAGAAAAAATGGATCCGGAAAAAATGGCAAGAAGATTAACCAGAAATATTAAAAAACTTGCAAAATTGCGTAAATCTATGTCACCTGAGGATAGAGCATTTATTGCAGAAATGCTTAGTAAAGCTCCTGAAAAATGTGAAGAATTTTTAGACAAATTCATTGAAGACAGAAAAGTTTACAAAAACAAAGATATTAAAGAGATTGCCAAGAATATGGAGGAAATGTCTGATAAAGAAAAAATTGACTATACTGAAAACATTTCAGAACTTGGCGAAATAAAAGATGAGAATGACAATCCGAAGTATGAAGGTACTGTCAATGTAAAAGTTGCAAAACATATGGTGGATGAACCTAAAGCGCATAATGCAATTATTAACACTGCAAAAAAAGATGATATGGACGGAAAACATCTTTTGGGCATCAGTTCAAATCTTGTCAAAAATCCAGACATGATTCCGTCATACGAACAGCTTCTGGGAACGAAAGACAGCAAAGGCAATGACAAATTCGGTAAAGAAGCTCTTTTAAACCAGACAAACTATATGGTTGACAAAAGTGTAAGCGAAATAGAAAAATACACCGGAAAAGTTCTTGAATATGCAAAATATGACAGCATAAGCGGAGATGAAGCTACTGCATACGGTGAAAAGGTTATGAGTGATCCTTCTTCAGAAGCTGCTGTAGATGCTATGGTCGAAACAAAAGCAGCTTTATCAGGAGAGTTAACAGAAGATACTTCTGACAACTCAGACAGTGCTGATATTCCTAATACTACGTCCGGTTTTAGTTTATCTACTGTTGAAACATTTACTTCAGTCACAAATAATAATATATTTAAAACAGAGAATGATTCTGTCGACAGCAATGAAACAGAAGCTGATAAAAAAGCTTATTATCAAAAACTTGCTACTGATTTCAGAGCCAAATATGGAACAGCTGCTGATACAATGATTCAGCTTTGTCTTGAGAAACCCGAAGTCGTAAAAGCATTGTTTACGAACCCGAATATAACTTTTGAAGCAGGCATGGCTATCATAAAGAAATACGGATACAATGTTGCATTACTTTCAGAAATAGCAAAAAATCCGAGAAATATCGACAAAATAAAATTTTCATCCGCTTCTATCACAACCCCGCAGCTTGTTGAACTTGTTAAGCTCAGCGAAAAAAGAGGAGTTGACTTTGTAGTTCAAATGATTCAGAAATACAGCCCTTCAAAAGCTATTACTATATGCAGCTCTCCTGATTCGGATAAAATTAAAACACAAATGAAGAAAAATAGTGATTCAAAAGAATCACAGGAATACTTAAACTATCATTTTAGCAGAGAATTTGTTGCATAGGAAAATTCTGTAGCATTTGTGCTAACTGTATATTTTTCTTAATAAAGAGTTGCACTATTCTGCTTTTTTGTAAAAAATTAACAAAAAGGAGTTTAGTGTGATGAATGAGCAAAAAAAATCAGTAAGCAGAAAAGTTAAAAAGTTTTATATTGTATTGGGAATGCTGCTTCTTTTGCTTATTCCCATTGCTTTTATGAGCGGAGTTATACGGGACAGAGAGTCTTATAGAAATGAAGCTGTAAGGAATGTAAAGATAGCCTGGGCGGATTCCCAGATTATAGAACCGCCTGCACTTACTTTGAATATACCGGACAAAAAAGGAACAATACAAAAATCTCTGGAACTCAACAATTACGAAGCAGAAGTCAAGGTCAAAGCAGAGACAAGGAAAAAAGGGGTTTTTACAGTTCCTGTGTATACGGCAGATGTTGAACTAAAAGGTGATTTTATTAATTCCTATGGAAATATGAAGAATATGGAATCAGATTTGTCGTTCAGTGTTACAGACTCCAAAGGTTTTGTCTCACAGCCAGAAATTAAGCTGCTCTCTGATAAAGCTGTTACTCATACGTCTAAAAAGTATTCAAAAGCTATTTCTACATCTGCAAAAAATATTCCTTTTGAAATAAAATATCAGGTTCGCGGGATAAACAATATTTATGTGGTTCCTGGTGGTTTAAACAATGAAATTGAGATTGAAGGAAACTGGAGCAATCCGAGCTTTGACGGTGATTTTCTGCCATCCGAAAAAGAAATAGAAAATAATAGTTTTGAGGCAGAATGGAATATTCCCGCAATTGCGGCGTCTTCTCTTACAAAGCCGAGAGCCGGTGTCTCATTCCTGCTTCCTGTCGATAATTACAGAATGGCAACAAGAGCCGTAAAATATGCGTTTCTCTTTTTGTCATTGACTTTTCTTGCATATTACATTTTTGAGGTTGCGTCTTCAAAGAAAAAACCTATTCATCAGCTGCAGTACCTTATGATGGGCGGTGCAATGCTTATATTTTATCTTTTGCTTGTCTCCGGCTCAGAGTTCCTTCCGTTCTGGGCGTCTTATATTATGGCTGCTTTGATGACAATCGGTCTGATAGGAACATACACGCATTTTGTCATTACAAAAAGAGAAAACAAAAAATTTGCACTTCTGATTACGTTGATTATGACACTGCTATACGCATTTCTGTATGTACTTCTTGCGTTACAGGATTTGTCTTTGCTCATAGGCAGCCTGGTATTATTTTTTATAATGGCTCTTGTTATGTATTCTACCAGAAATGTAGAATGGAACAGCGACGACTAGGTTTATATCCGGATTGCGTCTTTAAAAGTATTCATTCATTATTTGTTATGCTTTTATTAAAAATTATTACAATTGCTCTTCATAAATAACAAAAAAAATATATTACTATTATTATAATAGTTAATTTAAATGTTTTTTTATAATTTTAAAAAAAGAGAGAAGGTATAATGAAAATACTTAACACAAAGATTTTTTGTCAAAATCTGCATTTTAAAAACAGTTTTGGAAAAATTGTAGATTATGGTGCAAAAGACGAGGATTTGGTCTACATTCCTATACTAGTAGACGAACCTGACAGCGTAACGCTTTCTACATCCCAACCCCCAGAAAAAACAGATTCAAGCCCGAATACACTTAAGAAAATTGTAAAAGGGACAGGAGCTACGATTGCTGCAGCAGAAGTTGTACCTGATATGATTAGCAGCGCATTTAATAAACTTTCTAATGTTGTAGACAGCGCAAAAGATTTTGCAAATAAAACCGTAGACGGAATTGCAGATGTAAAAGAAAACTACAATACAAAATTCAAAAAGCAAGAAGATTTACAAAAATCAGACGAAACCAAAATACAGGAAACAAATGATTTGCCTGAAGACCCATATGCACATTTGTATGGTAGTGATAAAAACGACCATGAAGATTTAAAAACACAAGACCACCATAATGATTTTCGCATAGAGGATGATATGTCCGATTATGATTCTAATACCCATGATTGGGAATCCTTACAGGGTGAACAAGATTTTTAATTAACAACCAAGAGGAAAATAAGCTATGAGAACTGTTCTTTTTAGCCAGTTGAGTTATTTTAAAAATTCAAAAGCATATTCTTTTGGAAAAAATTACGATAAAGAAAATTTTTTGTTGCAAAATCCCCCAAAAACAGAAACAGATGTTGTGGATTCTGTGATTGAACAGTTTTCTCAAAACGGTCACAAACTCAATAATTTCAATATCTTTTATTCTATTGGACGTATTTTTGAAAAAAGGGGGCTTTATGATAAAGCCTCTGCTTTTTATATAAAGGCAGAACAGTCACTTCCTGCTTCCAGGGTCAGGGAGAAACAGGATATTAATTTTGATTTGCAAAGAGTTGCAGATAAGAAGTATACGCAAAAAAATAATGAATGGAATGCATAGGTTAAATGAAAGTAGAAAAAATCAACAGTTATAAGGCTCAGGTGAGCTTTAAAAAGGCGAATTATACTATAGAACAGTTATCAGGTATTGATACTCTGAATAAATACAAGGAAAGAATAGAAAAAAATAATTCCCGGAAACTCCAAAATGAGCTTGATTTGAATAATGTCCTGTACAATTCTTTATTTGTATTTGCGCAGGAGGGTTTGTATAAAAGTGCCGGTATATTTTTTGATGAACTGCGGAATAAAATGAATATTGAAAAAGACTATGAATTAAGTAATTTGATGGGTAGTGTAAATAAGGCTCTCGAGGATTATGAAACATCAAACTTGCTTTATAAAAATTCATACAACACTGCTCCTGATGATGATTTTTTTATAAAACTCGACAGCCTGAAAAATTTTCAGGAAAGCAGTCTTGTTTTAAATAAAAAGGAAGAGCTTTTTGATATAAGTTCTTTGGCATATGAGAATGAGCCATACCAGAATATGGTATATTTGTACCTAAAATATTTGTCAGGAACACTCAAAAATAAAGAGACCTCAAATGTTGCAATAAAAGCAGCATATACGGTAATGCAGTCAAAGGGTCTGAGGGATAAAGATATAATTTTAAATATGTGTATTGCTTTATCTGAAGAAGGAAATTATGAAAAAAGTAATGAAATACTTACTGAAAATCTTGACTTCCTTGAAAATTCCGGAAAAATTTATACAAAAGATTTTGCAGACTATTTGCTTTTGTATGGTTTAAACGAGTTTGAAAATGCACAGAACAATAATTTTGAAAGATCGACTGCTGTATTTCAAAATGTATCAAAAATTGCAGAAGCAATTAATTTGCCTTTTTTGAAGGAAATTGCAGATTATTCCATAGTTAAAAATCTATTTTTGAGCAAAAATGAAGATTTTCCGCTGTTTGCACAAGAGTTTTTAACCTATGCAAAAAATAATGAATATAAATCTAACCTGAATGAAATGTTAGGTGATTTTTACAGAAAAGATGCACCTGAAAAATCCGCAAAATTCTTTGAGGCTGCAAAAAAATTGTTAACACCGGATGAAAAGACTAAAGAAAGAATATTAAGAATCTGCCAGAAACTAAAAGCTGTAAAACCGCAAGACCGGGAAAAAATAGATAAAGAAATAAAAGATTTAAAAGTAGAAAATCATCTTGATTCACACTCTTTGATTGAATATATGATTAAAGATTACGAAGGATTTAATTATGAGAGATTAAATGAAGCTTGCCGCAGAGTTATAGAAAAATCAAAGGATAAAATAAATAAAAAACTTGCATCAGTGTATCTTAATCTTACGGGAATAAAACAGGGTGCTGATTTTCAATCTTCAATGAAAAAAGTCGATTTTGCACTCAATGATATAAAAGAAATCTATGCGCAGAAATCAAATGATAAAACACTGTCTAAATTTTTATTTTCCGCATACAGAGACAAAGCGGAAATTTTCTATCTTGCTTCTGAATATTCACAGGCTGCACGTGCCCAGAATGAGGCGGACAAATATTTTAGCAAAATCCAAAATAACGAAGATATAATGGCTAAACATAAGATACGTACTGCACTTATTAATTACAAGGCAAAAAGATATTACGACGCTGAAAAATATACATTAGAGTATCTGGGGCTGCTTTTGAACAAAAAAGATATTTCCCACAACCCTATGAAAATAACAGAAGAAGTGAAAGAAATATTGAGCAGCAAGAATGATACGGAGCAGAGAAAAATAGCTGCTGTATATGAAACACTCGGGCTTATAAATCTTAAAAACAAGAATTTCAAAGATGCGCAGGAATATTTCTTATCAGCTGTAGATATAAGAGAACGGCTTGTTGACAAAGATTTTCAGCTGGCAAATTCTTATGCTGCTCTGGCAAGAATTGCAATAATTAACAGCAAACTTTTCAAAAGCAAAAAACTGTTCTCCTCTAAAGACTTGCACAATAAGGCATTGCACATATTAAAAGAAAAATATCCAAACGACGTTATCACAAAAGAGGAAATAGAGTTTCATAAAAAATACTACGGCAAAAGTTTTGCCTCTGCCGGAAAGTATATAAGGAACCTCTGGAGTGATAAGGAAAAAATCATAGAAAAATTTAAATGTTACAACAAAGAGTTAAATATATGCGAATAATACCGATAACAAACAGTACAATATTTAAAAAATACAACAATCAAGATTCTGCACACGAAAAAAATCATAAAGCGGCGAATTCTTTGCATGTTTTGCAAGGTGTTCCTTCGTCTTATTTTATAAATTTCAAAGGTTATAAAGAGGATGAAGAATTTTTGACACATGCAGCAGTAATGCTTGACAATATGCTGAAAACTGTTGATTTGAATACACGCAGCAGATTTGAACTGGGTGCGGACTGTGATTTTCTTGCTTCACTTGAATATATAAAATCGGATGAAACTCTGTATTCAAAAATCTTGTCCTCTCCTGAAATTTTTGCAAAACTTGAATCAGGTTTTGAATATTTTGACAGAACGGTTTTGCAGTCATTACTGGATGTAAAATATTCGAACAAACATTTTACAAAATACTGGGATGAAAACAGTAAAATAGATACAAAGAAAATATCGGACATTATCAGGTCTTCACTGAACAGTCCTGATGAAAATATAAACAAAATTATTAAAAAATCTGATGATGAGACTTTTGAAAAAATAAAAACAGAGGTAATAAAAAACTGGTACTTATATGCATATGAAACCCTGAAAAATGACAGGACTGATACTGTTGAACACAGTCTTGAGCTGCTTTCGGAAATAGCCGGCAAAGAATATGCAATTCCTTTTTTTACAAAAGAAAGAATTAAACTTCGCGATGATTTCAATAAAAACACAGTGGGAAAAATCTTTTCTGAGAAATTGTCTCAGGACAGGAAACTCGACGGTTTCAAACTTCTTCTTTCCTATATAGAAAACAAACTGTACGACGACCGGGGCAGTGAACTGGAGAGGGATTTTGAACTTATCCTCGAGGCTCAGAAAAAACTTGAATACGCAAAAGAAAAAGAATCTCTCTTTTATGCTAAAGATGCAATTCAAAAACTCCACAAACTTGCTTTTGAAAAATGGGAAAAAGACAACTTAAATGAAGCTCTGAATATAAAGCTTAAAAAGCAAATATTTATAAAAACAGAAGAAAAGAAGAATAAAAATCTGCATTACTGCCAGAATTATTCAAATTTTGATACGGATAACCAGTATTTTACAGCAAGATATTTTAATACCAGATATAAAAAAGACGGTATATACGACTATGACGACAATGATTATTTGTGGCAGATTGTCAATGACAGACACAATATAAAACCTGCGAAACAGGCAGTAAAAGAAATGAGCCTGGCCTTTAAAGAGAATAGAGAAACTTATTTCGAGACTCTTGACAAATTCTATGACATACTGCAGGAGAGGCAGTTTGATTCACAGATAAATATTCCGGAAAGAGATGTGGAAAATCCTGATGACAGACTGTCATTTGTAGATTTGTATATAGACAAACTGGGAAAAACAGAAGAGTTTAAAAGACGTTCAGAAAGCGAAAAGCTGGATTATCTGACAAAACTCACAAGAGACGAGATGACACTATTGAGTGATGATTTGAAAAAGGATTGGCTGCGTGAGACAGAACCGTATGCCCTTGTGGAAGAAGTCAATCGCCAGGCTCGAAACACGAGCGTATTTCTCGGCATGTATGATGAACTCAAGAAGGTAAATATAAATCTGGATGAAATAAAAATAAAGACAGCGGATTTTTCTGTTTCATTGAAAGATGCATTGATTAACAGAGCTGTTATAACAAACAGCATACAGGAAGATACGGTAGGCAGGCTTTCTTCTCAGATTGCCGAATTACAGAGGGTATTCAACAATACATTAAATGAAAAAGAAAAAAAGGCTGTTGATAAAAATATAGCAGAAGGTGTTCCGAAATTTGTTGATATCATAGCCAAAACCGGGAATAATAAAGAATTAAACGAAGAACTCAAGAAGCTGTCGACTGCTGTAAAAAACAGTAATGAACCGACAAAAACACTTCTTGGCAGTGTTCAGGGAATATTGCTCTCGAGGGGTATTTATGACGGGTACAATACAAGCAAGGATTATATAAAACACGCAAAAAAAGTTTTTGATGAACTTCGCACTACCCCGATAGCGTCAGGCGTTATTAAAGACTCCGGAGCAGATTCAATCTTTTCTGATTTCGCATCTATGCTTCCGGATATGTCTCCTGTAGATGCAATACATAATGCCGCCTTTGGTCTGGCTCTTTCCGGCGGAGCAAGCCATGCCGGTCTGTGGTCATCTATTGGCACGGCTCTGGGCGGAGCTGCTGCTGTTCCGGTTGCGGTCTGTGCACTAGTGGCGGCAGCAGGCGGCGGAGCTATATATGCAGCCTATAGAGCAGGGAAGCTCGAAGAGAACCAGAGAGATATCATATTCTCCATTGAAATATAAAATAAGAGGTAAAAAAATGAAAATTCAAACAACTCCAATCAAAATTTATTCAAACAACAAAAACATAACAGTTTGCGGCAGAAAACAGCAAAATTCACAGCCCTATGTTATAAACAATTCACCGTCATTCAAGAGCGGAGTGGGTGATATAAAAGGAACTTTTGACGCATTGGGCAATAAACTCTTCAATGTAGGTAAAATGGCCGGTGACAAAATTGGCTCCTTAATTCAAAAAGCTGAGAACTGCGGTGATAGATTATATGACTGGTTTGTGAAACGGACTTCTTCCGCTGAACCCGTTGTAAAAGTAAAGAAAAATACAGCACCTGCTGTGAGATTTTCATCTGAGACAGGAATGCCTCTGCCGTCTTTTTCAATGGACTATGACAGTATTCTAAAAGACCTGGAAACGATAAAAACCATTGATGAAAAATGGCTGAGAAATAACAAAAATGTGCTTAAAGCAGCAAATTCCATAAATAATGTACCGGAAGATCAGCGCTATATATATCGAATGATGGCAAATTCAATGAACGACGAGCGAGAGTTCTATATAAATTTAGTAAAAAAGCTTCAGGCTGAAGAAAAAGCAGAGTACATAAAAAGCATATGGAATGAGTATATTCATGTAAATCCGCCGTACAAACCGATAAACAAGGAGAAGAATCTATTAGGCTTAAAAGCGTTGCAGTCATATGGAACAAGGGAGGATATGCTAAAACTGCATGATGTATATCAACTATCAAAAGACAGTGATATAATGCGGGAATATGCAAAATTGGTTGGCAAAGTTGGTGAGCCGATAGATGTAATACTGATTTGGTCATATACAGATAGTAAATATTTAAAAATATATACAGAAGAGACAATGGCAGAGATAATGAAGTCAATAAAAAAGTTGATGGTGGACAAATCAGAGCCTGGCAAATGGAAAGAATTTGATTATATGCATTATAAAGATTTTGAAGAATTAGAAAAACATAAAAACAAAACAATAAGCGAGAATGCGAAAGCAATAATGGACAGACTCATTCAGGATAATCCGTGGCTTTTGGAATAATAGTCTTGTAAAAAAAACTTTATATAGAGTAAAAAAATGACAAAAAATTTTAATTACCTGTTTTATAGAAACGGAGGCAGTGATGAACCTAAATCAAATATCTTTTAAATCTAGTCTTATAGACCTTATCCCAAAACAAAAGAATGACAGCCTCCTGCGTCATCACACTTCCGGTGATGAATATTCTTTTGCCCCCCCCTCAAAACAAGAAAGCCTGAAAAAAGCAGCTATAATCGGAGGAGCCAGTCTCTCTGCTGCTCTATTATTTGTAGGATTAATGAACAGAAAAAAAGTCTCAGCAGTGATAAAAAAAATATTCCAAAAAACGAAACCGGAACCCACTGCATCATCTCTTCCATCCGCACATTTCACTCCCGGAGCTGCATTAGAAAAACAGCAGCAGGAAAAAGCAGAGTACATAAAAAGCATATGGAATGAGTATATTCATGTAAATCCGCCGTACAAACCGATAAACAAGGAGAAGAATCTATTAGGCTTAAAAGCGTTGCAGTCATATGGAACAAGGGAGGATATGCTAAAACTGCATGATGTATATCAACTATCAAAAGACAGTGATATAATGCGGGAATATGCAAAATTGGTTGGCAAAGTTGGTGAGCCGATAGATGTAATACTGATTTGGTCATATACAGATAGTAAATATTTAAAAATATATACAGAAGAGACAATGGCAGAGATAATGAAGTCAATAAAAAAGTTGATGGTGGACAAATCAGAGCCTGGCAAATGGAAAGAATTTGATTATATGCATTATAAAGATTTTGAAGAATTAGAAAAACATAAAAACAAAACAATAAGCGAGAATGCGAAAGCAATAATGAAGAGACTGGTTCAAGAAAATCCATGGATGGAAGAATAGAAGGGAAGAGCTAATTATGAACGTACATCCGATATCATTTTCATCAAAAAAACCTCCCTTAATGGAGACCGTAGTAAAATATCCGAATGGTCACATAATGCTCGTTTCTCCTGCAGACCCTATAAAACCCTCAAAACAAGAAAGCCTGAAAAAAGCAGCTATAATCGGAGGAGCCAGTCTCTCTGCCGTTCTATTATTTGTAGGATTAATGAACAGAAAAAAAGTCTCAGCATTGATAAAAAAAATATTCCAAAAAACGAAACCGGAACCCACTGCATCATCTCTTCCATCCGCACATTTCACTCCCGGAGCTGCATTAGAAAAACAGCAGCAGGAAAAAGCAGAGTACATAAAAAGCATATGGAATGAGTATATTCATGTAAATCCGCCGTACAAACCGATAAACAAGGAGAAGAATCTATTAGGCTTAAAAGCGTTGCAGTCATATGGAACAAGGGAGGATATGCTAAAACTGCATGATGTATATCAACTATCAAAAGACAGTGATATAATGCGGGAATATGCAAAATTGGTTGGCAAAGTTGGTGAGCCGATAGATGTAATACTGATTTGGTCATATACAGATAGTAAATATTTAAAAATATATACAGAAGAGACAATGGCAGAGATAATGAAGTCAATAAAAAAGTTGATGGTGGACAAATCAGAGCCTGGCAAATGGAAAGAATTTGATTATATGCATTATAAAGATTTTGAAGAATTAGAAAAACATAAAAACAAAACAATAAGCGAGAATGCGAAAGCAATAATGGACAGACTCATTCAGGATAATCCGTGGCTTTTGGAATAATAGTCTTGTAAAAAAACTTAACAAAAGTAAGCAAAACAGCAAAAAAAATAAATCAGGCGTTTTAAGGCTAAAAAAGAGAGAAAAAGGACACAGAGATCAATGAAAATCACACTGAACTCACCTGTTTTTACACCTAAACAAAATATTCACACTACCAGAAATCCCCAAAATCAGATATCTTTATCCGTCGGAGGAGAGCAGCTTTCTTCTTTCCCGAAAGCATATATCCCGTTGCGAGTTTCCTTTTCTTCTGATTCTCTGGCAGAAAGACGCAGACTGGAATATGAACGTCAGATACAAAAGGACAAAAATGACTATCTTTGGGCAATGGGATGGAACCCTTCTGCTGCTAAAGAAGAATATAAAATGCTTGCCAAAAATGAAATTGCTGTAAGAGAAAAAGAAGCTTTTGCGTATTTAAAGAAATCAACAAAAAACGGAATAAAACACAAATACGAAAATAAATATAAAGCGAAAGAAGCGCTTTATGACCAAGTGATGAAAAATCTGGACTATTATAAAAAACTTTTTGAAGGGGATACAAAAACCCGAAAATGCACAGCTGCAGAGATTATGCAGAGTACGAGAGGCACTCTTGACTCCAGAATATCCGGTTATGAATCCATGAAAAGAGATATGAAATCTGTTTTTGTTCTTCCTGTAACACAGGAAATGCTGGAAGGCGGAGAACAAAATGTAATGAACGGGATTCTTCTCTGCGGGCCCACAGGCTGCGGAAAAACTGCTGCAGCAGAGGCAATAGCTAAAGAAACCTACTGTTTTTGCGACAGGATAAAAACAGATATCAAACCTGACCAGTTTCCCGCAATGTTAAAGAATAAGCGTAACGAAGCTATCAACCGCTACTACCGTAAAGCACAAGAAATAGAAAAGCTGAAAAATAGTGCACAATACAATAATATGTCTCAGGAAGAAAAAAACGAAGCACTGAGAAAAGCAGGTTCCCCCAGAACTGTCATTATCATTGACGAATTCGATCGTTACTTTAATCCCCTCACCTGCTCTGAATCAGTCATACGAACGAATACAGATGCAGTGAAAAATCTTTTTGACGGATGCGCAAAACTTCCCTCAGAAAATGACCCGAATGCAGCTGCTGTTACTTTCATCTGTACTTCAAACTACCCACAGCGTATTCCTCTTAGTGAAATAAACCTTAACAAACTCACTCCCTATGGCGTTCTTCCGCCTGCAGGAAAGGACTTTGAGGAGGTTCTGCGTTTTTATCTGAACAAAGCTAATATATTGATATATGAAAACAAAAAAGATGACCCGTCTTTACAATCTATAGATACAAAAAACATAAAACTTGAAAAATTTGCAAAAAAATTCGGGCCTTCTCCAGAAGACGGCGCATTCAGCAATGATGCCATAAGATATCTTGTCACGAATGCTGTTGAATCTTACATAGACAATCCGAAATTTGACTTCAATATTTATCTTATCCGTGAATTTAAGTACGGAATGAGAGACATTAGACCGGAAAAACTTGAAAGATACCTTGAACAGTTAGATAATCTCGGGCTTACCGAAGAAAATACCGGCCCCGAAATTGATTATGAAAATGACTCGCGGATTTCTGTTCTGGAACAGAAAATTGAATACCTGACCGCTTTTGGCGAGGATTTTTTGATGCCCGAGCAGCAAGAAGAGCTTGCACGCTTGCGCGAAGAACTAGAACAGCTAAAAAAAGAAAACGAATAAAAGGATTTTGTATGAAAATTTATTCAATCGGTGCTATATATAATACCCGCCCTATACAGGTCGGAAAAAACACTAGAAAATCACATATTAATCAGAATACTCCTTCCTTTGGGCATAATATGACAGAAGCCGAGAGGAAAAAAGCTATTAGTGATTATTTGAAATACAAAGATTTGGCAAGAATTTATGTTAGTGATAATAATGAACAGATTTATAAAGATAGTGTCGCGGACAGAATTGATTCCCTGCGAAATAAACGTGCTTACAAGGGCTGGTTTAGCGGTGCAACAAAACTCGGTAAAGTAAAAAAACTTGAAAGACTGAGAATTGAAAAAGAAGAGTATGAAAATTATCTGGCTACAAAAGCAAAATGCCGTGATATTCTTGCGAATGATTCTTTCTACAAAAGTCTTATTAACACTGAAGATATTGAGGTTTATGAGATAGCCAAAAAATTACTCATGGACAATTTTTCTCTCAATAACGTTATTGCCGGTTATGATGAGCAAAAAGAAGAATTGAAACGTATGGTCATTGAGCCTATTCAGAGGGAAAATCTCTGCTCCTCAACAGAGAAACTTCCGCCGGCAATTCTCCTCTACGGGCCTATTGGATGCGGAAAGTCAAAAATTGCAGAGTTCGTAGGAAAAGAAGCAAATTGCAATGTTCTGAAGCTCAATCCTAATACCTCCCCGAGAAAATTCACTGGAGAAGTGAAATCACTGCTTAATGAAGCCAGAAAGTACTATCTTGCACAAAAATTGCTGGTTGATTCAAAATATGAAGCACATGAATATAAATCCGGAAATCTTCAGCAAAAAGCTGAATATGCTGCAACTTTGAAATCTCCGAGAACAATTATTGTTATTGATGAGGTAGACAAGTATTTTAACCCGAATTCTGAAAACAGCTCGGATGATATTGCAGATATGAACAAAACTTTTCTCAAAGGGATACTGGACCATTGCAGTGAAATACCTGATACCAATGGTGCCACCGATGCTGCCGGAGTAACCTTCTTTTTTACTACAAACTTCCCGACCAGAGTCGATTCTGAAATTTCTCTCAGAAACGGAAAATGTACACGCTTACCCGTTTCTATGCCGGATAACAATGATATACAAAATATTCTTAAATTTTATCTTGATAATTATTCCAATCAAAAAATCCGCGAAGCAATAAATAACGGCAAAGATCTGAAACTTGTTAATACAGAACAGATTCCATATAAGAGCTATGTCACGATTGCCGCCCCGAATAAGAAAAACGGTGCGTTAACCGGAGCCGGAATAGAAAGAGCTGTAAAGCAGGCAACAGAAAATTATATTGATAACAAAGACCGGTATATAAATCTCCAGCTTGCGCAAATGCTGACCGGGGCTAAATACAGAGTTTCTCCTGAAAAGCTCGATGAATACCAGAAGGAAATTGAATTGATGGGCAAAAAATATAAGGATATTGATGAAAAAGAAGAATTTGAGCTGCTTTCGGACTTGGATGAACTGGATATGATAACGGATTCTCAGAAAATAAGACTTGAGTATCTAAAAGGAATTTATTCACTTGAAAAAAAGGATATATTATGAGAGTAAGTAATAATATACAAACATATGAAAAAAAAGAAAATCTGTCTTTTAAAAGATATTATGACAAGGAACTGAAAAGGGCCTTTGAAAAAGAGCTGGCAAAAGCGTTAAAAAAGAATAAAAATATCTCGCCGCAGGATGTACTGGTAATGAGAAACAGTATAGAATCCTACAATGCTTTTTACAAGGGCGCTTTAACTGTTAATGCCCAAAAGCTGGAAAATGATATATACAAAAAGTTTAAAATACCGTGTGACTTTGGCGGGGACAAATTTTTGGCTGCTATGGCCGGCTTAACTCTTAATATTTTCCAAAAGTTAAAGCTCCCACTTCCTACGGGTATTTATAAAAGATTAGACAGGCAGTCATATCTTGCTTCTTGTGATACAATAAACCGTTATGTTGTATTTAATGCATTGTATGACTGGTCTGACTCACAATCACGGGCAATTGCATATAAACTATCACAGAACAAATCAACTGGGCATTTCCTGCATACACCTTTACATGAGTTTATGCATAGTGTTCATCTCTTTAATCTGCATAAAGTTGCGGCAGATAAACAACAATTGTTTGATAAAACCCACAGCAAAATATTTCGAGATTTTGTGAAAATGGATTTTAAAACAACTATGATAGTAGATAGTATGTCAGATTTTAAAAACAAACCGGCGGCGAACTATGTATCGAATAAAGTTTCTGAATATGGTTCTACAAAACCGATTGAAATGTTTGCAGATATCGGGGCAAAGATGATTGCAGAAGTTCTTGATACAAAAACTATTCTCCCCAAGCGGAATCCTTTTGTGTTCAAAGATTTTACAGGTGATAAGTTCTTAATGCAGATGATGAACGATTTCTGGCGAGGAAATTTCTCAAAATATATTTAACCAATGAGCTTTGAGTGCTTTGAATGTTGTGCAGATTTGAATTATATTTTTGTATTCAATGTGGATAAAGTTAACGTGCAATTGGTTTTTGTGAAATTAAAAAATAAAAATTTACAAAAAAATATCTTTGTATTAGTATAAAAATATAACTTAATACGTGCCTGTAGCCCAGCTGGCTGTGCAAGCGTAAAGCTTGCAAATCAGATAAAGTTTGGCTCCAAACCAAAAGGTGGGGTAATTGATAATTTGAAAATTGAATAAATATATATGCGCCCTTAGCCCAGTTGGATAGAGCGTTTGGCTACGAACCAAGAGGTCGGGGGTTCGAATCCCTCAGGGCGCGATTTTTGTTTTTTTGTGTAATATTTGTGTAATCGGCTAGTTTGTATAATCAGCCAAAAATAATAAAACTATTTAAAAATCAATTAAATAGTTTGTTTTTGTATTCTGTAAATAGCAAATAAAAATTATTAAATTTACTCATGGACATAACAACATACAACGGTTACTTACCTACAGGCGGTGCAACAAGTACACTGTTAAGTTGTTTTGCACATAAAAATATTTTTGACAGTATTTATCGAAAAATGCAGGCTCTGAACATTGACATGACTATTTATGTCGACGATATAACACTTTCTACCAATAAACACATAGGGAACTGGGTTATTAAATACATTAACAACGCTTTAAAAACCCATGGGCTTTGGCTCAAGAAATCAAAAGTTAAACGATTTGGTTATAAATATGCAGTAGTAACGGGGGTACATATTTCTCAATGCGGCAGATTATTAGCTCCGTTCAAGATTGGACATTCTGTTGTAAAAACATTGCAAGAAAAAGATTTGTCTATGATGACAGTAAGAGAATTACAGAGCCTGATAGCTAAAATAGGATATATAAGGCAATTACACCCTAAAAAACTTGCTGTTACCAAAGATAAAGCGATTACACAGTTAAAAAAACTGCAAAAACAACAACAAAAAAAATAAAATTTTAGGCAAGCACCTGCTATACTGTAAAACTTGTTGTAAAATTTATAGTCATGTAGTAAAAATAAAATAATTGTCAGTAGCAGGAGCAGGATTTAATATCAAAGTAACTGTATTTTATCTGACCTAATATTTTATTACTGAAATAATCGGCATAATGCTGATTATTTCAGATTATATTACTGCCAGTTTACATAAATTTCTTTTCATCGTTGTCCATGGCTTGCTTTAAAGTCATTTTTAAGTAAGTCTGGTATATAGTAAATGCTTATTGTATTGCATATATCAACACATTGTATTGATTAATTAGTTTTGTTATTAAGTAAAAAGATGAATTTTAGAGTTTTAACAAATCAAAAATAGGCTAACAAAATAAGATAAGATAGTGCTTTGTATTTTATTTTCAACATAAAAAACGAAACTTTATAAAGATTTCCCCAGTTTCAAGCCTTTTTGAGCATGCTGTAATGCTTCAAGATAATACTTCTTTTCTTCGGGTGTTTTAGCGGAATTTAAAATTTTTACGGATTTTAAAAAGGTTTTATCCGGTTGAACAATATCTGTCACTGGCATGTCGTCAATTGAATAGATATCAAAATCAAGAACTTTGGCGAGTTTTTTGATGATATTATACGTTGGCATGTGTCTGCCTTTTTCAATTCTTGACAGGTGTTTGTTATCAATGCCTATTAGTTCTGCTAACTGCTCTTGTGTAAGTCCTTTTGATTTTCTGATTTCTCGAATTTTTATACCTAAATTATTCTGTAACATTATCACCTCTTTTTTAAATTTTCAGTAAAAGTAAGTGATTATTACACCGTAAAATGTCGATTTATATAGATATAAAAAATTGTAGTACATGTAGAAAATTTTTTGGTTTTATGTTAGAATTGAAAATATTTATTAGAGAAAGGTTGTGTAAGGTATGGCAAAGATTTTAAAAATAGAAAACGACACTGTCATGATAGGCAACAATGACGGTGGTATAAGAGAACTATTATTGACAAATTGCAATTTTACACCCAATGTTGGCGATGAAGTTGAAATATATGAAACAGATAAAGATGTAATAGTTGTAAAAAAAGAAAATACATCTAACAAGGGTATTAATGTAAATGTTTCAAATAACGCAAATAATACTCCGCCTGTATATGTTACATGCAAAAAATCAGTAAATAAAATTGTATATTGTCTTCTAGCTCTTTTCTTTGGCGGAATAGGCATTCATAAATTCTATGGCGGAAAAATAGGTACAGGTATTTTATTCTTTTTGTTCGCTTGGACATTTATTCCTTGTATAGTTGCTCTTATTGAATTTATTGCAGCCTTATTTATTCCTGCGGATTCAAACGGAAATATTCTTGTTTAGGTATAAATTTGTAATGAATGGAGTTATATGTTAAAAAAGTTATTTTCTACACTATTATTACTTGTATTAACTTGTTATTCTGTTTTTGCAGTAACCTCTTATGACCAATATGGTAATAAAACAGGAAGTTATAAGACAAATTCAAGCGGAGTAACAACTGAATATGACCGATACGGTAATAAAGTCGGTTCTTTTAAAAGAAACAGTAATGGGGTGACTGTACAATATGACCGCTATGGCAATAAAACAGGCTCATATAAAACTGATAGTTACGGCAGAACAACAACATACGATAAATACGGAAATAAAACCGGAAGTTATAAATGACGGAGAAATCAAGGTCAGATAGAAAAATATGCGATAAATGCGGTGCAAAAAATGAGTTAGATAGTCGATATTGTGAAAATTGCGGTCAGTTATTTACAAATACGGAGCCAATAAACACTTCTTCCCAAGCTGATGATAGCAATGCAAATGATGAACATACCGTTTCAAATGTAATATATTGCCCAAATTGCGGAAACGAAAATGATAAAAATAATATATTTTGCTTTAAATGTGGAGCTTGCTTAGATAAAAAGAAAGGTGTAAAAAAAGACAATGATAATCCCCTGAAACCGTTATTAATAGTAATTCTTTTCACTGTAATATTTTTAGGGCTGTTATTAGGTTTTTTACATTATAAAAATATACAAATCAGTAAAGAACCATATAGCACAACATGGTTATTTGCAGATACAAACACACACATTAGTGCTTCATATAATGATGATTATGATGTTATTAATATAGATTTAACAATAGATGAAATTATTGAACCTTGGCAAATAGAGGAAATTGGAAGTAATATTACAGAGATAAAAATAATTTGTAAAACGTATGACGGATTGAAAAAAGAATTTAATTTTAAAGACATAACATTAAACTCTGGAGAAAAAATCAAAGGTAGATATACAGAGGAAAATGCAACATTAAAAGATTTTGTAATGGTAAAATCACTATTACAAGGTGAAGTGACTATTTCATATTCTCAACCTCTAGAAATGGATAATCAAAAAAGACTTAAACTCAAACGAGCCCACTATGAAAGAAAAGAAGAACAAAGGAGAGCAAAAGAAGCCGCTGATGCTCTTGATGCTCTAGGGGGACTAATGCTATTTAATGCTATGTTTTGATAGATATATAAATCATGCTATGGGGAATAACTATAATGCAAGTAATAAAACAGCAGTTTTAAACGTTATACAAAAGCTAAAACAGACTAATAAATAGGATTATGATAATGCAAGAATATAATATAAAAAATCAGTGAGGCATATATATATATGTACTGTCCGAATTGCGGAAGTGAATTAAACGAAAATCAAAAATTTTGCACCAAATGCGGTGCTATGTTAAATACGCCTAATGTTTATTTTATAAAAAATAAACGTGTAGTTGTTCTTTTGATTTTGGCTCTAAGTTTGGTACTTGTAGGTACATCGGTATTTATAATTACAAATTTCACTAATCAAACAAAATATGTGGAATCAAACGAGCTAACAGGACAAGAAAACACGCAAGATATTTTTGATGAACCGACAGATAAATATGACAACCCTATTTATACAAAAGAACAGATGAAAACAGGCTATAAATTTGCAGATAAAATTAAAAAAGCTGTAAAAAATAAAGATATCAATGCTCTTTCAAATTATTTAAGTTATCCTATAAATATCAACACCGATGGTTCATCAAAAACTATATACAGCAAAGATGAATTTATTGCGTTGGATACTAACAAAATATTTACAGAGCGATTTATACAAGCTGTTTGCAATACAGAGGATATTTTTATAAATTCCAGTGGTTTTATGCTCGGGAACGGTGAAATATGGTTTTCATACCTTGATGACAATCCCAAGCCTAAAATAATAGCAATAAATATTTCACACTATTAAATCATATAACGTAAAATAAAAAAAAGTTTTATCAAAATTACCACAGGAAGATCAAGAACAACTAAGTTTCTTATTTAAAAAATTAAGAAATGCAATTCTTGAATTACAAAAAATCAGATATGTTTGATTCTTGACAATCGGATAAAAATAATATACTATTAGGTCATATTAGGTCTAATCGGGTATTGTTATGTTAGAAAATCTTGATATCAAAATAACAAATCAAATGCTGTCTATTATTTCTGAAATTGATGAATTCAAAGGAAGTTGGAAACTTTTAGGTCAGATGGCACCCGAAAAATTACAGGCATTGAAAAAAGTTGCTACAATAGAAAGCGTTGGCTCCTCAAATAGGATTGAAGGTAACAAACTATCCGATAAACAAGTTGAAGAACTCCTTTCAAGGATTAACAAACAATCTTTTGCAAATCGTGATGAAGAAGAAGTCGCCGGATATGCAAAATTAGCTGATACAATTTTTGAAGACTGGGAAGTAATTCCGCTATCTGAAAATTATATAAAGCAACTGCATAAAATTTTGCTTGAATATTCTTCTAAAGACGAAAAACACAAAGGAGAATATAAAAAGGTTTCTAATGCTGTCGCTGCTTATGACAGCGAAGGTAAAGAGCTGGGAGTTGTATTTGAAACCGCAACACCTTTTGAAACACCTTTAAAAATGTATGAACTTATAGACTGGACTAACAAAAATCTCACAGACAGATTTTATCATCCGTTGATAGTTATTGGCGTTTTTGTTGTTAATTTTCTTGCAATTCATCCTTTTCAAGACGGAAACGGCAGACTTTCACGAGTTTTAACTAATCTTTTACTTTTAAAATCAGGTTATTTATATATTCCGTACAGCTCGACAGAATCTATTATTGAAGATAACAAAGAAGCGTATAATAGAGCTTTAAGGCAGACACAGACTACTCTACATGATAAGCCAAACTATGAACCTTGGTTGATGTTTTTCTTAAAAACTTTGCAAAAACAAAAAATAAGACTTGAATATAAACTTGAACACCCGGTGTCGAGAAAAACTTCAAATCTTGATTTGCCGGAAGTTTCAGCAAAAATTATGGAAGTTTTTGAAACAAAAGAACGTGCGACGATTTCTGAGTTATCTGAATTAACAGATACAAATATTAATACAATAAAAAAGCACCTTGCTAATTTGGTAGAAAACAAATATTTAGTCAAGCATGGAAAAACTCGTGGGGCTTGGTATACAAAGTTTGTCAGTTTTTAATATTATTACAAAGTATATGAACAGCAGGAATTTGGCACAATCGGTTCACTTGTACATTCAGTGTATGAATGCAACATGAGGAACTTCAGAACACTGCTTTTAATGCTTTATTTTTAATCATCCAATGCTTGCTTAATCAATCTGCGTGTTTTGTTTATAACTTCATCAAGCGTTTCATGCTTTGAGTTTTGCTTTATACGCTCTTTTTGAGCTTTTAAATCATCTATTTTTCTTTTGTGCATTTCGTTTTCTTGTTTTTTGCTTTATCAAGACGTGAAATTTCATGTTCATGTCTTATATTCTCTTGTGCAATACGTATATCAATGTGATTTGTATCCATACAACACTCCTTTATTTTAATAATAAAAATTATCCATCAAAACCGAACCTTTACCTTAGGTAGATCTATTAATCGAAATGTCTTGTTTTTTGAGAGGTAAGAACCCATATTTTACGACAGCGGAGAAAAATACCGGGTTCGAATCCCTAACA
>CALUPY010000006.1 GCA_944322755.1 Candidatus Gastranaerophilales bacterium | reverse complement strand
GGAGTTTAAAATAATGGGGACTCGAACCGCCGACGAAAAAGCAGACAAGCTGCGGGCAGTCGCAAGCTCCCGCCGTTCCGCTCCATTTTAAAAGACTCTTCGGAGTCTTTTTTTGTTGGAGTTTAAAATAATGGGGACTCGAACCGCCGACGAAAAAGCAGACAAGCTGCGGGCAGTCGCAAGCTCCCGCCGTTTTCCTCCATTAAATTTAATAAATCTTTTTTATTTGAGACTATTTTGATGAATACATAAGAATAATCAGTCTCCATTTTTATACTTTTTATGTTTAATTTTATAAAAATTCCAACTTTAGTATGGAAATTTTCCAACTAAATAAGAATTCTCATAACCTACTTTATCCTTTATTATGAAAATACAAAATACACAAAATACAAATTTATTTTCACAGGGAAGTAAATAGGATATGCGAAAGGAGTACGACGATGGCAATTATCGTTAACACAAACATGTCTGCATTAAAAACGCAGGCAAACTTAAACAGTGCAACAAATTCTCTGAACACAGCACTGAACAGAATGTCAACAGGTTTGAAAATCAACTCTGCAGCGGATGATGCGGCAGGTATGTTCGTAGCCTCAAACCTGAACACACAAATTAGGGGTTCAAAAGTAGCACAGTCAAACGTAGCAACAGGGATAAACGTATTGCAGACGGCAGAAGGCGACTACGGAGTAATAGAAGACAACCTTCTTCGTATCAGAGATCTAGCGACTCAGGCAGCCAACGGTGTATATGATGACAAATCACTCCAGGCAATGAAAGACGAAGTAGACGCACGTGTAGCAGAAATTAACAGGGTTGCAAAATCCTCAAACTTTAACGGCTTGAATCTTTTAGACGGTTCAATAGACACCCAGACTCAGGGTAAAGGTTTGAGACTGCAGGTAGGTGCAAATTCAGATGCAGATATGAACGCAATCTATGTAGAAGCAAACGTATTTGCCAATGCATCGGCTCAGGCATTGAAGTTATATGGTGCGGATGCAACATTTACAACAATAGAAGAAGCCTTTGCAAATTCTTCAGCAGCAGCTCAATTCATAGCCGACGTTGATGTAGCACTGCAGGATGTAACAACGAGAAAAGCAACAATAGGTGCTGCACAAAACAGGCTGAATTCAGCAGCAGATTCACTGGTAACAACAGTAGAAAACGCAACATCAGCAAAATCAACGATTATGGACGCAGACATAGCAGAAGAAAGTGCAAACTATACAAAAGCCCAAATTCTGCAGCAAACATCAGCAACACTGCTGGTGCAAGCTAACCAGCTGCCGGCTTTGGCTTTGAACCTAATCGGATAAGCTTAATTATTTTTTCCAAACAGGCAATACAAACGACTCTGTATTTTATCAGGGTCGTTTTTTCTTATAAGCTATTTTTTATATAAATACAAAATTTTTACTAATTTTACATGCCAAATTAAAGTTTAATTTTTCTATTTCTTATGAGTTTAATTTAAAAAAACTTGAGAGTAACTCTCAGAATTTTGCAAAAGTTCCAACTTTAGTATGGAATTTTCCATACTAAATAAGAATTAAGTTATTTTGAATACGGGGTTATTATGTATGTGTAAGGATGATTCATTTGATTCTTCGTTAACAAAATAAAAGTTAAAAAATTAAAAACTGAATAAGGACATTACAGGAAGTAATAGACAAAAGTCGAAAGGAGTACGACAATGGCAATTATCGTTAACACCAATATGTCTGCATTAAAAACGCAGGCAAACTTAAACAATGCAACAAATTCATTGAACACTGCATTAAACAGAATGTCAACAGGTTTGAAAATCAACTCTGCAGCGGATGATGCGGCAGGTATGTTCGTAGCCTCAAACCTGAACACACAAATTAGGGGTTCAAAAGTAGCACAGTCAAACGTAGCAACAGGGATAAACGTATTGCAGACGGCAGAAGGCGACTACGGAGTAATAGAAGACAACCTTCTTCGTATCAGAGATCTAGCGACTCAGGCAGCCAACGGTGTATATGATGACAAATCACTCCAGGCAATGAAAGACGAAGTAGACGCACGTGTAGCAGAAATTAACAGGGTTGCAAAATCCTCAAACTTTAACGGCTTGAATCTTTTAGACGGTTCAATAGACACCCAGACTCAGGGTAAAGGTTTGAGACTGCAGGTAGGTGCAAATTCAGATGCAGATATGAACGCAATCTATGTAGAAGCAAACGTATTTGCCAATGCATCGGCTCAGGCATTGAAGTTATATGGTGCGGATGCAACATTTACAACAATAGAAGAAGCCTTTGCAAATTCTTCAGCAGCAGCTCAATTCATAGCCGACGTTGATGTAGCACTGCAGGATGTAACAACGAGAAAAGCAACAATAGGTGCTGCACAAAACAGGCTGAATTCAGCAGCAGATTCACTGGTAACAACAGTAGAAAACGCAACATCAGCAAAATCAACGATTATGGACGCAGACATAGCAGAAGAAAGTGCAAACTATACAAAAGCCCAAATTCTGCAGCAAACATCAGCAACACTGCTGGTGCAAGCTAACCAGCTGCCGTCATTGGCATTAAACCTGATTCAATAATTAATATAAAAATAATAGACATATTAAATAGAGTAGATAAGTTTACAATAATAGGTGATGGCAACTTGCCCGAGGGAAACTTCGGGCTTTTTTTTCTTTTTATTTGTGCCATTATCGATTTTTATATAAAATTAGTATATGTATATAAAGTCCATCAGTCTAAAAAACTATAGAAACTATATCGACCTGAGCCTGGATTTCCATTCAAGAAAAATTTTGTTCATAGGGAAAAACGCGCAGGGAAAAACGAATCTTCTTGAGTCTGTCTATTACCTTTCCTGTCTTGACTCTCCAAGGGTTAAGACAGAATCGGAACTAATATTGTGGGGAAAAGAAACTGCAATGGTGTCATCCGTTGTGGACAAGTCTGATTTTGACACGGAACTTTCAGTAAAAATCAATCCTCCCAAAAGAAAAGAACTAAAAGTAAATCAGGTAAAAAAAACAAAGTCTTCTGAATTTTGTTCAAATTTGTCTGTAGTTTCTTTTTCTGTAAATGATTTGCTATTGCTCAGAGGAGTTCCTGATGACAGAAGAAGCTGGCTGGATTTGGCGATAAGCCAGATATATCCAGCTTATCTGGACAGAATTTCAAAGTATAATAAAATTCGCACACAGAAAAATAACTATCTAAAAGAAATAAAAGGTAATCTTAACGCGGATACAAGCCTTCTTGATGTCTGGAATACACAGCTTTGTGTATCAGGAAGTAATATTATTTATCTTAGGCTGAAATTTCTAAATGAATTGCAAAAAATTGCAATTGAAAAACATTTCCAGATAGCATCAGATGAATATTTTTCAATGTTATACATTTCAACAGTTTTAGGGGATATCAATTTTGAGGACACATTAAATATAACGGTGGAAAAAATTGCCGAATTATTCGAATCTAGGCTCGAAGAACGAAAACCCGAAGAAATTATCAGAGCTCAGGCTCTCGTCGGTCCCCATAGAGATGATGTGTCATTTTTTATTAATAATATAGAAGCAAAAAAATTCGCGTCACAGGGGCAGCAAAGAACTATTGTGCTTAGTTTAAAACTTGCAGAGCTGGAGTTGATTAAAAATAAAATAGGAGAAAATCCCGTTCTTCTTCTCGATGATGTTCTTGCTGAACTTGATAATAACAGACAAAACTATCTTCTGAATGCAATCGGGAATGAAACACAAACAATCATAACATCAGTAGACACAGTTCTTTTCGATAATGAATATCTTAAAGATGTAGAAATTTTTACTGTGGAAAACGGGAATGTAAAATAGTATTATAACTTGAAAACAGCTACAATCCTAACTTTTTAAGATAACATACTGCTCTTGTCATACTTTCCATATGCTTATCGTTAAATACGGCAATAGCTTCTGCTCCTTCTACTTCCTGAAGATTTGTTCCTATTAATTTTTGAATTCTGTTGAACAATGCCAGATAAGCTTGTCTGCCATTATAAAACTTCGGAGCGTATTCCATTGGATCCGGTGTATCAACGTTACCGTCCAGATAAAATAAAACTTTTGCTAAAACTTTTTCAATGTTAGGAAAGTCAGTTATTTGTCTGTTTGATAAATCTATCAAATCTACATCGAGCCTCCGGTCGTCCATTATATTATAGTCTGTTAACAGAGCTTTTTGGATTCTTTGCATTGTAATTTTTGCAAGTTCTTTTCTTTCTTCCGGTTCTAATGTGTCGATAGTCACTTCTGTGTATTCTTTACCAAATTCATGCTTTGCATCTGAGAAAAAAATCTTATTGTATGCTGAGTTATATTTTGCAAAATTTTTATTGCCTTCCGCAATACCGCCTATCATGAGCAATTTTTCGTCTGTCGGATTGCTATCAAGAGATTCATATCCCGTTATTTCTTCAATTTTCTTTATAAATTTTTCAACATCTTGCGAGTAAAGAGCAGGTTTTGTAATATTTTCTCTTGCACTTTTTTGTGCAAGTTCCATGAGCTCTTTGTCTTGTTGTTTTGTTGTATGATAACTTTCTTTATTAGGACTGGAATTGCCCAAAACAATTTTGCGGATAGTAATTGTGCCTTTAAATGAAACTGGTGATATATGCATACTTTCTAATCCTATGTTTTTATGTTATTCATTTTAAAATCGAACAAGGATTTTTTTGTTGTTTTTTTATTTAATATTTACTTTTGTTTACAAAATAAATAAGTTTGAATTAAATACCAAAATAAGCTATGATTACATGTAAAAACTAGACAAGGAGAGAATAATGGCAGTTAAGGAAAAAGACGAAGTTTCCGTTTCCGAGGAAAAAAGCAAAGCGCTGAAAATGGCGATTGAAAAAATAGAAAAAGATTTTGGCAAAGGTTCTATAATGAAGCTCGGCGACAAAACAGCTGTTGCCTGTGAAGTAATACCGACAGGTGCTTTATCTCTTGATATTGCGCTTGGTATAGGCGGTGTGCCGAGAGGAAGAGTTATAGAGGTTTATGGCCCTGAATCTTCAGGTAAAACAACACTTGCGCAGCACATTGTTGCTGAATGCCAGAAAAAAGGCGGGATTGCGGCATTTGTTGACGCAGAACATGCATTAGATCCGGAATATGCCAGAAATTTGGGAGTTAATGTTGATGAACTTCTTATATCACAGCCGGATACAGGTGAACAGGCTCTTGAAATTGCAGAAGAGCTTGTACGTTCATCTGCAGTAGACGTTGTCGTTATTGACTCTGTTGCGGCTCTTGTTCCTAAAGCTGAAATTGAAGGAGCTATGGAAGACCAACAAATGGGCTTACAGGCTCGTTTGATGAGTAAAGCATTAAGAAAATTGACGGGTATTGTCGGTAAGACAAATACTACAGTTATATTTATTAACCAGCTTCGTCAAAAAATCGGTGTTATGTACGGAAATCCGGAAACCACAACAGGCGGTAATGCGCTTAAGTATTATGCCAGCGTAAGACTTGATATCAGAAGAATAGAAACTATCAAGAAAGAAGACAAAGATATTGGTAACCGTGTAAGAGTTAAGGTAGTAAAAAACAAAGTTGCACCGCCGTTCAAACAGGCTGAATTTGATATTATTTTCGGCAAAGGAATCTGCAAACTCGGATGTATTCTGGATGTGGCAGTAAGTTTTGATATTGTTAAAAAAGCTGGTGCCTGGTTTAGTTATAACGACGAAAAACTCGGGCAGGGAAGAGAAAAAGCAAAAGAGTTTCTTGAGCTTAATCCCGAACTCCTTGCAGAAATTGAAACTAAAGTAAGGGAAAAACTGGCTGAAAAAGCATAGATATATCTGATAATTAATTTTTATAAAAAAATCGGGCTGTTGTTTAGCCCGATTTTTAAACTATTGAGGCAGCAGGCTCAATGCCATTAATGCCCGCGAATTTGCCTGTGTCATCATAGACGCGGCAGTCTGCTGCAAAATCATATTTCTTGTATAATTTGCTGTCTCTGCTGCTATATCTGCTTCCATAACAGTTGAATATGCAGCTGTATAGTTCTCATATTTTGTATTTAGAGAAGCTAAAATAGAGTCCATTCGATTTTGGGCAATACCTGCCTGCGATATTTGTTTTTCCACGATATCGGTTGCTGCGTCAATTTCGTCAATAAACTTCGCCGCAGCAGACGCTGTGGCAAAAGCCTCTTCAACAGTTGCAAACATTGCTGCAGAACCGGTAATATTCAAAGACTCGGTATCAGTTTTCATAAATACGTTTTTTATTTGTAATGAATTAAGCTCAGGATCGGAATTTGCACCTATTTGTATTCTGACACCGGCACCTGCATCTATTGAGCCGTCAAGCAATTTTATATCGCCGAAACTGGAATCTTTCGCGAGTCTGTTGATTTCGTCCATTCTTGACTGTACTTCATTTACGATTTCAGTCTTTTGGGTGTCTGTCAATGTTTCATTAGATGCCATTGTCGCAAGATCTCTGATACGCTGCAATTCATCATTTATTGACTGCAAATCACCGACAGCTGTTTCTGCCATATTATAGCCCATCTGTACGTTAGAATACGCAATCCGCATACCGCTCAGCTGTGTATTTAAGTTAGATGCGTAATAAAATCCGGCAGGATCATCAGCCGCAGAATTTATTCTGTAGCCGGTCGTAAGACGCTGCAGACTGGTATTCAAACTGTTTCCAGCCGCATTATATGCGTTTGTGGCACGCAAATACGCCATATTTGTGTTTATTGAGATAGACATATTAAATTCCTTTTTGTTTTTACCGTTCTCATCCTGAGAACAGTCGATACGCATACACCAAAACGATGCTGCCTTTCGCCCCATTTGCAAAAGACAAGCCCGAATCAGCCCTGTATACTGTTTCTGTTATTTGTAGATAAGTTATGGGGAAGGGAACTAAATCCCTTTACATGTACAGTATAGAATTTTTTTCAGGATACATGAATACAATTTGATATAATATTTACAATTTGCAATATAATTTTTATATATGTTTATGATACAAAGCTAATACGGTATACTATCAATGTAACATTTTGTGTCGTTTAATGAATCAAGCTGAAACATAATAGCAAAATTTATTTTTTCGCTTTTTCTACCATGTAAACAAGAAAAAAATAATAAATAATTTTGCAATATTCCATGCAAAATAAAATACTTGTTGCTATAATTTACATGTAATATTAAAGGAAGGAATAGACATGGAATTGACAATGGATTTCCCCCAGCGCGAAAAAGTTATAAATCCGACTCACGATATCAAACTTTTCGCTGGGCGTTCGCATACAAAACTGGCTAATGAAATAGCCGAATATCTCGGAACTACCGTCGGACCGATGATAATAAAAAACTTTGCGGACGGTGAAATCTATGTTCAGGTTCAGCAAAGCATCCGCGGAGACGATGTTTTTGTTATACAGCCTTTATCAAACCCTGTTAATGAAAACCTGATGGAGCTTTTGATTATCATTGACGCATTCAAAAGGGCAAGTGCAAAGTCAATAACTGCCGTAATTCCATACTATGGCTATGCAAGACAGGATAGAAAAACTTCCGGCAGAGAAGCTATTACCGCAAAACTCGTTGCAGATTTGTTGACCACAGCAGGTGCTGACAGAGTGTTGGCAATGGATTTGCACACCGGTCAGATTCAAGGATTTTTCAACATTCTTGTTGACCATGTTTATGCAACTCCCGTTCTTACGGAATATTTCAAAAACCTTAATATTGACAAGTCAAAACTTGTCGCAGTAAGCCCCGATACAGGCGGAGTACAAAGAACCAGATATTTTGCAAAAACTTTGGATTGTCCGTTGGCTATTGTCGATAAAAGACGTGACAAACATAATGAAGCGATTGCCGACCATGTTATCGGTGATGTTAAAGGAAAAATTTGTGTACTTGTAGACGACATGATTGATACAGCGGGAACTATTTGCGAAGCCTCAAAACTCTTGAAACGGGAAGGTGCAGAAAAAGTTTACGTCTGTGCTGCACACGGCGTATTTTCCGGTCCGGCTTTGCAAAGACTGGAAGAAGCTCCTGTTGAGGAAGTTATTGTAACAAACTCTATTCCACTTGAAAGAAACTATATTCCATCAAAAATAAAACAGCTCAGTGTCGCTCCGATACTTGGTGAAGCTATTTCAAGGATTCACGATAATGAATCCGTAAGTTCACTGTTCGGGTTTGAAAAAGAGTACAAATCATAAACATCTGAGCTTAATAATAAGAGAGAGTCGGCAGGTAAATATACTACCTGCCTTTCTCTTTGTTTTTTCGATTGTTGTATTAAATTTGTTTGAGGTAAAATTAAGTCAGAAAAATAATTAATCAGGAGTATCAAAAAATGGATAATAAGGAAGTAAGAGTAAGAATAGCTCCGTCACCAAGCGGAAATTTGCACATCGGAACAGCCAGAACAGCTTTGTTCAACTATCTTTTTGCCAAGAAAAATAACGGTAAGTACGTCCTCAGAATTGAAGACACAGACCTTGACCGTTCCAGCCAGGCTTACATTCAAAATATATATGACAGTTTAAAAGCTCTTGGCTTAAACTGGGATGAAGGACCGGATGTTGGCGGTCCTTACGGTCCTTACCAGCAGTCAGAAAGATTTGACATATATCCTAAATATGCCCAGAAACTTATTGACGCGGGATACGCTTACGAATGCTTCTGCACTCAGGAAGAACTTGAGGCTGAAAAACAAGAATCTATAAAAAACAAAAAACCTCATGTTTATTCCGGCAAATGTCGTCATCTTACTGAAGAACAAAAAGCAAAATATAGAGCAGAAGGCAGAAAACCGTCTATAAGATTCCATGTTCCAGACTCAGGTGAAACCAAATTTACGGACATGGTTAAGGGTGATTTAAAATTCGACAACAGCCTTATCGGCGACTTTGTAATTATGAAATCTAACGGCACACCGACATACAATTTTGCAGTTGTAATCGATGATATGGAAATGAAAATTTCTCATATCATAAGAGGAGAAGACCATATTTCAAATACCGCAAAACAAATTCTTATCTATGAAGCCTTAGGAGCTGAAATTCCGCAGTTCGGCCACCTAGGCATGATTCTTGCGCCGGACAGAAGCAAACTTTCAAAACGCCACGGTGCTACTGCCGTATCAGAGTTTGTCGAAAAAGGCTATTTGACAGAAGCTCTGGTCAATTTTGTTGCACTTCTAGGCTGGTCGCCATCTGACGGTCATGAAATAAAAACACTTGATGAAATTATTCAGGATTTTAGAATCCACGATGTTTCATCTTCAAACTCCATATTTGAATATGACAAATTGAACTGGATGAACGGTCAATATATCAAGAAAATGGATATCAAAAAGCTTGCAGATCTCGCAAGACCTTTCCTTTCAATGTATGACCTGTCTGAAATGACGGAAGAAAACTATGAAAGAATGATTGAAGTGACAAGAGAACCTATCACTATTCTCTCTGATTTAGTTAATGACGTTAAATATTTCTTCGGTCAGGATGCAGAAATAGAACCTGATGTTCAGACAAAAATCCTTGACAGTGAAGACGGTCAGAAAGTTTTGAGATACGTCGTAGATAACGAGCTTGAAAAATGGGATTTTGAAGATTCAGAAAAATTGCATGAACAGCTCGCAGACCTGAGAGCCTACTTTAAAGAACAGGGTATCAAACCTAAAGAAACTATGTGGGCTATCAGAGCTGCAGTAACAGGAAGAACGCACGGTGCAGATATGGTGGCAATACTCCAGATACTCGGCAAAGAGCGTTCTGTACGCAGAATAAAAGCTGCAACAAAGTAATATGAAACAGTATTTTTTAAACAATAACCGTAATACACTAATTTTGTTTTTTTGCGGCTGGGGAATGGATGAAAAGCCATTTAAGCCGCTGAAAACAAAGTCCGATTTGCTGCTGTTGTTCAATTACAGCGAACTTTCATTAGATTTTGATTTTTCAAGATATGAAACAGTACATTTGTTGTCATATTCGTACGGTGTATTTACAGCAGCAATGCTGGATAAAAAACTTCCCGTAAAACCGGCTTCCAAAACAGCAATAAACGGAACATTAAAGCCTATAGACAACAACTACGGCATTCCTGAGAAAATATTCAACCTGACACTCGGCAGCATGACGCTTGAAACTGCAGTAAAATTTAGAGAAAGGCTGTTTAACAATCAGGAGCACTTTAGAATTTTCAACAAAAATCTTCCTTTAAGGGATATTGATGATTCTATGTATGAACTTGCACAGCTTAAAGAATATTTTAAAAATGAAGTATACTGTAATTATGACAAAGTATTAATTGCGGAGGAAGATAGAATTATACCTGCAAGAAATCAAAAAAAATACTGGCTGGAGTTACAAAATCATCAAAACGTAAAATTGATACAAGGCGGGCATTTCCCGTTCTATAATTATGAATTTCTTGAAGATTTGATAGAACTATGATTAATAAAGAACTTGTAAAATCAAGATTTGAAAAAAGCATAGAGACATATGACGAAAGTGCAATAGTTCAAAAAGCTATGGCGCAAGAGCTTACAGAAAAAATCTGTAAATACGCCGGAACAAATTTTACTGAAATATTTGAATTTGGTTCAGGTACTGGTTTTTTGACAGCATGTCTTGCTGATAAAATTAATTTTTCAAATTATTTTGCAAATGATATTGTGGAAAAATCTGAAAATTTTGTCAAAAACATAATACCTGAAAGTGAGTTTATACCGGGTGATATTGAAGCAGTTGAAATACAGAAACAGTATGACTTAATAGTTTCTAATGCATCTATGCAGTGGGTTACGGATATTGATTCATTACTGAAAAAGTTTCGGGATATTTTAAAACCTGAGGGTATTCTTGCTTTTACGACTTTTGGTGAACAAAACTATAAAGAAATAAAAGATACGACAGGTCTTGCGCTAAACTATTTAAAAACTGAGACTTTAACACAATTGTGTGAGAGTTATTTCAGCATAGAATATTTGGAAGAAAAAACAGAAATTTTGCTGTTTGATACGCCGATGGATGTACTAAAACATATTAAAGACTCAGGTACAAACGGTATCCAGACGATAAACTGGACGGTCAAAAAATTAAAAGATTTTGAAAAATTTTACTCATTGAAATTCAGTGAAAACAACAAAGTCAAACTTACGTACAATCCGATATGTGTCATTCTAAAACATAAATAGAAAATAGACTAACCGTTTAAATCATGATAAAATCTAAGAAAAAATGAATGGAGTAAATAAATGGCAAGAATAGTAAGACCGACATGGGCAATAAGATGTGTACAATCAAGCTGCAGAGAACTTTTTGAAGTAGCAATTCTTGAAGATGGCAAACAACAGGAAGTTATTTGTCCCAAATGCGGTGAACACTATCTGTATCCGGTTGTCAACGAAGAAGACGACAACTACGCACAGTAAAATGCGTGAATTTTACGGTACAGATAAAAGATATAACCAGTTTAGTGCTTATTTAAAAGAGAAATTCGGTCAAAAGGTTTATAAAATCACTCTTGACGCTGGTTTTAGCTGTCCTAACCGGGATGGAACTATTTCGAGAGGCGGGTGTATTTTCTGTGACGACGGCGGTAGTTTTTCTCGTGCACATTCAAATTCTTTATCAATAGAAGAACAAATACAAACAGGCATACAAAATCTCGCGGGAAAGTTTAGAGCTAAAAAGTTTATGTCTTATTTTCAGGCATATACAAATACCTATAAGCCGGTGAAAGAATTGGAAAAAATCTACGGCAGTGCTCTTAATCATCCTGATATTGTTGGTATTTCAATTGGAACACGTCCGGACTGCGTAGATAAAGATAAATTAGACCTCATAGCCTCATACACAAAAGACTATGAAACTTGGGTAGAATATGGACTCCAATCCAAGCATGACCGAACTCTGCAATATATTAATCGCGGGCATGATTTTAAAACTTTTCAAAATGCTTGTGAAGAGACCATGGATAAAGGTATAAAAGTCTGCGTACATGTGATTTTGGGGCTGCCCGGTGAATCAAGAGATGATATGATTGAAACAGCAAAAACACTTGCCGATATGCGGGTTGACGGAGTAAAGATTCATGACCTTTGTGTGATGAAAAATACAAAACTTGCCCAAATGTATGAAGAACAAAAAATAAAACTGCTCGAAGAAGATGAGTATGTTTCACTTGTATGTGATTTTTTGGAAGTTCTGCCTGCTGAAACAACCATACACCGTCTTGCAGGTAATGGATTACAAGCACTAAAAATAGCTCCGTTATGGCTAAATAAAAAATTTGAAGTTTTAAACAAAATTGACAGAGAGCTTATAAGACGAAATTCCTGGCAGGGAAAGTATAGAGATATATACTGAATTTATACTTAACTAAGAAATACTGTTTTTCTTTTCTAAACCAATTATACTTGATGAAAAACAGATGCAAACAAAATGAAAAGTCCGAATTAATCTAATTAATTTGGACTTTTAGTGCTAGTCGAACTGCAATCGTAATGAGGATGCCAACTCTCTTTACAAGGACAAAACCATTGTTAAATCAAGTTAAGCAGATATTCCTGTGACTGCATTGACGACTTTATTACCTGAATCAGGCTTTCCTGGGTAATTCCTGCCTGTTTAAATTTTAGGAATGCACTAAGGTAATCCGCGTCTGACATGGAACTCTTCGATGCTGTCGAGTTCATCATGTTTGTCATCTGCTGTTCAATTGAGCTTTGCAGTTTTGCATTCGTTGCTCCGAGTTCTCCCCGTTTGGAGTTTATATCTCCGATAAGATTATCTATAGAATCCAGTGCAGCACGTGCACCATCAGGTGTTGTTACATCAAAGTTCACTTCATCAAGCGCGATGTTTGGGTCATAAGAGACCATTGAGTCAGACCCCGAACCGGTGCCAACCTGAAAACGAATATCAACTGCCGGATTTTCGCCTGTTGAAACTACATTTAAAACATTTTTACCGTTAAATGTTGCATTACCGAGAGTTTGTCTTATTTGTTCTACATTGTGATTGATTTCCATTTGAATAGCGTTACGCTGGCTGTCAGAATATACGCCGTTTGCTGCCTGAACAGCCAGCTCGCGAATTCTGCCCAGTGACTGGGAAACATTATTCAGTGTTGCGTCGGCTACTGCCGTTACGTTAATGCCTGTTTGGGCATTTTCCATTGCTTGATTTGCAGCACGAATTTCTGTTTCCAGTTTTTGCGAGATGTACTCATCAGCAGGATTTACGTTCGCAAGTAATCCGCTGGCGATTTCATAAACCGCCTCCTGTTGGGCTTCCTGCGCTCTGGCAATCCCTGTTTGGGCAATATATATAGGCATTACTGCACTTAATGACATAGCAATAATCTCACAGAAAAATAGTACATGTCTTATATTCCCAGTTTAAATAGTTTTTATTCTAAAAAAACAAACACTGTTACAATTCTCAACTCTAAATTTATCCGTATAAAAAAGCGTTTTTGTAATAAAATAAAAGTAAAAAGTAAATGGAATGAAGAGTTAATTATGGATATGGAAAATAAAAAATTTCACTTTATTGCCATCGGTGGAATCGGTATGAGCGGATTGGCTAAATATTTGCTAGAACTAGGCTGTTCGGTCAGCGGTTCTGATATAAAAGACAGTAAATACATAAAACAACTTGAAAAACTAGGTGCAAAAATTACAATAGGACACAGTGCGGAAAATATTCAACCTGATATGATAGTTGTTGCGTCTACAGCAATAAGAGAAACAAATCCTGAAAAAATCAGAGCAAAAGAACTTGGACTTAAAATATATCATCGTTCTGACATTTTAAAAATGATTTCAGAAGGTTTGGGCAGAGATAAAAAACAAAAATTTCTCGGTTTTTCAGGAACACACGGAAAAACTACAACAAGCGGATTGTGTACATATGTGCTTGAAAAAGCAGGATTGCGTCCTTCATACTGCGTGGGCGGTATAATTCCCGACCTGAATACTAATGCAAAGGCTTCCGACGGAGATTTTTTTGTGGCTGAGCTTGATGAATCAGACGGGACAATTGTTAAATATTCTCCTTATATCAGTGTTATAAATAATCTTGAAATCGATCATGTTGATTTTTACAAAGACGGTTTTCAGGAACTGCTGGATACATTTAAAACTCATTTGTCACACATTGAAAAGAGCGGAAAAGTTATTGTAAACAATGACTGCAACGGAATAAAAAAACTAATGGAACAGAATCCGGAATATAGATTTATAACTTTCGGTTTAACAAATGCTGACTACATGGCAGTGGACATTGAATACCACGAATTCGGTTCCCAATTTTCTTTGAAGAAAAACGGAGAGATTCTCGGAAAGCTAAAATTGACAATTCCTGGAAGACACAATGTTTATAACACTGTTGCTGTTTGTGCGGCACTATTGGAAAGCGGAATTGATTTTTCTATAATCCAGCCGCATTTTGAACATTTTTCCGGCATGGGAAGGCGTTTTCAGCTGGTTGCTGAATTTAACGGTATAAAAATTATTGATGATTATGCACATCATCCGTCTGAAATAAAAACTACTCTTGAAAGCGCAAAAAATGCAGCAGACGGAAAGCTTGTTGCAATATTTCAGCCGCACAGATATTCACGGCTGAAAGGTCTATGGAACAATTTCTTAAAAAGCTTTGATTCAGTTGATAAACTGTATGTAGTTGACGTATATGCTGCTTCAGAAGACCCTATAGACGGTATAAATTCTGAAAAATTTGTGCAGGCATTAAACAGCATCAATGCAAAATATATCCCGGGAACAATAGATGAAGCGGCAAAAAAAATTGCACCTGAATTGGAAAAAGGTGATTTTGTTATTACTCTCGGCGCAGGAGATATTACAAAAATTGGAAAAGCAATAGAAGCAGCAAGAAAAGCCGGTGTGTAATGGAAACAAAAGATATAAAAAGTTTTGATAATTATGAGCTTAAAAGACACACAACTTTTAAAATCGGCGGATGTGCAAAAAAAGTCTGGTTTCCGAAAACAGAAGAAGAACTGGTTTATTTGTTGGAAGTTTTAGACAGGCCTATTGTCCTCGGAGGATGTTCGAATGTTTTAATATCATCAGCAGGAGTAGACGACGATGTTATTTTAACTACGGAGTTAAAAGATTTTAAAATAGAAGGTTCTGTTATCACGGCAAATTGCGGAGTAAAAGCACCTTTTCTCTCGCAAGAAGTACAAAAATACGGTTTAAGCGGATTTGAATTTATGATAGGATTTCCAGGAACTGTGGGCGGTATTGTTCATATGAACGCATCTGCGCATAGTCAGGCTGTTTCTGATACCTGCATTAGTGCAAGAGTCTTTGATATGGATACAAAATCCGTTCTGGAATTAGACAAAGAGACGCTTGATTTCAAATACAGAAGTTCTGTTTTGGATAGAAAAAAATATATTCTGTTGAGTGCTAAATTTGAATTAATACCGGATGACAAAGAAAAAATACTTGATCTGATGAAGAGAAATACAGAATTTCGAAAAAATAAACAGCCAAATTTAACTCTTCCCAATGCTGGCAGTACGTTTAAGAATCCTCCAAATGATTCTGCCGGACGGCTGCTTGAGCTTGCCGGAGCAAAAACGATTTCGTACGGCGGAGCGAAAGTATGGAGTGGACATGCGAATTTTATTATCAACAACGGAAATGCCGTTTCTAAAGATATTTCACATATTATGAATAAAATGTATAATATGGTTAAAGAGAAATATACAATTGAATTGGAGCCGGAAGTTAAATTTATAGGAATCAAAGACAGAGAAGAAGAAGAACTATGGAATACGATGTTAAAAAAATAAAGAAATTAATAAATGAAAATTCGAAAATAGCAGTAATATGCGGCGGACCGTCAAGTGAAAGAGAAATCTCCTTGCGTTCCGGAAAAAATGTTTTAGACGCTTTAAAAAGATTAGGATACAAAAATGCAGAGTTAATTGATATTAACAAAAACATTGCCCAGGTATTATTAGAAAAAAAGATAGAAGTTGTTTACAATGCAATGCATGGTCGATTTGGCGAAGACGGCTGTATGCAGGGATTGCTTGAAATTCTTGAAATTCCGTATACAGGATGCGGAGTCACGGCAAGTTCTGTATGTATGAATAAAGATTATACAAAAAATGTATTGAGAAATTTTGACATTCCTTTGATTAAGTCTGTACTGGTAAGAAAAGAGGAGGACTATGCAGAAAAGATAAAAGATTTGAAATTTCCTCTTATGCTAAAACCGGTCTCAGAGGGGTCAAGTCTGGGTATGTTTAAGGTGTCGGATGAAAAAGAAATGGAAGAATGCTTTAAGAAGTCTCTTGAGTACAATCAGGATGTACTTGTTGAAGAATATCTTGATGGCAAGAGCCTGACTGTAGGTGTTTTAGAAAACAGGAATGAGCTTTTTGCAACAGAGATTCTTGAGTTTAGAACCAAGACGGAGTGGTATGATTATGAAGCAAAATATACTGCAGGTATGACAGAGTTCATACTCCCTGCACAGCTTTCAGCTGAGATGACAGAAAAAGTTAAAAATATTGCAGTTAAAGCTTTCAAAGCTTGCGGCTGCAGAGGCGTAAGCAGAGTAGATTTTCTGGTAAGTGATAACGTGCCGTATGTTTTGGAAATAAATACAAGTCCCGGAATGACGGATTTAAGTGACCTTCCTGCCCAGTCTAAAGCTATGGGTATTAATTATGACAATCTTGTACAAATTATTCTAAACGGTGCCGGTTTGAATAAATAAAATATGAAGAAGCGACTAAAAAAATATGATAACAATATAAATATTGACAGAAGAGTCAAAATAAACCAAATGCAGCGACACGTACGCCGCAGTCAGATAACATTGAGACGTGTTCGTATGTTTATACGGCTTGTTATTGTTTTGCTTCTCATATTTGCGGGTTATAAAGTATATAAATTGCCTCAGTGGTATTTGGATAAAGGCGCTTTTAATAATCCGCATAACAGAGCTCTTGAAATAGTCGGAAACAGAATAACACCGACATATAGGATAATGTCCGTGCTCCAACGCACGCCGGTTCCACAACGACCTATTTATCTGTTTAATACAAAAAAACTGGAAAAAGAATTGGAAACGCTTGATCCGATTAAAGAAGTTTATATCAGAAGATTTTGGTTCCCTGCAAGGCTGGATATTATTATTATAGAAAGAACTCCTGTTATTTCAATTTCTCCTGCAGAAAATATTGCGCCGATTGCTTTTTTTGCAGAGGGAGGAAAACTCATCGGGCGCGAATATATGCCATTAGACCCGGCATATAAAACCATTCTTGTACTTTCATACGGAACAAAAGGTGATGATTACAAATCATGGGATGTTGCAAAGATAAAAAGAATAGAAAATTTATCAAGGGCACTGGAATTATACAGCCATGAAAAAGTAAAATATCTTGATTTCAGAAATCCCAAAGACATATATGCACAGCTTCAATCAGTAAAAGTAAGAATAGGTGAATTGAATAGTACGACTATACAAAGAATAACAAGAATTACATCCATTCTGCCTGAAGTAAAAACTTTAAATAAAAAAGTCAAATATATAGACTTAAGCTGGGAAGACACGCCTTATATTAAATTGGAAGAATAATTTCTAATAAATATTTGTATAAATCCAGTATGTTCTGTACACCTTTTTTACATAATCGCGTGTTTCAGGATATGGAATATTTTCCACAAATTCGTCAAAGTTCTCATAATCTAAATTTTCTTTCCAGCTTGAGACCGCATTGGGGCCTCCGTTGTATGAAGCAATAGCGAATAAATCATTATGTTTATGGGAGTTTTTAAGATAATCAATATAAGCACATCCGAGTTTTATGTTATCCTCCGGCTCTAGCAGATAATTGTATCTTATACCGGCTTTGCGAGCAATGTAATTTGCTGTAGAGGGCATTAGCTGCATAAGACCCTTTGCTCCAGCTCCGCTTCCCGCTTTTGCATTAAAATAACTCTCTTCTCTTATCAATGCGGCTATAAGATAAGAGTCAATATTGTACTGCTGTCCGTATTTGTTAATCAAATCCTGATAATGCATTTGATAAGCAAGTTTATAAATACTATCAGAAAACGAAGGTTTGTCAGTCATTTCTTCTATAGCATCTCTGGCAAGTGTACCTGAAGTTGCGAATTTTCCTCTTTTATAATTCAGCCAGCTTTGTAAAACTTTATTATCATCTTCGATTCCGTTCAGGAGTTCATAGTCTTGAGTTTTTAGAATGGTGTCAATCAATGTTGATTTTTCATTTGTTAATTCTGTATACTCAAGAGGGAACCTAATCTCTATCTCTTCTTCAGGCAATCGTCTGTATGGTTTTGTAGTCCAGCCGTGAGTTTTGTATAAACCAAGTCTTTTATGAGCACGAAATGCATAATATGTGTCAGGATATTTTGCACGCACACGTTGATAGTAAGTTTTTGCAAGATTTCGGTTGTTTAGTTTTTCATAGATTTTGCCCATCCAATAAGTTACTTTTGGTGCTGATAGAGAGTCACCGTAATTATTAATATGAACTCGTCCTATTTTTAAAGCTTCATTATAGTTGCCTTTTTTATACTCTTCCCAGAATAGATTTGCTACAGATTCAGGTGCAAATTTACTATTCGGGAAGTCAGTAAATATTTCTTTATAAAATATATTTTTTATAGAATTCTCCTCAAATTGTGTAAGTTTATATAGAATATAATCACAGCCTTTTGCTTTATTTTCTTTAGCAAGCTCCAATTCCTTGTACCAGCCGTGCTTTTCGCCTTCCGGATATGACGCAGCAAATAAATCAAGAGTTTTGTATAGTTCTTTATCTTCTATATTTGTTGAGAAATTCATAAATCCGTTAACAAATATTTCGTTTGCTTTGTCATTTTGTTTTAAGTTTTTATAAATGATATATAAATAATGCCAGTTTGTTTTCATATCTGCCATATTGAGAAAATTCAGAGCATCATTATACATACCGTTCATAAAAAAAGCTCTGCCTATTAATTTATTTTCATAAATAGTAAACTTAATTTCTTCCGTACTCTGTTTGTGAGTTTCTGTATCATCTTTTTGGAGAGTCAAATTATCCAAAAGATTTCCTTCGCTTGAATTCTCGGCAGGTATTTTAAGTGATAGCAGTTCTTGCAGACAGTTTAGCGCAAATCTTCCATCAGGAGCATCTTTTAAATAAGCAAGAAAATACATTTTTGCTCTCATTGGATTTTTTTCTTTACTGATTAGTCCCAGGTAATAATTAGAAGCAGTTTTGTAATCACTTTCAGGATAGTTCTTTAGAATTGCATTAAAAGTTTTTTCAGCTTTTTTATATTCCTCCTGTCGAAAATAATTCTGTGCCAGTGCGTAATAAACCTTTTCAATAAACAAGGAGTCAGGAAAACGTTCAATAAAAAAGTGATATTTTTTTATTGCTGTATCAGTATCTTTTAACTCATCTGCGCACAAAGCCTGTCTATATAGTGCAATTTCATATAACGCAGAAGTTTTTGACACATTACTGAAATTAAAATAAGCATTTTCATAGTCATGTTTTTCGAGATATTCAAGGCCTTGACGATAGGTTGTCAGGTCTTTGTCCGAGATTACTGACATATTAAACACTTTGTAAAAAGCAATTAAAACTAAAATTGCAAATGCAGCTGTTATTACTGTAAATTTTAATATTTTTTTCCAATCTTGCATACTATTCTTTTTCATTTAAAAAATCTAATTCAAATCCATATATTAAGTATCCTTAAAATCTCCCAAAAGAGCAAGGTATTTTACAACATTTAATCAGATATTGTTAATGTAATCAAACGGTTAAATAAAAAGTTATGAGTGAGAAAAAAATTAATGTTACAGATGTCCGTTTTCCTATACCAAAGAACCAAACATCTGTTTTTTTTAAGACGCAAAAACATAAAAATATAATAAAAAATTACATCTATGATATAGCAAAATATACTATACCTCAGATAAGTTTTCCTGAGGAATTAAAACTGTAAATTCACTGCCTTTTCCATAAGTAGATTTTACAGAAATAGAGCCGTTGTGTGCCTCTATTATTTTTTTTGTAATAAACAATCCGAGTCCGGAACCGACTTTTTTAAATCTTTTTGCTGATGAATGAAATTCATCGAAGATATATTCTATTTCATCATCAGGTATACCAAACCCATTGTCTTTAATAGCTATACTGACTTGATTATCTTTTTCCGAAACAGTCAGAGTAATCCTTTTTTTTATTTGGGAATATTCCGATGCATTAGATATCAGATTTATAAGAACTCTGCTGAACTCAATATCATCATAAAAAAAATATTCATGTTCGGTTTTGTAATTTACTATTAATACCTGCCTTTTAGATTCTAAAATATATTTTATGCTGTCAACACATTTTTCAATAGTTTTTTTTAATGAATTATATTCTTTTCTTATTTTAAAGCTTTCATTTTCTATTTTATATTTTGTAAGAAGATTGTCCGTCATTCTGCCCATAAATTTTGAGGAGGCAAGAAGTTCTTTTAAGATTTCTTTTTGTTCTTTTTTTATTTCTCCAAAATCTCCGTTGATAAGCATTTGCAGTGCTCTTTCTTCTGCTCTGACCGGAGTTTTCAAATCATGTGTAAGTGTAGCTATAAACTGTTTTTTTTGACGTTCAATTTTTACTGTTTCTGTAACATCCCTGATTATTATCAAAAAACCAATTCTATCACCTTCAGTATCATATATTTTAGAGATATTTGCGTTTGTATACCGTCCGGGTATATTTATATTTAGCAATATATGTGAATCATCGGAAATTTTGAAATTTGAAATTAAAGAACATTCATTTTTTAAACCAAGATAGTTTAATGTATCAAAAAAATTTTTCATATCAATCGGAAAAAAACGGTTGTTTCTCGAAACGGTATTAAAATTTTCATCTGTAAGAATTATTTCATCGTCAGAAAACTTAAAAATATTATCCAGCTTTTCTTTTTCACTAATCAGCTCATCTTTTAGGAGTTTTATTTTTATAATACTTTTGATTTTAGCCTTGATGGTTTTTATATTAATAGGTTTTTCAATATAACCGTATGAACCCATATCATAGCTTTTTACCTGATTTTTTTCCTTGTTACCATAGCCGCTTATAAAAATTATAGGAGTTTCCGGATGATGTACTGTAAACTGTTTTGCAAACTTAAAACCATCCATTTCCGGCATAACAATATCGAGCAGTAATAAATCATACTTTTCTTGTTCTGTAGAAATAAGTGCATCTACTGGATTTGTATATGAATCTATCTTATAATTCTCGTCTTTGAAAATTTGTTTTACAAGGACTGCAATAGAACTATTGTCATCAACAATAAGAATTTTGTTTTGTTTTTTTTTCATACAAATTTCTTTCATACTATTTTATTATTAGGATAGCAATATCTATAAATTAAAAGGAAAAAAATGGGGGCTCTTATTCATCAGCCCTGGACTTTAAATTGTAATTCGCCTTTTCAATTTTTTATATTCCCCAGTTGGGCAATTATTCTAATTAATTCATTATTGCTCATTTTAAAAAGTAAAGTTTAGTTATTTTAATTTTAGTCACAAAATCTAAAGGCAAATGCCTTTAAAAAACAAGTAAAATCACACATAAAAACCTTTCTATTTTAATTATATAAGCATATTAACGCATAGTCTTTAAAAAAGCAATACTATTTGTATTCATATTTTGAATATATATTTGGCGCTTCATATCAAATACAATTACATAAAAGAGATATGATAAAATATGACGAACTTCAGACCAATTAAGCAAGAAAAAGCTGTTATAAGTATAAGATTAGACGTCGAAATATTAAAGACACTGGATGAACTCTCCGGTGACGTAAATATAAGTCGTAATGAATTTATTGTTCAATGTATAAAATTTGCATTGGAGAATCTTCATAAATAGAGTATGCTTATACTATTCTTTCAATCCTCCGGCAAGAATGTCTTTTATAAAATATTTTTTTCCCAGAATAAATATTGTTATCACAGGCACAGAGAGGACTACTGAACATGCCATTAAATCACCCCACTGTATAATTTCTCTAAAACTGCCTTTAAATTGAGCCAGAGCAACTGGCAAAGTCGTTATAGAAGCTGAGTTTGTTACAATTAACGGCCACATAAAACTATTCCATGTTGTAATTAGTGTGAATATAGAAAGTGTCACTAACGCAGGCAGTGACGACGGCAATGCTATTCTAAAAAAAGTCTGAACAAAATTGCATCCGTCAATTTTGGCTGAATCTTCAATTTCCGAATTCATACCCAAAAACCACTGACGCATAAGAAATACACCGAATCCTCCAAACAATCCTGGCAAAATAAGAGCCTGATAAGTGTCTATCCAGTTAAAAGTTCTCATAAGAAAGAATAAAGGTATGATATTAACCTGAGGCGGTACCATCATAGTGACAAGAAATAAGAAAAATAAGGCGTTTTTATACCTAAATTTTGCTCTTGCAAAGGCATATCCAGCCATTGCTGAAAATAAAACCTGAAAAATCGTTGTTAGGATTGAAACTACTGAGCTGTTTAAAAAATAAATTGTAAACGGTATTTTATGAAATATATTAGAATAATTTGAAAGTATAAACGGATGAGGAATAAGTTCAGGCTGCTGTGCAAATATTTGTCCTTGTGTCATGAAAGATACACTAACCATCCACAAAAACGGCGCAATCATAGATAATGCACCAATAATTAATATAAAATAACCCGTAATTTTCAACACTCTTTTCATCAGCGTTATTTTATCATAAATCTGTTAAAAATACGTAAAGAAAGTTTAATACAAAGGATTTTAGGGGTTAATATTTTTATAAAAATATGTTATACTACAAATGTAATAAAGGAAAATTCAAATTATGAGCAAAGTGCTTTTGTTGAGTTCTGAAAACAAACCGTTACGGATTTGCAGCTGGAAACGGGCACTTGTTTTATTAATGAAGGGGAAAGCCAGATGGGATGAGAGTATACGTAATATTGAAGACATGATTAATATAGACAACACTCTTATACCCAGAGTTATAAAGCTAAACTATGCAGTCGCAGTTCCACATTTGGAACTGCCTTTTAGTAAGGAAAATATTTTTGCACGAGATGATTATACCTGTCAGTATTGCGGCAGAAAGTTCAGCGCAAAAGAACTGACACTTGACCATGTATATCCAAAATCCCGTCTCGGGCCTGATATATGGGAAAATATAGTCACCTGCTGTAAAGAGTGCAACCAGTACAAAGCTGACAAAACGCCGAAAGAAGCAGGTATGAAGCTGATGAAACGACCTTGCCGCCCTAAAGATTTCATGAAATTTGAAATGCAAAAATGTTCGGACGACTCTGAATACTGGGGAAAATGGGCATCATAAGCTTTCATAATATGTTTTCAAAAGTACCGCATCTTTCTCCATAATAGGGCTTTCGCAAACAACCACCCCTTTTACATTAAAAGCCTTAAATGCTTTCATCAAATCTTTATAGTTCATATCACTTTCTTCAAGAAGCAGATGTTTTTTTTCACCCTTTTCTCCATATTCTATGCCGGCTATATGCGCATGGAAATTTTCCAGTGCGTATTGTCCTATTTCATTGCCGATTCTTTCAAATACTTTTGCAAATTCGTCATAAGTATTGTATTCTCCATTTGTTCTGGCATGAAGATGGGAAAAATCCACGCACGGAAGCACCTGTTCAAAAGTTTTTGAAAGTTTGACTATCTCATCAACATCGCCCCATTGGGTAGCTTTACCGGTTGTCTCCGGTCTTACCCATATTTTTATATCTTCTTTTTGCAATGTTTCAGTGATTTCTGCCATCGATTTTTCAATTTTTTTATATACTTCTTCTTTATCCATTCCCATATAAAATGCCGCATGATACGTAATACTGTATGCACCAAGAGATTCTGCCATTTTTGCAGTATCAATTATACGTTTTTTGCTTGCCTCTATTTTGTCTTCCTCTTTTGAATTTAGGTTTATGTAATAAGGCCCATGAGCTGTCAAAACCATATCTTTTGTTTTAGAAAGTTCTTTTACGAGCTTTTGGTTTGGCGGAGACATCCTGACACCGTGCACAAATTCCAGTTCCATTCCGTCAAGCTTCAGTTCTTCCAATATTTCAAAAGCTCTTTCATAACCTGCACCTTCTGTGCAAATAGGCTGACCTGCTGTTGTAAAATTAAGTTTATTCATTATCTTAAAATTTCTCCCGGCTGCGGCTTAAATGTGTTTATAAATTCTTTTGCATCTGTAATCATATATGAACCGAACTGCAGTACCTTGATTTCCAGAATCCCATCCCCGGTTGCTATACCGAGTATATCTTTTGCATAACACACAGAACCCGGCGGATATTTTGCTTTTTTGTGGACAACATCAGAAGAATAGACTTTTACAAAAATGCCTCTGAAAGTCGTCATTGCAGAGATAAATGGATTCAAAGCTCTGACAAATCTTTCTATCTCTTCCGCGCTGTTTTCCCAGTTAATATAGTTTTTATAATTTTTGCTGTCAATAACAGGTGCTTTTTTAAAATCACCTTGCGGCTGTGGAGTGGAAACAGGATTTGGATTAGTTTCATATTTTTTGAAAAATTCCGCTATCATGTCAGCCGCTATGTAATTCTGTTTATTAAACAAAGTACCCATTGTCTCTTTAGGAGATATAGCTACTTTTCTCTGCCATATAATATTTCCTGTATCAAAATTTTCATCCATATAGTGAAGGGTTATACCTGTTTCTTTTTCTCCGTTTAAAATTACGTTTGAATACGGATTTCCTCCTCTGTAATCAGGAAGCAGAGAAGGATGACAGTTAATAATTCCGCCTTTCACTGTTTTTAATAAAGCAGGCGGAAATTTTCTATTGTATGAACATACAATACCGACATCCGGATTAAGAATCTTAATTTTATTTAAAAAGTCAGGCTCATCTAAAGATTTTTCGTAATTAATGATATTCAGCCCGCAGCTGTTTGTGTATTGGCACATAAGATTGTATGTCGGGTCAGAATGATGGGGCGGAACTACACCTATAACATTAAGTTCTTCTTGCACAAGTTTGCTCAGACAAACTAATGCCATATCAGGCATTCCGAAAAATATAATTTTCGTTTTATACATACTTTCCAATACTGCCTCCCGAATAATATCCTGCACCAGCCGCAACAATGCAGGCGGCAACGCTGATTATTATATATAAACATGCACTTAGAATTTGTCCGTTTTTTAGAATTTCAAATGTCTCAACAGAAAATGTTGAAAAAGTTGTTAATCCACCGCAAAACCCGACGGACAAAGCTAACCTCAGAGCCGGATGAATGTCCGTCTTTTGAATAAAAATTGCGAACAATGCCCCGAGTATAAAACTTCCTGTTATATTAACAAACAGTGTCGCATATGGAAATTTTAATATATTGTATCTGGTGAAAAGAGTATTAACCAGATATCTTAATAGCGACCCCAGGCCGCCGCCAAAAAATACAGCAAGTACGTTTAACATACATCAATATTACTATATAATGCCGTTTTATACAAATATTAACCTTTTATCTGGAACGGACACTTTTCGCATCTGGCCTTGGGAACGAGTATAAGATTGTCCTCAAGATCATACATTTTAGCAATTCTGGTTATTAATTTAGAATCACAAACCGGACATCTCAAATCTTCTACATCGTGATAGAGTATTCGTTCTTTTATTATTGAAATCTGCTCGGTTTCTGGCAGCAATGACAAGTCCGGATGTTTTTCGTGAACTTTGATATCAGAAGGGTTAAGCTTCAAACCTCTCGCAAGCTTTTGTCTTATAGTCGAAGCCAAAAACAGTTCTTCTCCGCTTTCTATTTCCTCAATAGTCTTTAGAGGAAGGCTGCTTTTTTTAGCCAGACCTGTCTGTGAAAGACCAATTTTTTCTCTGGTTTCTGACACAAACTGAGCCAGAGACATATCTGATTTTTTGAGTTTTTTTTCGCAAGACATGCTCTAAGCAATAGCTCCTTCTTTAGCTTTTGCAGCACCCGACGACTTGCCGCCTTTTGAGTCCTGTCTTTCTCTCCACCAGTCGAGCAGTGTACTTGCAAAGAAAATACTAGAATATGTACCGATAGCAATACCGACTATCATCGCAAATACGAATTCTTTTGTTGTTTCACCGCCGAAGAGGTATAAAGCGGCAAGAGTAATTAATGTGGTTAAGGAAGTATTTATACTTCTAGCTAAAGTCTGGTTAACACTGGCGTTTACTATTTCAGGGAAACTTGCCTTTTTCGCGAGAAATCTGCAGTTTTCTCTGATACGGTCAAAAACAACGATTGTATCGTGGTTAGAAAAACCAATGACAGTCAGAACAGCTGTTATAAACAGTGCATCAATATGAACATCGAATAATATACCTAAAATAGAAAATACACCGAGAACAAACAAAGCGTCATGTGCAAGGGATATAATCGCAATAACCGCATAATCAAGCTGAAAACGTATTGTAAGATAAGCAACAATACCGACGAAAGCTAGGATAACTGCAAACATTGAATTCTTGAATAATTCACTGCCAAGCGTCGGCCCGATTGAACTTACCTGAACCAGTTCAGCATTTGGATAGTCTTTTTTTATAACAGTTGCTATTTTTTGTTCAGATAGTTTATCGTTACTTTGGAAAGCAGTCTTTATTGAAATAATACTGCCTATGTTATTTTTTTTGTCCGTATTTTTTGTTATGGCATTATTAGATTTTAAAACCTGAATAACAGGACTTTCGATACCTGCTTTTTCCAGATTTGTCCTTATTTTTCCGATTTCATTATTGCTGACGTCATCCGAAACCGTATACTGGGTAATTGTACCGCCTGTGAAATCAATACCGACTTTTACAGGAAAATGCGTCGGATATTTCAACATTGAATAGCCCATAGCAATAAGACCTGGCACAACCAGTAAAAATGAAAGGCTAAACCATACCCATCTGTATTTTACAACGTCTATTATTTTTTTATCATGCAGGATTGTTTCATTCATTGTTTATATTCTCCTTAATAAATTTTTAAGTAGTCTGATTAGTCTAATACACCGAATTTGGCTTTTTCTCTTTTTGTTTCCTGAACTTCGTAAGCTTTTCCGATGTCACTCTGTTTAAGACCAAACCAGCCCGGATGTTTGAGTTGACCTGCGCCGAACATCAGGTGCATAAAGTTTTTTGTAACAGTAATTGCCGTAAACATACTGACTAAAACACCTATAACCAGAGTCAGCGCAAAACCTTTGATAATGCTTGTACCTAAGAAATACAAGATTACACATGTGATAATAGTCGTCATGTTTGAATCAAAAATACTGGTAAAGGCACGGTCAAAACCGGCGTTAATTGCAGTAAATAGAGTTCTTCCCGATCTCAATTCCTCTTTAGTTCTTTCAAAAATCAGGATGTTTGCATCGACTGCCATACCAATACTCAGGATAAAACCGGCAATACCTGCAAGAGTCAATGTTACAGGTACTATTTTGAAAATCGCAAACACAATAAGGCTGTAAATAATAAGTGCCATATCAGCAATCAATCCGGGTAATCTGTAGTATAAAAGCATAAATATCATAACAAGACTGATACCGATAACACCTGCTGTCTTACTTTTTGCAATACTGTCCGCACCTAAAGTAGGCCCAACAAGACTTTCTTCAATAATTTTAGCAGGAACGGGAAGTGCACCGGCGTTAATTAAGTCAACCATTTTCTTTGCTTCTTCATAAGCAAAACCGCTGTCCCCGCCTGAAATTTGAGCATGTCCGCCAAGAATCGGCTCTTGAATAACAGGAGCAGATTGCATTTCTCCGTTGAAAAATATTGCCATAGGCTTGCCAACGAGCTCCTGGGTTAGTTTTCCGAATTTCTTAGCACCTTCGGGTTTAAATTCAAGTGATACAACCCATTGACCGTTATTGCTTGTTGAAACCATTGCTTTGGCAACATCTTTACCGCTTAAGCCCGTTGAAATCCAGTTAGTTGTACCGTTAAAGCCCTGTGCTTCTTTTTTGAATTCGAGTTCAGCTGTTTCGCCGAGAAATTCTTTGGCTTTAGCAGGGTCTTTGATACTCGGAATTTCTATCATCAAACGTTTTTCACCTATTTGTTGAACAGTTGTTTCTGAAACACCAAGAGCGTTTACACGATTTTCTATTGCATACTGCAAACTGTCCATCATCTCAGGTGTAATTTTTGCTATTGTTTCAGTGGTCTGTGCTTCAAGTATGAGTCTGGAACCGCCGACAAGATCGAGGCCCAGTTTTGTCGGTTTTATTTTTATAAAAACAAGTGCGACAATAACGAGCAGCATTATAGCCCAAAACATAATCTTTTTATTTTTCATAAGTCATGCCCCTAAATCTAGTAATTGACTTCATTATTTTAACAAAAAAAATAAATTAAAGCCAATAAAATTAGAGAAATTGCCTGATTGGTTATAATACTATACTTTTGAGTCATGAATTATTTTATTAATATGATAAACTATATGCTCTGCCCAGACTTGTGATTCGGCATATTTTTTGTTTATATTTTCTATTGTTTCAATATTTTTGTTTATGTAATTTTTACTGAGAGTTTTTGCTAAATATTCTAAACATTCATCAACATTTTTGAATTTTTTAATGACATATTTTCCATTTTGGCTGGTTCTTATACCAGCGACATTAAATTTTGTTTTTGCTGCTTTACTTTTTCCTCCCCCTGATTCAACAAGCGTAACAGCAGCAAGAAACAGGGCATTTATTCCATATTTATCCTGGAGCTCAATGAGTTTTGCGCCTTTTCCTTCCAGTACACCGCCTTTAAAATATTTGTTGAAAACCTCTGCTCTTCCGTCATATCTCGTTTTTGAGATATTTAGTTTGGTATTTACTATCCCGTATGTTCCCATAGCCAAAGCTCTTGTGCGGGCCTGTTCTTTTTTGAATTTTTCTAAAAGCTCGTTAAATCTTTGAGATATTTCTTGTGCAGAATATTTATAAGGTCTGTTTATATATGTTCCGTCCGGTTTTGCATAAAGATGATTTTTATCAGTCATTTTTATATCATTTTTTATATCGAAATTGTCTGTCTGCAGCCTTGATACTCTTGGTTGGGGCTGCGCAATTGACAAAGCAACCGCAACAGGCAGCACTTTTATCATTTGCATTTTTCTGTGCGGATTGTTTTTTTCATTACTTTTAAAATTGAAATTTGTGTTAAAAATATTATTCAGCACTTTCATTTTTAGCATCTCCATTTTTTCATTGTATCTAAAAATGCTGAAAAATTTTTTTTGATATTTGTTTTAAAAATTTTAAAAAAACTTACAAAACACAAAAATTTATCATAGATTAATAAAAATTACGTATTATATTATCGAATAAGCTAGACCATCATCTGATTCATACAGCTGCCGACTACATATCCCCAGTTTTTGTTTAAGTTAGTCGGATCATTATTTGCACCGATAGGACAGTATTTTTTGTGAATTTGCGCAATAGTCGTTAAATTTTTGTCTATATAATTTGTTTTGATTAATTTAGCGGTATATTCAAGGCATTCATCAACGCTGTTGAATTTTCTAAAACCATGACCGCCAGGGTTTGTAATACCTGTCAGGTTATTGTTATTTTTAGCAAGAGAACTTGTGCCGCCTGATTCAGCTCTTGCTATTGCAGCAATGAATGCTGCATTGACTCCGTATTTCTGTTGTAGTTCAAGAAGTTTTTCGCCTTTTCCTTCTAATAGTCCTTTGCCTTTCAAGCTCTTATTCAAATCTTCTGCAGTACCTGTATATGGAGTCGTCACTGACATATTAGAATATTTGTGATTGTTGTATCCTGTTAAATTTCCATTCGGCGTAAATGTATCTGTTACAGCGGGTCGATAAGGATTTGTTGCCATATTCATATCCATGTTAACAGATGGATATGTAAACAGATTACTGTAATCCATACCCGTATTATTAAAACTGCTGAAATCAAATGCAGGCTGCTGCATAAATGCAATATACTGATTCATCATATTTTGCATGGCCAGATACATAGTGTAAAAAGAGTCCATGCCAACGCCATAATTAAATACAGGCATCTGATACATCGACATACCTGTATTAAACATAGGAGTTTCGTCTGCCAAACTTGTTTTTTGTTTGTCAGATTTTTCATAATCATTTAAGAAAATGCGTTTTGCAAGCGGTGTCAGTTCAAAACTCATCTCTTTTTAATCCTCTTTTGTCCATATTATTTTCTATACATATAAAAACAAAAAGGCTTCAAAAATTGCTTTATAATACTATAGTTCTGAAATAAACATTTCTAAGGATACAAAAAGGCAGCTTTTGCTGCCCTTTTCATAAAATTATTTAATTGTTTACTTTATTGCTCCCATGCTATTTTATTTTTGAATTTTTTCTCCTTTTTTCTTGTCTTTAAAAAACTCTTCTCATTGAACATACATTTGAGATCCCGGAGATCTTCCTCCAATTCTTCGATTGAAGTGTCCATCCCATAGTACTTGTTTTTTGAAATCACGAAATACGCCTCCTATAATGTAACTACACACAAACCGCATATCCTTGGTTTGATATTCTATATATCGGCATCTTTTTTAAAAACTTAAGTAAACTTTTGTTAAAAAATATAAAATACTTTTAATTGGACAAAAAAGACTTTAGAATATTGTATGGAGGAGAATAATTAGTTTTATGGAAAATACACTTAATATAAACGAATTTTTAACAAAAGCTGTTAAAGAAGGCGCTTCTGACGTGCATTTACGTATAGACGAGGCTCCTGCAATAAGAAAAAACGGAAAGATTATCAGAACGACACTTCCGCCTGTGACAGAAAAAGACCTGTCGCATGTGTTGAATACAGTTTTGCCCAAATACTTGAAAACAAAAGTCCAGTCTGCATTTGACCTTGACTTTTCATACGAGATTAAAGGCGTGTCCAGATTCAGGATTAACCTCGCAAGACAGCTGGGGCATACAGCTCTGGTTTTCCGTATAATTCCATATGAGACACCGACAATTGAGGAATTATTACTTCCTCCGACAATTAAAGGTTTTGCCAATTTTCACAACGGTATTATTCTCGTAACAGGCCCGACAGGTTCAGGTAAAACCACTACCATCGCATCTCTGATTGACCTTATAAACCAGAATGAACAGAAACATATTATAACAATAGAAGACCCTATTGAGTTTATTTATACAAATAAAAAATCGATTATTACCCAAAGACAGGTTGAAATAGATACAATGTCATTCCCTGACGGTGTTAAATATGCTTTAAGGCAAGACCCTGATGTCATACTAATCGGTGAAATCAGAGATATTGAAACATTGACAAGTGCCCTGAAAGCAGCAGAAACCGGACATTTGGTCATTTCTACATTACACACAAATGATGCTATTCAGACTGTTAACAGAATCGTTAATATGTTCCAGCCGCAAGACAGAGAACATATCAGAAGACAGCTGGCTAATACATTACGCGGCAGTATCTCACAGAAACTATTGCCTAAAAAAGACAAATCCGGCCGTATTCCGGCATGTGAAATTATGGTCGTTACACCGACAATTAAAGATTTTATCATTAAAGACGAGCTTGAGCAGGTTTATGACCTTGTTAAAAAAGGTTCATACAACGATATGATTACAATGAATATGTCATTGATTAAACTGCTTAAAGCAGGTCTTATAAGCCAGGAAACAGCTCTTGAGGTCAGTGATAACAAAGTCGAGATTGAACAAATGCTCAGAGGCGCTTATCAAGGCACTGTGGAAAAAATAAATATCCAGTTTTAGAGGGTTTTGATGCAAAACTTTGTCACAAATGCCATTAATCTTAAGTCCTACAATCTCAGCGAATCTGACAAAATCATCGTCATGTATTCAAAGGACAAAGGCATCATAAGAGGAGTTGCTAAAGGCGTAAAAAAAACGACAAGCAAGCTTGGGGGCAGGATGGATATGCTGATTGCCAACAAACTTATGCTGCACAAAGGCAAAAACCTCGATACAATCTGTCAGGCAGAGGCAATAAACACATTCAAAAACACAAGAAACGACATGAATAAGTTGTTCTACTCAATTTACTGTGCTGAAATAGTACACAATTTCGGTATAGAAAACGATCCGAACAGCTCTGAAATTTATGACCTTTTTTACACCACGCTGCAGAGCATTTCACAGTCAAAAAACAAAGTAGAACTTTTGATTTCCGTCTTAAAGTTTCAGCTTAAACTTATGCATATAACGGGTTATTCACTGGAGCTTGAAAACTGTGTTGAGTGCGGATGTCCGATAGACAGGGAAAATATATATTTTTCAGCGGAAAAAGGCGGTATAGTCTGCCCTAAATGTAAAATAAAATCCTTGCATGCTGCAAAGCTCCACTATAAACTGCGTGATTTTATGACAACACTCTTGCAGCTTGATTATAACGCCAAAAGCAGATATGAGGAACTTGCTAATGAGAAGGTGTGCGAGTTTTGTTTTAAGCTTATGAAATCTTACGTCGAACACTTTTCGCCCAAAAAATTTAAATCAACTGAAATACTTGCTATTATCGAATAAAAGGACAAAATTATGCAAAATCTGGAACAACATATAGAACACACTTTGTTAAAACAGGATGCAACAAAGCAGGAACTGGAAAAACTCTTTGAAGAAGCGAAGAAATACCATTTTAAAGGTGTTTGCATAAATCCCTGTAATGTAAAACTTGCAAAAGAAGCGCTTAAAGATACGGAAGTAAATATTGTTACAGTTATAGGTTTTCCTTTAGGGGCAAATGTATCTGAGGTAAAAGCATTTGAGACAAAACTCGCAATACAAGACGGCGCTGATGAAATTGACATGGTTATAAATGTTTCTGCCTTAAAAAATAGAGACTATGATTTAGTAAAAAAGGATATTAAAAAGGTCAAAGCTGCTTGCGGAACACATCCATTGAAAGTCATTCTGGAAACAGACCTTCTTGAAAAAGATGAAATAAAAAAGGCGTGTGAACTGTGTGTTGAGGCAAAAGCTGACTTTGTAAAAACATCAACGGGTTTTGTAAAAAACGGGGTTGGTGCAAAAGTCGAAGACGTCGAGCTTATGTACAAAACAGTTTCTCCATATGGTCTGAAAGTCAAGGCCTCAGGCGGTATCAGAGATAAAGAAAAAGCTTTGCAGATGCTTAATGCCGGTGCAGAACGTCTCGGAACAAGCTCTGGTGTTGCTATAGTTTCTTAGATTTCAATACAGTCTTTAATCAGTGATTCATCTACATCAGTGACCATTTTGACAGAAAATTCAGAATCCGGCAGGATGAAACGTATTTTGTCAGCGTCAGCCTTTTTGTCAAGATGCATTGCTTCTATAAATTCATCTTTATCAAAGCCGGGCAGTTCCGGCAGAAGTTCATATTTGTTGATTAATTCATTGATTTTGACAAAGTAGCTGCGCTCAATCATTTCAAGTTTCAGTGCGAGCTTTGCAGCCATTATCATTCCGGCTGCAACCGCCTCGCCGTGCGTATATTTTGTGTATCCGGTCAGGTTTTCAATTGCGTGGGCAAATGTGTGACCGAAGTTTAAAACCGCCCTCAGACCTTTTTCTGTTTCGTCTTTTTCCACTACGGAAGCTTTAAGAGTGCAGCAAATTAAGATTAATTTTTCTAAAATTACGCTGTCTAACTTAAGAATTTTTTCTGAATATGCATCTAAAAAGTCGTAAAATCTGTAATTAAGCTCGGCACCGCAGGATTTTTCAATAAATGCATATTTCAAAACCTCTGCAAGACCGGTTTTTAACTGGCGTTTGTCCAGTGTGCTGAGCAGATTTGTGTCGGCAAGAACAGCTTTCGGCTGATAAAATGCGCCTATGAGATTTTTACCTTTTTCATGGTTTATCGCTACTTTACCCCCGACAGAAGAATCCACATGAGCAAGCAGCGTAGTCGGAATTTGTATAAAATCTACCCCTCTTAGATATGATGCAGCAGCATATCCTGTGACATCTCCGACGACCCCGCCTCCAAATGCAACAAAACAGTCACGTCTTTCAAGTCTGTTTTCAATTGCTGTGTCGAGGATTTTCTTTAGCGAGTCAAAGTTTTTGTACTCCTCGCCGTCTTCAAGGATTACATAATATGCATTGTCCGCTTTTATCTTTTTTTCATAAAGTGAAAAAATGGTCTTGTTAGTGACAATGAGAAGCTTTTTTGCTTTTGTATATTTTTTTATGTATTCAAAAAAGTCCAAGTCCTGTCCGATTATTATGGGATAGGAGTATGCAGGCTTTTCTGAAATTTTTATATTAAGAGTATTATTTTCCATAATTTTTATACTTTTTCAATATTTCTTGTGCAATTTCCTGTATGGTTTTATTTGTGGTTATTATTTCAAAATCAGATTTTTTGTAGTATTTTTCCCGTCTGTTGAGGAGTTCTTTAATTTTATCACAGGGGTTTGGAATGGCAAGAAGCGGTCTGTGGGTTGTGAGTTTTATACGCTCGAAAAGTTCTTCTGACGGCGCACTTAAATAAAACATAACCCCATTTTTCTTTATTAAATCTATATTGTCGCTTCTCTCAACTATTCCTCCGCCTGTTGATATGATAAGGTTGTTCTGATTAGAGTATTTCTTGAGAAAATTCGTTTCTATATCACGGAAGTATGCTTCACCGCGTTCTTTAAATATTTCTGAAATGCTGATACCGAGTTTTTTTTCAATCTCACTATCCATATCAATAAAGGAAAAATCAGTTAGTATACCGGATAATTCTTTACCTGCAGTAGTTTTTCCGGCGCCCATCATGCCTGTTAGTATAATATTTTTCATGACCTATCTTTTCTTTATATAGTTCTGGTAATTATCGAAATTGCAGCGGATTTCGCCGTAGCTGTCTCCGCCGAATTTTTCAAGGAAAGCGTTTGCAAGGACAATTGCCACCATTGCTTCTGCAACAACTGCACAAGCTGGCACTGCACAGACATCCGAGCGTTCAAAATGCGCTTTATAGCTTTCATTTGAAATAATATCAATGGAATCAAGCGGTTTTTTTAATGTCGGTATTGCTTTCATTGTGCCTTTGACTATAATATTTTCGCCGTTTGTCATGCCGCCTTCGAGTCCGCCCGCATTGTTTGTACGGCGAACGTACTTCCAATTTTCGTAGAATACTTCATCATGCATTTCTGAACCGAAAAGTTCACCGGCTTCTTTACCTCTGCCTATTTCTACGGATTTTACGGCAGGGATGCTCATAACTGCCTGTGCAATAAGTCCGTCCAACTTTCTGTCCCAATGTACAAACGACCCCAACCCTACCGGAACGTTTTCAAATACTATCTCGAAATCTCCGCCGAGAGTGTCTCCGTTTTCTTTTGCGGAATCGATTTCAGCCTTCATCTTTTCATAAGCCACATCATCGGCACATCTGAGGTCTGAGTTTTCTGCTTTTAGTTTTAGTGTCTGAAACATCAAGTCTTTGTTGTCAGCCGCAATTTTGCCGATTCTTGTGACGTGAGAGAAACCGTTTATGCTAAATGCTGACAGTATGCACTTTGCAATTGCGCCAACTGCCACTCTTGTTGCAGTTTCTCTTGCACTTGAGCGTTCAAGTACATTTCTTATGTCAAGGTGCCCGTATTTTATTGCTCCGGCAAAATCGGCATGCCCGGGGCGTATACGTGTGATTTCACGGCTTTTTATAATATTTTGTACATAACCGTCATTCAGGTCAACAGGATCTGTTGACATAGAAATTTCCCAGTTTTCCCAGTCTTTATTCTGGATTTCAAGAGACACAGGAGCACCGGTTGAAATACCGAATCTTACGCCGGAGAGAATTTCTGCCGTGTCTTTTTCAATTGCCATTCTGCCCCCTCTGCCGTATCCGACCTGACGGCGGGCAAGTTCTGTGTTTATAAAATTTTTATTAATTGCAAATCCAGCCGGAACACCTTCAACAATGGCATTCAAGCATTTTCCGTGGGATTCACCGGAGGTTAAAAATCTAAATTTTGACATAACTGCTTTCTTTTACTCTTAAAATCAATAAAATTATAACAAACAACGAAAAAAAATAAAATAAACTCTTGCAGATGCTAGAGAGGCGCCGATAGATGACCTACCGGCGCAGAGAGATCCTTTTTAGGGACTTTGTAAATTATATTGAAACCTTGGAGAAAAGGTTGATTATGCTCCGAGTAATGTAAGAGCGATTGAAGGTATCTGGTTAGCCTGTGCTAACATTGTTGCTGATGTCTGCTGGAGAACTTGGTATTTAACCATATTTGCACTTTCTTCAGCCATATCAGCATCCATAATCTGGGATTTACTTTGTTCATAGTTTTCGTTCATGATGGTCAGGTTGTTGCTTGCGGAAGTCAGACGGTTCTGATAAGCACCTAAAGATGATCTGTTTTCTGCAATCAGGTTAATGGCATCATCGAGCTTTGCAATATATGCACGAACCATGTCACTGTCCCAGTTACTGCCGTTAATGGCCATACCAGTAACACCATTTTCTGTGTAAGTCATGTTTCCTACAGAAGCTCCTGCATCAACAGTTTCTGTAATAGCAACGATATTCAACTTAATACCAAGAGCTGATGTTAACATATTGGTCAATGCCGGTGCAATGTCGATAGAGTTGTTAACTTCGTCCCAGCCACTTCCTGACTGAATTGTCATTTTTTCAGGGTTTGTACCGTTTGTAAGGACAACACCGTTGAAGGAAGTAGTGTTTGCGATAACATCGATGTCTTCGAGTCTCTGCTGGATTTCGTTCATCAGTGTTTGTTTCTGTTCAGGTGAGTAAATATCACTCGCTACCTGTACACACAACTCACGAATTCTCTGCAAGTCCTCTGTTACACCTTCCATACCGCCTTCTGCGATATACATCATATTCAAGCCGTCTTGAATATTTAATTTAGCTCTGCTGTTACCTCTGATGAGGGTTTCCAAACCTTGAGCTACGCAAAGACCTGCTGCGTCATCACCTGCGTGGTTTACTCTGAGACCGGTAGAAAGCCTGGTAATTGCATTTTGCATGTTGCTTGTTGAACTTGTCAAGCTTCTCTGTGCGATCAGGGAGTTGATGTTAGTGTTTACATAAATTCCCATTTGTTCTCTCTCTTTCTCTCTTTCTGTAATAACTAAATTTGCTTACACCTTATATATCGAAACTTATTTCTCATACTTTAGTATAGTTTTTTGCAAAATATCTTTTTGAAAAACCTGAAAAGTATTGATACAAAAAGATTTTCAGTGTATTATACTTTAGTATGAGAAATCCTCTATTCGGTGTATAAAAAAAGGTAAAAACAGCTTATGCCGCACTTTTTCATCAGTACAAATGACGTAAACAACGATATAATAGCTATTTCCGACGCTGCAAATTTCCATCATCTTGCACGCGTTTTGCGTGTAAAAATCGGCGAAACACTTTACCTGATTGATGAAAACGGAATTAAGTACAAAACAGAGGTTATAGAAATTTCTTCTCATACTATTACAACTAAAGTTGTAGAAAAGTTTAAATCAAATCACAGTCTTGGGTTGCAGCTTTACCTGGCTCAAAGTGTTATAAAAACAGATGCCCAGAATCTACTGGTTCAAAAGGCGACAGAGCTTGGAGTTAAGGGCATCATACCATTTTTGAGTGACAATTCGGTTATAAAAGAAGATGTTGCGGATTCAAAAATTGAAAAATGGCAAAAAATTGCGGATGAAGCCTCAAAACAGTGTGAAAGAGCGGACAAACCTGTTATTTTTAAAAGACAAAATTTGAAAGAAATACTTGAAAATGACGAATATAAAGTAAAAATAGCCTGTGTAGAGCGTTCTCAGGATATGACCCTGAAAGATTTTTTGAAAAAAAACAGTCAGTTAAAAAAAGAAAAAGTTCTTGTAATAGTAGGACCTGAGGGTGGTTTCAGTGCCGAAGAGATAGGTATGTTTGAGCATTATAATTTACCTAAACTCGGTATAGGAAAACTTATTTTACGGGCAGAGACAGCTGTTATAAGTGCACTTTCTAATGTGATTTACGAGTGGGAAGATGAATAATACGGAAAATAATATAGCGGAAAAGATTAAAAACCATCCTATAATAAGAACAATTAGCCCTTATATTGATGATGAAACATATATAGTGGGCGGATTTTTAAGAGACTTTCTGCTTAACAAAGACAGCTCAGATATTGATTTGGCTGTAAAATCAGGAACTGCGGAAAAAATGGCAAAGTTTATTGCAGACAGTATCTCCGGGTATTTTGTAAAACTCGATGATGTGAATCACATCTATAGAGTGGTTTTTGAAAACAAAAAGGATTATATAGATATAGCTGATATTGAAGGTGCTGATATTTATGAAGATTTAGCCCGCCGGGATTTTTCCATGAATGCACTTGCGCTTAATATCAAAAGCATGCAGCTTACAGACCCGTACGGCGGTGTCAAAAGTATTGAAAATAAAATAATTAAAGCAATATCTGAAAAGAATATATTGGATGATCCGATTAGAGTTTTGCGGGCATTCAGGTTTCAAAGTACTCTCGGGTTTACTATGGACGAAAAGTTAAAACAAATAACAGAAAAACATGCCGGATTGTTAAAACAGACAGCACCTGAGAGAATTAACGCAGAGCTTGTGAAACTGTTTTTAGGGAAAAGTTGCGTTGATAGTCTAAAAGATATGGATAATTGCGGCATGCTTGAATTGATATTTCCTGAGGTTAAGGAGATAAAAAAAGTTCCACCGAACTCCCATCATCATTTGTGCCTTTTGGAGCACTGTTATGCTGTTGTAGACTATGTTCAAAATTTTTATGAAAACGGAAATGATGAAGTTAAGGCGCATTTTGATGAGATTATTTTCGGAGCAAATCCACGTCAGGCGTTTTTAAAGCTGGCTGCTTTTTTGCATGACATAGGAAAGCCGGCTACATGGGAGATAGAAGAAGGAACGGGACGCCACAGATTCATAAAACATGATGATATAGGAGCCAAAATAGCTGAAAAACCGTTAAAAAATTTGAAGTTTTCAAATAAACAAATAGCTTACATTCAAAAAATTATAAAATATCACCTGTATCCTGCGAATGTAGCTATGATTGAGGAAAATAACGAGAAGGCTGTCATGCGCTTTTTCAGAAAGATGGGAGATGAGGTTATTGACCTTATTGCAATAGCATACGGAGACAGGCTTTCCGCAAGGGGCCCTGATATTACGGATGAAATAGTAGAAAAGAATTTAACCGGTCTAAAGCATTTGCTTGAAAAATATTTGGCGAATAAATGTAATCTGACACCGCTTCCAAAACTTCTAAGCGGTAATGAAATTATGCAGATTTTGAATATAAAACCGTCACCTGAGCTTGGTAAAATTGTCGACATGCTCTATGAGGCACAGATTTCTTCTGATGTTGTTACAAAAGAAGAGGCTGTTGAATTTGTAAAAAAATTAGCCGACAAAGCCTTATGAATTGCGGGTGCAATGCTGTTTTTTTAAGATTACGACTCTAAAGTTGACTTGTCCGTATCATCTTGGGTTCTAAAGAGAGGGAAAACCAAAGGATTTTAAAGAGAAGGCAGGTGTAAGGGGCAGTCCGTAATGTCACTAATGTTACGTTTTTGTATGGCAAGTTAAGAGCATAGCTTCTGCAAGCAGTGAAAAGATTAGAAGAAATGAACCAAAAAGATTATTGTTTGCTATTTTATTAAATTTGGGGGCACACTTCAGGCGTGTCCAACCCACGCTGCCAAAAACGTTCATTCTGAATTTATTCCAACATTAATTGCTTGGGATTAGCTACAAACTGTTCGTATTTAAGATTGTGAACACACATATATATCTTTAATTTTCTTGCATTATTTTTTATTTAATTGAACTAAATACTAGCTTTTGGTGGAAAATTAATAACAAAAAGCCTTTCTGATACTATCAGAAAGGCTTTTATTACACAATGCTGAAATTAGCTAGCAGTAACAATTAGAAGCAGCCTGTTCTTTCAAAATAGCTGCCTTGTCGGTTTGTTCCCACGGAACATTAATATCAGTACGTCCCATATGTCCGTATGCAGCAAGTTTCTGGTAGAATTTGCCGTCATTTTTTGCCGGAAGTCCTCTGAGGTCAAACTGATTTATAATAGCAGCCGGTCTCAAATCAAAGTTCTTTTTGATTAATTCGGCTATTTCGTCGTCAGAAATTTTACCTGTTCCGAATGTATCAACCATAACTGAAACAGGTTCAGCAACGCCGATAGCATACCCGAGTTCGACTTCACATTTTGAAGCCAAGCCTGCTGCTACAATGTTTTTCGCAACATATCTTGTCGCATAAGCAGCTGAGCGGTCAACTTTTGTAGGGTCTTTGCCGGAGAAAGCTCCGCCGCCATGTCTTGAATATCCGCCGTATGTATCAACAATAATTTTCCTTCCCGTAAGACCGGCGTCTCCCTGAGGCCCGCCTATGACGAATCTTCCTGACGGGTTGATGAGGTATTTTGTTTTTTCGTCAGGTTTGATATTGCAATCTTCAAATACGGGTTTTATAACTTTTTCGATTAAATCTTCTCTGATTATTTCTTGAACTTCTTTGTTGTCGGATACACCGTTGATTTCAGGGTCATGCTGTGTGGAAAGAACGATTGTATCGATTCTTGAAGGTTTTCCGTCTATATATTCAACAGTTACCTGTGATTTACCGTCAGGTCTCAAATAGCCCAGAGAGCCGTTTTTTCTGACCTGTGCAAGTCTGTATGCCAGTTTGTGTGCAAGGCTGATGGGCAGCGGCATAAGTTCAGGAGTTTCATCACAAGCGTAACCAAACATAATACCTTGGTCGCCTGCACCGACATTTTCTGTTTCTTGTGCAGAGGTGTCAGCATTATTGTTTCTGGATTCGAGCGCTTTGTTTACGCCGCCGGCAATATCTGTAGACTGTTCATCAATAGATGTCAATACTGCACAGGTTTTGTAATCAAATCCGCCGCCTTCTTTGCCGTTATATCCGATATTTTTAATAGTATTTCTTACAATAGAAGGGATGTCTACATAGCAGTCGGAGGTGATTTCTCCGCATACAAGAGCCATACCTGTTGTGACCGTGGTTTCTGCGGCAACTCTGGAATTACGGTCTTTTGTTAAAAATTCATCCAAAATTGCATCTGAAATTTGGTCACAAACTTTGTCTGGGTGACCTTCAGTTACAGATTCGGATGTAAACAAAAATCTTTTTGAAGCCATTTTTTTACTTCCCTTTCTAACAATTATCAACAAGATAGTAAATCAAAAGAGATGAAAAGAAAAGAATGGTTAGTTTTTCGCTTTACATAGCTTAATCAAAGACCGTGGACAAGCTTAAAAATGTCGTTGCACGTCCTGAACAAATCCTCTGTTTTATCAAGAAATAACATGTTAGGACCGTCGCATAAAGCTTTATCAGGATTTGGATGAACTTCGAAAAACAGCGCATCAGCTCCTGCTGCGATTGCTGCTTTGGCCAGAGTAGCAACGTATTTGCGCTCTCCGCCGGAACATTCCCCTGCACCACCCGGAAGCTGGACACTGTGGGTTGCATCAAAGACTACCGGATAGCCAGTCTCTTGCATAATCGGTATTGCTCTCATATCAACAACGAGATTGTTGTATCCAAAGCTTACCCCTCTGTCTGTGAGAAGAATATTTCTGTTTCCGGATTCTTCAACTTTTTTTACAAGCGGTGCCATTTGTGCGGGAGCAAGAAACTGTCCTTTTTTTATATTTACGATTTTCTCCGTTTTTGCTGCAGCAACAAGCAAATCTGTCTGACGGCAGAGGAATGCTGGTATTTGGATAATATCTGCAACTTCTGCTGCAATTTTTGCCTGTGAAGGTTCATGAATATCTGTTACTATAGGCACATTAAACTCTTTTTTAACTTCATTCAAAAGCTCAAGTCCTTTTTCAATACCCGGGCCTCTGAATGATTTTATTGAACTTCTGTTTGCTTTGTCAAATGATGATTTAAAAACAAAATTTATGCCGAGTTTTTTGGTTATTGTTTTCAGTTTTTCAGCCGTCATAAAAAGAATGTCTTTGCTCTCTATAGCACACGGACCGGCAAGAATAGTTAATTTATCACTTCCTATTTCAAAATCTTTCAATTTAACTTTAGTCACTTTAAAACTCCTCCAGATGTACTTTGACAATATATGAACCAGCTTGTAATATATATTGTACATTAAATAAATAAAATTAAAAGGAGAATGGAATGTTAATAGAGGAATTGTTAGAAGAAGCGGTGTCTAAAGGCGCAAGTGATATACATATTTCATCAAACTTACCGCCAGTTTTCCGTATAGACGGTCAGTTAATCAGAACAAGTCTTCCGCCTTTAACTTCAGATAACGTTGAAACACTTGTATTTCCGATTTTGAATAATGAACAAAGAAGAAAGCTCGAACAGGATTGGGAACTCGATATGAGTTATGGTATCCATGGTATCGGACGTTTCAGGGTTAATGTTTACAAAAACCGCGGTACATTTGCTGCTGCATTCAGGACTATTAACACAGAGGTCCCATCTTTTGAAACACTGGGACTTCCTGAAATCGTTAGAAAAATTACGGAAAAACCGAGAGGATTAATTCTTGTAACAGGTCCTACAGGAAGCGGTAAATCTACTACTCTGGCTTCGATGATTGACTATATCAACGAAAACAGAAACGAACACATTCTTACAATCGAAGACCCGATTGAATTTTTGCATAAATCGAAAAAAAGTGTTGTGCACCAAAGAGAGCTCGGACAGGATACACGTTCTTTCTCCAATGCATTAAGAGCTGCATTAAGAGAAGACCCTGATATCATTCTGGTCGGCGAGCTGCGTGACCTTGAAACCATTTCACTTGCTATTACCGCAGCTGAAACAGGTCACCTTGTTATGGGTACGCTGCACACGTCTTCTGCCAGCCAGACAGTAGACCGTATAGTTGACGTCTTTCCCGAAGCTCAGCAGCAGCAGATTCGTATTCAGCTTTCGAGCAGTTTGGTCGCTGTATTTTCACAAACTCTGCTTCAAAAAATAGACCGTGAAGGAAATAAAAAAGGTCGTGTAATGGCGCAGGAGGTTCTTGTAGTAAACGGAGCTGTTTCTAACCTTATCAGAGAAGGAAAAACAGCTCAGATGTATTCTATGATTCAGACCGGTGCGCAATACGGAATGCAGACTCTTGAGAGTGCACTGGCTGATTTATACAGAAAGGGGCTTGTTACAGCAGAAGATGCTCTTTCTAAATCCAGCAGACCGGATGAACTTAAGAGAATGCTCGGTGCTAATGCGTTCTAGGCGGTTTTTTCTGATTTTTCATTGATAAATTCTTTTTTAGATATTCCTGAACATCAGAAGACACCTGAATATTTTGCAAACCGATATTGTATTTTTTCAATTCGGCTATGTTTTGCTGTTCTTCCAGCAAATCTTTTTGCGGCATTTTTATAGAATTTTTTACATTTTCAAACTCTGACGAACCGTTTCTTTGTGAGAGCTGAAGAATTATATCGTCAATATTGTTGGAATGAATACCGTATCTTTTAGCGATTTCATCGACAGTACTTCCATATGGAAGTCTGTAGAGCCACTGTATAGAACGTTTATCGTTTTCAGACAGGTTTACGACTCCGTATCTGTGCGGTGTATACATAATATCTGAGGTAAAAGAACTGTGCCCGAGTCCCAGAGCATGCCCTATTTCGTGCAGAATAGTGTGATACACTTCATTTTCATCCTGATATCTGGCATGTATCGTACCATCCGAAAGACCTATTTGTACCTCTGCGGAGTAGAGCCTGCCTGCATTGTCAAAATTAAAATAACAGTGTCCCAGAGCCTGTCTGTCTATACGTTTCCAGTCCAAATTTACCTGAGATTCGAGAAGTGTATTTACCATAGTAAATCTCACTTTGCCGTTACTCGCTCTTTCCCAGGCATCAAGAGCACGTTTTACCAGAGCCTGATACTTATATCCTTCATTCTGTGCTTTATACCACCTGAATGGTGCTGCATAGAATTTCAGAGGGAAACTGTTATCCATCCAGCGTATAAGTTTGTTTTCTTTAACATTGCTTTGAAGGTACGTTATTTTTTGCATATCCCACCTGATATATTATTATATCTTTTTCGTAATTAAAGCAAAAATATCGTTAAATATTATCAAAAACATTAGTATCAATAAGAAACTAAAACCAATGTTTCCTATTTTTTCGATAGTCTTTTCATCAAGCGGCTTGCCCTTTATTTTTTCAATTGTAAGGAACAGAAGATGTCCGCCGTCAAGGGCCGGTATCGGAAGAAGGTTTATTATTGCGAGGTTTATACTGATTATAGCAGTAAGCAAAAGTCCTTTAAACAGTCCCTGATTCTCTATAACATCTCCGCCGAGTTTAGTTATAGCTACTATACCGTGCAAATCCTGCATTGGAATTTGACCGGTGAAGAGCTTTACAAGACCGAGAATCATAAGTTCGGTATTTGTCCACACATATTCAGACGACGCTTTTATAATTTGTCCGGGTGTATTTGTGGGAATAAGAACTTCTGTAATTTTTTGCTGTATGCCGATTGTTCCGTTTTCATCGGAATAAATCGGTTTCAGGTTAATTTCTTTTCCGTCTCTGATTACCGTAAAATTCATTGGTCTTTTCGTATCGGACAGAGCATATGCAATATCTTCAAGGGTTGTTTCACCGTCAGATATATATTCTTTTTTACCTTGAACAGTGTCCCTTAATTTTGTCTGTTTGTCATTGAGAGGTAATAGTTTTTCTTTATACTGTCCGAGCCCCATCAGTACATCCTGGGAAAGGTGCAGTGCCGGTTCGTCCTGAGGTACAAATAATTTGATTTTTTCTCCTTTTTTGACAGGCTCATTTATTGCTTTTATATCTTTATTTAAGTTTTGCAGCTCTTTTATACTTTTGGCATATGATTCAGAGGAAATTTTTCCGTCATATTTTTTACTTAAAGAAGCGTATTTGTTTACTTGATAAGGTAATGTAATCAAGGAGCCGTTGATTTTGTAAATTTTATCATTTGCTTGAAGTCCTGATTTGTGGACAGCAGCTTCTTTCGGCGCAATAATTTTTGCAATTTCAATATCATATTTTCCAGCAGGAAGTTTGTGCCAAATCAGTGCAGTTAACATTACGAGAAATATTGCACAAATAACATTTGCTATAACCCCTGCTGATACAACAATTGCTTTTTGATAAATCGGTTTATTCTGAAAACGTTCAGGTGAGTCTTCAGGTAAATCAGAGTTTACGTCGTCATCAGGAAAACTCACATAACCGCCTAAAAGCAGGGCATGTATCAAAAATTCTGTTTCTCCGATTTGCTTTCTATATAAAACAGGGCCGAAAGGCAAGCCGAATCCGAATTTGTCCACTTTAATCCTGAATGCTTTTGCGGCCATAAAGTGCCCCATTTCATGGATAAGAATCAGGAAGCTTATCAGCAGAATCATTATAATTATATTCATAAACTCTCTTTCTATTTTTTTCTATAATTTCTATTTTAGCATGCAAGCTTAATTCATACTATAATTATTATATGCTGAGAATATTAAAACAATTATCCGGTTTGCTGGATTTTATTTACAAAAAACGGTGTTATTTCTGTCGTTCATCACGAGAGAATACTAAGATGTGCAATGATTGTTATGACACAATTGAATTTTTGCAGCCGCGGCCAGTGATGAAGATTATGAAAAAGAATGTTTACAGTGCGGCAATTTATGCAAAAACACTTCAAAAACTCATCAGAGGTCTCAAATATCATAATCAAACGGAACTTGCATATTTTCAGGCAAAAATTATGTATGAATACTGGCAGACATTGCCTGTTTCCGGGGAAAAATTTGTTATCGTGCCGGTGCCATTGCACAAAAAACGTATGAAGGACAGAAAATATAATCATATGGCGATTGTTGCCGAGGAATTTTCAAAAATGACGGGATATACTATTGCGGGTGATTTAATATCCCGCAATAGAGAAACCAAACCCCAGTACCGTCTGAGTATAAAAGAACGTGAAGAAAACCTGAGAGGGGCTTTTGAGGTTGACAAAACGCATTATGACGGTGAACATTTGCTTATTATAGATGATATTTTGACCACAGGAAGTACTCTAAAGGCTATGATTCAGGCATTTTTTGATGTGGATATATTTGATATTACTGCCTTTACAACAAGCTGTACAGAAGCACATATTCAGCGAATGTTATCTGAATAAACTGCCGGAGGATATGCGATATTTTTCATATAGTCAACTGCTCCGACTACATGTTGAATCTGTGTATAAATCAAGTCTGTTCATCACTAACAAGTCCTGTATTGGCAAAAAGTGTATGGGGTCACTTCCTGCTTAGACTCAGCACCATTCACACTCTGCGTACACTCTTACAAGTACAGTCGTATTCAAAGAATTTATAATTACAATTTAACATTACTGTTTGCTTTAATATAATTCATAACCCCTTTTGAGATAATCAAATCCGGTTCAAGCAGACAGAACTGATGCAATGTACTCAAGCCCTCCTGAACCTGACCCTGCTCTATCAATATTAAACCAACCATTATCTCTGACATAGGATTTTTTATATCATTTTTATACTGTTTTAATTTCGAGGCCAAGAGTCCTTGCTGCTTATAGGCTTGCACAACATCCTGGTAATATGAAAAATTCATGGGATAAAGCCTTATTGCTCTTTCCAGAGTGTCCTGAGCGAGAGCGGGATATCCTATTTTCATATAAACATTTGCAAGGTTTGTGTAATAAATTGCCGAGGATTGTTTGTCCGGACAGAGGAGTATTGCAGTCTGAAATTCTTTTATTGCTGCAGCATAGTATCTGTCCTGAACGTAGATTATACCCATGTTGTTGTGGCTGTTTGCATTTTTCTCTGCATCAATTTCGAATTTTAAAAATGGCTCCTTTGCATAACACGACGGACACAAGAAAAGACATAACACTATAAGTAGTTTTTTCATAAGATTGTGATTTCCTGACCTTCTTTGGGTATAAATACATTATTACATGTTTTAGTATAATGATTTTCTATCTCAATCAACATTTCATCAGTATAATTCGGGTCAAGATGGAAAAAGGCAAGTGATTTTGCGTGTGACTGGCTGTATGCCTCTAATGCCATATCGAATGTCGAATGTCCGTAACCCTGTTTTGAGACATAGGCGCTTAGATATTCATCCGTAGTATACTGTGCATCGTGTATCAGTAAATCTGTATTTCTTGCGAACATAGAGAGTTTTCTGTCTCCGCCGACATAACCCTCTTTGTCGGTTGCATAAACAATAGATTTATCCTGATAGGCGATTTTGTATACCATAACACCACGTTTAGGATGGCAGTTTAGTTTCAGGCAGCTAATCACAACTTCCCCGTCCTGCGGAAGGTAATCGTCATCAGTGTCAACTTTTATAATTTCAGGAACATCTGCATCCTCCTGAAATACAAGGATGTAGTTGTCATTTATATTAAAAAAGTTTATATCCGCTGAAATATCTGCCAAATCTAACGGGAATGTTTCATCAAACAAAAGTTCTGAAATAGTTTCATCCAGCTGTTTTCCGTATTCTACATTGCTGACAAGATTTATCAGAGAGGATCGTACAAATACCGGTTTAAAAAACGGAATTCCCTGTATATGATCCTGATGAAGATGGCTAAGAAGCACAGTGGCAGTCATATCTTCATTGTGAGAGGAAGATATATAGTCTTTCAGCATATCATTACCGGCATTGATAATTCCTGTCCCCGCATCGAGAAATATAAGGTGATTGTTCACATTAACCTCAACACAGGCAGTATTTCCGCCGTATTTCATAAAACTTAAATCCGGTGTGGGATAACTTCCTCTTACACCACGGAATTTTACACTGAATTTATTTTTCGAATCTTGCATATAACCGTTATCCATCAATTAGTTATCTAAATATTATGTTATTTTATGCTATTTGTCCAGAATATATGTTCCCTGCCTGTCTGTTTCTTCGCCGTAATAAATTTTTGATGAAAACACAAGCAGTTTAGCTTTTTTCTGAATTTCTTTTAATCCTGTCTCTTTAAATTCAAACTTAAATACAACTTTTTTAGGTAAATTATTTACTGTTACAACCCTAAAAGCGTTGGGATATGAAACGAGTGAGGGAGTGCTTACGTGAAGTATGTTACCCTCTTTGTATATTTTTGTTGCATGATAATGTCCGCTGAAAATAGCAATCGGGGTTTTGTGTTTTTTCAGCACAGCATAAATTTCATCAGGGTTTAGCATTCTGTGATGAAAACTCGAAAATGGTTCATGCAGGGGACAGTGCATAAACATCAGAGGAACTTCATTATTTTTCTGAGCAAGTGAAAGTTCGTTATCCAGCCAGAGCAGCTGCTCTTTGGGAATTTTGCCGTTTGCCGTAAGTTTTGTATTGTTTATACAGTCAAGAACAATTACTCTGTAGCCTTTTTTAGGTGTAAATGCATAGTATGATTTGTCGAATTTATAGCTTTTGTTGTTCTGTTTTAACAGTTTTACATAATCTTCTCTTGATATATCACTGCCGAACACTAAATCATGATTTCCAAAAGATGAATACCACGGCTCATTTAAGCTGTTCATGCCTGTTAAAAATTCAGTGATTAATTCTTTTTTGGGGCGGTCTGTCATATCGCCTGTCACAATCACAAAATTGACACCGGATATAGCATTTATTTGCGATAATTCATCTTTAAAAAGGGCTTTTGATTGTGCAAGCATTTTATAGGTTGTATTTTCTTTTCTGTCGGACAGGTGAACATCGGATATCTGAACAAACTTTAGGGTATCGGGATAAGAAAAAGTCTTTAACCCCGCAAATATACACACTGCAAACAGTATCAAGCATGCAAACTTTTTTATAAACCCTTTTTTTTGTTTTCTATCCTTTGTCATTATTTCTCCGTTATTTTATATTTTGTTTCAAGTATGCTTCAATAAATCCATCAATTTCACCGTCCATAACGGCGTCCACATTACCCATTTCATAGTTCGTTCTGTGGTCTTTAACCATTTTATAGGGATGAAAAACATAAGACCTTATCTGCGAGCCGAAATTTATATCTACATTTTCTCCCTTTAACTCAGCAAGTTTTTTGTCGTGCTCTGCCTGTTTTATAGCGAGAAGTTTTGAGGCAAGCATTTGCATTGCTGTTTCTTTATTCTGGAGCTGAGAACGCTGCTGCTGGCATTTTACTACAATACCGGTGGGCTTGTGCAAAATACGAACTGCAGTCTCAACTTTATTTACATTTTGTCCGCCAGCACCGCCCGAGCGCATAGTATCAACTTCCAAATCCTCGGGAGGAATATGAATTTCTTTTTCAAAATCCTCAATCACCGGACTGACTTCAAGGCTTGCAAAACTCGTCTGTCTTTTTCCGTTTGCATTAAATGGAGATATACGCACAAGTCTGTGCACGCCCCTTTCTGCCTTTGCAAGCCCGAAGGCATATTTTCCGTCAACCTTTATTGTCGCAGACTTTATACCGGCTTCATCTCCGTCAGATTTGTCCAGAAGCTCAACTTTCCATCCTTTCGATTCTGCCCAGCGCATATACATCCTGAGCAGCATCTGCGCCCAGTCCTGTGCGTCAGTGCCGCCTGCACCTGCATTCACGGTCAAAATTGCACCGTTCTCATCATATTCACCGGAGAGGGTCTTTTTTATTTCCCACTGAGTCAGCTCTGCCTCGAGTTTTTCTAAATCATTCTGCAATTCTTCCCAGAGAGACTCATCCTGCGATTCATCGTAGAGTTCCAAAAGCAGCAGACAGTCTGCAATTTTGCTTTCCCAGCCGGTCACTTCAGCTACCGTGTTTTTATTTTCAGTGAGTTCTTGGGAAAGTTTAGAAGCTTTGTCGGGATTGTTCCAAATATCAGGAGCCTGCAATTCAGCTTCAAGTTCATCTATTCGCTTTTCGACTGCAGGAAGGTCAAAGACACTCCTTGGCTTTAAGCACTTTACTGTTTAATTCTTCAATTTTTTGTTTTTGCTCAATATCTGTCATAACTGCCATCATTCAAAGATTGTTATTTATATTCTATAAAATAGCAAAAAATACACGTTGTGCAAATAGAAAGTTGAACAAAAAATTTATTTTTTTATTTGTTCTATTCCTTTATAGAGTATCTGCTCCAGCATATCCTGAGCAACAGTTCTGAAATCAGAGAGTCTTTCTGCGCTAAATCCGTGTTCTTTCGGCGGAATTTTTGAGAGCATATTATTCACAATATTTACCGGATTCATATTTTCCGTATCTTTTTGTGCGGCAGCTTTTTGTATTTTTTTGAGTAAAGACATTCTGAATGCTTTATTTTCTAAATTTTTACAATTATTAGTTTGTATTCCCGTAAGTAAATCCATGTGATACAATTCATTGCCTGTATCACCTTTTACGGGATTGTTAGTTGTGTGATGCAGGTTCTGTACAAAGCTCTGTTCGCCAAACAACGGATTTGAGAGAGTAAGTCTTACATAATTGTCATATCCGGCATAGCCTGCATCTTCACTGATAAATTCTTTAACAAAAATATCAGTTTTCTTTCCGCCTCTTTTTGACATAACATCAATGTTTTTAAGACAGCTTTGCAAATCAAAAGCTTTAATCTGCTGTCCGTTTTGGTCGAACAATCTCGCTTTAAAAGTCTGTTTTGATTTGGTGTTAGAGTTGTTGAAAAAATTTATGTGCATATTCCCGCCCTTCTTATTTTCACATTTATAGAAAAACCGCACATAAATTTTTTTGCGTTTTTTATCCTTTTTTTGCAGCACCGGCAATTTCTGAATCAAGTCTCAGAAAAACAGGTTTTATTTTCGATTTTTCAGTGATTACACCGGCTGGAATTCCGCCCCATTTCAAATCATCGAGCTTTACTTCACAGGCTTTTTCTTCTCTGTTCAACTGTTCGTAAATATCCTGTGAAATATTAGGAGTATAAGGCGCAAGAAGTGCACCGATAAATCTCATCGACTCGAGCACATTATACAGAACTTTCGCGCATTCCTCCATTTTTTCTTCTTTTGCAAGGCTCCACGGTGCTGTGTCGTTTACGTATTTGTTTACGACATTTGAGAAATTAACAATCTCCTGAGCAGCTTCTGCCACTTCAAATTTGTCAAATCTCGCTTTCACAGCTTCAACGGTTTTTAGTGCCTCTTTCGCTATCTCATCGTCAGATGATGTAACAAATTCAGGCTTTATCTCGCCGTCAAAGTATTTAACCTGCATATTGAGCGTTCTGTTCAGGAGGTTTCCGATATTGTTTGCAAGGTCGGCGTTTACTCTCTCTTTAAAATCCAAATCGGAATAGTTTCCATCTCGTCCGGCAGGAGCAGTAACCATCATGAAATATCTGAAAGCATCCGGATGAGAAAGCTCAAAAGCATCCATAACATCTTTCGGCGCAATAACATTCCCGATTGATTTACTCATTTTCGTCTGGTCTATGGTAATCCAGCCATGCGCAAAAATAGTTTTCGGCAGCGGAATATCAAGTGCCATCAAAAATGCAGGCCAGTAAATTGCATGAAATTTCAGTATATCTTTACCTATAACCTGAACATCCGCAGGCCAGTATTTATTGAATTTTTCAGAAGGGTTTTCAGGGTCGAAGCCGAGTGCCGTAATGTAGTTAGACAGAGCATCTATCCATACGTAAATTATCTGGCTGTCATCACCCAAAACCGGTATCCCCCAGCTTACAGACTCTTTTGAACGGGAAACCGAGATATCTTCAATGTGTTCAAGCTGGTTCAACACTTCATTTGCTCTAAATTCCGGCTGAATAAATTCAGGGTTGTTTTTTATGTGTTCAATAATTTTGTCTTTATATTTTGAGAGTTTAAAAAAGTAGTTTTCTTCCTTAACTTCTTCCGGTTTTTTCTGATGGTCGGGACAAAGACCGTCTTCGGTTAAATCACGGGGGTTAAGAAATGACTCGCAGCCCGAACAGTACAATCCGGTGTATGAATGTTTATAGATATCACCGTTATCCTGCAGCTTTTTAAATATTTTTTGAACAATAGCTTCATGCTGTTCGTCCGTGGTTCTGATAAACTGATTGTATGAAATATCAAGCCCGTCCCAGCATTCTCTGAACTTTCCGGCATTCATATCACATAGTTCTTTAGGTGTCATACCTTGCGCCGCAGCAGTTTTTTGAATTTTTATACCGTGCTCGTCTGTGCCTGTCAAAAAATACACATCATCACATCTCTGGCGGAAATGACGTGCAAGAACATCCGTCTGTATTTTTTCATAAGCATGCCCGATATGCGGAGCACCGTTTGCATAATCAATAGCTGTTGTTAAGTAATATTTTTTCATACTCTTATCCCGTGTATTCTGTTATTATAAATATAAATTATCATAAATAAGGAGAATTATAAATATGTCAGAACGTTTAAATTCACGAGGTAATAAAGAGTTAAGAAAAATAAAATTCACACGTAATTACACAAAACATGCCCTAAGCTCAGTACTTGTGGAGTTTGGGGATACAAAAGTTATTGTAACGGCAACCGTTGAAGACGGCAAACCAAAATGGATGGAAAAAGAAGACAAACGCGGCTGGATAACTGCAGAATACTCGCTTCTTCCGACCTCAACCCACACACGCTGCCAGAGAGAACGTTCAAAAATTTCAGGAAGAACACAGGAAATCCAAAGGCTCATAGGCAGAAGCATACGTTCCTGTGTTAACCTTGAAAAAATTACAGATAAAACAATCACTATAGACGCTGATGTTATTCAGGCAGACGGCGGTACAAGATGCGCAAGTATCTGCGGAGCTTACATTGCAGTGGAAGATGCTGTTAAAAAACTTATGGAGAGAGGCGAGCTTAATGAAAATCCGATACTTGAAGAGATTGCCGCTGTCTCAGCCGGAATTATTGACGGTGAAATAAAGCTCGATTTGGACTACTCGGAAGATTCTCATGCACAGGTTGATGCAAATGTTGTTATGACAAAAAGCGGAAAAATAATTGAATTTCAAACAACAGCAGAGGGCAATCCCTTCAACAAAGAACAGCTATATGAGATACTTGATACAGCAGAAAAAGCCATAAAAGATATCATAGAAATGTATTAATACAGAATTATCAAAACAGAGCCGAAAATCATTATAAAAGAGCCGATAAGCTTTTTTATAATATCTTTTTCTTTGAAAAAAACAAACCCGAAAATCACGCTCAAAACAAGAGAAAGCTGGAATAAAGCCAGTGCATAACTGACATTCATAAGCTCAAACACGTAGTTTGTGGAAAACTGCATTAAGCCGACACATAGGGCAATGCAAATAAAATATATGACTGTTTTTAAAGAGAATAATGTATTTGATTTTGGTTTTAGTATAACCGTTAAAATAAGTGCAAACAAAAAACCAAACCAGCACCACAGCACAAATGCAGCGAGAGCCGACGAAAGCAGAATAACTTTTTTTATAAATACAGCTTCTATTGCAGTGAAAATAGTCGCAAATATTCTGAATTGTATGTCTTTTCTTTTAAACAGCGCCAAAGAAAAACCTTCTTTCTGAGTATCAAACACAAAATAGCTGCCCCATATTATAAGAAGCACCCCCAGAACACCGCAAAAATCAAGCACCTCCTGCAGCAGAAAAAATCCGATAATCATTGCAACTACAGACTTGTAAGAATTGACCGGACCGAGAACCGAAAGCTCTCCCCCTTGCAATGCTTTTATCAAACAGCCGTTGCCCATAGCGCCAAACATCCCGCTTACCGCAGCCCAGCCCCATAAAGAGTTTGAATAATTCAGCCACGGTATATAAAAAGCAGGAAACATACACATAACGCTCAAACACAAATAGGTCAGTACGTTAATGTGCAAAGAAGAAACATTGTTTTGTGCCAGCTTTTTTTGAAAAACATTCGCAAGCGGATTCGTAACTATTCTTGCAGTCAGGGCAATTAATGTACTAATCATGTTTTTTCAATCTTGAAACCCAGCCTGAAATAACTTTCAACGGTGCTCTCGTGATAGCCAGGGCATCTTTTTCAATATTTTTTGAAACGACTGAACCTGCGGCTGTCATTGCGTTTTCTTTCAGCGTAACCGGAGCTACAAGAACCGTGTTTGAACCGGTATTTGCGCCGTCTTCAAGAACCGTTCTGCTTTTAACTTTAGATATCGGGTCATAATTTGCTGTTATAGTTCCGGCACCGATATTTACCCCCGAGCCAAGCTCGCTGTCGCCTATATAGCTTAAATGAGAAACATTCGTGTTGCTTTTTATAACAGATTTTTTAACTTCCACAAAATTTCCGATTTTTACACTGTCGCCGATTTCAACATCCCCGCGCAGCCTTGCAAACGGCCCGATTTTACAGTCTTTACCGATTTTATTTTTTCCCTCAATGTAAGTGCAAGGGTATACAATCGTATCCGCGCCGATTTCAGTATCACAAGAAATATAAGTTGTGTCTGGGTCGACAATTGTAACGCCGTCTTCCATAAGTTTGCAAAGTGTACGTTTATTCAATATTTTTCCTGCCTGAGCAAGCTGGATTTTTGAATTTATTCCGAAAGATTCTTCATTGTTTTTAAGCACATAAGCTTCTGTCTTAAGACCGTTTGCTATTGCCCATTTTACAATATCTGTCAGGTAATATTCTCCCTGTGCATTGTTTGAATCAAGGTGCAAAAACGCATCTGACATATCCTTCCAGTTCAAAAGATAGACGCCTGTGTTGATTTCCTGTATTTTTTTCTGCGCGGGTGTTGCATCTTTTTCCTCTATAATTGCTTTTACCGAACCTTTTTCATCCCTTATAATTCTGCCGTAGTTAGAGGGGTCGTTAAAAATGGCAGACATAACGGTAAGCGAAGCTTTATGCTCCCTGTGAGCAGCAATAAACTCTTTCAATGTTTCCGGAGTAATAAGAGGAATATCACCGTTTAAGATAACAACTTCCCCATCAAAGCTCTTCAAGGAGTCATAAGCTTGATACACAGCGTGTCCGGTGCCAAGCTGCGGTGATTGGAGACAGCATTTTGCATTGGAATAATTCTCTTTTACAAAATTTTCCACAAGCTCTGCCTGATGTCCTACTATAACATAATTTTCCGTAACTTCCCCGGTTGCATTCACCGCATCAAGAACATAACCCAATATGGTCTTATTTAAAATTTTATGCAAAACTTTAGGCGTCTCAGATTTCATTCTGGTGCCTTTGCCTGCAGCAAGAATTACCGCTTTTACAGAATTATTCATAACATCATCCCTCTATTACTTAATAATTTATGAATAAATCATACAATAAAAAGACAATTTTATGAATTTCTCATTTTTTCTATAACTGCAGTCGTAGATTTCCCCTCTACAAAGCTTATAAACTCAATTCTTCCGCCGTTTGCAATAATGGCTTTTGCTTCCGGCAGGGTTTCCACCGTGTAATCAGCGCCTTTTGTATGAACATCCGGTTTTATTTCAACAAGCAGCTTTTCCGGAGAAGATTCATCAAAAAGTACTACATAATCCACGCAAGACAGTGCACATAAAATTTCAGCACGGTCATTTTCATTGTTTACAGGTCTGTCAGGTCCTTTAATTTTTTTTACGGATATATCGGAGTTCAATGCAACAATCAGCACATCCGCAAATGTCTTTGTTTTTTGCAGATACCTGACATGTCCGACATGAAGTATATCAAAACATCCGTTCGTCGTAACTATAGTCTTTCCCTGAGAGCGCAGCTCTTTTAAAAGTTCCGGCAATTCCTCTCTTTTTACAAGTTTTCCCAATTATATCTCCGTTCCGAGTTTTATGTTGTTATAAGCAACCTTTACAATTTCTTTCAACTGCACGGGTTTTATTGCATAAGTTCCGACTTTTCTAACCGCCACAGCAGCCGCATAATTCGCAAGCGCAAGTGATTCATCAAACTTAAACCCGGAGCATACAAGCCCCAAACCCAATGCAGCAACAAACGTATCTCCGGCGCCGGTTGCATCATACACTTCTGTAGAATATGATTTAAGGTTTATCTCTTCTTTACCGTCAAAATAATACGCGCCTTCGTCAGATAATGTTATGACAACCTTATCCGCCTTGCAAATTTTTCTGAGTTCTTCCGCAATCTCTCTTACAGGTTTTTCGGCAGGCGATTTTGTAGCAATCAGTGCCTCATTAATATTAGGCACAAGAATATCGACGCCGGAATATTTTGAAAAATCCTGACCTTTAGGATCCATTAGAATAGGCTTTTTATGGTTCTTTGCCAGTTTTATAATCTTTTTTATCAACTCATTAGTCAAAACGCCCTTTACATAATCGGAAAGTATAATCAAATCCACATCGTTGATAATTTTTTCCGCATTCTCAAAGAGCCGGTCGGCAATCTCGTTTGAAACAGGCGTACTGACCTCATGGTCTACTCTGGCGAGATGTTTATTATTGTGGGCAATAAGTCTCGTTTTTACCGTAGTCGGACGGGAATTATCCACAACAACAAAGTCATTATTGATATTGTTCTTTTTAATCAGGTTTTCAAAAAGACTTTTGTATAAATCATCCCCTATAACACCGGAAAGAAAAACACTTCCGCCAAGTGAAGCAATGTTATTGGCAACATTTGAAGCGCCGCCGGGGAGATAAGTTTTGTTCTGAACTTCAAGAATCGGTACGGGTGCCTCGGGAGAAAGCCTGTTTGCCTTCCCCCAAAGATACTCGTCAAGTATTATATCCCCAAGAACAAGAATTTTTGCGTTTTTAAAATTTTCTATTAATGAAAACAAATTGTCCTTAAGGATTTTGTTCATATTCTATTCCTTTGCTGATTTTTGTGAGTCCATCAATGCAGGATTGCTTTTTGCCTGTTCCTTAAGCTGCTTTTGGATAACTTCAGGATTAAAGCTTGCATCTTTATACTCTATTTTAGCATTATTTTTCAAAGTGTTAACATATTCTTGCAAAACTTTTACTTTTTCTTGATTTTCAAGGAATGCTTTAATTTCCGGTTTTACCTTTTCAAAGGACTCTGCACCGGCTTTCTTTCTGTCTGTAACATAAATTATATGATAGCCGTAAGGTGTTACAACAACATCGCTCAGTGTATTCGGTTTCATAGCGAATGCAGCGTTAGCAAACGGTTCTACCATTTCTTCTTTAGCAAAGAAGCCTAAGTCTCCGCCCTGTTTTGCACTCATTGTGTCATCCGAGTTGTCTTTTGCAATCTTAGCAAACTTGGAAGAATCTTTTTTCAGCTCAGCAAGAAGTTTTTGTGCTTTTTCAAGTCTTTTTGACATTTCTTGTTTAACCTGAGCGTCAATCTGTTCAGCAGTTAAGCCTTTGCCTGCTTCCGATGATGCAATCTTTTCTTTTATTTCTTCAGCATTGGCACTTACAAGAATATGAGAAGCTCTGACTTTGTCAGGATATTTGAACTGTTCAATATTCTTTTCATAGAATTTTTTAGCCTCTGTGTCGCTTACAGAAACAACGGAAAGTGTATCAACAAGTTTTTCCACTTTAACTTCGTCAGTCAGGTCTTTTCTGAACTGGGAAGCCGAAATGCCGTTTTCTTTCAAAATCTGGTTAAATTTGTCTTTTGAACCGACTTTATCAATAATAGTTTTCAGCTTATTATCAATATCTTCGTTTGAAACTTTGATATGTTTCTTTTTGATTTCCTGATCAAGCAGTTTTTTTACAATAAGTTCGTTAACAACTCTGTCTTTCAGCATAAGGTGCATAAAGCTGTTCGGGTCTTTTTTCATGTCTATACCCATTTGTGAAAACATAGAATTGTTCGCTACAGCGTCAAATGCCTGCTGGTACTGCTGTTTTGTAATAGCTTCGTTATTAACTTTAATAATCGCATTTCTATCACTAAGTACGCAACCGCTCAGCAACATTGTTGAAAGAGCAATTGTCGCCAATAATTTTGTTTTTTTCATGTGAAACTCCTTAAGTCTGTTTGTTATTATTTGTATATTCATAGCTAATCTTATTTATATAATAAAATAAATCCGCCAATATGTTAAATACTTCTTCAAAATTAAGAATAGCATTATTGAACAGAAGTATGGAATTGCCTTCCCGGCAAGACTTCGGGGCAATTGTATATTTTATATATTTTGTAATATTTCTGTCTAATCGCGTCGCAATTATGCCCCATTCAGCCTTTGTATAAGGCATGTAAATTCTGATATTCTCAGGCGTTTCCCTGATTAGACTGATTTTCGCCTGTGTAGCAAGAAGCCTTAGATGTATAAGTTTTATAAGGTTTTCAACTTCCTGCGGAATTTTCGAGAATCTGTCCACCCATTCTTCTCTTATCAAATTCAATTCTTCGATAGTTGCAACATCTGCAAGCCGCTTATACTCAATCATTTTCTGCTCTTTGGAACCAACCCACTCGTCCGGAATAAATGCGGTAACATTTATATCCACAATAGCCGGCTGCTGTTTTTCAACTTCCCTGTCGGTCAACTCGTTTATTGTTTCTTCCAGAAGCTGGCAGTATGTATCAAAACCAACACTGGTCATGTGTCCGTGCTGTTTTGTGCCGAGAATGTTTCCGACTCCTCTGATTTCAATATCCCTCAGAGCAATCTGATAACCGCCGCCAAGAGTTGAAAATTCCTTTATGGCACCGAGTCTTTGTATAGCTTCCGGTGTAAGTTCTTTCTTTGGTCTGTAAAAACAGTAACAATACGCCTGTCTGTCAGAACGTCCGACTCGCCCTCTGAGCTGGTAAAGCTGTGCAAGTCCAAACCTGTCTGAATCATATATTATCATTGTGTTTGCGTTGGGAATATCAAGTCCGGATTCAATAATCGTAGTACAAAGCAAAATATCGTATTTGTGTTCAGCATACTCTACCATTATTTTCTCAAGCACTTTTTCGTCAAGCTGACCATGCGCAACCGCTATTCTTGCATTAGGTACAATCTCCTGCAGTTGATTTGCAAATTCATAAATTGTTTCAACTCTGTTATAAAGGAAAAAGACCTGCCCGTCACGCTCAAGTTCATGATTTATTGCGTTTTTTACATAAGTATCGTTGTACACACCGACATACGTTTTCACAGGAAGTCTGTTCATCGGCGCTGTATTTATGACGCTCATATCCTTTATACCTGACAATGACATGTACAAAGTCCTCGGTATCGGAGTCGCTGACATACTGAGAATATCTATATTTTTTCTCATCATTTTAAGTTTTTCTTTGTGTTTAACACCAAATCTGTGCTCCTCATCAATTACAAGCAGTCCGAGATTTTTAAACACTACATCATTTTGCAAAAGTCTGTGCGTACCGACAACAACATCACATTCACCTGTTGTTATATTTTTTATTGTCTGCTTTTGTTCTTTTGCGGTTCTAAAACGGGACAATAACTCAACTTTCAGGGGAAATGGTTTAAACCGTTCCGAGATGGTCTGATAGTGCTGCAGGGCAAGAATCGTCGTAGGAACAATAATAGCAGCCTGTTTACCGGACATAACGGCTTTAAATATAGCACGAATAGCAACCTCTGTTTTCCCAAAACCGACATCGGCACAGATAAGCCTGTCCATTGGTTTTTGGCTCTCCATGTCCGCTTTCGTTTCCTGAATAGCTTTCATCTGGTCAGGGGTCTCAGTAAATTCAAACGCGTCCTCCATCTCATACTGCCATACAGTATCCGGTTCAAAAGCAATGCCCTCCGATATTTCACGTTTTGCATAAAGCTCGAGTAAATCTCGTGCAATATCTTCAATTGCTTTTTTTGCTCTGGTTTTGGTATTTTGCCAGTCATTGCCGCCCATTCTCGAGAGTTTGGGGTGTACACTTCCCGAGCCTCTGTAGCGGGCAAGGAGGTTTATCTGCTCAGCAGGCATGTGCAATTTGTCGCCCGCGGCATATTCAATCGTCAGATAATCCTTCTCCTGTCCGTCAATTTCCTGTTTTGAAAGACCTTTATAAAGTCCGACACCGTGAACGGAATGGACAACGTATTCACCCTCTTTTATATCGTTTATTGACTCTATATATTCCGCTTTTTCTTTGTAATATGACTGTTTTTGACCTGTTATGTCTTTTGATTTTTTATTAAACAGCTCCTTATCCGTCAAAACAACAAGTTTTAAATCTTCAACTGCCGACCCTCCCAAAGCAAGGTTTTCCGACAGATAAACACAACGTCTCTGTGAAAAAGCATCAGAATAAGGAATGCCAAAATCATTCAATATTTCTTCAACGCGCTTCCGGTAATCAGTAGCTATTACAACTTTATACCCGTCTTTTATTTTTTCTTCAACAAAAACCGCGATATCGTCCACGTGAGATGAAAAACCGGTAATCAAGGAACTGTCAAAATCCACAACAAAATCTGAGTAAAAATCCATAAAATTGTCAAAAAAGACTTTCTCGAGACCGGCAGCAGACTTATGAAATTCATCATACGTAACGTGATTTTTCTGTTTCAACGGAAGATTCAGAGCCTTTGCATCATTTTCTTCTATCTGTTTATCGTATATTTCATCAAACTGTCTATACCTGGAAAAAATCTCGGTTGATTCATCAAAAATTACCAAAAACTCACCGTCAGACAATTCAAACAAGCTTTTTAACCGCGGATTAAAATAAGTCTGCAAATATTCGATTCCGTCAAAATATCCTTCGTTATCAGCTTTTTCAAGAGTTTCCCGCAGCAATTCATTCGCAATATTTATGTTTTCACCGTACTCTTTTTCTTTTACAAGCGCCGTTACAGTTTGCTTAAAGTCCTTGATATTTTGGTCATTTAGAACAAATTTATACACGGGAAGTATTGTAATTTCTTTTATCTTTTTTATACTGCGCTGGGTCTCATTATTAAAATATCTTATATCAACAACCGTATCTCCCCAGAGTTCAATACGAACGGGTTTTCCGTTATCAGTATGTGTATAGATATCTACAATATCCCCTCTGACACTGAACTCTCCGATATCACTGACCATGGTAACACGCTTATAGCCCATCGATACAAGTTTTTTAGGCAATTCTGTCAAATCAACTTCGCCGTCTACTTTTATTTCAAAAGAATTTTTTTCATAAAAATCAACAGCCGGAAATTTATCAGCCAAAGCCTTTACCGGTACAAGCAGCAAGTTTTCATTCAACAGATTTTTTAGTATTGAAATTTGCTGAGAATATTTGTACAAATTGCCTGACACTCCGTCATAAGGCGAAACATCCTGATACGGGAATATTTTCGACGGGATATCAAACATTTTTTCCAGGTCGTGTTTGTATTTCAGGGCATTCTGCTCTGTGTTTGTAACAAAAATAACTTTTTTAGAAAGAGAAATTTCTGCAAGCAAAAACAGCCTCAAAAACGAGGTCAAACCGGTCAGTGTAAAAGAACAATTCTTGTTCAAAAAAGCCCTGGTTTTTTCTATGTTTATATAATTCTGGCTGTTAATATAGTTTAGCATGTAGTTATTTTAGCACCAAAAGACCTATAATATATCCAACGGGTCAACATCAACCACCATTTTTATGTCCGGCGGAAGTTTTATTGACTGTAAAAAACCTGCGATGAATCTGTGTCCGCGATCTTCGAGTTTATTTTTTATTATAATCTGGTATCTGTAATTGTTCTGTATGCGTTCAAGAATGCACTGACCTGCGCCAAGAACAGCTATCGGTTCTGTCCAATTTCTATTGCTTATTACATCTCTTAAACGCATAGCTATTTCTTCCGCACTTCTTTCAGCTCTGTACTGATTCTCAGATGAGAGCACAACTCTTATTATTTTACTGAAAGGCGGATAATCAAACATCTCTCTGGCTTCTATTTCCGTTTTATAAAAACTGATGTAATCTTGTTCCTTTGCCGTTTCAAGCGCAAAAAATTCAGGATTAAAAGTCTGGAAATAAACGCTGCCTTTAAGCTCCGAGCGCCCTGCACGCCCTGCAACCTGCGTCAAAAGCTGGAATCCCCTTTCACAAGAACGAAAATCAGGAATATTAAAACTGCCGTCGGCATTTATAACCCCGACAAGAGTAACATTAGGGTTATCAAGACCTTTGGCTATCATTTGAGTGCCGATTAAAATATCAATATTTCCGTTTGAAAAATCGTTTAGTATTTCTATATGTCTGTTCTTTTTTGCAAGAGAATCGCTGTCCAGACGCTCTATTCTTGCATCAGGAAAAAGTTTTTGTGCAATTATTTCAACTTTTTGAACTCCTGTTCCGCAATTTCTAAGTGCGTCGCTTCCGCATTTAGGACAAACCTGCGGCATTGCAGTTTCTTCATTACAATAGTGGCATTTAAGCGTTTGGGTTTGGGAATGAAAAACGAGCGGTATTGCGCATTTGCTGCACTGAATTACCTCTCCGCAAGCCAGACACTGTGTATATTTTGAAAATCCGCGTCTGTTCATCAAAAGTAAAGTTTGCTTTTTTGCTTTCAAATTTTCTTCAATTGCAGTAACGAGCGGCCTTGAAAAAATACCGTGATTTTTTCTGAAAGCTTCTTCGCGCATATCAATAACATGAACATTTGCAAGTTCGTAGTTATTGTACCTGTTTTTCATTTCTACTAAATTTCCGGTATTTTTAGCACGGTAATATACACTCACATCCGGCGTTGCACTACCCAGAATAATCGGACATTCATTCAATTGTGCAAGTTTTTGTGCAACATCTTTTGCATTATACCGGGGAGACGGGGTTGTTTGTTTATAAGAACTCTCATGTTCTTCATCGATTATTATTGCGCCGATATTTTTTAATGGTGCAAACACAGCCGAGCGAGCACCAGCCAATATCCGGATTTCATTGTTTTGTATTTTATTCCATACATCATACTTTTCACCATCTGAAATATTAGAATGCCAGATTGCAACTTTTTCCGTGCCGAATCTTTTCGCAATCCTTTTTGTCAGCATAGAAGCAAGTGCAATTTCAGGCGCAAGAAACAAAACATTTTTGCCTGTCTCCAGTACTTTTTTAATAACATTAAAATAAACCTCCGTCTTACCGGAAGAAGTAACTCCATGCAAAAGCAATGTTTCGGATGTGCCCAATTTCTCTACAATTTTTTCGTATGCCTGCTTTTGTTCCTCTGAAAGTTCGGGAAAAGGTTCTGGTGAGGCGGTTTTAAAAATATCCAGCGGATTTCTGTATACGTCTCGCTCGATTATTTCCGCAAATCCTGCTTCTGCAAGTTTTTTTATGGTTGTTCTGGTCGTTTTTACTTCTTTTTCAAAGTCAATAAGCCTGACCTCTCTCGCCTTTTCAAGACTGTTAAGTATTTCAAGCTGTCTTGCGGCAGCACCGTCTTTAGTTTTAAATTTTATAAATTTTTCAATCTGCTGTTTTTGCGACGACTCATCTAGAATATTTTGAACATCAACAGCACCGCGATTTTTTAGCTTGCGCAATCCTGTATAAAATTTTGAAGAAGGCAGTTTTGTACGCTTTAACAAAACAGAAACCGGAACGGATGTATTTCCTATATTATTTAGAATCCTGGCTTCTATATCATTTTCCGGGTTAACATTTCCGACTTTTTGAACAAGTCTCTTTGACTGTTTTAAAAACTTCATCGGAATTGCACACTCAAGAACGCTTTGGATATCAGCAAGATAATACGACGAAACCCATTCAAGAAATTGCAGATATTTTAAATCGAAAAGCGGTTTTTCATCCAGAATTTCAGCAACAGGCTTTGCTTTGATTTCCTCCGGAAGATAGTTTGAAAATCCTGTAACAAAAGCATTTATAAGTCCCATTCGCCCGAACGGAACAAGAACGGGCTGCCCGATTTTTATAACATCTTTTAAAATTTCAGGTATTTCATAGCTGAAAGTTTTCACGCCTATTCCGCTTATACAAGTAAGAATTTGGGCATATTTATGAAACATGCCCAATTCCTGAATATTTTCATTTTTATCTAATGTACTATTCTTCTTCAACTGTCATTAATTCTTTCATTGCCTCATCAACAGCATCTCTCAATAGTTCAAGATTGTCAGGAGCAACAGTAACTCCCTTTTTCGTTGGAAGCCAGTTCATTCCGTCATCTGTTGTGTAAAAAATTCTTAAATCAAGATAACATTTTCCTTTGTATTCATTTATTGAAATTTGAAGCTGTTCTGTTGCGCTTCTCGGGATAGTTGCAATCAATTTTGGTTCTGTAGCCATGTTTTTCCTCTTTCCATACTAATTTATTTGTTCAAGCAATATTTTAACATGTAAATTTTATTCACAACTAAATTTTACATCTCTGTTATAAATTTGTTGCATTAAATCTGATTTTTCAACAGCCATCTCGACTTTAGGCACAAATCCCATAGTTTTTAAATGAAAAACAATACTTAAATCATCAAATTCCGCAGATATGCCTGTTATAAGGTTTTTGTGCGGTTTGTCAAGTCCGTCTGCAATTTTTAACATAGCAGCAAGTTTAGAGACTTTTATTCTGTCTGATTCATTAAGTGCCGCATAATCTTCATGTTTATCCACATTTGGCAGGGCACAGCGATGGTATCTCGCAATATTTCCGATAATCAGTTTTTCATAAGTGCTGTATTCCTCCATATCAAGATTTTTTATAACAGAAAGAGAATGCTTGTGGTGAGACTTTTTGTCTATACTATATCCAATATCATGAAGCAATGCAGCAGACTTCAGATAATTTCTGTCTGATTCTGAAAATTCATTTGTATTTGTGTTAATCGCATCGAAAATCATCATTGCATAACTTTTTACCTGCAATGCATGATCAATATTTATATCAAATTTTTCGAGAATATTTTCTATCATTCAAGGAAGTTTCTAATGATTTGCAATAAGTAATCCTGATTGAATTCAGACTTTGTAATAAAGGCATCAGCACGTGCACCGAGTTCATCTATTTTTTCCGATTCATATGAAGAAAGAATTATTATAGGTATTTTAGCATATTTTTCATTGCTCTTTAATATATTTACAAATTCAATACCGTTCATCTCCGGCATTTCAAGGTCGGAGATGATAATGTCAAACTTCATCGTACTGAGCATTTCAAATGCCTCCTTCGGATTTTTGACCATTTCATAGCTGTAGCCGCGGGAGTTGAAAATACTTTTCATTAGTGCTCTTGTTGTTATTGAATCATCAACGATAAGGATGCGGTAATCTTTGTTGTCCTTTCTGATAAGTCTGTTTTTAATATTTTCCAGAGCTTTATCTTTTCCGATATAAGTATTTTTGTACAATTCAGGAAGGTTAAGAATAAGACAGACTTTCCCTGTGACAAGTGTTGTTATACCTGAAATATTTTTCAGTTTTATTATCGGAGCAGAAAGTTTTTTGTGTAAGATTTCTTGATCTCCTACAATCGAATCAACAATCAGACCCATGTAGCTATTTTCTATCTCTATCACAACAAGAGTAAGTTTGGTGCTTGAAATTTTTTCAGGCATTGGTAATTCCAGCAGTTCTGAAAGATAATACACTGGTGTTGAATTTCCGTCAATGAGTATAGATTTTATGTCATTTCTTGAATATATGTCCTCATTATTTACCCACATAACAGTCTTTATTGCAGACATTGGCAAAGCAAAAAGCTGATTTGACGTCTCGACAATAAAGGCTTTTAGGGTAGACATCGAAACAGGAAGTTCTATACTGATTTTTGTACCGCGCCCGACTAGCGAAAAAACTTTGACTTTTCCGTTTAGCTGGGCAATCTTCGTCTGTACAATATCAAGCCCGACACCGCGTCCTGAAATTTCCGTAACCGTATCTCCGGTAGAAAAGCCTGACCAGAAAATCATATTCATAACCTGTTCGTCAGTAAGATATGCGCATTCTTTAGGAGTGATAAGTTTTTTGTCTATTGCTCTTTGTTTAATTTTTTCAAGGTCAATGCCTCTGCCGTCATCTGTTATTTCTATAACGATTTTATTTTCTAAATTTTTTGCATGAAGATGAATTTTTCCGACAGGCGATTTCCCTTCTGCTACACGTTCATCAGGATGTTCTATACCATGGTCTATTGAATTTCTGATTATATGAATTAGGGGTGATTTTATTTCCTCAATTATTTTTTTATCAGCGCTTGTTTCACTTCCTGAAATCAACAGCTCAATTTGTTTCCCTGTATCGTTTGAGATATCACGAATCATTCGTGGAAACATATGAAAAATAGTCGCAAGTGGCAGTACACGAATATTTTTGACCATACCTTCCAGTTGATTGACGATAAGATTAAGTTTTGTATCGTCTTCATCAATAGATTTTTGTAAGTTCAATATATGGTTATTCAATTTAATAATACGTGTAGAATTTTCCTGAAAAAGAGAATAAATCTGTTTGCTAAATACAGAAAGACTGTTTAAGTCTCCCAGAGTGACTGCATTTAACAATTTTTTGTCATAATATTTTATGAAACTCTGTGATTTGTGATTAAAATTTTTCCATTCATTGATTTCTTCAAGAATACTATCAAGTTCCGATAAATGTTTTTTATGTTTTATACGGCTTATAATAAGTTCTCCCGTTTGATTTACAAGTTTATCCAGCTTCTTTGTGTCAACGCGGAGTGTTTTTATTGAAGTTGCTTCAAACGAATTAAAAAAGTCTTTTGGTTTTTGTAATGTCAGTCCAGACTCTTTTATATTTTCTGTCAGATTAGTTAAAGGATTGACGGATGTTGTCAGGTCAAGCATCTGTCGAATAATATCAAGACGCTGAATAATAAGCGTTGCATCTTCTTTTTCCTCTTTATTATGCTTTATTAGCATTTTTTCTGCAGAACATAAACTTTGTTTTAATATAGTAATAACTTCTTTTTCTGGAAGGGTATTGTTTTTCTTGATTAATCCGAGAACGTCTATTATTTTTTCTAATATATGATTTGATTCATTGTCTATGTGATGAGAAATAATGGAGCCTAGTATTTCATTTATTTCGGGAATTCTTGAGAGATCGTGTTCCATTTTGTTTAGTTCTGATTTTATTGTTTCAAACTTGGAAACCACATTTCTATCGAAATCTTTATCGTTATTGCTCTTATTATTACTGTTAATAGGAACTGACAGTTTGTTTTTTACAAGAGTTTTATAATCAACAATAGGGATATTATACTTTTTGTAAATCTCAGATAAAAAAACTGCTATATCATCAAGTTTTTTCAATAATTCTATCTGCTCTTCTTTTGTTATAATATTTGAATTTTTTGAAACGAAAGTCAGTTTTATATCTATATCTTCAAGATTGCGTTTTATTTCATAAAAAGGAAGGGGCTTAAATATTTCGATGAGTTTTTGAATAATGTCAAGAAATGTATCAAGATATTTTATTTCGTCATCCATTTCCATTTTGGACATAATCAAAAAAGACTCTATCATTAATGCGTCAATATTTGAGGCTTCTTTTTTGAAAAGGTCAATATTGAAGTTGTCTTCAATACATATAGTATCTTGTTGTTCTTTAACTGTTGTGTTGTCTTCATCTAATTCAATGGTTTTACTTATATCATCAATATATTTTTGAATATCATCCGTATAAAATTCTTTTTTTATACTTATAGACTTTTGAATAATGTCTGACAAAAAATCCAGAGATTTATATAAAATGTCTGAAATTGAACCATTAATGCTTATTTTATTTTCTTTAGCAAGTCCTAAAACATCTTCAATTTTATGCGCAAGACGCTGAATATTGTTAAATCCTATCATTCTAGCCGCGCCTTTTAGGGAATGCGCGTCACGAAACATATAGACGAGGATTTCTTTATCTTTTGGGGTATTTTCAAGACGCAGAAGATTATTATTGAGTTTTTCAATTATTTCCTCTGTTTCTTCTCTGAATATATTAAGTATTTCATCAAATTCTTCCGGAGAAAAATCCATATTTTCATCCTATTCTTCTGGATTTGCAGCTTGTTCTGAAAAATCTTTTAAACTTTTTATATTTTCTATACTTGCATCTATAGAAGTTATGGAGCGGTGAAGATTTGTTGTCAGTTTTTGCAGTTCAGTTAGAGCTTCTGAGGACAATTTTGATTGTTCTGATGTTTCAAGAATAGTTTCGTTAATGAAGCTATCTATTTTCCTGATAGCAGTTCCAAGCTCCACATATGTTTCTTCAATCGTACCTGCCAGTTTTACGCCGGATTCAATTTCCTTTGTTCCTTCTTCCGTAGCCATAACGGTAGAGTTTGTTGTATGTTGTATATCATTAATTAGTGAAGCAATTTTTGTTGTTGCCTGCTTTGATTCATCAGCGAGCTTTCTGATTTCTCCGGCTACAACAGCAAAACCTTTTCCGTGTTCACCGGCTCTTGCTGCTTCAACTGCCGCATTTAGTGCGAGCATATTTGTCTGTTCAGCAATATCTTCTACAAGTCCGATAATTGAACCAATCTGTTGAATATATTCACTCAATTCGAGAATAAGTTCTGCAATAATCTGGATTCTTTGTTTTAGAACAATCATTTTTTCTATATTAGCTTTTACAGTTCCTGATTTTTCACCGTTTGAAAATGTTTTTTTTGACTCGGCCGCTGTCATCTGGGCAGTTTTATTTAAAGAATCACTTAGTGATTTTATTTTGACAATCAATTCATTTGTATTTTCTGCCATATATTTGTAATTTTCCGCAATATTTTTCTGCTCAACAGAAAGACCGAATATTTTATCCGCAGATTCACGGGCAATTCCTATTTTTTGCTTTACAACCTTTCTTAATTCTTTCATAAGCAGCTGTCGTGTAACAACATACTGTGCCAGATAAATAAAGAAAAATATACAAATACTTATAATATTACGGGTATTTACTGCATCTTTTGAAATAATTATTATTACATACAAAAGAAAAACAAGAAGCAGAAATATATCCAGAATAAATTTTAAATCAGATTTCTTTTTAAAGCTAAAATCGTTATTCATAAAATCTCCTTGTTATTTTCTACCCATATGAATATAATCATTCTATTACAATTCAAACTTTTAGCCAAACAAAAATTAAGAAAATACGCTATAATATGTACAGAAAATTGTTACAAAGGAATCTATAATGCCAGAACAGCTGTTATTGAACCAGTCATCCGAAAATAATCTTTATCTTTGCTTTTGCTTAGATGATAAAGTATATGCTCTTAATACAGAAAATGTCATGGAAATCCTAATGCTTCCCCAGTTGAATTACCCGCAAAAATTGCCAAAATATGTAGCAGGTATACTAAACTATAATAACATTATTATAAACGTATGTGATTTAAGAAAAATTCTTAATTTCCCGCAAAAAAAATTTGAAGTGAATAACCAAATTATCGTAATTAAAGGCGAAGAGTCCTTAATTTCTATAATAGTAGACAAAGTTACTGATTTTTATACTGTCCTTCCTGAAAATATTCAAACTATTGCGAATACCTCATTTACAAGCCTTGTGAATTCTTTCTGTAGAGAAGGTGATGAAATCATAAATATTATGGATATTTATACACTTGAGAAATTTATCAAAAATATTAATGAAGAAGAAAATGAAATAAACTATAGAGAACTTTTTCCGGATGATGCTAAAGCCAAACGTGTATTAGAAAAGAGAAGTAATGATATTGCTCTGAAATCAAGAATGAATTTATCAGAATCTTTTATTTCTAAAGATAAATATCTGACATTTAATCTTGGAAAACATATTTATTGTATAAATGCAGAAATGGTAAAAGAAGTTATAAGTACAAAAAACAATGCTATAACAAAAATCCCCTATGTTCCCCTTTACTTAAAGGGAGTAATAAATCTTAAAGGGGATTTTTATACTGTGTTTAGTCTTAAAGAGCTTGTCGGTATGGATACACAGGAAGTTTTGGATGAAGAAAAAATGATAGTAATTGCATCCAATGAAATGAAGGTTGTGTTTCTTGTTGATGAAATAGGTAATCTTATCAACATTTCTCCAGAAAAATTTCACTCACAAAACGACCTCAATTTGAATAAAATGTTTATAAAATCCGAAATATATATAGACAATAAAGTATATAATATTCTTGATATGCAGCGTTTGTTAAACGATGAAAGGATATTTATAGGTAAAGAACAGGATTAAAACAACGTTTTTTGCTCTATTTGCATTTTATAGCCAAGATGTCTGTAACCTTCCGGCGATACTTTTCGTCCGCGTGGTGTTCTTTGCAAAAAACCTTCCTGAAGCAAATATGGTTCATAAACATCTTCTATTGTTTTTGAATCCTCACCGAGAGCCGCAGCCAGAGTTTCAATACCGACAGGGCCACCGTCGTATTTTTCAATGATTAATGTCATCAGGGCTCTGTCTGTCGTATCCAGCCCGCATTTGTCTATATGAAGGGTATCAAGAGCCAAATTTGCTGTTTTTTCATCCACAATTCCGTCACTTTTAACTATTGCATAGTCACAGACCCTTTTGATTAAACGGTTTGCAATCCTCGGAGTTCCTCTGGAGCGTGCAGCAATGGCAAGTGCTCCGTCTTGTTTTATATCAATATTCAAAAGTTTTGCCGTTCTTGTAATAACCTGTGCGAGTTCTTCTTTTGTATAAAACTGGAGTCTGTGGATTATTCCGAATCTGTCTCTTAGCGGTCCTGAAAGTGCACCGGCTTTTGTTGTAGCGCCAATTAAAGTAAATTTCGGCAATGGAACACGAAGTGTTTTCACGGTCTGGGCTTTACCTGTTGTCATGTCCAGAAAAAAATCTTCCATTGCAGGATATAAAATTTCTTCCGCAACTTTATTAAGCCTGTGGATTTCATCAATAAACAAAATTTCTCCGTCCTTTAAAGACATTAAAATACCAATTATATCCCGCGGACGTTCAAGTGCAGGTGCAGAAGTTATCCTGATTTTTGTACCAAGCTCATTTGCAATAACACTCGCCAGTGTAGTTTTCCCCAGTCCGGGAGGGCCGTAAAACAAAAGGTGATCCAAAGGTTGGTTGCGTTTTTTTGCAGCCTCGATTGTAATTTTTAAAGTATTTTTAAGTGCACTTTGCCCGATATATTCATTAAATTTTTTGGGTCTGATATTTGATTCAAAAGACTTGTCAAAATCAGATACAGCAGGTTCGACAACCTCAGAAACTCTTGTTTTGTCAGCGTTTTTTGAAGTGTCTTTTTCCTGAAAAAAATTATTATCATCAGAAATTATTGTCATTGTTTTCTCCTGCCTGGTAAAAATTATAGCATGTCTTAAAAAATTAGTAGATACCACGATTTTTTTTTGAGATAATAAAATCAAAAAAATACGGAGTAAAAAAATATGTCTAAAACAGCAATAATAATTCCTTCCCGTTATGCATCAACAAGACTTCATGCAAAACCGCTTATAGAAGTCGGAGGCAAGCCCATAATACAGTGGGTATATGAAAAAGCTTCGGCAGCTAAGCTTGCGGACATGGTAATTATTGCCACAGATCATGAAGCAATCTTCAACTGTGCAAAATCTTTCAATGCAAATGTTGAAATGACTTCAACAGAACACAAAAGCGGATCTGACAGAATAGCAGAAGTAGCAAATAGACATGAAGAATTTGAATATATAATCAACCTCCAGGGTGATGAACCGATGATTACACCTGAAAGCATAGACAGTGCAATATCCATACTTAAAGATAATGAAAAAGCGGATATATCAACACTGATAAGAAAAATTACCTCTCAGGAAGCAGAAAATCCGAACCTTGTAAAATGTGTAACAGATGAAAATGGATTTGCTTTGTATTTCTCACGGGCTAAAATTCCCTATGAACGCAACCGGAATGAAGCAGTCTTTTATGGACACATCGGTCTTTACGGTTATAGAAGGGAGGCTCTTTTTAAAATGACTTCACTGTCACAATCAATGTTGGAAAAAACAGAAAGTCTTGAACAGTTAAGGGCTCTTCAAGCCGGTATGAAAATCATAACTGCTGTAGCAACTTGTGCTCCAATAGGAATAGATACCCAGGAAGATATAGAGAATTTTAAAAAAGTCATAGGTGCTTATCGGTCTTGATTGGTATACACCAATTACGCAAATATCTCTAAACATAACCGTCTTTTTAAGTCTTTGCTGAGTTGATGATGAAACATAGCATTTGTTTTTACAAAAAATTTTTTTTGCGTGATAATAAAAAGCAAGAGGAGTCATATCCCAATTGTTGATTATAATCGTGAAAAGTATTTATAAACTTAGAAAGGTGAAAAAATGCTAAAAGAACAACTTGACAAAATTATGCGCCCGAAAGCTATTGCGGTAATCGGCGCTTCTACAAAGGAACATACAATCGGTTCCGACATTATGAAAAGACTTAAAGAATACGAGTTTACCGGCAAAATTTATCCTGTAAACCCTAAAGGCGGAGAAATTCAAGGTTTCAAAGCTTATACAAACGTAAAAGAAATCCCCGGTGACGTTGATTTGGCAATAATTGTTATTGCACAAAAATTCGTTTTGAATGCAATCGACGAATGCCACGAAAAGGGTATCAAAGGTATCTGCATTATTTCAGCAGGATTTAAAGAAGCAGGCGCAGAAGGCGCTGAGGCTGAAAAACAGCTCGTTGCAAAATTAAAAGAATACGGTATGAGATGCGTTGGTCCTAACTGCTTAGGCGTTGTAAACACAGCTCCGGATATCAGAATGGACGGTTGTTTTGCAGAATCGCTGCCTGAAAGAGGAAACATCGGTTTTGTTTCACAGTCAGGTGCATTAGGCGGCGGTATTTTAAATATATTAAAAGACCTGAATCTCGGTTTTGCACAGTTTATCTCAATAGGAAATCAGGCTGACATAAACGCTGAAACAGCAATGGAATACTGGGAAAATGAAGATGATGTAGAACAAATTCTTCTTTATATGGAATCTATTCAGAATCCTGCTAATTTCAGAAAACTGGCTTCCAGAATTACAAAGAAAAAACCTATTTTGGCACTTAAAGCAGGTCGTTCAGCAGCAGGTGCTTCTGCAGCATCATCTCACACAGGTTCTCTTGCAGGTGCAGATAAAGCTGCAAACGCACTTCTTATGCAATCAGGCGTAATCAGAGAATACTCTTTGAAAAACCTTTTTGCAACAGCTAAAGTTTTTGCTACATCTCCTATCCCGAAAGGCGACAGAGTAGCTATCATCACAAACTCCGGCGGCCCGGGAATCATGGCAACAGACGCTGTTTGTGAATACGGAATGCAGATGGCAAAAATTTCCGATGCAACAAAAGAAAAATTAAGAAGCTTCCTGCCTGCTGCAGCAAGTGTTAAAAACCCGATAGATATGATTGCATCAGCACCTATCGAACACTACAAACAAACACTTGAAACCGTTATTGCAGATGAAAACGTAGATATGATAGCGGTAATCTATCTGCCGTTCCTCGGTTTGAAAGATATTGATGTAGCTAAAGCTTTGATGGAAATTAAAGCTAAAAATCCTGAAAAACCGATTATCGGTATTTTCATGACGAAAAATGAGTTCTTCACACAGCTTTCAAATATGGATGTCAACATGCCGTTCTTTATGTACGCAGAAGAAGCTGCAGACGGATTCAACAGACTCAACCAGCAGAGAAAATGGATGGAAAGACCGGAAGGCAAAATCCCCGTCTACGACGTAGACAAAGCAAAAGCCGAAAAAATTATTAAAGGCGCTGTAGCTGACGGACGTGCACAGTTGACTACATTAGAGTCTATTGACGTACTGGACGCTTACGGTATCAGAGCTTGCAAATACGGTCTTGCAACTAACGAAGAAGAAGTTGTTGAACTCGGCAATTCAATCGGATATCCGGTTGTTATGAAAATGACATCAAAAACTACTTCTCACAAAACAGATGTCGGCGGCGTAAGAGTAAACATCCAGTCAGAAGAACAGTTAAGAGCAGAATACCAAGACCTCATCCAAAAACTTACGGAAAAAGGACTTATTGAAGGTCTTGAAGGTGTTATAATTCAGGAAATGGTTAAGGGCAACCGTGAAATGGTTTGCGGTATTGCAACAGATCCGCAGTACGGTCCGATGATGATGTTCGGTTTAGGCGGCGTATTCATTGAAACAATGAAGGACGTAACCTTCAGAATTGCTCCGTTGACTGATGTTGACGCTGATGAAATGATTAAATCAGTAAAAGCTTACGAACTCTTAAAAGGTGCAAGAGGTACAAAACCGGCTAATATGGAACAGATTCAGGAAACTCTCCTGAGACTATCGCAGCTTGTTAATGACTTCAAATTCATTGATGAACTCGATATTAACCCGCTGCTCATCTCTGAGAAATCAGGTGAAGGCATTGCAGTGGACGGACGTATCAAAGTCCGCGTTGAAGAAGTTAAAGAATACTTCGGATGCGGTGCGGAATGCAGCCTCTGCAGCAAGTAGACCGGTAAAAATATAACTAAAGACCCGGCTTTCTCCGGGTCTTTTTTATTAAAATAAAATTCTTAAATTTTTAGGCAATTTTTTATTGCATATTTTGTTAATATAAATATCATGGCATTAATACATAATTTATCACTATTTATAAGCAAAAACCCTGTTGTGCGAAACGATTTTCATTTGAGAATGAAAACACCTATATTTAAGCTCGACAGAGATGTTTTAACTTTATCCAATAAAGTTAAAATAACACATATTCTGCCAAAAGAAATAGAAAGAACAAAAGGGAAAACAGAACAGGTGACAGCTACGCTGCTTCCAAAGACAGCTTTTATACAAAGAAAAATTATGTTGAACACAACGGGTGAGGTGATGAAAGTTCCTTATGAGATAAATATAGCCAGACATGATGACTCATATATGACCACTTTTCATTTCCTTGATAAAAATACAAAAAAAGAAATCGGATATGTAAAAATAATTGACTGGCGAAAAGCACCTTCGGTTGTTCAGCAGTACAATTTCAGTTTTTCAAGACTATTAGAAGATTTTCCCAAACAGGGCATAGTTGGTGACAGAATTTCAATAGACTTTTTGCAGAATAATTTTGAAGATACATTTTCCGGTATAGGAAAACTTGCAGACAAACTTGCTGTTGAATACTGTTTAAAAAATGGTATAAAACCAAATATTACATCAGTAGCGGACTACAATTCACATGCTGCACACTATATGAGAGGTCGCAGATTTTTTGAAATCTCAAAACATGACCCTGATATTGATGCATATGAATTCAAAAAAACATATGGAACTTTAGACCCCAACAAAGTCATTGCAGAGCGAATAAAAAATACTCCGAAAGGACAAAGGGTTGATACCAGAGATCTTTGCGGCCTTTATATGTATATGCCGGAAAACATAATTAACAAATATATTAAAGAAATAAAAGAAAATCCTTTGTTAGGTTAAGTTTTGTAAAAACTCCTCCGGCATTTTTGACTGTACAAAATATTTTCTTATATAAGAAAATATGAACAGCAATATGATAAATCCGGCAAACTACTTTAACCCGTTTGCCAAATACAACACAGTAAACAAGACAAGCCGAGGTGTTTATATCCCTAAGGACACGGAATCTCTGTTAAAAATACAGGGCACCCCGGAAAAGTCTGCAAGCATTTTTAGTGACAACTATGATCCCGAAACCGATGTTATGGCCGGTTTGCAGGCTGATTCTATGCAGTCTCCCATAGACTGGTTAAACAAATTTTTTAATTCTAAAGATAAAGACAAGTAATTCATTCTTCTGCTATACTGTAGCTGGGGAGAGACATGATTAACGGATATATTGAATACCTGAATTTTTTGAATGAAAAACTTGAAAAATTTTTTCATAGCCAGAAACCGTTTATTTTTTGTAAACAAGGGTGTTCAAAATGCTGTAAAAACGCTCAATTTCCATATTCTGTTATAGAAATGAAATATCTGCTAAACGGCCTTGTCACTTTGGATAAAACAACTATTGCAGTGATAGAAAAAAATCTTGAAACCATTCTTGAAAATCGTAAGCATTTTAAAGGTAAAAAATTTCGGTATGACTGTCCCTTTTTAATCGATGAAAAATGCAGTGTATATGAATACAGAGGTGTTGTCTGCAGAACTTTCGGGCTTATGACAAAGTATGAAAATGATAAACTCAGAGCACCTTTTTGTACATTTCAGGGGTTAAATTATTCAAATGTATTGAATTTGAAAAAAAGGACTGTATCTGCAAGAAAGTACAAAAAGTTAAATGTGAAAGAGGAACCTTTAGGATTCAATATAAGTTATAAATACCTTACGGATGAAGAATTTGAACAGACATTCGGTTTTAAATTCGGAGAAAAGAAACCGCTGATAGAATGGTTTATCACAGAAAATAGCGAAAAAAGCCCAAATAAAAAAAGAAAATCGGCTCAAATATAAAATACTAGAGCCGAGATGGATAGAATTAGTATTACGGAGTTTATAGAGGAGTTTACTGATTATTAGAAATCTGTCCAGAAAATTTTTTGTTAGTATAGTGTCAAATAATTTACAAATGTTAACAAATTGTTTTTATGGTAACTTAATAATTATGAAAAAAATATTCTTTTGGCTAAACTGTGCACGTGCATACTCTCTTCCTATGTCGATTACGGCTTGGTTGATACCGTTTGTGTACGGAATCACACATAAAGGAAATGTATTATACGGGATTATCGCATTAGCGGGCATAATTTCTGCACATCTCGGTGCAAACTTGTTTGATGATTATATGGATTACAAAAGGTATGTAAAAAACGGAAAATCCATTCCTCTTCAAAAAGGAAAGTGTTCATTTCTTCTCAATAATGAAACAACGGAAAGAAAAGTTTTGTCTGCTGTTGGTATTTATTTTGGAATAGCAATTTTTGTAGGCTGCTTTTTTATTTATTTATATAAACTGCCTGTTATTATAATTATGGCAATAACGGGTGTGCTATGTCTTTTATACCCGCGTTCAAGTTATTACGGCTTTGGGGAATTAATTATAGGCACGATTTTTTCGCCTTTACTATTTTGTGGCGTTTATTATGTTATGGCAGAAAAATGCTCGGTTACACTGTTGCTTTTATCTGTTCCTTTTGCAATAGTAACGGTCTTGTTATTGTATGTGCATTCTTTTATGGATTTTAAGTATGACTGTATAGACCACAAACGAACCCTGTGTACTCTGTTGAAAACAAAAGAAAAAGCATACAAACTTTTTACTTTTTTGATTTTTACAGCATATTTCTATATTTTTGGACTTGTTTCAATAAAGCTTTTACCGGCTGTATACCTCGTTACTGGTGTGACTCTCTGGCAAGCTGTAAAACTTTGCAAAACTGCAGAACAATATATAGACAGAGAACCAGAGACTGAAGAAGAATTCATGAATGTTTTTGAAAAAGCACAGTCACTTCCTGTGATATTTGCATTATTCCTGATTTTGGGATGTTTGCTTGATTATCTTCAATAGATAACTGTATTTGTCATAGTATTCTTCAGGATTTTCTTTAGCCGCTTTTATTTCTTCCTGATTATCAACAAAGAGCTGAGCCAAAACAGGGTCGAACTGCGTACCTGCACATCTTTTAATTTCATCAATTGCTATTTCATGACTCAATGCTTTACGATAAGGTCTGTCAGAAGTCATTGCATCATAAGTATCAGCAAGAGCAATAATACGACCGGACAGAGGAATTTCTTCACCTTTTAAACCATTTGGATATCCGGAACCATCCCATTTCTCATGATGGGTTCTGAGCCAGTTTGAAATCAAAGTCAGCTTTTTGATATCTTTAAGCATCTTTTCACCCTGCTCCGGATGCGATTTCATAACTTCAAACTCTTCATCCGTAAGTTTTCCCGGTTTACAAAGAATACTCTGTGGTATACCTATTTTGCCAATGTCATGCAACAGTCCTGCTGTTTCAATTTCTTCGAGCATTGTGTCATCAAGATTTAACTTTTTAGCGAGAATCATCGAATACATTGTGACACGCATAGAATGACCATGAGTATACGGATCTTTGGCGTCTAATGCTGCAGCAATAAGTTTTATAGTTTTATAGAAAAGTTCACGTAAATCTTTTAAAATCAGAGTTTTATTGTTCAAAAGATTGTATTTTTGTATACCGCCGTCTATAGTCAATTTCAATACTTCAGGATCAAAAGGTTTGACAATATACTGATATAAATGACAATCATTTATTGAATCAACAATGGCATCAACATCAAGATGTCCGGTTAACAAAATTTTTATTATATCAGGATACTCATCCGATACCTGTTTTAAAAATTCGGTTCCCTGCATCTCTGGCATTTTCTGATCACTTACGATAAGTGAAATCTCTTTGCCGTGATGTTCAACAATTTCTAAAGCTTCCTTGCCGTTACTGGCTGTCATAATATTATAATCATGACGCAGTGTACGTCGGAGAAGCTGGAGATTGTTCACCTCGTCATCAACGAGCAGAATTGTATGTTTTTCTATTTTCGGATCGATTTGTAGTATTTCGCCTAAGCTTTTTACAAATGTATCGTCTTCTGTTAAAGTAAACTCATTCATATCTCTATACCATTTTACTCTTTTTTTAACGGCTTTTTTTATCAAAAACTTTATAGTTTAAGCCGTAAAATTTACAAAAGTTAAAGGTTGAGTTTATTATATATTAATTTCGTTACAAATAAAATACTTCAGACACTATAGATAAATTCAATTTTTTGTTTTTATTTCAAAAATATCAACTTGCAACTCCTTTAGTGGAGATGATTTTATCGAATTATATATATTGACAGAATCATTATGCTTAAAAAGAGTTTTTTTAAATAAACAGGAACACAATGAATTAACACTGTATATTTTCATTAAATTACCCTCCGAATCAGAGTACTATTATAACAGTAAATGGATAAATTGTACATATTACATTTATTGTATTGAAAAACCCCTCAAATAGCGTATAAATAAAATATCCATTGCATGTAAGCTGACATTTAGGTATTATATATATACGGTTAATAAACATAAAGGACAAAAATGTCATCAGACACGCATAATACAGAAATTACAGAAGATAAAAAAATATCAGTTTCAATAGAGAAGAGTAACGATGAAAAAGAGGATGAAAAAACAAAAATAAGTGCAGTTATTCGTGCATTTATTGCCAATATCGGTATTGCTGCAGTGAAATTCATTTGTTTCTTGTTTTCATCCAGTTCGGCAATGCTGTCAGAGGCTATTCACTCTGGAGTAGACTCATTTAACAGTATTTGTCTTATGGTTGGTATAAAAAGAGGCTCACGCCCGGCAGATAATGAACATCCTTTCGGATACGGACTTGAAGCCAATGTATGGGCAATGTTTGCGTCTATATTGATGCTGGGTGGTACTTTTATCGCTTTTTACAGTGGTTTTGACAAGTTTTTTAACAGCCATGACCACAGCGATTTGTTGAATAACTATCCATATATGGCAATAGCTTTGATTTTTACTATTTTGTTTGAATCCTGGGCAGTAGCGAGCGCATCCCGGGCTGTTCTTGCAGAAATGCAGTTGAGCGAAAAAAACATATTTTCTCAGTTTATACAATCGCTTAAATATATCAGAAAAATAAAAAGTCCGACCACAAGATTCGTATGGTATGAGGATGTAGCAGCTCTTACCGGTGTAATTGTTGCATTTATTGCACTTACTATTTCGAAGTTTCTTATGCCTCCTGAACTTGTACATGTACCGGATGGTATTGCTTCCATAATAATCGGTTTTATCCTGTTGATACTTGCGATTTATCTTTTGAAACATAATGTAAATTCACTTACCGTTCAGTCTGCAGAACCGCGTGTGGAGGAAACCATCAGAAGGATAGCAGAAAATATTCATGGTATATCGAGTGTTGTTGAATTAAAAACAATGGATTTGGGTTCCTCTGGGCTTGTTGTAAATATGACAATCGAAGTTGACCCTGAAACCCAGATGAAGGATGCAGATGATATAGCAGATATGCTTGAAAGAAAGCTTAGAAAAAGAATTAAGAATATAAATCACATAACTATCGAACTTCAGGCGCATGACGCAGAAGACAACTGGGAAGAAAAATTTGAAAGACTAATAACAGAGGGTAAAAACATAGGTACAATCGACGCCCATGAAGCAACAATGCTTTCTAATTTCTTTAGTTTTGCAAATACTGTTGTTAAAGAGATTATGGTGCCAAGGACTGAAATTTTTCTGATGAACGCCGAGGAAAACATAAACACGCTCGCTGATTTGATGATTAATTCAGGTCACACAAGAATCCCCATCTACAAAGATAATGTAGACAATATAATCGGGGTTGTTAATGCAAAAGACGTTTTAAAAGTTATAAAAAATAATAATGTAGACGAGAATTTTACAATCGAATCAATAGCAAGAGAAATACTTATTGTACCTGAAAATAAGTTCATAAGCGATCTTTTAAGCGATTTTACATCATCTAAAAATCAAATTGCAGCAGTTGTGGATGAACACGGTGGCATTGCTGGAATAATAACGATTGAAGACATTCTTGAAGAAATTGTCGGAGAAATATATGATGAGTTTGACAAGGTAGATTCACCTGAGGTCATAAAAATTGATGACAACACACTGAATGTGTCTTGTAAAATGGATATAGAAGATATAAATGAGCGTTTTGATCTTGATATTCCTAATGAAGATTTTCAGACTATCGGAGGTTACGTTTTTGGACTTTTAGGTCGTGAACCTGAAGTCAACGATGTTATTGAAGACAAAAATATAACCTATAAGGTCCTCGAAATTGATGGAAGAAGAATTTCTCGTATTACAATGCATAAAGAGACTCCATTCGTTGATTCTTCAGAACAGGCAGAGGAAGATGAAAACTGTCAAAATTAATCCGGTGCAGAAAAAACAATTTCTTCTGTGAGAGCGGATTTTTGCTAAGTAAAAAAGAACGAATTATAAAAAGCCAAAACGACTTCTGTAAATCTGCGATATTCGTCGTATTCATGTTTATTACATCAAGATTACGTTTTTTCTGTTATTTACTCATGTTTGTTGTCTTCTATCTCAACGAATAAAAGTCCCTTAATTACCTACTTACACTTTCTTAAAACGAGCAAGTTTCAGAAAAGATTTTAGGGTTTTTCCGATATCTTTTTGGATTTTGTTAAATAAAATATAAAAAAACGGCAAAACTATTTTTACTCAAATAACGAAACATCTATTGACTTTAAAAAAAAAATAATTAAATCATAATCATCCAAAAAGACGTAGTGCCGTTGCGCATTCTCTGGCATAATCAAAATGTATCAGTGTAAATTAGTACAATCATGCCTTTTCGTTACAGATTACAAAAAATTCTGGATTTCAGAATCAGAAAAAAAGAAGAACAGCTTCAGGAAGTGCGAAAAGCCCAGGCAGTAGTTCTTAAAATAGAAGCTTTAATAGAAAGGAACAACAAAGAAATTGCAGAAACAAGAATAAATATGCGTCAGGCCGACTTTATGATGTATGAGTCTTATGACAATTATTTAAAACATTTGTACGTTAAAGGTGAAAACCTCGAAATGGATCGCCAAAAAGCTCTTGAAGCACTTGAGGTTGAAAAAGAAAAACTAAGAGAACTTGAAAAAGCAGTAAAAGTTCTTGAAAAACACAAAGAGCATGCCCGTGATGCATATATAGAAGAAGAAAAGCAGGCAGAACTCAAAAGACTTTCAGAAGTCGCCGTACAAAAATACTTTGCAAAAACCCAGGCTGCAAGAGAAGAAGAAGCAGCAATGTTATCCCGCGAAGAACTCCGTTTATTAAAAGGACAAAATAATGAATATCAGCAGCAATACCCAGACAATAGAAACTACCCAGCAGACACAGAATGATACGCAGGTTTCAGCTGCAGAAAAACAATCATCTGTCTCAAATAAAAACTCGGCAGAAAGCACAGAAAAAACAAAAAAAGACAAGGACAGTGATTTTAAAAAGCTTCTGGAGCCAAAAGATACAGATAAAATTTCTCTTGAGCAGCAAAATATTCAACACCAGAATAATCAGCTCAATAACGAGCAGCTTAATCAAAATTATGTCAATAAATTCGGATTCGATATCGGAAGTTCTTTGAAAAACAAATATAGCTCACTTTTTAACTATGACACTGTTAAAATCAGCAAAGAGGATGCTAAGTTTTTCTCCGACCTCATCGAAAACAAACAGTTTGCTATACAAAATAACGACGGAAAAACAAACCTTATTAAATTTTCGGACGAAGTCGGACCGACATACAAAACACAGCAAACCTCAAAAATTTTAATTGACCTTGTCAACAAAGCCTATGAGGACGGCAAACCTGTCAGAATCGATTTTGATAACAATGTATCAGTTATTCTTAAAGTAGACAAAAAAGGCAAAGTCTCTGCGGAATTTATTCCGGGAGACAAAGCAGTCGAAGAATATCTACGCAACAATATCAGATTTTTAAAACAAAGACTTGACGACCAGAATATCGGATACAACGACATTTTGTACAGACAATCCAGACATAATCAAAATAACAATCAAAACAAAAAACAAAACAATAATGAAGGAGAGTAATAAATGAACGACTCTTTTGTAAATGCGCTGAATACTCAAATGGCAACCTCTGATTGGATTGACGCAGTCGGAGAAAACCTTATGAACATATACACACCGGGATATCGTGAAACCCAGGCAACGTTCAAGACTTTTCTGAATTCAGCTATTGTTGACACAATGAACAAAAACACAGGACAAGGCAAATCAACACCCGGTACATCTAACGAAAACGTTTTTCTTGAGGGCGAAGGCTACTTTACATTAAGAAGAGATGACGGAAAAATTGTATATTCAAGACTCGGCGAATTTACTTTTGACAAAGAAGGTGTATACAGAAATCCTGGCGGATTGACTGTCCAAGGCTACATTCTCAATGACAAAGGCGAAATTATGCAAGGTACAAAACCGGTCGATGCTGATATTTACGCAGAAACAGGTATAAAAGGCGGCGCAGTAAACATTCCGACTACGAACATAAAACTCTGGATTGATCCGAACAACGGTAAATACCTCGGAAAATATGACGAATTTGAAATAAAAGAAGAAGGCATTCTCTACGGAAAATCAGACGGCGGGAAAACAGTGGTACCTTTATACAAACTGGCAATAATGAATTTCCACAACCCTGAAGGGCTCTATGAAATTCGTCCGGGTGAGTTTATAGAAACAGAAGAATCGGGCTCTCCCGTCGTGGGCAGAGGTGAAGTCAGAGGCGGTCTACTTGAAATGTCTAACTGCGATTTTAAAGCGAATATTGCTTACTATCAGCAGGCGAAAATGCAGCTGGATGTATCTAGCAAAATCATTCAAACAAATAAACAGCTTCTGCAGTCAATTCTTGAATTGATTTCATCATAAGAGTTGAATTGTAAAATTTTGACATTTTATTGAATTTTATTGAAACTTTTTGACGGAATAACAAAAAATTTCCGACAATGCTTTGCTATGCAAAAATTAGAAATAATAATCCTAATTTATTTATGCCCTTTTAACAATTAAAGGGCTTTTTGTTATTCGTTAAAAACCCATTTTTTTCTCACCATCCACTGTATATATGTTAAAACAAAGATAATGAGAAATAATATATATGCACCGGCAGAGGCTTCTCCTATATTAAAAAATTCAAAAGAATTTTTGTAAATCCAATATACAAGCACATTCGTACTGTTCAAAGGCCCGCCCTGCGTCATCAAATAAATCAAATCAAACACCTGAAATGATGATATCGTAGTTATAATGGCAACAAAAAACACAGTCGGACTTAAAAGCGGCAAAGTGATTTTAAAAAATGTTTTTATAGGGTTTGCGCCATCTATTTTTGCGGCTTCATAAAGACTCTGGTTTATCGTTGAAAATCCAGACAGAAAAATTACCATATTATAACCGATTAGCTTCCAGGCCGAAACTATTATCAGTGCAAGCATTGCCGTTTTTGTGTCGTATAGCCAGTTAATATGAAGTTTTAAAATATGATTCAAAAGACCAAAATTCGGATCAAATATCCATTCCCAAACAATAGCAATGACTATCATCGGGGTTACAAAAGGAAGGAAATAAGCTGTTTTAAAAAATTCAGCTCCTCTTATTTTGCTGTTCAAACATGCCGCAAGCAGAAGCGGAATTATTATTGCAATAACAGTAGTTGAGAGTGAAAAAATGAAGGTGTTTTGCAGAATTAAAGCAAATTCAGAGCTGTTTAAAAGTGTTTTGTAATTTGTCAGACCTGCAAACCTAATATCTGAAAGCAAATCCCAGTCACAAAAGCTTAAAAAAAACGAAAAAAATACCGGTATGACGATGAATACAAGAGTTCCCGCCGCTGCCGGCAGGAGAAATAATTTCTTCACACTTTCTTCACTGAGCTTCATTTAAAAATTATAACAAATAATGTCATATTTTACCTTTGAAATTTTTTATGGCATAATAGCAGTTGCGAAGAAAAGGGGATATAATGACGAACACACTTGAACTAAGAGCTTTCGGGAAAAATGATATCAGGGGAATATACGGCGAAGACGTTACTGAAGAACTATTCTATTACGCCGCAAAAGGCTATATAAAATTTGTTGAAGAAAATTCCGGCATTCCTGCTAAAGATTTATGGGTAAGCGTAGCAAGAGACGTTCGTCTGCATTCCGAACCACTAACAAAATCGCTTATAAAAGGCGTAACCTCAACCGGTGCAAATGTCCTAGACATCGGAATAGTCCCGACTCCGCTAGGATATTTTTCAGAGTTTGCGCAAATCCCATCAGATGTTATAGGCAGCGGAAAAATCTCCGGTGCTCTTATTGTCACGGCAAGCCACAATCCCAGTGAATACAACGGTCTTAAAATGACTTACAACAAAGCTTCTCTATCTGAAGAACAAATTAAAGAAGTAAAACAGTTTACACTTGAAGAAGTCAACGCAAGAGAATCTTCTTACCGGCATGGGATTTCAAAAAAGTTCAGCATTCTTGATTTGTATACAGAAAATATTATCAATAAATTTGTTATGATGGGCAAAGGTATAAAAGTTGTTGTCGACAGCGGAAACGCAACCGGCGGAATTGTTGCGCCTGATTTATACAGAGAACTGGGATGTGAGGTCGTCGAACTGTTCTCAGAACCTGACGGCAATTTCCCCAACCATCACCCCAACCCGAGTGATGAAAAAACACTTGATGCAATAAAGAAAAAAGTTGTGGAAGAAAAGGCGGATTTTGGTATTGCATTTGATGGTGACTCTGACAGAATCGGAGTTATCGACAGCAAAGGTAACAGCCTGACAGGTGACAAACTCTTATTAATCTATGCAATGGATATAATCGATGACCTGACAAAACGCGGAGAAAAACCTACAGTCGTTTCAGAGGTCAAATGTTCACAGGTTCTTTATGACACTATTGAAACTAATGGCGGAAATGCAGTCATGTGCAAAACCGGTCACGGCTACATTAAATCTAAAATGAAAGAAGTAAATGCCATCTTAGGCGGTGAAATGAGCGGCCATATTTTCTTCAAAGACAGATATTACGGATTTGACGACGCGATTTATGCGGGCTGCAGGATTATAGAGATAGTTGCAAAACACAAACTAAACAATCCTGATTTTAAAATAGAGGATTTGCTGACTCCGTTTAAACAGGTTTTCACATCAAAAGAAACACGCTTTCGCTGTCCTAACGAATACAAAGCGCCGGTACTTGAAGAACTTGAAAAAACAATCAGAAAAACCCCTGACTTTTTCAAAACAAATATAAAAAACATAATTACCCTGGATGGCATGAGAATAGTGCTGGATGACGGTTTTGCAATGATAAGACAAAGTAATACAGAGCCTGTATTTACTTTGAGATTCGAGGCAAAGTCAGAAGAAAATTGTAAAAGATATGAAAAAGCAATGATAGACTTGCTTGACAGTATCGTAAAAAAATATGTGTAGCAAAACGATTATCTTTTTCACAAAAAATAAAAAACAAAAATAATACTTTATGGCAATGAAGCTATGCTTATAAAATCCGGTCTGTGAGATTTTAAGCCCGATTCAGGCTATATTTATAACTATTTTTTTTCAGGATTTTATCAAAAATGGAGCAATTGAACAGGTCAATAATACTGTTTAATCTGTGCATACATAATCTATAAACTGAGTGAGAGTATGCTATGAGAATAAAAAAATGCTTCATTTTTGCAATGATGTTTTTTGCTTTTTGTCTGCCCGTATTTGCGTCAAGTGTTTCGTCTCAGATACAGGAGCTGGAAAAAGCTTATTTTGGTTATGATTACCCTGATGATACTGACAAGAATCGTCTTAACAGACTTGAACTTGCAATATATGGAAGGACATATCAAGAGCCGGTTTCAGAACGTATAAGCAACCTCTATGCAGACATAAATACCCAAACACAACAGGAGCAGCTTTCTCAAAATGATGATATATCGGAGGAACGACCACTGCCAAAAGCTGAGAGCGATGTAAAATACCCGATAGTGGATAAAATGGAACAAAAAGTTTTAAAAAAGACTTACGGAAATGAAGATATTTATGACCGGCTTGCAAGGCTTGAAAAACAGGTTTTTAAAAAAGAAAGCACCGGTTCTTTGAATGAAAGAGTCGATGCATTGAGAGGGAAAGTCCTTTATGAATCCGAGCCCGAAATAAATCTGGCTATGGAGGATGATATTTCTTCATCAGAATTAATGGATGACAGCAAATATAATTATTACACTTATGAAAAATCCAAGAACAAAATTGCTAAACCATCAAACAGCAGTATTGATACTTTTGATATTGATACACTTGAAGAATCCGTTCTCGGTCACAAATCCTACGGCAGTATAGACAGTCGTCTGTCTAAACTTGAACAGAAAGTTTTTCAAAAAACTTTTAATGACAGTATAGAAGCCAGAACCCAGCGGCTTCTTGCTGTCACAACTGCCCAGAAAACCGCAAAACAGTATGATAACAATAAGTGGATGAATCGTCTGAATACAGGCATGCAGATAGGCGGTGTTATTTTAATGATTTTAGCCATGATTTTATAGAGTCTTTTATTCCCTGTTTTTCAGGCAATCGTTCTTTTGTCACTGTTTTTTGAGTTTTTGATACCTGGCTTATTTTATTTAAATCAGAAATAGAACACGCCTTTTTAACTTTGTCGCAAGCACAAAACACTGTGGTTTGTGTCAGCAAAGATATAGCAAACAAAACTAAAAAGGCGTTTTTTATCTTTTTCATACTTATTCCTTTGCAAAACTTTTGTTACTAACATTGTGACGTCTTTAAAGAAAAAAACATTGCCGGTTATAGCAAAATATCAGACTTAGCCGAACAGATTAGTATTTTATACGTCAGAATAAAAATGTAAATGTAATATAATCGGCGGAGCGAATTAGAATTTCTTGGAATATTAATCCGGTCTGCCATTGTAAGAACACAATTCAAAAACATCTAAACTTTTACTTTTTCCAACTTTAGTATGAAAAACTTCAAACTAAAGTTCAATTCACAATTCAGTCGTAATGGGTCATAATACAGACAAAGGGATGAAGAGATATCTCTTGTCGTAATTGTAAGGTCTTTCGGACTGTAAAAGCTGTCTGATAAAGCTTCCAGCCCAAAAAGACAAATCGCAAATTGAAAAGTAAATAGAAAAAGCTAAAAGCTTCTATTTTACGACTTTAGCAACCCGCCGACCTTTGCAAAGCGAGTTACAGAAAGTTAATTAAACAACGGTTAGTCTCATCTGTTTGAGCAGCCCGTAGTTATATCAATGATGCTGTAAAAATGCAATAATTTAAGCGAAAATATGGGCTGCGAGTTATGAGACTCGGGTTTAATTTAGTTTCTGTATGAGCGGAGCAGCAGGTCGGCAAGTTTCTTGGGCTCCACCCGTTCTTTGCATCAAAGAATGGGTGGAATAAAAAAACATAAACCGTATTATTAAAGCCAACAAATTTTTTTTACGTTCATTCGCAAAATAAAGAGGAATTTGCCTCCGGCGGGTCCTACCCGGACCGGGGCAGCTTTGGCG
>CALUPY010000005.1 GCA_944322755.1 Candidatus Gastranaerophilales bacterium | reverse complement strand
AAGTGACTAAATGTCACTTTGAGGAGAGGTGGTAGATGCACAGTCCAAGCATTGAAAATCTAATATGGGCCTGTGGCACTCTGCCGACGATAAAGTGACTAAATGTCACTTTGAGGAGAGGTGGTAGATGCACAGTCCAGGCATTGAAAATCTAATATGGGCCTGTGGCACTCTGCCGACGATAAAGTGACTAAATGTCACTTTGAGGAGAGGTGGTAGATGCACAGTCCAAGCATTGAAAATCTAATATGGGCCTGTGGCGAAATTGGTAGACGCACTAGACTTAGGATCTAGCGGAGAAATCTGTGAGAGTTCGAGTCTCTCCGGGCCCACCATTTATAAAAGACTACTTCGGTAGTCTTTTATAGTATTTAACAATTTGCACACTGCAGACACTTAGGCTATAATTTTTTAAGATATCTAGGGAGTTTAAATATGGATGAGTTATTAGAGCAGCTAAAAGAGTATAAATTTGAAAAACAGCTGGTAAAACTTAACAAAAAGCTGAAAAACAAGACAGTTGTTATATACGGTACCGGACTGCTGTTTCAAAAAATTAAAGAAAACTACGATTTGTCAAACCTGAACATCATTGGTGTCTCAGACAGAAAATATACCACAGAAGAAGAAGGAAGAGAGTCTTTCGGATACAAAATTATACCGCTGGAAAAAATCGTTGATTACAAACCTGATTACATTCTCATTTCCACGCTGAAATTTCTTGGCATAATGGATGATTTTAAAAACAATGTATTTAAAGGGACAAAAATAAAAGTCCTTCCGCTTGTGGACAAACCCTTTTTGACATTATTGAAAGAGATATTTGAGTAAGATGAATATTGCAATAATTTTTGCAGGCGGCAGAGGACAGAGACTGAACGGTGCGCCTGATTCTATCCCTAAACAGTTTCTGGAGATAAATAAAAAACCCATCCTGATACATACACTGTCTCATTTCCAGCAGCATCCGGAAATTGATAAAATTTATATATCAATGCTTTCTGAGTATATTGATTACACAGAAAAACTTGTCAGAGAGTATGAAATAGACAAGGTGCAAAAAATTGTAGAGGGCGGAGAAACAGCGCAGGAGTCTATTTACAAAGCACTCACTGCCGCGGCAGAAGAAAACCCGGAGGACTCAGTAGTCCTGATTCATGACGGCGTAAGACCGGTTATTACCAGAAGAGTTATCTCTGAAAATATAAAAAGTGTGAACGAAAACGGAACAGGTATAACTTCAACACCCTGCTATGAAACCATTCTCATAAGCGGGGACGGGCATACACCGAGAGAAGTACCGGTGAGAAGAGAGACTTATGCTGCGCAGGCACCGCAGAGTTTCAGACTGGGCGAAATAATAGAAGCGCACGAAAAAATCCGAAAAACTGATACAAAATATACGGATATAGTAGATTCTTGCACGCTGTTTCACAAACTCGGCAGAGAAACACATCTTGTGAAAGGGAATTTCGGCAATATAAAAATCACAACTCCGCAGGATGTATATATTTTGCAGGGAATACTGAAATTTATTGAAGAAACCGAATTGCAGGAGATGGCACTAAAGTAAGGGATATTAATGTTTGAGACAAAAAATACAATAAGACAAAGGGATTTGGAAGAGCTGGCAAAGGAAAGAATTTTTGAAGGTTTTGCCGGAAAAACTATTCTTGTGACGGGTGCAACAGGGCTTATCGGGAGCGAGATTGTGCTCGGTCTTTTGTGTGCAAACAGACTTAAAAACCTTGATATAAAAGTCATTGCAATGGTACGAAATGAACAGAAGGCGAAAGAGGTTTTCTGCTGTGTACTCGAAAATCCAAACCTTGAAATCATTGTACAGGACATAACAGAGCCAGTAAAATATGAAAAACACGCAGACTACATAATCCACGGAGCAGGCACAACTGCCTCAAAAGAAATAATCTCAAAACCCGTTGAAGTTGCACAAACCACCATAAACGGTACACTGAATCTGCTGAAATATGCATTAAAAACAAAAGCAGACTCATTTGTCTTTCTCTCCTCAATAGAAATATACGGACAAACAGATGAAGCATTAGCAGACATAAAAGAAACAAATTTAGGCGTATTGAATCCTCTGAATGTAAGAAATGTTTATTCTTTGAGTAAAAAGACAGCAGAAAATATTTGCGTTTCTTTTTCGCAAGAATACGGCTTAAATACAAAAATAGCCCGCTTGACCCAGACATTCGGCGTAGGAATATCAAAAGATGAAAACAGGGTATTTGCGCAGTTTTGCAGGAGTGTAATTGAGAAAAAAGACATAGTGCTGCATACAGACGGAAGTTCTTACAAAAACTACTGCTACCTTACTGACGCGGTCAGCGCAATTCTTACAATCCTTATAAAAGGCGAAAACGGCAATGCATATAATGTAGCAAACTATGATACAGGAATATCAATAAAAGATATGGCAGAAATGCTTGCAAAGAAGTACGGGCTGAATGTTGTATATGAGATATCTGACAAAAACAGAGGGTACAATGAAAAAATACACATAAAGCTCAATTCTGAAAAACTGGAGTCACTGGGCTGGAGAGCAACTACGAGAATTGAAGAAATGTTTGCAAGGACAATAGAAAGTCTGGAAGAAGAATATAAAAAATGAAACATTCTATTATATTTTTTATTTACTACAGTGTTATAAACAGTTATCTGTTTCTTTTGTCTTTTATAAAGAAAAAAGAAAGCAGAATAGTTTTACATCAGCCGTTCAAATACGGCTATGACTGCAACCCCAGATACATAGCTGATGAACTTTTGAGACGGGACAAGAATTACGAGCTTATCTGGATTACACGTGAAAATATGATTACAAATCAGGACTTTCCGGAAAGAATAAAAGTTGTTACTGACAAAAATATATTCAAACTCTTGTATTACATATCCACTGCAAAAATATGCATTTCTAACTCTTATTTCGGATTGGAAAAGTATAATTATAAAAAGAAAAATCAAATTTTTATAGATACCTGGCACGGTTCCCTCGGGATAAAAAGGATAGGAGCAACAGAAAAAGACCGGTTATACAATCAAAAAAAGCTTATAGACGTAGATATTTTTATTTCTAACAGTGATTTTGAAACAGATGTGTACAGAAAATCTCTGGTGTTTGACAAAAAAATATATAAACTAGGACACCCGAGAAATGATATATTTTTTGAAAGTTCACCACACTGTTTGAATAAGGAAGATATTAAAACAAAAATTTCAGAATATATCCGTACGAATATAAATGACAAAAAAATTGTACTTTATGCACCTACCTTCAGAGAAAATTCAAGGACAGACTGTTTTGATATGAATTATGAATTGCTGCTTGATTCATTGAATGAAAAATACAATGCGCAATTTATTCTTGCATTGAGGTTTCATCCGAGAACAGATATAGTGTGCAGAAAAAAAATCAAAAACACGGAAAGGATTTTTGATTTTACCCATTTTGATGATATGCAGGGTCTTATGGCTGTTTCTGATATTTTAATTACGGATTATTCAAGCTGTATTTTCGATTTTATGCTCTCGAAAAAACCTGCATTTATCTATGCCAGCGATATTGAAAAATATAATAACGAAAGAGGCTTCTATTATCCGCTGGAAAGCACACCTTTTCCTATAATAAAAAACAATGAAGAACTCAAAAAAACGATTCTTGATTTTGATGATAAAATCTATTTAGAAAAAACACAAAAGTTTTTAGAAGAAAAAGGCTGTATTGACGACGGGCATGCTGCGGAAAGAACCGTTGATTTGATAGAAAAACTCGCTGCCGGAAGGGAAATTTATGAAGTATGATATTTTATTAATAATAAAAAAGTTTTTCAGCTCTACCCTTACATCACTGGGAAAAAACGAGGAATTTTTAATAAAAGGCACAGACAACAGCGAAGGAACTTTTGTCGAAATATTTAAAGACAAAGACTATGAAACCTGCAGGAAGCGGCTGTGCAGCGGACTTGATAAAAAGAGTATAAAAACAGTAGAAACAATTTTATACAGAATAAAAGCTTATATATTTAAAAATAAGAAAATTTTTACTAACAGCTTACCGGAGATACTGAGACTGAAAGCGGCTGACAATATTAAAAAGCTGAGCTTGAAAAAAGAGAAACAGGGATTTAGGTACGGAAAATATTTGCTCTCCCGTGCACACTTCAATAATGAAATCTTTTTTGACAAATATTTCATAGACGAATTCAAAAACAAAAAGAACATCAGAACAAAAAATATCATTGATGTCGGAGGATTCATAGGAGATACAGCCGTGGTATTTTCTGATTACACAGACAAATCCGTTTACGTATTCGAGCCGGTTGAAAGCAACTACAAAGACCTGTTAAAAACCATAGAATTGAATCATACAAAAAAGATAATCCCCCAAAAACTAGCTCTCGGGGCGGAAAACAGAGAGTGTATTATAAATATCTATGAACCGACCGGAGTAGGTAGCACAATCAGGAATGATATAATAAAAAATAACGACACTGTTCAGGAAAAAATACAAATTACGACGCTGGATGAATTTGTTGAAAGAGAAAATCTGGACGTCGGTTTAGTAAAAGTAGATGTAGAAGGCGCAGAACAGGACTTTTTAAAAGGAGCAATGAATACAATAAAGACACAAAAACCAGCATTGCTTATTGCTATATATCATTCAGGAATTGATTTCTTTACAATAAAAACAAAGATTGAAGAATTAAATCTCGGATACAAATTCAAAATCAGAAAAGCGGCAAAAAACAGAATACTGGAGGACACTGTTCTGGTAGCAGAAGTCTTATGATATATTTAAATTATTAATAATGAATAGAGGTTGTGGATGATTACGAAAGACAAATTAACGGAAAAATTTTTTGAAAATATAAAAAAAGATGCAAAGGTATGTATTTACGGAAGCAATAATATTGCAGGAAAAATCTGCGATATACTCAAAGAAACAAGAAAAGATGTAACAATAAAGTTTTTTGCTGATACAAAAAAATCCGGAGAATTTAAAGGACTGCCTCTATATCTTGGAAAAGAGCTTCCGCTACATAAAGGAGAAATAGATTCAGTGATTGTTGCCTCTTATTCAGCCAGATACTTTCTTGAGCTTATACTTAAAAGATTCGGCATAAAAAACATATATCTTATGGATAAAGAAACCTTCAGTGCTCTTGAAGAAAAAACAGAAAAAAAAATCCGGGACGTGGAAAAATCCGCATCAGTATTCTCAACAGAACAGGACAGAGAGCTCTACAAATTTATTGCAAAAATCAGAAGTGACAGAGTCAAATATCTTCCGGAAATACAGGAATATTTTAACAAAAATTATCCGCAGCGGTATATGTCAGATTCAATGCCAAAAGAACATTATCTAGAATATATAAACAAAGACGCAATAAAAACGGTGGTAGACGGCGGAGGTTTTGACGGATTCACTTCGGTTATATTTTCGGAAGAGTTTAAAAATTGCGAAAAAATATTTATGTTTGAACCCTGCTATGATTCATTTAAAACAGACCTTATCGATACAGTAGTAAAGAATGATAAGAAAATTGAAATTATAAACAAAGGCCTCTGGAGCGAAGATACAACTCTCGAATTCAGGGAAGAAACCCAGGCGACACTGGGCTCTGCAATTGTAGAAGCAAAACCTGGAGTCACAAGACCGCATAAAATAATAAAAATAAACACTACATCCATTGACAGTTTTGCAAAAGAGCGAAATGTGAAAATTGATTTTATTAAACTGGATGTAGAAAATGCAGAAATGCCTGTTTTAAGAGGGGCGGAAAATGTGATAAAAACTCATCGTCCGCAGCTCGCCATCTCCATTTACCATACAGATGAACAGTTCTATTCAATTCCTTTATACCTAAAGGAATTGCTCATAGACTATGAGCTGCATTTTGCACATTATTCAGGAAGATATGTTGAATCCGTTTTGTATGCAATACCAAAGGAATGTATAAAATAGGTTAATTGTAATGAAATACAAAGTACTTTTGTTTTTAAAACATAATAATAAAAAAATATTGTTTTATATAAATCAATTGGTTTACAAAAATAACAACTCAGTTACATTCTTCCCAAAGTCAAGCGCAGCAAGGCTTTTCGGAGGGGGTATTCCTCATGGATATCGAAAAAAAATTAAAATCATATATTGCGGACAAAATAATTATGTTGAAATACATGAACCAAGAAATATAAAAAGCCTGAATATCCTATTTTTAGGAAATAACAACAGGGTTATAATCAAAAAAGGCATTAATATAATTAAAAATATGGATATATATTGTGGTGATTCCAGTTTCGTATCAATTGGAAAAATGTTTTCAGTAAATGAAATTCTAATTTCAACCCAAAGAACTTCCGGCTACAAAATAACAATAGGAAATGATTGTTTGTTTAGTAGGGGATTGGTTATCAGAAACGGAGACGGACATACAATATTTGATGAAAAAACAAAAGGAATATTAAATCAACCTGAAAATGTAGAAATCGGAAATCATGTCTGGATTGCAGAGAGTGTAAAAATATTAAAAGGAAGTAAAATCCCTGACAACTGTGTTGTGGGAGCAGGTGCAATTGTGACAAAAAAATTTTCAGAACCGAATTGTATACTGGCAGGCATACCTGCAAAAGTTATAAAAACCGGTATAAACTGGCATAGATTTGGAACAGAAAAATTTGAAAAATATAAAGATTCTTTATATTTCAATGATTAATACAAAATACTAAAAAATCCATAATCGTTTCTGACGAGCTTTTTTCCGGCAGAAAAAACTCATTTTTCAGCAGAGAAAGACGTATGTCCTTCAGGCTGTCTTTTTTTTCTGTCAAAAGCAGATTTAAAAGTTTTTTCAGTTCCAACGGCGTTTGAACCTTATAGAACCCTTTCTCAAGCCTTCTTCCGAACTCGTCAAACGGCGCGCGCGCTGGTCTGTCCAATAGTATTATTGGCTTCTCTGACGGAAAATATTCAGCAAGAAACGATGAACAGTCGGTTACAAGCACGTCAGAAGTTTTAAAAATATCGAAATAAGCACCGTCCGTATAAACACTTGCATTCTCAAGTCCGTTCCATTCGTCCATATAAGAATCATATTCCGCCTCTGTCATAAATCCGCAGGCGGCACAGCTATTTTTCAGCGCAGGATGGGGCTTTAGAACAAAGGAATAATCAGGATTGTTTTTTGCAAAATCCAGCATAAACCCTGCGTATTCTTCAAAATTGGACATCGCAAGCCCGTGATTTTTTATTGAATGGTGCGGTGCCCAGATTATACGGTTCTTTTTGCCTTTCCATAAAGCTTCAAACTCCGGTTGCACCGGCTTTCTGTAATAATCCAGCTTTGGCGTGCCTGTGGCGGTCAGGTTGTCTCTGTGCCTCATACCTGCTGCTTTTTCATAAAATTTGTTGTGATACGGACTTTCTGAAAAAAAACGCCAGAGGTTTTTATATACCCTTTTTACAGCGTCTGAGCCCCAGCTGTTTTCGTTAAGGGTCGTGTATCCGTAGGGTATCATCATTGTGAGAGCATATTTTGAGAGGTTTACGGGATGATTTTCACCTTCCAGATACCACGGCTGCTGGTAAAACACAAGGTCAGGCTCAAAATATTTTAAATCTATATTTGCCTGCTTTTCGTAGTCATATCCGTCAATGGTTTCGATACCCTGTTTATTAAAAAATTCTTTGTTTTTCTCCTGTGTAAACTCTATCCTGTTTTTTGTAATAATCGGATAAAGAACAACGGGCAGAACCTCAAACCGGCTGTCGCCCTTCATAAGCTCGTATACAAACTGATAACCCCATTTCTGGTTTTCCTCGCATACAAAAACAGCCCTGATTTTTTCGCCAGCATTCGCTTTAGATTTAAGTTTTGAGAGAACTTTTTCATAATTAAGTTTTGTCTTTATCTCTTCTTTTGAGCAAAAAATATAGTATTTCAGCGATTTTAGAAAGTCTTTTGTCTGAATGAGATATTGTATTGCACTGGCCGCTTTTGTGAAGAAATGCCGTCTTTCTTTGTATAATGGAATGATTTTTACTGATTTTTTTACAATATTATTCTTTTGTAAATAATTTTTGATAAAATCCGGATTAGGAGAGGAAATAATGATGTAATCTATCTTTGCATTTTTCAAATTCGACGGCAAAATGCATTTAAAATTTTTGTATGTTTCCTGCTTTGAAGTTTCGTAGCGTAAATCAGAAATTCCTGAAACATTAAAATATTCCGAAAGATTGTACACCTCGGTCAGTGCGTCAAAATATATGCCGTTACAGTAAAACACTACGCTTTTTCCGCGTAATCTCTTTTTTAGTTTTATTAAATTTTTCTGAAAAGACCCGGATTTAAAAAAATCCTGCCAATATAAATATTCACTGCTCATTATTTTAAAAGCTCATCAGGTATTGCGTATAGAATTGTTTCATTCAAATCACGGCTGTAATGTCCGATACGGAATGTATAATCCTGCAATATTTCATTTAAATACACCGGAATAGACACAAAATCCTCCATTGAATGATAAATTGATACTGCAAGCTGCGGACGTTCTTGTTGCAGGATATTTTCCGCTCCTAGCAGAGCCTGCATTTCTGACCCTTCTATATCAAGTTTTATAAAATCTATTTTTTTCTCAACACAATCTTTTTTTGCCTCATCAATGGTCGTTGTTTCGATTTCAACAATATTTTCATGAGGCTTTTTCGCTGTGAACCCTTTCGTGCCCATGACCCTTGATGCACTGTGGTATGGAATATTTTCGCAGAATTCTGTTTTTCCGGTCGTGCTCCACAATGCTTTTGGAATAATGGTCACAAAATCCGCCTGCTGTATAAAATAGTCGTAATTTTCATCCTTGAATTTTTCATACAACGGCTCAAACGCATAAATTCTCTCCAAATTCTTCAAGTGTTTTTTGAAGGCAAAAGAATTTATTCCGTTGCAAAAACCGCCGTCAACAACAGTTTTGATTGCATCCCTGTTAATATATTCAAGATACTGCACATTGTAATTTCTTACGGGCTGATATTTTGAAATGCCGTATTTTTTTAGTACAAAATTTTCCAGTTTCTCGTAATATCCGCTGCAATATGTTTCCCACAACAGATTATAAAGGAATTTGTCCTCATTTGTTTTAAAAACAGATAAAGCTTTTTTAAACTTTTCGAAATAAGGCACCCTTTTGCTGCTGAACTCAGAAGCCCTCGAAATCATCAAAAACGGAATATCTAAATAATTTAAAAGTACTACTGCTTCCGGTGCGTTACGACGGGTTGAAACAATTAAAATATCAAACAGCTCCCTTTTCTCAGGAAGGTCTTTTAGCTCTATTAGTTCTAATCCATCATATTCTCCGGCTTTTTTCGTATCAACAAAGAACACTATTTTTAAATCCGGACGGTTTTGTTCAATAAAATTTTTAATTTCCCCTGCTGTTGTATCTGTTCCGTATATTGCGACCCTGCTGTCTTTTTTTATTACTCTAAACTCTTCAAACATAAATTCTCCCACTTATGAAGTTTAGCATAATTACATATTTTTATCTATAAAAAGTTATCGTTTCATCCATTCTTCAACGCTGCCATACACTGGCAGACTTTTAAAAGCAGGAGATGACAGCGTTTTTGTTTTATCCTTTTCTACTGTGCGTTTCAGCATTTTGTTGAGAAAATGCGGCAGCATAAACCCGAGAAGCGCCATGTTACTCAAAAGGGATACCCAGTAAAGTCCGGCGCCTATATTTTTTGTGCGTTTGATTACAGCAGGTGATACATTTTTCATACAGTCAATTTTCGTAAACCGCCTTACAGGAAGTGTAAAACTTTTCCAGAAACCTGTTTTTTTATCCGAACGCATTATTTTTGTACCAAGATATTTATCAGACAGACGTCCGAGTATATTGTTAATAATAAAGTCACCGCCGAAAAACATAACGAAAGTTGCACCTTCTCTTGCGCTTCTGTCCCTGAGTTCATATTTGTCTCTGGAGGAGGGAAGCTTTGCGAGAAATCCGGTAAATGCCCATTTCATGGCGTTTACAGTCTTTGACATACTGACACCTGATGTGTAGTCAAAATTCCGGGCGTTATTTTTTATGATATTTGAACCTTTTGAGCATAGCCCTGCTGTAACCCCCTTCGATATTATAACTCCGGGGATAAGAGCAAAAGCCAGTGTGCCCAAAATCCTTTTCAATCTGCCTTTGCGCATTTCGTCCTTTGAAACTTTTTTTTCATCAAGCATGCTGAATGTTGCAGAAAACCCCTTTCTTCCCGTTTTGTGCTCAGTGACAGATGTCGCAATCCACGGTATACTACCCATTAAAATCCCTGTTGACATAAAGTCTGAACGAAGAATCTGTTCATGTGCTTTAATAAGTTTTTCCCTAAGCTCCTCTTCTCTGCCCTCAAATCTTTTCAAAATATTTTCAAAATCCTTTTCAGCCCTGAGATGTTTACCGGCATCTTTCACTGCCTGAATAAAATCAGTTTTTCCTTTTATCAAAAATTCTTTGGAAACCTGAATAATTTTCTTTTCATTACTGCTAAAATTTTTAACTATACCATTTTTTGAGAGGGAAAATCTGTTATAACGCGGAAGCAGTATAAGCGGCATAATAAAAGCAAAAGACACGCTCATGGCTGACATTCCGAGTCTTTCTAGTGCTTCTTCTTTCGTATTCGACATAATTGCATGGGGAATTGCACAACCTCCTACATTCGTAAGTCCGCGATTCAGAAGAGTATGGGTTTGAATAAATGCGGTTGCATTATAAAAAGCACCTTTAAACGAAGGTTTGGACATATAAAGAAGATTCAGTCTTTTGTCCAGCATTTTATAATCATCGGGCGTCATTCCCCGCTTATAAAACTGTTTTTCAAAATCAATCCCTCTTGGAAACACTTTGTTTTTTAACCGTTCATATCCAGCTTGAGTATCGTCCGTATCAAGCACAAGTTTTTCAAGCGGGCATTTGATTTTTGAATTTTTATCCAATACACTCTCAACAATCTCATCAGCCTCATATCTGATACCCTGTTTGTCAAAAAACTCCTTTGCCGATTTTGACATTAAAGGAGTTTTTACCTCTTTTACACCGCCATAGGCAAGGAGGATTGCAGAAGCTTTGCTAACCCGTCTGTCCGCAACAAAAGCCCCGCGTATAGTATTTTCTTCAATTGCAATTAATAAAGGTTTAAGATTACGCTGGTCATAGTATCGAATTGCACCGTTTTTGTATACCGCAAGTGTATGCCTGCAGAGATTCTCCACCATTTCTTTTTTTACGGCAGAAGATGGAATGGGCGATGGGTTATAAGGATTCGGCTTGTTTGTAAAATTTATTTTGGATACCAACATACTAATTAATTTATCACCTGATAGCGGCTCTTAGTCAAGAGCATACAAAACATTTATCCTGATAATCTTTTTGAAAACACTAAAATTGTTGCAATAATTAACATCATAGCTTCAATTATTGATATAGAATTGTTTTTTTTATATTCTAATCAATAAAAAACCACGTGGATATGTCAGAAAACGGAAATATAGATTTAAATACCATTGCTAAAAATTGTAAAATTGGCACGGATAGTGACAGTTCTGATACTATTGCTTTGATTGAAGAGCTAAAAAAGCAACATTCTGACATTGAACTTATTGCATGCTTTAATTATTTTCTGAAACTTGAATACCGTACGCAGGTTTTAATGTATTTACTGAAAGAGTTAAACCGCTTTAAAGACTCTTCTTCTCTTGAAGTGATTACAGATTTGCTGTTGTTAAAAGGCAGAGAAGACCTCACAGACAAAGACGAATATACGAATGTTCGCGTGTTGTGCGCAAAAATTATTTCTAACTTCAAAGACCACAGATCTGTGTTTCCTCTGCTTGCCTGTCTGAACAACAAGCATGACCACTACAAAGTCCGTCTGAGCTGCGCTGACGCTCTCGGAAGACTGGGCGACAAGTATGCTGTGGTATCACTTATTGACGTAGTTAGCGATGAAAGTGAAAAATCAGTTTATATAAGAGAATCTGCAGCAGCTGCACTGGGCATGCTCGGAGATGTCAGAGCGGCAGAATCGCTTGTCAGTATTCTTGAAACAAAAAGCGGCATTATTGACAAATTTTCATACCTGAAAGAACGAGTCATAGAAGCACTCGGGAAGCTGAATTTTAACAGCGACAGAGTGTTTAAAGCGCTCAAAAATTCACTTTCGGACGAAAATCCGCAGGTTAGAATAAACGCAATAGAAGCACTAATGGATTATGATGACATTCGTGCAGTGGAACTTATAGAAAAAATGCTGGAGGATGAAGACGAAGACGTCGCCAGAAATGCAGTCGTAGCTCTATACAACATAAACGGAGAAACCGCTATGAACAAAATTATTGAAAGCAGCAAGACCTCTCCTGCTTGCAAAGATGAAGCACAAAAAATTTTAGAAGAAGAAAATGAGGATATTTATGAATAAAGGTATTGTATTATTGTCAGGAGGTTTGGATTCGACAGTATCGGTCGCATCACTTTGTAATCAGATTAAGTTTGAACTTGCTCTGACGTTTGATTACGGTCAAAAATCCGCAAAAAAAGAAGCTGCTGCGGCATACAGGATTGCATCTTATTACGGAATAGAACATAAAGTAATAAGACTGGACTGGCTTGCAGAAATAACAAAAACATCTCTTGTTTCCGGAGAAGTTCCCAAAATAGATATGCGGCAGCTTGATAATATTTCTGTAACACAAGAAAGCTGCAAAGATGTCTGGGTCCCAAACAGAAACGGATTGTTTATAAATATAGCGGCAAGTTTTGCGGATTCAGCCGGCGGAGCCTATATTGTTATAGGAGCAAACAAAGAAGAAGCTGCTACATTTTCTGACAATTCAAAAAAATTTATTGAAAATATAAATCTCTCTCTTGAAAAATCTACGGCAGGAGAAGTAAAAACTCTGGCGCCTTTAATAGATTTAAATAAGGAAGAAATTGTTCAAAGAGCAGTTGAACTAGAGGTACCCTTAAAATTGATAAACAGCTGCTATATGAACACAGAAAAACACTGCGGAACATGCGAGTCCTGCAGCCGTTTAAAAAGAGCGCTGATAAAATGCGGAAAGACAGAACTTTTAGAGGAGTTATTTTAAATGCAGTCAAAATTTATTGAAGAAGAAATAAAATACATAGGCAGCCAGCTTGCACCACACTGGATATACAAAAATTTTCATATTTTAGGAGATGCAATAGTATCTTTTATGGGAGAAATGGATGTAAAAATCACGGAGATGGTTGATATTGAAGATGTTATAACGAACTCGCCAATCTACAGCAAAATGATGGTAAGTTTTATAATCGAACATTTCGGTATTGACCTGCCTGAATGCGTTTTAAGGCAGAGAATGCTGATTTGTATAATAATAGAGGAACTAAGAAAAATATTGCCCAAAGATATAAATATCTCAAGAAGCGGTGATGATATTTTTATTGATGACAAAAAACTTTCTGTTTCAATTGCTACAAAATCCGTTACATCCGCACTAATTCATATCGGATTGAATGTAAACTCGGAAGGCGCGCCAATAAAGGCTTGCGGCCTGCAAAATGATTTACACATAGATGATGTAAAAGGATTTGCGCAAAGAATTATGAAGAGGTATCTTGACGAAAACGCAGAAATAAGAGATGCTGTTTGTAAGGTAAGAGGAGTTTAATATAATATGGCAAAAAACTCAAGAAAAATGAGACAAGGTTTTGTTCTTTTCACAATTACTTTTTTGTTAACACTTGTTGCAGTAACATATGTAATCAAAAACTATTCGCCCAATGTCGATGTAGAAATCGGAGGAGAACAGGAATCACAGGCTGCATATGATGAAGATGATGGAATTGAACCCAAAAAGGCTGTTGATGACAGATTAAAATGGATTCAGCTCGAAGACAATATGCCAGGTGTTTCAAAACGTGACGGAGAAGAAGAAATAAAATACGAAGAAACAGACGAACAAAAACTGGCGGCAAAAGAAGAAAAACGCATTGAAGAAAAAGAACAGCAGCCAAAAGAAATAACAATGCCTGCAGAACAGACAGAAAGTACAGATACACCGGTCAAAACGCCTATTCAGACACAGAATGGCTCACAGCCGTTTAAAATGGCAAAAATATATGTAGGCTCATACTCCAGCATAGAGCAGGCCATTCAGGCGCAAAACAGACTAATGGAAACAAATCTTTCGGTAAGCCCTTTTGTAAAAGAAGTTAACGGCACATACGTTCTACAGGTCGGCTCATATGCAAATATCAATAAAGCGGAAGCGCTTGTCAGAGATATCAATGCAGCCGGATTCAGTGCAACTCTTGTGCAGGAATAAGATTACACAAATTTCACAGACATAATGTAAAATTTTTCGTTTACTAGCAAAAAAAATCAGTTTTGGGTTTTTATATAAAAAGAAGCCAATGCCTGTGAAAGTAGTGTAAGCCGTGATTGTTAGTAACAAATGTTTAATAAACGCCATAGAATGGGCGGGGAAAAAGATTAACTCCCCGCAGCAGCGTTTTATTCTCGGTCTCACGGCTATTGCTATCCAGCCTGTTATAGACTTTACCAACAAAAATGTCGACAAAGACACAAGAGAGGTTTCTGCGGCTCGTACCAGCGCCAAAATAATCGCGGGTACTTCTGTCGGGGTGCTTGTGCGCTGGGCTTGTATAAAAGCTGTTAACGCTTTTAGCAGCTATGAATTAAAAACTGATGGTTCTAAAGTTTTACAGATATTAAAAAAATCGAAAAAAGATATATTCACGCCGGCTCTGGCACGAATTTCTGATGATGTTACCGTTGAAAACTTCAAACATCTATACAGCAATCACGTTAAAAATCTCGGTTCAATCCTCGCAACGCTCGTTATGATTGGAACGAATTTTCTTGTAGATGTGCCTTTAACAGTATGGCTAACAAATAAATTCACCAAGATGGTTAAATCCCATGACACAAAAGCAAAGGAGGTTAACAATGAGCCCTAACCTCTTTAATCAGGGAATTGCAAAAGCATGGGAATATTACTCAAAAGATGTAGGAAAATCCCTTATCCACTGGGGTTCTGTCGGCTGGGTATTTTCATCACTTGCACAAATTTTTGCTATTGCAATTAACAAGAATATAGACAAAAAGGAAAAGAAATTTCTCATCCCGCAGGAAATGGCAGACGGAGCTGTAAATGTAGGGCTGTATTACACGATAACACAGGCTATCAAAAGTCTCGGCGATTCACTTGTTGAATCAGGAAGTTTTATAAAAAAAGATACAGCAGATTTTCTGAACGCATTAAATACAAACAATCTTCAGCTCAAGGATTTTATAAAAACTAACGGCTCTGTTTCTGAAATTTTCAGCCTGATTAAAAGAGAAAACAGATTTGGAGGAGTCGAACAGTCTGTTCTAAATAATGTTTTCGCTGCTCTGGACAAAAAGGCTGATTCTTTTTCACACTGGAAAAACGGAGTAGGTACAATTTTCACTATTGCTGCGTCAGTACTGGCCTGCAATGTCATTACACCGTACTGCAGAAACAAAATTGCCTCAGTATTTCAACAAAGACACCTTGAAAAAACGAGATTATCTACCCTCACAGGCAATCTTCCCCGCGAATTACCTGCAGTTTTTAATACATTTAAAATCTGATATAAACAAAACTCTTTCCTGTTGCTAAATTAATACGACTCAATTTATATTTTCAGTGTAAGACACTTTGCAGACCCGCCTGATTTTATAAATTCGCTCAAATCTGTCTGCACATGTCTGAATCCCTTTTCTGCAAGAAGTTTTGTAAATCTTCCCGTTGTATGATTTGTCACAACGGTCTTTCCGACATTTACTGCGTTACAGGAGAAACATGAGGCTTCTTCTTCTGTTACAACAATTCTCTTTTCTTTTTCCACATTTGCTTCAATAACCTGATTTGCGTACTTATCAAATGCTGCAGGATAATAGATAAGATATCCGCCGCTCAATGGACAAAAGCAAGTATCTATGTGATAAAAATTATTAGTCGCAAGCTCCAACGATATCACAGGCAGACCCAAAATCTCTGATATATATGTATGTGAAGCGATATCAGTTCTCGGCACATATCCGGCAAAAATTTTTTCGTTCAAAAACAAAGCGTCACCGGCACCCTCGAACGCCATATTATCAGGAAGTCGAATTACATCATAGCCGTTTTCTTCAAACCAACCGGAAAAATAGTTTTCTTCAGGTTTGCGTTCTTTGTACTTAAAATTACTGATTATTGCTTTATTCTTATACATAAGAGCGGCATTTGCAGTAAAAACCATATCAGGCACATCCGGTTTTTGTTCAATAAGTTTTATTTCAGCACCTGCCTGCACTAAAATCCTTTTTAGCTCCAGCCACTGCTGGTGGGCTTTTTCCCTGTCGCATTCTGATTCTGTATCCATCCAGGGATTTATTTTATACTTAACATCAAAGTATGACGGAGCACACATTAGTATCGTATCTGCCATACTATACCTCCAATGCGCCTTGTTTTTTTGCTATTTCAACAGCCTTTGCCATTTTTTCAGGGTCCTGAGTTTCTATCACGAATCTTGCTTCTGACAAATCCTTTCTCTTTGCTCCGACTTTAACTTCCGCAGCATAGGCTTCTACTCCGAGTTCTTCTATTTTATCCAGCAGTTTAGACAAAATCAAAGAATCCAAAATGTGCCCTTTAAGTTTCAATTCTTTTTTCATATTATCTCCTTAAATTCAAAAACATATCAGGAAACAAAAACCGGGTCATCCGCAAGTTCGGAAAGTTTTTGTTCAAAAGAAGTTTTCTCATAGTTAATTTTAGAAGCAATTATCGGATGCCTGTATTCAGCCTTATTTATTGAACGTGCGTCAACTATAGGTGAAGGCGGCATTATTGACCATTTATAATGTGAAGTCGACATTCGTTTAAAGAATTTTTTCAGCCACTCCCTTTTTTGTTCTTTAGAAACAACTTCCCTTTTCTCATAGAGAAACTCTTCATCAATCATATCGCCCATACTCTGCTGTAAATTTTCCACCCGCCATATCACTTCATCCAAAAATTCATACGGCATCAAAGCTTCTTCAGCAAGGAGCGGTTTATTTGTCTTTGGATTTATTGCAAGCTCTGCCCCCGGTCTTTTTTCAATAACTGACTGAGGTATTGCATTTTTTTTCGTACGATTCTTATTCATCCACTTAGCCAGAGCAAAGAGTTTTGTTTTGCACACATCCGCAATCGGTGCATAGCCGCCGGACATATCGCCGTTTATTGTTGCATAGCCCATATAGAGTTCAGACTTGTCAGAAGTAGCGATGGGGAGGCAGGATTGAAATTCATTCGCAATACCCCAGAGTATCATACCTCTTGAACGCGCCTGAATATTATCATTTGTAAAACTCTCTTTATATCTGACATTCCAATCACTTTCAATTTCCGAAAAAAGCCTGTCAAATTTTGAACGCACAACTTCAAACATATCTCCTATCGGAATTTCTCTAAATTTTATCCCCAGATTCATTGCAAGTTTTTTTGCATCATTTTTGCTTTCCAAACTTGTTATACGAGACGGCATACTAACACCGAGAACATTTTCCGCGCCAAGCGCGTCAGCAAGCAACACCGCACAGACAGTCGAATCCAGCCCGCCGGAAAGGCCCAGAACAGCTCGTTTAAATCCGCATTTTCTAAAATATTCTCTAATCGACTGGGTTATAGTAAGATATGTACGTTCCAAATCCGGCTCATGGTCAAGACTGAAAGCTTTCTGCTCTGTCAAAGTCTTTTCAAGGCCATCAGGTAAAGGATATACAACCCCCTGTTTTTTCATTGGATTCACAATAAAAAACTGCTCTTCATATGATTTTGCACGTGCAATGAGTTCTCCGTTTTCGTCATAGACTCTGCTTGCACCCTCAAAAGACAGGCATTCTCCCGAGCCCACCTGATTTACGTATACAATCGGTGTTTTGTATTTTTTTGCAACAAATGAAAGCATATTGTGCTTTAACTGTTCTTTTTTCGCACGGGTAATAGAAGAAGAGCAGTTAATCAAGTAATCCGGAGACTGCTCATCTACCACTGTTTTCACAGGGTCAGTCAAATAAAGATTTTTTTCAAAGAAATCTTCATCATTCCATCCGTCTTCGCATACAACTATACCGGCTTTTTGACTGAACCCCAGTTCGATTATCCTGTTTTCACTGTCAATATCAGCAGGTTCAAAATGCCTGTAATCATTAAATTCAGCATAGTTGGGAAGAAGATTTTTTCTGACAATCCGTTCTACCTTTCCGTTAGCAAGCACAGCAACAGAGTTGTAATAATTTTTACCGGTTTTTGAAGGATTTTTTTCAACAAAACCTATAACAACTTTAACATTCCGGCTCTTTTGGGCTAATGCATTGAGCCATTCTATATTTTCTTCAACAATAACCGGATACCTGTCGATAAAATCTCCTATTGGATATCCGACTAAAAACATTTCCGGAAAAATAACAGCCTCGACTTTTAATCTCTGAGCCCATTTCATCCACTCAAAGGCTTTCATTGCGTTGCCTTTAACGTCTCCTGATAGAGGATTCGCCTGCGCAAGAACAATCGAACCTTCTGATATCAGCCCGTTCAGTTCTTTTGCTAATTCTGATTTTTCTGATAGTGAAAGTCTGTTATTATCTATATCATCTTTTATAATTGAGCAAATCTCTTCGATTCTGATCATCTTAAACCCTAACCTTTCCTTTGGTCTAGCAGGAACCGTCTGTATTAAAAATATCCCAAAAATATTTTATCAGTAATAAAAGAAAAACTCTATTTTATTTTTTAAAATAGAGTCGGAATGATCAATCATCTGAATGGTTAAGTAGTCTTAGTGGGGAAAAAAATTCCGCTAATCGGTGGTGACTGCGGATGTAATTTATAGATAAAGTGTGCTTTAGACAATTATGTTTCCTTGAATTGGTTTTCTTTATGTTGTTAATGTACATTATGTTTTGATTTTCGTCAATAGTTTGCTAAATGCGTAGCAATTTTAGTTTTTTACAGAAAAAACAGAAATTTTTGAAAAAAATTAAACAATTCGAAAAAAATTTCTCTATTTTTTTATAAAAAATAGAGAATATAAGATTTTTTTAAAGATTTTTTCTTACTTTTCGAAAAATTTATTGTATTTCATACACCATAAAATCTTAACAAAAGTTTACAAAGTCTTGTTTGAATTTACTGTAAAACCTTGCTGTATCAATGTAACAGGGTATTTTTAGTGATGCATATTATAAAGCCGCACAAAATTTTCTATTGAGCGGTCATAGCTTCTTTCCCCGGCTGCGCTGAAAAAACATCCCGGGAGTTCTCCATTTTCTCTGTGGTGTCTTACGCATTCACAGCATATTCCTCTGTTATTACAGCCGACTGCAGTACAGGTACATTCCGCCAGATTATCTTCTCTTTTACATTCCATTTTTATTCTCCAATCTTTTATTTAACACTACCAAAAAGATTATACCCAAAACAATTGCACAAATTGAAACCAGCTGCGCAACCGGAATACCCGAGACATTAAGAACACTGTCAATTCTGATAGACTCAATAACGAATCGTCCCGCAGAATACAATATAATATAGCTAAAAAAGACCGTACCATCAGCTATTTTGGGTATTTTTCTGACAACGAAAAACAGAATTAAAAACACAAAAATATTCCAAATAGATTCATAAAGAAAAGTCGGATGAAAGTATTCAAAATGCAGATATTCATAAGGTCTGTGAACAGTCGGAATAAAAAGCCCGAAAGGCAAATCTGTTGGACGCCCGAAAGCCTCACAGTTAAAGTAATTTCCAAATCGTCCAATAGCCTGACCGACAAGAAGCCCGTATGCAAAAACATCAGCGTATTGAAAAAATCTGAACTTGTTTTTTGCTGCCAGTATTGCACCGGCTGTAACACCCCCAATCAATGCCCCATGGATAGACAATCCGCCTTTCCATACCGCAATAATTTCAGACGGATAATTTACGTAATACTGAAAATCCATAAGCACATAATATACTCTAGCGCCAATAATCGCAGATACTATAATAACAGGCAGAATATCCAGTATTTTTTCAGTATCAACCTCTTTGTAAAAACGTTTTGCAATAAAGTAAATCACACCGATTCCGGAAAGAATTGCAAAAAACATTATTATGCCGTAAAAATGGATTTCAAAACCGCCGACAGAAAATGCTATTGGAGATAAAGGGGACTGCATTTACTGCTCCAACGGGATTTCATCCGGAGAGTATTTTTGCAGCTCTTCATTGAGTGCATTTACCTGATTTTCAATTTTGTCTTTATCTTCTGCATCCGGTTTTTTCAACAGATAAGTATTATAATTTTCTATTGCAGAATTCAAATCATCTGATATTTCTTTTTTGTCTTCCACTGTAAGCTCTTCGTTGTTGTCTTCGGTTTCCTGTGCTTCAGTTGCGTCATCAGCATCTTTGGATTCTTCATTATTGTCTTTTTTGTTAATTTTTTCGTACGCCTGCTCTTCCTGCGCAACAGCGAGAGAATAGTATGAATCAGCAAAATCAGGCTTAATTTTAATTGCATTTTGAAGAGATTTTTCAGCCTCATCATACTGTTTTGCCGAAATAAGAGCAACACCGAGATTATAATGCGTTTCGAAAACATTCGCATCAAGGTCAATGCTCGAGCGCAAACGGCAAATGGCCTTTTCAATTTCACCGGCTTCCATATATTCCTGAGCTTTTGAGTTCAACTCCTGAACAGCCAGATTGTTTATACAAGCCGTACTAATAACCGATACAAATAAAACCGTAATTAATAGGATAACTTTTTTCATAAATAAACTAATTCATCTTAACACAATTATTGCATTATAATAATCAAAAGAAAAATATTTGGCAACAAAGTTAAAATAAGATACAATAAATGAAGTAGTTTAAAAGGTTGTTAAAATAATATGTCAAATGATGAAAAGGTAGTGTCTCTAAAGAGAACAAAAACTCACAAAGCCGAAGAAAAAAATGTTACAAATCATGAACTTGTGTATTGCAGCTTTTGCGGAAGACCAAATACCCAGGTAGTAAAAATGGTAAAAGGCCCTGGAGTCAGCATCTGTTCGGAATGCACAATGATTGCAGTCCAGTACCTTATACTCGAAGACAAAATGCCGACCGGTGAAGCCCAAAAAATTCTCGATGCATTCTGGAGTAAGGTCTAAAAATGCCTGATAACAAGCTGCAAATCAGAGCAAAACTGCTCTCTGCCATAGCGGAATTACAGATATGTTCTAAAGAAAACAGGAATATACCTGCAAAAATTATAAATGAGTTAAAAAATATAGAAGACAAAAAATCAATTGTTGAAATTCTTGTAAAAGAAATTATAAAAGATACTTCTGAAAACAAACTCATTATATTGACATTTCTGCTGCAGGAGCTTGTTGATAAAGAACAGATTGAAACCGTTATAATAAACGAACTGGTTAACCCCAAACTTTCTGACAACATAAAAACAAAACTGGTGAATGTCTTGCGTTCAATAGGCCGCCACGTAAATTACGAAGAATATACCACTTTTTTTGAAAATCCGGATGAAATAATTGATGCAGACACTTCTGTTCTTCTGAATAAAGCAATAGCAAACCCTGCAGCCCAGATTGATTTTCTGGATTTTTTAAATGCACTGCCGGAAACCGAGCAGGATATGCTGCTTTCATCACTAAATGAAGACTATGACGGAGACAATATTGCCAATATTCTGACTCCCGTTATACTCTCAAAGCCCTATTCAGAACTTGCAAAAACTGCAATAAGATATATTGGCGAATCGAAATCAAAACTTGCAATACCGACTCTGCACTGGGTTTTAGACAATATAGACGAGGAATCCATACGTTCACAGGCGCAAAAAAGTCTTAATCTTTTAAAACTGACCGGTTTTTCACAAGACGAAACAGAAAGTTTCTACAGAGAAATACTATCAGATTACCCCGTCTACAAATGCTATGCAAGCCTTCCTGACGGACACGGAAATATAGGGCTGATATTTTCAAGAAGAACCCCGGAAAAGCTGCTTCATATGTTTTCTGTTGTATTGAACGACATAGACGGTATTATCGAATGTTTTGGATTCAACGATATTAGTGATTCAGAATTTCTCAGAATCGTAAAAAAATTCTATGATTACGATACAGTAGTAGAGGTTTCACCTGAATTTTGCAGATATTTGACAGAAAATGCGGAAAAGCTGACAAGGTTAAAGTACAGAGATATTTCATACGAATACATCGCCTGGAAAACACTGCTCAAAGACATCTCTGTTTCGGGAATAAACCTCACAGAAGGATTGAAAGAAACGGAACTTTCAGTAGAAGCTCTCGATTTATTATACAATGCCGGATATTTCAAAAACTGGTTTTTTGAAAAAAATGACAGTGAAGAATTTAAAAATTTTATAGAAGAAATTGAACATATTAACAGCATTGATTTCTATGAAAATTTAATGTCTTTGAAAAAACAAAAATTTGATAATATCTTTAATCCTGTTGAAACAAAGAGGATAAACAACAGACTTCTTCTAACTGCCTACCTGCTGCAGCATTCGGACAAAGAAAACATAGCAGACCTAGTCTATACTTTGAGTGATCCGTCAGATTATAAACACATATTTTTAGACAATATGCTCAAAAAAAGCATATATGAGTATTTTTTAAACGAAAAAGAAAGATACTATGATTTGAAGAAATCCCAGTCCATATTTACAAGAAAACAGAACAACAACATTGACATAAAATTTGTTGAATTTGCAATATCAGAAATAGAAAAACACTGGGTGGCAAATGAATAAGATAATGGGACTCGATGTAGGCAAAAAACGTATAGGCATTGCACTGAGCGACGCACTCGGATATACTGCGCAGCCGTGCGAAACTATCCAACGACAGCCGGAAGAGAATGCAATTCAAAAAATCAAAGAAATTTGCAAAAACAATGAGGTAAAAACAATTGTTGTCGGTCTTCCAAAAAATATGAACGGAACCATCGGAGAACAGGCAGAGGATTGCATGAGTTTTGCAGATTTGCTAAAATCGGAGTTTGAAATAGTATTTGAAGATGAAAGGCTTACGAGCCGCCAGGCAGAAGGCATACTTGCTGCTCAGGGTAAAAAATACACAAAAAACAAAGGGCTTGTAGATTTGAAAAGTGCCTGTATTATATTACAACAGTATTTAGATAGAAAAAGCAATTAGAAAGCGAGCTTAATATGACAAACCATGAAGATACAGAAGAACAGTTAATAGAAACAATCGATGAAGACGGAAATGTAATCAATTTTGAACTCATTGATATTGTTCAGGTTGAAGACGATGAATCAATAAAGGACAATGAATATGCACTTCTTCTTCCCGTTGATGAAAATGAAGACAATGAAGAAGAAAAAGAAGTTGTGCTGATGAAACTCAAAAAAGACGGTGAAGAATACATTTTTGAAGCAATTGAAGACGATACAGAGTTCGACAAAGTCGTTGAATACATAAATCTTCTCCAGTCCGGGGATAATAACGAATAAGCTCTCCCTATACACATTTGTCACTGCTGTATTTTACAGCAGTATTTGTGATATACGTATGTAAACTTTTGTTAACTCCCCAAAAAGCCCGTCAATTAATCATTTTCGAGAATTGTCAATAAAAAATATATACAAAATAGTCAATTTTTATATAAATCTCGTTTTTATTTATTTAAGAGAACATAAATAAAGAGAGAAAGAGAGCAGAAAATGGGCAGTGGAGTTGTCGCATATCTTAGATCACAAAATATTCCGATTACAACAGACCTTCTTGTTAAAATTCAAAATAATGAAGAAGAAGCGATTAAACACATTTCTAAAAAATACGGCGTTTCCGAAAAAGAAATAATAAACTTCAACAGTGAAAATGTCCAATACAAAGAAGGCGACAATGGTATTAATCAGGACGGTTTTGTCCATTCAGCTTCTAATGCAGATGCTTCTGGAAATACGCAGGCATCTAAAAAAGAAGAAAAGGCAACTAAAGAAGAAGCAAAAGCCGCACGCTCTAATGCAAGCAGCAATAAAGAAAAAGCAGGTTCTGCCAAAGAAGAAGCAGCAAATGCACAAAAGACAAATGAAGAGACTAAAAAAGTAGAAAAATTTACAGAAGTTCAGGAACTTCAAGAAGCTCCCGAACTGGAAACACCGGAAGAAGTCGAAATACCGGAAACGCAGGAAACACCTGAGATAACACAGGTTAACTCACCTGCAGTCGGAGATGTTGAATCATCAAAAGCCCCTGAAGAACAGGTATCGAAACTTGCTGAAGGTGAAACTGATGAAAATACAAAAAACAAATTGAGTCCGTACATTTCAAAAGAACAGAGTGAAATAGGACAGTATAATAATTTCTGGGGTCAGTTCGGTCAGAATATGGATTCAGGAACTACTGAACAGACTAACGGAAATAATTTTATACAAGAAATGGCAGGCTTTACCGAACAAAAAGTACAAGCCGGACAGCAAATATCAGATGGCATTGAGCAGACGAATGACGGAGCTCAGCAGATACAAGATGGCATGGATCAGATACAGACTGCACAGCAAAAGACACAGGAAGCTGTACAAAATGTTCAAAAAGCTGTCCAACACACCACAAAAGCGACAAAAGAAACAGCACAGGGAACTTCTGACACGACTCAGGCAGCTGCGAAATTTTCTTCTGCAACGAAAAAATTCACCTTGGGTGCAAAAAATATAGCCACAGGCATTGAGCTTTCAGCTACATTAGTTGGTGCAGGTGCTGCTGCTGGATTTTTCGCTAAGGCAGCAACAGATTTTACAGGAGCAGCTAAGGACTCTGCTACTGCTGTTCAAAAATCTACCTCTGCAGCAAAACACTTCACAACAGCAACAAAAGAAACAAAAAATGCAGTCAAAGAAAATACAAATGCAGCTAAAAATACAAAAGAGGCTGTTGAAAACAACACTCAAGGCATTCAGAATATGACAGAAGGCGGTAAAAAAGTTGTTGACGGCACAAAAGATGTAAAAACAGGCACAGAAAATATGCTTACAGCCCAGGATGGAGAACAGCAGTCCGCTAACGGAGCCAACAGCGCATATTCACAGGCCAACAACTATTTTCTCAACGCAGAAAACTTCTGGAATCAAATGATGGGTTCCGCACAGAACATAAACACAACTGTTACTGACGCATACAATGCCGTCGGGAAACAGGGCGGACAGATGTTCACGCTCGGACAGAATGCAGGAGCTGCACAGCAGAATTCAGGACTTGACGCAAACCAGCAGTTCACGCTGAATCTTTCTTTCAGCAGCAACCAGTCTGTTCAGGGTAAAAATGAAAACAAAAATGCAACAAACCCGCTCGAGCAGAATAAACAGCAAAAAAACCAGGGTGTTCAACAAAAACAAGAGACAAAACAGACTCAGGAAACTCAACAAACACAGCCACAGCAAACAGTACAAAAAATGAATATGTTTGTACAACAGCCGCAGGCATAATATAAAAACTAAGGGATGGATGAAGGAAAAATAAAGGAACGGAGAAGTTTGGAGTTAGGTATAAAGAGCCCGCTTAAAAAGCCGGGCTTTTTTATTTAATCAGGTATCGCGCTGCCTCAGGGGCAGGTTTTCGATGAAGCTAAAATGCATTCAAGTCTTACATTTACATACCCCGCCGCTGCTTCTTGCAGCATAGTGACATTATATAACACTTTTAACGAAAATTTTCAGATATTACATAAAATTTTTGTAATATTTTTTAATACATTAAAGATAAAAAGGCAATTTTAAAAATAATATATACTTTATATATATACTACGCAAAAAATAAAAAATGAGGAATACGTATGAGAGCATTATTAATGAGATTCGTAAACAGAAGAAGAAAATTCAGAGTAAATGATTTGATATAAAGATTATTCAGATTTCTTGAATGCATAATCCGAATTTTTTAATATAATCCGGTTCATTAGCAAAAAAAATTGTGTTCGTTTTTTTATGCTGACATGAATGAAGTAAACAGATTTTCTGATTTTTATAAAACATTTCCGGCTGCAGCAAAAAATCCGGCAAGTACTGCAAAAAAGCCGGAAACTATTGTTGAAAAGCCGTGGCTTGATACATTTTTAAACGAAAATCAAAAAGATTACAACAAACAAAACAAGAATAACAAAATCGGTTATTTTAAAATGTTTGCAACGCCATGCATCGGGCTGCCGTGGGCAGCTGTTTCCAGCTATGAAACAGTCAAAAGCATTAAACTCATACGAATGATAAAGAAACCTGCGCCCGGGCAAATACAAAACATCGCATCTTTCAAGAAAAAATTTCTTAAAGAATTTGGCCTTTTGTATGCAGGTCTTACTGCCCTGACTTACGGATTATACAGATACGGAATCGCCACAAAAGACAGATATCTTGATAAGGAGCAGAAAAAAATTGATGAATTTAACAAAAAAAATAAAACAAATATAAAATTTCATCCCCTCTTTGATTCGTCAGATGCTTCACTTGGGGGAATGAACCCGATGTCAGGAACACTTACCGTAGATGGAACGATGGCAGTTGACCCTGTTATGAGAAGGACATATCTTCCTGTTACAGTAAAACATGAACTTGTACATGCAAACCAATACCTTACGATAGCCAGACTAGACAAAGGTATGGAACGAATGAATCTTATTATAGTAAAACGCATGGCCAAAGCCTCAGGCGCCTTGCAAAAATATATAATAAATGAAATGAAAAAAGAAATAGACGCGGGGATATCGGATAAATACAGAAATGCAAAAATTTATGTTGAAGATTCGGAAATAAATCTTGTTGATTATGTAAATGCGCTTCATACAGCAATTCATAATCCTGACTGCAAAGAAAAAGATATTCCGGTTATTGTTAACAGGGCATTCTATGAAAATGCAAAAAAACTGCCCCCTCTAACTCCAAAAGAAAAAGAAAAGGCAGAGGAATATTTAAAAGCTTATGAAAACTATCCGCTAAAAGTAAGCCTCTGGCCGGGCTCTGACTACAGAAAAAATCTGCTGGAGAAAGAGGCTTTTGCAGTAACACCGTGGTACTACATTTAGAAATTGTGCTGATTCCAAACAAATAATGAAAAGTTGACATAAAAAAACAAATCATTATCATGAAATCATGATTAGAATTATTATACTTTTTTCAGTTTTTGTATTTGCGCAGAGCGCAGTTTTTGCGGATGATGCGGATTTTTGGGATGAGCCGGTCAAAGTTGATGCAGCAGCAAAATCCCAGGAAAAAGCTGTCACCGACCAGGAATTTAACAAAGTAATAAATTTTTTCAAAAGCAAACAAAAGAAAAAAGAAGAAAAGCAAAAGAAAAAAATGGGAGCACCTGCAAACCCTGACATAGAAAACCAGCCTGATATGAAAATACTAAACAATCTCTATGACTCTTATCCGACGCTGATGGTTCCTGTCACACTTGTCACTAACGACAATCAGAACATCCCCCCGGGGTATTACAGGGTTATGTCTGTAAAAAAGCCTGAACAGTGTTTTATAAATTTCTATCAGGGTAACTCGCTTATTGCAAAAGTCAAAGCAGATGAGACAAAAAATGATTACGGTCAAAAAACCCTGAATTATGTAAAAATTCTCACGGAAGACAGCAGCAGCAATGCTAAAATCATCTACGGTGATTTGGATTGTAACCTTGAGGCCTCAGTAAAAATTAAACAACTGTAAAAGCAATTATTTTGCCCCGCAGGTGAGTCCACAGTAAGCCTGTGTAAATATTTCAGGTAATCTTCGAAACATTTTATTTTTCGCCGTATCAACCGCAACGCAGGTAACAGTGCCTACGATATTCACAACCCCTGTATCTTTATTTTTTAATGTCTGTTTAAATACAATTGCACTCGGACGCATCTCTGAAATTTCAGTCTCGAGAATAAGGCGATCATCAAGTTTTGCTGAATGTTTATATTTTATATTCAACTCGACTAAAGGAAGCAGGATTCCGTTCTCCATCATTTTTTTCAGGTCAATCCCGAGTATCCTGTCAGTATACTCTACTCTGGCAGCCTCTAGCCATCTCAGATAAGTCCCGTGCCATACAACGCCGTATGAATCTGTATCCGCATAATAAACTCTGAGTTCGTTTGTATATTTCATAAAAATGTCCTTCCTGTTTTAAAGTGAGTAGGTTGTGGTTGCAATGACAATTTGTGATACGTCATTGCGAGGGGCGGAATCGGACGGGCACGCCTTGCGAGGCAATGCCGAGCCCAGTGCCCTTGCTCGGGGAAACAACGCTTTTCCCGAGCGTCCGATTTCAAGACGACGGAGCGACGAAGCAATCCAGTCTGCCAACGCCGCATGCTTTTATAGATTGCCGCGCGCTCTTCGTTCGCTGTCTTGGATTTCCTTCTCGCTCAGCTCTGCCGCTCATTTGGCTTTGCCGGTACTCGCTTCGAGCTTCGTTCCCCGGGCTGGGCTCAGACTTCGTCTTCGCACGGCGCCCGTCCGGAAATCCATCAGTCAAACAGATTTTGAATCTTTTCATTGATTTCCTGCGGATCCAATTCATTTGTCACATTGTTCAAATCCATAGCAACCTGATACAATTTTGCCGCTTCTATTTTATCTCCGGTAATCGCAATTGAACGGGCAAGATTGTAATGAGCAAGTGCATAGTTCGGATTGTACTCAATTGCTTTTCTGAACAAATCAATCGCAGGCTGCACACGACCCAAATCGTCCAGGTATATAACACCGAGATTATTATAAGCAATATCGTATGTTGAATCATATTTTATAGCCAGCTCATACTCCTTCATTGCCTCTGCAATATCCCCCTTGCCCCAGTGTAAAAAGCCGAGGTTACAATGGATTTTTGCGTTAGCAGGGTCAATTTCAAGTGCACGTCTGTATACAGTCAAAGCATTGTTATATTCCTGTTTGTCATAGAATGCGCTTCCAAGATTCACAAATATATCTATATCCGTCGGTGTAAGCAAATACGCTGACTGATAGGCACTGATGGCTGCATCAACATTCTTTTCGCCCTCCTGCAAAACATACCCGAGCGTCTGTGCTATTACGCTGGTCCAAGCGGGAGCAGGATTTAGGGTGATTGCATTTTGATAACAGCTGATAGCTTCCTTTATTTCGCCTTTGAGATAAAGGATATTACCTAGATTGCTGTACAATTCTGCAGCATGCGGCTGAATTTCAATCAAAATCCTATAAGTTTCAATCGCGCTGTCGAAATCACCCAGTTCTTCATACACCCCGCATAAAGAGCGATATGCAGTGATATTCAGGCTGTCGAACATGATAGCCATTTTGTATTCAAGAATTGCATCCTCAAATCTTCCGATAACACGGTAAATATCACCTAAAAGGCAGTACAGCAGAATAAATCCGGGCGCCTTTTCCAATGCAGCTTTGTAAATATCTATAGCTTCCGTAACACCTTTTGTTGCAACCATATACCAGCCTTTTACAAGAACCGGGAAAAATGCAAAATATGAAAGCATTTTCATTACATTTTTTATAGCATCTTTATCAAACGGAAGCGTAAAAACCGACATCCAGAATTCATAATATTTTCGAAGTGTGCGTTTGAAATTTTTAACTGACATAATCCGGATGAGATTGTAAATAAGAAAATGCGCACGTGAGGATTTAAATTTATTTTTTGAGATAGCTTTTTGTGCATATTCAAGAGCATCCTGAAAATGCGCCTTTTTCGTGTGGCAGACTGCAAGCATGTAGTAACCGTCAGCCAGATTTTCATTCTTTTCCAATGCGAGATTGAAATAATTTATTGCACGGTCGATTTCATTTTTGTAATAAAACGCCATGCCAATCTTGTAATAAATTTCAGCAGCATCGATATATGCCTCAAGTGCACGCTGATACTCAGTAATAGCCTCATCAATATACTGTCTGGCCTGATGAATATCAAGATGCCATTCGAGATAAAGGTCGCCAAGTTTTACATGAAGCTCCGGGTTCGTCGGATCATTGGCAAGCTCAAACTGGCAGTATTCAATAGCTTTTTGCAGATTCCCGCTCCGTCTGTACCTGTTTATATTCTTTCCTAAATCTCTCTTATTCTTAATTTTATTCATGGTATTAATATCTTAAAATATTTAGGGGATAAATGCAAATATATTTTATATAAAAGCTCTATTGTAACAGTTTCAAATCTATTCAGAAACCGGACTGGAAAGAAAAGAATTTGTGTAAAAAAATGCCCAAAATTACACGCAAATGTTTCTTGTGTTACCTCAAGTACAAGCAAATTAATGTGTATGTAAAAAATTTCAGCGATATATTAATATGGCGTATACATCTACAGCGGCAAATGTCCGGAATAGACCAGTGTTTTCCAGGAAAGATAATAATTTATCTGTGAAGCGCTTCCCGGAGGAATAAAGACTTTGTTCTGGTTCTCGACAGGGAGCTCCATTGCATTTCTTATTGCCGCACGTATTATATCTGGATGAGTAACAATAATAATACGCTTCGTCAGGTTCTGCTCAACAAGTTCATCGATTATATCTCTAACCCGAAAATCCAAATCAAGAAGAGTTTCACCGCCGTCCGGCCAGAAACTTGCGGGTTTATTGTGATATTTTTCCAGCATTTCGGGATATTTTTTCTCAATCTCGTCATAGCTGTACCCGCTCCACATGCCCGCACGTTTGTTGTGCAAATAAGAAAGCATTTCGAATTCTTTTTTGTAATACTCAGAGACTATACGCGCTGTCTGAATACATCTGAGCGCAGTACTTGTATAAATTCTGTCCACGCGCGGTGAACGCCTCACTATCCATTTTGCTATTTTTTCAGCTTCTTCCTTACCTTTGTCATTTAGCGGCGGATAATTTTCATTGTCTGAAAGACGGTTTTCTTCCGTATAAATTGTAGAGCCATGGGCTATAAATGTAATTTTGCATTTTCTTTTGAATAACATAATTTATATATCCCTTATTCTTTTATTATATCCTTTTTTTCTTAAATTGACCAGTAGCACAAAAAATTTATAATAAAAAATCAGCCTGTACTTCTGTACAAGCTGATTAGTTTCAACTGATTCTTTGACTATACAATGAACTTTCCGTCTTTGTATATAAGTTTATCATCGGCATATATTTCCGAACCGTTTTTCATATTCTTAATTAAATCCCAGTGAAGCCCGGAAACATTTTTTCCGCCTGTCTCAGGATACGAAGCACCTATTGCCATATGTATAGCACCGCCGATTTTTTCATCAAAGAGAATATTACCGGTCACATCCTGAATCATGTCGTTTGTACCTATTGCAATTTCTCCGACAAATCTTGAGCCGTCATCCATGTTCAGCATGTCATTTAAAAATGCCTCACCCTTCTCAGCATGCGCCTCAATAACTTTTCCGTTTTCAAGTTTCAGCTTGACTTTTTGTGCTTCATTGCCTCTGTAAATTTGAGGAAAATCGAAATATATCGTACCGTTTGCGCTGTCTTCCACAGGAGAAGTATAAATCTCACCGTCAGGGAAATTACACTGACCAGAACAATTCTTCCAGATTCTTCCTTCCGTTGAGAAGGTAATGTCAGTTTCTTCACCGATAATATGGAGTTTAGACGTTCTCGTCAGGTAGTCAGCCATATACTGCTGCTTTTCATCGATTTCTTTCCATTTTGCAATAGGGTCATCAAGATGAAGATAGCAGGCTTTGATAAGAAATTCCGTGTATTCATCCAGTGACATATTAGCTTCCTGAGCAAGTGCATTCGTCGGGAAGTCTGCGATAACCCAGTCCAATTCACCTTTTGCAGCTCTATCCAACATTTTGTCGGAAAGATGCCGTGTTGCGCTCGAACGTTTTGCCATTTTTTTAGAATCAGCTTTTGCCATTGCTTTCACGTTTAAGGGTGCACCGATTGAGATGAATTTCGAAGCTTTTTCATATTCGGTTTCTAACATCGGATCTATGTATTCAAGCTGCTCATCATTTGCATACTTTATAAAGGTTTCCTGAATACCCGGCATACCGCAGCGTACAACAGGATATCCGCCCTTCAAAAGCACCTGTTTATAAATCTCTTTTACAAGCGGCTGTGATTCATAGCTGCTCGTACTGATAACCGTCAGGTCGCCTTTTTCGACTCTCACCGAATAATCAACAAGAACCTTTGCATATTTTTCCCATAAAGTGTTCATATTTTTCTCCTGTATTCTGTTCTATCCGCGTTTATTATATTACTTGTCCGGCATTTTTACCATACCCTGATATTACTTAAAAGAATTGTAAACAATTGTAACAGATTTTTCAAAAACTGAAATCCACTTAAGTATATATTTTTTATATATTTGTAAGTGTTGTAAATCATAGATAAAAAAATAAATCAGGTATCAATAAATGAAAGGCTAAAAAAATGTTAAACGTAGGAAATCTGCCCTATTTAAACCTCTCGGCATCGCAGCTAACAAATCCAAGATACAATTCAGACGGATATCAGGAAGATGTTGACGTATTCAATTCGTCGGTAATGGACGGATATGATGAAGACGGATTTTACTATTCAGGCTCAGAAGCTGACTATGCATCAGAAGAAGTTGCCCCGAACGGAAACTTCTTTACAAATTCAAATTACGAATTTGTATCAATAAACGGCAATCCATTTGGAGAAGCAGTTGAAGATTCCGGCAACAATCCGTTTGCTTAACAGAGAACTATAAAAGGCAGCTCTGGCTGCCTTTTATTTATTTTACAAGTTCATCGTAATTGTCCTGTGCGTATTTATACAAATCATTCAGCGCTGTTTCAAGTTTTTGCCTGTAAGATTCAATATCTTCTTTACTGCAATCTCCGGGTACATAAATAGGTTCCCCGTATACAGCAATGGTTTTCACGCCAAGCAAAGGAAATCTGAATTCATCCCAGGTATTGAATTTCAAAAGCCATTTGGACGGAGAATACCATGTCATAGGGATAATAGGAGCCTGAGTAAGTTTAGCAATATTTATAACGCCATCTTTAACTTTTCCCATAGGCCCTCTTGGTCCGTCAATAGTAATTGCAGCGCATTCACCCTGCTCCAGCTTTTCTATCAGTTCAAGAGTAGCGCCTGCGCCGCGTCTGTGACTGGAACCGCGAACAACTTTTATCCCCACGTAGTCAGTGGCTGTTGCAATAATATCACCGTCATTAGACTTGCTGATAAGAGCATTTACCTGTCCTCTGTCCGGAATAGCATAAAGCCCGCACTGATGAGCATGCCATAGTGCAAAAATCGCAGGTTTCATCTGCGGATAGTTTATATTTTTTGCGTTATAAAAATAACTCTCAAATTTAAAAAGTTTTTTTACCAGCCAGCAAAGCACCGGCACGTATATCTTTTTATCCACCTTAATCATAATTTTTATAATATTATAAAAACTTTTACTTTACAAATGTTGTGAAAAGTTAAGCCGGCACTTGATATAAAAATATGTTTTATATAAAATCAAACTATATTGTGAATTAATAGTAAGGAAATATGACCATGAACCCAATAGTAAAAGAATTAGGAACTCAATATTTGAGAGATAATCTTCCGGAACTCAACCCCGGAGATACAGTAAAAGTATTCGTTAGAATTTCAGAAGGCGGTAAAGAAAGAACCCAGGCTTTTGAAGGTATTATTATCAAGAAAAGAGGCTCCGGTGTAGGCAAGACTATTACCGTCAGAAAAACATTCCAGGGTGTAGGTGTTGAACGTGTATTCCCCGTAAATTCTCCGCGTATCGAAAAAATCAATGTATTAAGACGCGGTGATGTTAGAAGAGCTAAACTCTATTACCTCAGAGAACGTTCTGGCAAAGCTACACGTATTAAAGAAAAAATCGAAAAAAGATAATTGCTTTAAAATCGGAACTTTTCCGTTACAGCAAAATCAGAAATATTTTAGAATAAAGCGGTTAATTTATTTGCCGCTTTATTTTTTAAACAGACCGATTTTTTCATTGTTTCTAAATAACATGTGACAAACAAAAAAGATAAGGATTTTTCTATGACTCATATCCACTGGTATCCCGGACACATAGCAAAAGCTGAAAAGCAGCTCAAAGAGCTGATTAATCTTGTTGATGTGGTTATTGAGGTCATTGACGCACGCATTCCCGTGAGTTCCTCCTATCCGAATATAAAAAAGCTTCTGGGAGAAAAGCCAAGGCTTATTCTTTTCAACAAAGCAGATCTTGCAGACGAAAAAAAACTGGATTTTTTCAAAAAGCACATTGAAAAAGAAACAGGTTTTCCCGTATTAAAAACCTGTGCTTCAAAAAGTAACGATATTTCAATTATTGAAAATAAAATAGCAGAGCTAGGCAAAGACAAAATTGACAAACTTGTTGCAAAGGGACTGCTGCCACGGCCAGTAAGAGTTGTTGTGGTCGGAATGCCTAATGTTGGTAAATCCAGTATAATAAACAAACTTATAAAAAAAGCAAAAACAAAAGTCGGTGCAAAAGCCGGTGTAACACGCCAACAGCAATGGGTCAGAGTCAACCCGAAAATCGATCTTCTGGATACCCCCGGCATTATCCCACTTAAACAGGAAGACCAGAAAAAGGCAAAAAAACTTGCAATGGTAAATTCAGTCAGTGAAAATGCCTATGAAAATGAGGCAGTAGCACAGGAACTGCTTAATATATTAGAAAAAAGTTATAAAGAAAATGTCATTGAATATTACTCACTGGATGAAAATGAAGATATAACACTTGAACATATTGCATTAAAACGAAACTGGCTTGCAAAAGAAGGACGCGCTGATATTACCAAGGCTGCAGTTATGGTTTTGACAGATTTTAGAGCGGGAAGAATAGGAAAGTTTATACTGGATGACGAAAATTAAAGAACTTTTGGATTTTGATAAAGCGCAGGCGGAAAGCTGCCTTGTAATAGGAACTGACGAAGCAGGCAGAGGCCCCGGAGCAGGGCCTGTATTTGCGGCTGCTGTATGTTTCAGAGAGATTCCCGAAAGTTTATATGAAGAACTTAGTCTGCTGAATGACTCCAAAAAACTTTCCGAAAAACACAGAGAAGAATTATTCGCAATTATAACAAAATACGCAGTTTACTCAATTCAGCAGTCAAGCGTGGAAGAAATAGACAAAAAAAATATTCTGAATGCATCTTTAGACGCGATGAAAAAAGCCTGCACCAATGTAGCAGAACAGCTCAATACAGACAAAATAAAAGTTCTCGTGGACGGTAACAAGAAAATAAAAAATTGTTCACTTGCGCAGATGACTGTTATTAAAGGAGATTCAAAATCGGCCTGCATTGCTGCAGCAAGTATTCTGGCAAAAGTTTCAAGAGACCGGTTAATGTATGAACTTGATAAAAAATTTCCTGAATACGGCTGGGCTAGAAATAAAGGATATCTAACAGCAGAGCATATTAATGCAATAAAGAATATCGGTATTACTGTCTGGCACAGAAAAAAATTTTTGAGAAACATTCTTGAGGAAGAAAAGCAACTCAGTTTGTTATAAATTCACAAATGTTTCACATCATAACTGAAAATATTTTCTCAATTATTACACAATCGGATTGAAACCCGGATTATTTTGGTTAATTATTATACGGGTAAGTGACTCATTGTACTGTTTGTTGAGTTTAGTGATAAGATCATTTATTTCAGAATACTGCTCCTGCAATTTCGTCAGAAAATCCATAAGTTCTTTCTGGTTTTGCGCCATTGCCTCATCTCCGCCATAAAGAGACAGTTCGCTTTCCAGTCTTGCCATTTCGCCTTTATTAATCGTCATTTCTTTTTGCAGTGCATTTTTCTGGCTCGTTAATGTTCTAATGGTTGAATTAAAATAGCCGCTGACCGGTTTAAGAGAATCGTCTATTGTATCTTTTACTCTCGTGAAAGAACCTGCAACAGTATGGTCAATCGGATCATCCGTATCATCCCCGACGAGAAGCTCAGAGACATTCTGAGGATTGGATAAAAACGCATTATAGAACTCATCCCTGTTAAGGGTAATAGAGACTTTTCCGGCAGTTGAAGTAGCAGAGCCGGTAATATTTACAATTATACCAATGTCTGCAAGTTCCTGCTGAATATCTGTTCTGTTTCCTATATCGCTTATTAAAGCATCTCTTATACGGCCTAAAAGGGCAGAGAATTCAGCATCATCAGCCAAATTCGTTGATTGAGACAGGGTCATTGTTACATTGAATTTTCCAACAAAATCAACGAGTTTCTGATATGTTTCATCCAGAGTCAAGCTGCCGATATTTATTGTACCGGCTCCTGTTTCTTTTATCGTAATTGTTATTGCCGTATCAGCATCATTATTCGTAATTTTACCGTCTTTATCAAGTTTTATTACATTAGACTCTGTTTCATAGTCAGTACCGTTTAAGTTGAATACTGCATTATAACCATTCTGCTGTGTTGCAACATTCATAGCATTGCCGTTAGTAAATCCGACTATGTCCGTAAGATTTGAGGACCCTGCTTCAATTTCAATACGGGCATTCGTTTTTTGGGCATTTGAAGTCAGTACTATACGGTTATCGGTAAATTCCGCGTGTACACCATTTTCATCAGTTGAAAGAAATGCTCCGTTTATCTTATTAACCAAATCAGCTATCGTATCAGTGTCTGTAACATTAATCACGGTGTTATTGATTTTAAAGTTTCCGGAAGTAACACCCAATGTAGAAAGCAGAACATTATCATTGCTGACCTGCAGCCTGTCGCTTCTAATAACAGTGCTCGTAGCATCAGTACCGTTTTCAATCTGCGCGGTGGAAGACAATGTACCGCCTGAGGTAAATCCGATTTTGTTTGTGAAGTCACTGGTTCCTTTTGTAACAACAATACCTCCGTCTGTTTCTGAAGAATCTCTTGTAAGTACCATTTTCCCGCTTGTTGCATCAATGCTTGCTGTGATACCTATACCTGACGCGTTAATAGCTGCTGCAATTTCCTGAACTGTATCAGTTGAAGATATTTCAATTCTTCTTGTGTCAGTGATATTTCCGTCTTTATCCGTAAGCGAAACGAAAAAGTCACCGGACGTATATCCAAGCAGTGAAGCATTTTGTGCTGTTTTAGAAGAAGTGAGTGTGGAGAGAGTTCCGTTATCAGCAGGTTTTATCTGTACACCGTTCTGTGTAAATCCAGCAACTTCCGCGAAATTCGAAGTACCGTCTTTCAACGATATTTCATACGCGCCTGCAAGCTTTGCTGTCAAAACAAGATTTGTACCATAAGGATCTATCTCTGCAGTAATACCCAAATCAGAGTTTGTAATCAAACCAGCAATTTCTGCCAGCGTTTCACCGCCCGCAAGTGTAAATGTATGAGTCTTAACGGTTCCATCCGGATTTTTTACGGTAATTTCAAAATCACCGGCGCTGAATGTCATACCATTATTCATGCCTGTTCTTGTACCGGATAAGGTAGAATAGATATCCTGCTGCCCCATTACCCCTACTGCTTCACCGCCAATTGTACCTGCGGTAAGCCCCAGTATATGCGCATAGTCTGTATCACCGTCTTCAATACGTATTGTTGCGCCATTTTCAATTGTTGTCGTAATTTCAATTTGACCTGAGGCGTTAAGAGAAGCTTTAAAATCACTCTGAGTACTTGTATTAATAAAATCAAGTACATCCTGAATCGTTGTCACACCTTTTTCTACGTTTACGCTAAGAGTTCTGTGACCGGCAGCAGATATAGAGAAAGTGCCTGAAGTCATATTGTTAAACGATTGCGATGCATTCAAACCGGAAACTGAACCGGTAATTTTTGACAACCCATATGAACCGGAATCAGTGATACCTGTCGAAGACCAGGTATTTCCTACAAGACCGGTAAGATTATAGAAATCGGATGAGCCGGAAACTTTCAGTTCTGCGCTGTTTTGTCCGGTTGTTTTAATATACAAAGCTCCGTTTTCATCCAATCCTGCTTCAAAGTTTCCGTTTTGTGAAATCTTATCAATAACATCCTGTATTCTGTCGTTTGCTGAAATGTTTATTGTTTCGGTAGTTGAACCGGCAGTCAAAACTAGAGTTCCGGCTTGCATACCACCAAAGACATGTTCCTTATCCAGATTTTGCATAGAACCGGTAATCATTGATTTCCCGGAGGTAAGAGTTGTGACAGAAAAGTCGGCATCAGTCGTTGCACCAGTAGTAGACATACCAGCCATTGTCACAAAGCCGGAAGAATCATTCTGAAATGTAATTTCTGAGGCATATTCACCGTTTAACTCAATATGAATACGGCCTTTTCCTGTTGAATCATCAACATCAACTTTAAACACCATCTTACTAGTATCCAGACGGTTGGAACCGGTGACATCAGAGGCCTGATATCCGGATTCTGCATTAATAATTGCCTGCTTCATCTTGTTCAGAATTGTATCAACGCTGTCTGAAGACGAAACATTTACCGTATATGAACGTTCAGGTCTGTAGATTATGTCTCCGTTCGGCGTCATTGTAGAGGTTGCACCCAGGGTAAAGGTAAAGGAACCGTTTCTTAAACCAGTAAATACAGTACTGCCTTTCATGCCGTCAATACCGGTGCCTCCGGAGCCGCCTGCACCATAAAATACAAACAATCCGTGATCTCCGACTTCGGTCTGTGAAGAAGCTCCCTCTGTTGTAGTTGCACCGACGAGTCCGACCCTCTTCGTAAAATCTGATTCAGACACAATGATATTTGCTGCGCTCTGGCTGTTCGCCTGTATAAAAAATCTGCCTTCATTGTCTATGCTTGCGGTATATTTACCGCCGGACTGAAGGTTTATGTTGTTGATAATTTCGTTCAGAGTTTGACCGTTTGTGACTGAAATTGTGACTGTGCTTGAACCATCACTTATTGTGAAAGTAGACGAGGTTAACCCGCCAAGAACATGTTCCCCGTGCAACCCGTCCACAGAACCGGTGAGTTTAAGATATCCATGGCTTTCTTCTGTAAACGTTCCCATATGAGTCGTCGTTTCATCAGAAAGAGAAAGCCCCAGACGTTTTACCAGCTCAGTACCGCGTGCATCAAGTCCGGTAAATGTAATCTGTTCCGCTTTATTTCCCGCAATACTAATTTTAAACTGATGGGTTGAATTGTCAAAACTTATATTAAATCCTTCTATACCTGCGTTTACTGCCGCAGTCTTTATTGCGTTTACAATATCATTTACGGTCATGTTTCTGTCTATTGAAACATCAAATGATGTTGTGCCAACGTTGATTGTATTATTTGTTTTATCGCTTAAAGTAACTCTGAAAGAGCCGTCACCGTCTCCGGCGATTGAATCGTCTATGGTTAAATTCGATGAACCCAAAAGCCCGTCGATAGCTGCACTTTCATATTCCATTGTTCCGTAGGAGCCTAAAGTCAGTGTACCTTTTCCGAGTTCTTCTGTTTCTCCTGACAACCCGAGTATCCTTGCAAAATTCGAATCAGAAACCGTGACAGCAGTAGAGGAGTCAGTCAACGATTTTATCCAGAATCGTCCATCTTCAATTCCCGCATCGTATTCGCCTGTGTCTTTAATCTTTTGAATAATAGAATCAAGGCTTTCATCGTCTAAAACAGTAATATCTACAGAAGCACCGCCGCCGCTTATTGTAACAGTTTCCTCCGCTGTGTTCAGCCCGCCCTGTATATTACCAAGAATGTGGCTGGAATGGAGATTTTCCGTAGAGCCCTTGAGTTTGGATAAACCTTCTGAGAGTTTTGTATTTGTAAAGTTTGCATCATAGACCTTATCATCCTGTGCAAGCCCTGCCCTCTGAATAAATCCGGAAGTGTCATCAGAAAAAGAAAGCTCATATAGTGCATTGTCAACAGCGGTTATGCTAATTCTGTTGTTTTTCGTATCAAATACTGCATTTATGCTGGGGTTAAGAGCATTAATCCTGTCCAAAACCATCTGAACAGTATCACCTTTGTTAACCTCTACCCATTTTGCACCGTCAGTAGTGTTTATATTAAAACCGCCGTCTGTAATACCGGAAAGCGCAGTATTTGCATTCAATCCGTTAATTGAACTGCCGCTAAAAGTAAAAGTACCGTGCGAGCCTGTTTCTTCGTATAATTTTACATAATAATCAGTTCCATTATTTGTAATACCCGGTTCTGTAGGCATTCCGGGAGAAACAGGTGGGGTATACCCCTCAGGCTCTGTAGCAATACCGGTCAAGGTGGCAAAATTGCCGGAGAGGTCAGTTATAACAAGCTCATCCTGTGTTCTTGACTCAACCGCAGAAGTTATTACAATATGTCCGTCAGAATCCAGCCTGTATGTCAATTTGTCCTGTGTTAAAGGAGACATATTCAAGTCAGGAGTATCGGTATTAAAATCAAACAGCCCTGTGCCGTCTTTTTGGTTTGCAAGCTCTACGAGCCTGTTCATAATAGTTTCAACACTTTCATTACTGTTATAGTGGACATCTATACTTTTTCCGTTAATAGAAACCCTGAATGTTCCGCCCTGCAAACTGCCGACAACACTCGTATCTTTGTATCCGCCGTTTGCGCTTGTGACAGTACTTTCTCCGACTTCATCAGGCATCGGGCGTTCCATAGTACCTGTAAATGATTTATCCTCCCAGGTCATGGAAGAATCGGTCAAACCGTAATACTGGGCAAACCCGCTAGTATCCTGAATTCTTACGGCACCAAGCTGGCCTCCGTATGTAATCTGTATTTTTCCATCAGCAGTAAAGGAAGCTGTGTAGCCGTTAATTTTGTTTATTTCAACTCCATTTGGAGTAATAATATCTTTTGCAATCATGTCATTTATCTTTTTCATGACCTGATCAAGACTGTCCGTTGCAAGAATCTCTACATTACCAACAGCAATATATCCGTCTGCAGTCTGGGTTACAAATGTCAGCATTCCGTCTTTTTGACCGCTGAAAGGTCCGATATTTGTTTTCCCGACAGCAAGAGTTCCGTCTGTAATCATTCCGTTTACACTTACAGAGCCGGTAATACTACCGTTATTGTATACATATACGTCTTTCGGGCTGTCTATTTCTTCGTTTACCGAGCGCTGTTCCAGTTCGGTCGGATTATCCCCGAGTCCGTAGAAGTAAACAAATGCGCTACTTCCGCTGATTCTAAACTCATCCATGCCTGCGCCGTAAGTGATTTCTATTCTGTCATTTACAATCTGCGCAGAGATAGTGGTATCCCAGTTGACATTTGAAACATCAGACGGTGGGGCATAATTCACAGTCATATTATTGATTTTGTCTAAAACGGTCTGCAAATCGTCATTAGCACCGACTGTAACAGAGGCAATTTTTGTACTGCCGTTATAGAAATCAATTGTTCCGGCCTGCCCGAATATAGCATTCCCGTTCACATCTGACAGGTCGGTTGCTCCTGTCAAAACACCGTTTCTGTCATAGGTTACAATATCTTTAGAGGGAGTTATAGCTGTATCGTAGTCTTCATATTGAGAAGTACCGGAAGAAGTGAGTCCGTAATAACCGGCAAAAGCACTATCTCCTTTTACAGAAAAGTCAGAAATAGCCCCGGAATAATTAATTTTTATCCTTCCGCTGGAGTCTATTACGGCATTAAGTTTATAGTTAAGATTGTCGCTGGGCAGGTCATCGGGCGCATTGAAAGTAAGGGTTATACTGTTTATTTTATTCAGGACTGTTTGTAAATCATCACCTGCATCAACTTTTACGAATCCTATCTTTTCAGAACCGGAATAAAACTCAATAAAGCCGGCCTGATTTGCAATTGCCTGACCGTTAGAATCATAGACATTTACCGAGCCGGTAAGAGTACCATCAGTATATACATATTTATTATTTACAATCGAGACACTGCCCGGAGTGTTCGTTGCAGAGGCGACCGTATAATTACCGAAACCGGTAAGTCTTGCCATATCGCCTGTTGCAGTAACAGTATGACTGTTTCCGTAAGTTTTTATACTGATTTTTCCTGTCGTTGAATCAAAACTTATTTCCGGTTTGCTAATAACATATCCGTCTTTTGAAAACTCCTCACCATAAGCCTCAGCCTGCGTTTGCAGCTCTGAAACAACTTCTACCAGTGTCTTTCCCTGACCGTTCACGGAGATTGTACGCGTACCGTTCGAGCCGTTTTCAAATGATATACTTATAGTACCGTTTACAAATTCAGTATTTGCTGTGAGTTTATTTTTATTACTGCTAAGGTATTCAAATGTGCCGTTTTCAACAGTAGTGGTCGGTGCAGCATTTGAAGCAACACCTGAGGTGTAGGCAGAAAATCCTGTTACTCTGGCAAAGTCGCCTTCTGCTGTGATTGAGTGGTTTGTATAATTCGTTTTTATAACAATCTGTTCGTTCACATACTCGGCATAGACGTAGTTTTTACTGTAACCGTCAACACTGTCAACACTCGGGCCGGACTGACCTGCCGCATTGATTTCTGCAACTACTTCTTCAACTGTTTTCCCGGTCGTATCAATTGTAAATGACTCATTCTGACCGTAACCGTTATCATGCGTTATTGTAATACTGCCACCGACAAATGTCGTATCTTTTTTCAGCCCCATTTCACTTTTAGTCTGGAATGAGTGGGTACCGTCAGAGACAGTGTAAGATCCGTCTACATAAGTTGCAGAACCGACCGAATACGCAGCAAAACCTGTTACTCTGGCAAAATCACCTGTTGCCTGAATGTCATAAGGATTGTCAACAGAATTTTCGAGCATTTTAATCCTGAAAAATCCGGTTTCAAGGTCTGCAGTGACACCGGCAAGTCCGAGATTGTTGACTTCATTAACAATCTGTTCTATGGTTTTGTTTGTTGTATTGATTGTTTTATCACCTATTTGCAGAGTTCCGCCGAGAATGGTAATATCACCTGTCACTTCGTTACCGCCGGAGAGTGTCGGATGAAGCTCATATGTAGAATTTCCGCTTGTAACAGTACCAAAATCAAGTGAATAGTTTGCAATGCCGGTAATTCTGCCAAAATCACTGTCTTCTACTGCAATACTAATAGAATCAGGGCCGTAGGATGTTGATTTTAGAGTAAATCTGCCTGTCGAAGAATCAATGTAAGCATCAAGTTCAAGTCCGAGTTCATGCGCTTTTGCAGTTATTTGCTCAGCTACATTCTGAACAGTTCCTGTTATATCAACATCAAAAGTCGTTGTAACAGGGGTATTCCAACTGTGAACGTCATTTACAAGAGTTACCGTAACTTTTCCGTCAGTAACCTGTTCCGTGCCTTTAAGATTGTCGACAACACCGGAAATATATGAATTTGTTTGTCCTGTTGTGGTGCCTGTGTTGTCATCGCCGTATGCAATATAGGCGCTCAATCCTGTTACCGCGCCAAAATCTCCGGTGCCTGAAACAGAGAATGATATTGTATCAAATTCACTTGCGGTGTTTGCATTCGTCTGTTCCAGTACAAATCTTCCGTCCGCGTCAAGATATGCTCTTATCTGGGTAGTGGCAGTTTCTGCGTTTATAGCATTTATAGCATCTTCTATTGTACCGGAGAGAGTGATTGTTTTTACGGAAGAAACAGCATTATTTGTACCGCCTTCTGTGTTTACACCGGTATTCGTAGAGGTAATTATGCCCTGCAAAGTAAGTTGAACGCTGCCTGTAAGCTGTGAATCGTATTTGAGGCCGGTAACTCCGCCTGTAACCTTTGCTGCCTGTTTTTCACGTACCGTGTATGAGCCGTCTGTCGTAGTATGGGAACCTATTCCGATTACACGCCCGAAGTCGCTGTTTGTCATATCGACTGATATGTTATAGTCACCTGCCAAATCTGATTTGAATTCAAATTTACCGTTTGTAATCGATGCTGTTACAGAGATACCTGCAGCCGCAAGCTGTTGGTTAATAGAGGTAACCGCATCAGCAAGCGTGCCGTCTGCAACGTGAATGTCTATGGACATGTTTATACCTGCAGAATTTTGGGCAACAGCTTTTGTTATAGTAAATTTGAACGTGCTCTCAAGAACTTCATTAACAGGGTCAACATCTCTTGAACCCGTTAAGGTACTGAAAGACTGCCCTACAACGTTTCCGGTGTCAGCCTGTCCTATGGTCGTATAGTCGCCGAATCCGGCTACACGCGCAAAATCGCCGTCTCCTGAGACCTCAAAGTTTATGGTATCACCTTCTCCGGCAGTGTTTGCATCGGTCTGGCGCAGTACAAACTGACCGTTTTCAAGCGAGGCTTCGATTTTTGTAATATGTTTTAGGTCATTAATGCTGTCTATTGCATCCTGTATTGAGATGTAGCCGTTGCCGTCTTTGTCGGTAAATGTTATAGTCTGCGCAACAGAAGCAAGCGCACCTGAGCCTTGTTCTGTGTTTACGCCTGTGTAGGAGTTGCTTCTTGTCATCCACAATTTTATGGAATTTGTGCCGATTAGTTCGTCGTATGAATTGAGACCGCTTGTGGCGCCAACGTATTTTGCCGGATCTTTTTTCAGATGTGAAATACTGCCGTCAAGGGTTGTGCTGCTGGCCATTCCGACAACACGGCCAAAGTCGCCGGTTACACCGTTAACTGTATCAACGCTAAGGGTTATCCTAAACGGGCCTGAATCTCTGGATACAAACTGAAGTTTGTCATTGACGATTTCTGCTTTAACATACCAGTTTGCAGCGTTAATTGTGCTCATTGCATCTTCAAGAGTACCGTCTTTTAAAAGGAAGGTCTTTTCAACATTCACTCCGGCATCATTCACAAATCCGAGGGTAATCTGAGATTCGGTGATTTCTGTTTCTTTGGAGACCGTATTTTGTCCAACAAGTTTGCTGTAGGTATAATTCGTATGTTCACCGTTTGACGGAGCAGCCCCGACAGTATACGAACCCAAACCTGTAACGCGTCCGAAGTCGCCAACGCCTATTACTTTGAATGAAATACTCTGCATAGTATCACTGACCGCTCTCAAAACAAACTGTCCGTCGTCATTTAAGAGAGCTTCAACGCCAGTTATGTCTTTGTTATTGTTAATAGCCAGCAATGCAGCGCCAACACTGGCACCAAGGTCAATAATCGTCGTACCAAACTGAATTTTAGATCCGGCAAGTACTTGTGAATACTCATCAAGACCTGTTACTGCACCGGTCACTGTTGCATGTTCCTTTTCAACATGCGATGTAGAGCCTGATACAGTAGTATATGAACCAGTACCCACAACACGTCCGAAATCTCCGGATTGAACAGAGAAACTTAAACCTGCAGACCCTGCGTTCGTATTTCTCAAAACAAACTTACCGTTTCCGTCAATAAATGCTTCAACTCCCGTCGTAGCAGAGTTTGCGTTTATTGTTGCAATAGCTGAAGATATAGTACCGCTGAGATTAATGTCTTTTCCGTTAATTGTAACAACACTGTCTAAAATTTCATCAGAGTTGCTTACTGTTTTTGTTGCAGTATATGTCGTTTTAGTACTGCCGTATTTTTCCTCCTGACCAGCTGAAACCTGATAACCGATAATACCTGTCAACTGTCCGAAATTACCGGAAATATCGCTGACAGAAATAGGGAGTGTACCGTTTCGCATTTCTGTAAACACAAGTCTGTTATTTTCAATTGACGCAGTAATCTGTGTAATATCAGATTTTGCATTAATTTGCTGTACAGCACTTTGCAGCGTGCCTGCGTTTATATCTATAATTGTGCCGTTGAGGATAATTGAAGAATCTTCAATCATCGTATTATTGTTAACATCCTCTGAGCCGGTAAGAGTAGTTTTTGAGCCTTGCTGTCCTATTGTTGCAGCTGCGGAAGCAGAACTTTCCGTGGTAAAACCGGCAATTACCCCAAAATTACTTGTACCGCCTTCAACAAACAGACCTTCGCTGCCTGTCATTTTATTTCTCAGTACAACATGCCCGTTTTCTGTGTCAAATTCAGCAATTACACCAGTTTGATTTGTATATTGATTAATTTTTTCAATAGCAGCAGCGAGCGTACCGGCATTCAGTTCTATCGTAGTGTCATTAATTTTAAAAGATCCGGCTGTAACCTGCACATTAGCAGGATTTACAATATTTCTGATTCCCGTGAGGGTTGTATAGTACTGTGCATCCAAATCCGGATTCAAAACACCCGTTGAGGTCATTCCGTCTGTAAGTCCGACCTTATTCGTAAAGTCGGAACTGCCTGATTCCACAGTAATACTGTATCCCGCACCTTTGAGATTGTTTTTAATAACAAATCTGTCATTTTCAACAGAGGCTGTTATATCAAGGCTCGATGCATTAATTTTTGCAATAACATCGTCTAATGTATCCGCCGCTGCAACATCTATAACGGCCTGCGAGGTTACTCCGTTTAAGGATTTTCTGATTACAAATGAGCCTTCTTTAAACCCTCCTGTCATTGCGGCAATTGAATTATTCCCTGCCAAAACCTGAACAGAACCGTCTGAACCCAGAACAAGATTGTCTTCAATCATTTTTCCGCCTGTTGTAAAGCCGATAACGTTGGTAAAATTGCTTGAACCTTTTGCGATTTCAATTAAGACATTTCCCGTTCTGTTTGCGACCAGTGTAATTTTGTTCTCATCCAGAATCGCCCCCACTCCGTACTTTTCGTCTCCGTTAATTTCATTAAACAGGTCATTTATCGTAGTATTTTCATCAATTGTCAATTCATTTCCGTTAATGGAGAAAGTTCCGGTAGAGATTGTCAGTCCTGTTTTTTCGCCAAAGTTGGAACTCTGGTCGTGCATATTCATAGATTTAACACCTTTTGAATCTATGTAGAACTGTCCGTTTTCGATGCCTGCACCGTATCCGTCTGCCTGCAGTGCTTTTATAATATCTGCGAGCGTATTGTTGCTGTTAACAGAGACTGTAGTATTTCCAATGCTAAAAACCCCGCTTTTTATACCGAGTTCAGACATAGTCATAGATTCATCAAGGTCATTTCGCGTAGTACTAACTCTTGTACCGCTGTAGCTGCCGGCAAATAAGTCTGTTATTTTTGTATTTAAGCTTATGTTCTCACCTTTTAAAATATCGCTTATGGCTTTTGTTGCTGTAGCGACCTGAGTGACTTTGTAGTCAATTTTTTGAGTGTTAACCTTATTGTTATTTAAAACAACATCCACCACATCAGGGTTTGTATTTGTAAAATCAAGAACACCGGAGGTCGTTGTAGAGTCTTTTACACTTTGAAGAAAATCATCTAATGATGTAACAGTCTTTGAATACTGGCTCTTTAGCGAATTCAATGTCGTAATTTTAGAGTTATGAATATTTATCTGGGAACCCAGAGTATTTATTGTAGACTGAAGATTTATTATCTGTGTGTTGTAGTAAGAGTTAAGCTGATAAATCTGGGAATTCGTAGTATATGCGCCTGAAGCAACCTGATTAAACATATCTTCAATAGCGCTTTTTTGCTGATACAGGCTGTTCAATGACTGCTGCTTCTGGCTCAGTACATTGTTAATCATTGCGCTGATTGATGAATTTCTGGAGGTGGTCAATCCGTTAATTATTATACTCATGCCAGCCTGCCCTTCCGATTAAAATCAGGAAGGACTATTGCTGCACAAACACACGTGCAAAGCATTTCTGCTCTTTTTGCACGGCAAAAACCAGCACTATTTTTCATTTTTGCAAATGAATTTGAATCCATACGGACCTGTTTAATTTTAATCAACTCTACTACGACATAAACAGTATATCATATTGACATCACTTCTGCAATCAAGAATATAAAAATTGTAAAGAAAACATTCCTAAATTATTGAAAATCAAGCATACTTTCTATCCGATATTGTAACATTTACAATTATGCTATTGCGTTATTTATATCAATGTGATATACTGTTTATGTCGAGTTGTGTAAATTGAAAATATACCCCAAGGATGTACGCATGAAAAAATGTGTAGTCAAACAATGGCATATTTCAGAATATAGCCTCTTGCTTGTGGTGAGAGGAGTTTTGGCATGAATATAAGTATTTACACAAACGGCCTTTCATCAAGAAACGCCTCCATTTCATCACTTGTCAACAACGTACTTTTAAACAAACAGAAAAGTGCAAATTCTCTTGGCGGTGTTTCATCACTCGGCACAGGAGGAGAGGGAAACGCTTATTCAAATCAGATTAACAGCTCATATGTTGAGTATCTTGAAAGCCTGCAAAAGACAATAGATGACTTAAACAGCAGCTCGACCTCAATAACGAACAAACTCGGCACACTTTCCAGCGTAAAAAGTTCTTACAACAGAACTGTGTCATCACTCGACGATTTTATAAACAGCGTAAAAAACTCAAGTGCCTCCTCAATATGGGATATATTTAATACAAACAGCTCGGCTGTAAACGGAGAACTCATCAGCGGAAATGTGGATTCACAACGTATTGAATACACGGTAAAACAGGTAGCAACAGCCACACAGGCAATAAGCAACGCGTTAAAAGGAGTAAGCGTAGACGGAGAAACAAAGATAGTAGACCTATTTGCCGGAAGTTTTGACGGAAAAAGGCTTACTTCGACACGTTCTGATCTGACAGGTTCTATGACAATGAGCCGTCTGGGTGTAACTACAGGCACTTTTGAACTTGGCGGAAACCTTATTTCGATAAAGGGTTCAGACACAATCGACGATGTTATTGAAAAACTCAGAGTAAACGGATACAAAGCCGGATTTGATGATTACAACCACTTTTACATAGAATCCGAAGCAGGAAAGTCCATGAAAATCACCAATCAGAATACAAACTTTGGCGACATAATGGGCCTTACTATGTCAGAGGGTTCGTTCTCGATAAACGGTCAGGAACTATACATAAACAAAGACACAACTCTCAACAGCCTTATTTCCACCATAAACTCCGATTCAAAATACGGCGTCGGTGCAATGCTAAAAGACAACAAAATCACATTTGTCGCAAACAGAACAGGAAATGTGCTTATTGAAATCAAAAAAGGAACAAGCAATTTCACAAACGCAATCGGCTTTACCGAAGGCGGAAGCATGAACACGGGAAGCCTTGTAATAGGAAATGACGGCACAGCCCAAAAACTCTCCGGAAACACAGCAGTAAATGCAGATTCTACAGGTTACACAACAGGCACCTTTAAAATCACAACAGGATATAACGGCTCGGAGCAGTCTGCTGTTATTACAATAGAAGAAGATGACGGAATCAATGATATCATCAACAAAATCAACAATTCCGGAATAGGTATCTCCGCAACAATCGAAAACGGAGTATTTGAACTTGTACAGAATAACAAAGGCTCAGGCTACACAATAACAGTCGAAGCAGGCACCAGCGACTTTACGGAATTTGTCGGAATGACAGAAGGCACACAGTCGACGGGTATCCTTTCACCCGGACTTGACGGGGATTATTTTACACACACGACAGGCACAAAAGAAATCACTGACATCACCACTGCAGGAGCTGTAACAGCCGGTTCATTTAAGATTAACGGCAAAACTATCCAGCTAAAAGGCGGAAGCATAGAAGAGGCTCTCGCAGAAATCAACCAGTATAGTGAAGAACTCGGCATAGTTGCTGAATACAAAGACAATCACATAACCATCAGAAACCGTCTGACCGGTTCCACCGCCCTATACATAGAAGGCGGAACCAGCAATTTTGGAGAAATAACAGGTCTCACAACAGAAAGTGTTGCAGCATCGAATTTTGTTGCAGGCGCAGAAGGTTCTGCTTCAACGTTAACAGGAACCGAAATCGTTAATTCTGCAACAGAAGTCGGTGTATCCACAATTAAAATCAACGGTATTACAGTCAATATAGCAGAAGGCACGCTGGAAAGCGCAATCAAAAACATAAATGCGGTCTCTGACAAAACATACGTTGAAGCCTCGATTGATGAAAACGGAAAACTAGTCCTGACAGAAACACGCCACGGCTCCCTGCCCATATCAGTACAGGATGTAAACGGCAATTTCGGTCAAATCACAGGTATCATAGGCTATCAGGTAATTGCGGGCAAAGAAGAAAAATACGGTGCAACAAAAACAATCTTAACAACAGCAAACTCTGTTTCATACGGCACCCAGATTATGAATAGCACGGTTGTAGTTAACGGATTGACAATAGGTGTCGGCACAAACATTTCAGAAGCCCTAAATGCAATCAACGCCCACTCTGCAGCAACAGGAGTAGAAGCATTTTTGAATGATGAAGGCAGACTAGTTCTCAGAAATATTGACAGCGGCGTAAAAAACATCTCCTTCCAGATTACATCTGGAGACTTGGGAAGAGTCGTAGGTGCAGGAACTTACACAACCGTTGACGGTTCAAACACACACGTAGAAATTCAATATGCCAGCGTAACCGGCGGAGTAACCGGGCTTGATGACTATTCACAGGTACTAAAAGGCTCAACCCTGACCATAGGCGGCGTGACAATGGACATGGGAGAAACAATTCAGGATTGTATAAACATAATAAACTCCCACAAAGATGAAACAAAAGTCGAAGCAAAACTCACATCCACAGGCCAGTTCCAGCTTGTTGCAATAGATGACAGTATAGAAAACATATCCTATATTATAGGTGGCGAAGGTGACTTTGGCAGGGCAACCGGACTTGGAAGCTATGTAATTCAGGGCAATGCCCCTGACGGAACACCGCAGCCTACCCCTAACGCAATTCAGATGCAAGGCGCAGCTGACAACCTTACCGGAGACATAAAAGTCATAAACGGTACAATAAAAATTGCAGACGGCGCAGAAATTGATGCAACAGGAAAAACACTCGACCAGATAATTTCAGAAATCAACAATCTCGGCTTATCCGGTGTTTCAGCCTCAATTAAAGACGGAAAATTCACAATTGTATCAATGGGAACAGACGTTCCCAAAGTCACAGTAACCGGTGATCTTGCAAGGGTAACAGGCATGGCATCTTACGCAACAGGCGGCGCTGTCGTTACTGACCAGGCAGGAACAGCGGGCGGAGCAGACAAAACAGTAACCCACCTGTCCGGCCAAAATGACTCCCTCACAGCAGATATGACCATTGTCAGCGGCAGCATTACAGTAAACGGAAACACTATTGATGCAGCCGGAAAAACGTTGGGAGAAATCGTTACAGAGATTAATGACCTCGGACTTAACGGAATAACTGCATCAATTAAAGACGGAAAATTTACAGTAACCGGTACTGATACAGTCCCGAGCGTTCAGGCTTCAGGTGATTTTGCACGCGTAACAGGAATGGCAGAATACATAATCGGCTCCGGCAGCAGTTCAAACGTTGTAGACGAAAACACAGAAACCTACACTATTGTTCAAGGTTCTGAAATGCAGCTTAACGACAGTATTGTTTCTGTAGGCGGCACAATAAAAATCGGAGACAATGCAGAAATAGATACAACCGGAAAATCACTTGCGCAGGTAATTAACGAAATTAACGCACAAGGTATAGACGGCTTAAGCGCATCTGTAACAGACGGAAGGTTCACTCTGAAAGTAGAAGGCTCAAACGCTCCGTCCGTGACAGCCACAGGAGATTTTGCAAGAATCACCGGACTTGCCTCGTACATAGTCGAAGCAGGAACCAGCTCGTCAACAGAAGCGGTTACAGTAACCCAGATGCAGGGTGCAACAAACACTCTCGACGGTTCGGAAGTTCTTTTAAACGGTACAGTAAAAGTAGGCTCCGGCGCCCAAATAAATACCAAAGGCATGACAATGCAGGAAGTCATTGACGCAATCAATGCCCAGGGACTTGAAGGAATCACAGCCTCCATAAAAGACGGAGCATTTACGATAATAAGCGAAAACGGAATCGTTGATGTGCAGGCATCAGGCGACTTTGCGCGTGTATCAGGGCTTGCAGGTACGGGCACAGCCGGCGCAACCACTTCTAACACATCCGCAGAGTCTCCGGAAGTAAATTACAAAACAATTACCCTCATGCAGGGACAAAACACATCATTAAATGGTTCAGAAAGATTTGTCGGCGGCAGCATTCAAATAGACAGAAATGCGGTAATTGATACAGACGGAAAAACACTCAACCAAGTAATTTCAGAAATCAATGCCCAGAATATTTCCGGTGTTACTGCATCCATAAAAGACGGCAGATTCACTGTCACAAGCGAAAGAGGCCAGGTCGATGTAATAGCCTCCGGCGACTTTGCTAGGGTAACAGGACTAGCAAGCTATACTATATCAGAAGGCAGCTCAACAGATACAGCCAGACCTGTTATAACTATTCATACATACACCGGACAGGCCGACAGCCTGACCGGCACAGAAACGCTTGTAAGCGGCTCTGTTTCAATCGGCGATAAAACTGTAGACGCAGCCGGAAAAACGCTTGCACAGGTAGTAGAAGAGCTCAACGCACTGGATATTGAAGGCGTCCAAACCGCAATAGTCAACGGAAAATTCACTGTCACAAGCTCTAGCGGTGAAATTGAGATAAACGCAACAGGCGACGCCGCAAGGGTTACAGGGCTTGCCGAATACAACGTTAGCAGCGGTTCTTCATATATAACAATGCAGGGACAGGAAGATTCACTGACCGGCTCGGAAACTATAGTCGGCGGCACTTTGCAAATCGGTGTAGACAACTTTAATGTTGCCGGCAAAACTCTGCAGCAGATAGTGGATGAAATAAACGACCTGTCTGAATTCACAAACTACGAAGCCTCTATAACTGACGGCAAATTCACAATAAAATTTGACGGCGCAGCAGAAGAAGTTCTTGCGACAGGCGATTTTGCAAGGGTAACGGGCTTTGCGACATACGACACCGAAGACGGCACAATAGAGAACATTCCCGGCGGCACAATAACCACTGTTCAGGGCTCAACATCTTCACTGACCGGAGATATAACAATTCTCGGCGGCACATTGCAGATTCAGGGCGGAACAGCAATAGACACAAAAGGCAAAACGCTGCAGCAGATAGTTGATGAGGTAAACGCCCAGAATATCACAGGAATAACAGCTTCTATAACAGACGGCAGATTTACGATACAGGGCGAAAATGTAACCCCGTCTATCATTGCAACAGGCGACTTTGCAAGAGTTTCTGGCCTTGGCGACTACAAGATTGAAGGCGGAACCGTAGAAGAATCAGAACCGATGATGGTAACCCGCCACTACGGCAAGGTTTCAGACCTCACAGGCGACGAGGTAATCTTAAGCGGCACACTTAAAATCGGCGACGCCCCTGAAATCAATACAAAATTCAAAAACATTAACCAGATTGTCGATGAGATAAACGCACTGGGAATAGACGGCGTAACAGCCTCGGTAACAAACGGAAAATTCACAATAGACAGCCTGAACGGTGAACTTTCCATAACTGCGACAGGCGACTTTGCACGCGTAACCGGACTCGGCGACTATACAGTCAGTGCAGCGGATCAGGTGCAGACAGGGCCAATTACAATAACCCGCCACTACGGCACAGCCTCAACTCTGACCGGAGAAGAAACAATCATCGGCGGCACCCTCAAAGTCGGTGATGCAGCTGAAATAAGCACAAAAGACAAAACCCTTAACCAAATAGCCGCAGAAATAAATGCCCTCGGACTGGACGGCGTCACAGCCTCCATAAAAGACGGCAGATTCACAATAGAAAGCACCGTCGGTGAACTTGCTATCACGGCGACAGGCGATTTTGCGCGTGTGACGGGACTTGCGGACTACGAAGTCGAAGCAGGCACCTCTACTGTCTACTCAGGAAACTTTATAAACACTGTCAACCGTATAACGGAAGAAGAAGCACTCGCACAGGGCTACACAATAATCAAAACAGCCCAAGACCTCGACAATATCAGAAATAACGTCGACGAAAACGGAAACATCACTGGAAAATACATCCTGATGAATAACATCGACCTTTCGGCTTACGAAAACTGGGATCCGATAGGCGATGACTCAAACGCCTTCACCGGTGAATTTAACGGCAACGGTTATGTCATAAGCAATCTGACTATCGACAGGGCTGATGAATCTAATGTCGGCTTGTTTGGTATTACAACCGATGCTGAAATAAAAAATGTAGGCATAGAAAATGCTAATGTCGTGGGTTATGTTAATGTTGGCGCTCTTGCAGGAACATTGGGCGGTAATGTAACGAACGCCTACGCAACAGGAAATGTTTCAGGTGCTGGTAGCATGGGTGGTCTTATTGGCGCAGGCTATATACAAAGAGATGGCTTAACTTTCACCGGTCATACTGATATTTATTCTTCTTATGCTGATGTTGATGTTACAGTTACTCAAAATTCCGATGGGGATATATTTGGGATGGCATTACTCGGAGTAGGCGGGTTAATTGGAGATATTTTTGGCGGAACTATTTCAGAATCTTATGCAACAGGTGATGTTACAGCAGACATAGGAGGAAGTTATTTAGGCGGATTGGTTGGAAATAATATCGCCAGTACTATTAAAAACGCCTATGCAACAGGTACAGTCTCAAACACAGATACAGTTGTTGCAGGAGGTCTAGTTGGTTCCTTATGGGGGGGGCAGATATCCGTTTTGGGAATTACTGTTACAATAGATGGTGTCGCTCAAATACAGAATTCTTATGCGACAGGTAATGTTTCAGTCCAAAATGTGTCTCAGGGAAAGACAGGCGGGCTGATTGGTGTTGCTGATGGTTCTATAAGTGGATATATCCAAAACTCCTTCTGGAACACAGACTCAACCGGAGCATCACAGGCTGTCGGGGGGGTGGATTCTATCGCAGGCGCCTCATCCGACATGTCCATGGACAACATCAAAGCCGCCGGATGGGACGAATCCATCTGGGATTTGTCCGGCGCAACCCCGACTCTCAAAGACCAGAACGCATACGCAGAAAACTTTGTCGCAAAAGTTGACTATATTTCTGAAAAAGAAGCCATTGCACAGGGCTACACAGTGATAAAAACAGCAGAAGATTTGAACAACATCAGAAACAACGTCGACGAAAACGGCAACATCACAGGAAAATATATCCTGATGAACAACATCGACCTCTCGTCATTCGAAAACTGGGATCCGATAGGCGACGGACCAACAGTATTTACCGGCGAATTAAACGGCAACGGATTCGTCATCAAAAACATGACTATAGACAGGGCTGATGAATCTAATGTCGGCTTGTTCGGTTATGCAAAAGACGCAGTGGTAAAAAATCTCGGTATAGAAAATGCGAATGTAAACGGCAGTGCTGCTGTAGGTGCACTGGGCGGTAACTTTGTCGGTGAGGTGACAAACACCTATGCGACTGGTACAGTTACCGGAGACTTGGATGTCGGAGGGCTAATAGGTATTAATTTCACATTAAATAGAAACAATTCTCTCAGGCCTGATGACTGGACAATTGAAGGCGGCAGCACCATTTCTTACTCTTATACAGATGTTGATGTTTCTTCTACAGGATTGATGAATGACGGTTATGCGGCAACATTTACTAGTCCTGCTTATTATAACGCAATTGGCGGTTTAGTCGGCAACAGTGCAAATGCAACAATCTCACAATCTTACGTTTTAGGCAATGTTTCCGGAGAAAAAATCGGTAGTTTTGAACAAGGTGATGAAGATACATCTTATGTCGGCGGAGCGGTAGGCGTTTCTTGGGGTACAACTATTTCTAATACTTTTGTCTCCGGTGATGTCATCGGAGGTCAAGACTTTGGCAGCACAGGCGGTTTAGTTGGTATACATTCTGATGAGTATGAGATACAGTTTCTTGGGCGGATAATGCCCATATCCGTTAATAAAGGCGCAATAATAAATTCCTACGCAACAGGTGCCGTGACAGGCGGAAGCGAAGATGTTATAACAGGCGGACTTGTGGGCGCTGTCTCACAATCTACGGATTTAGATACATATCTCCAAAATTCTTTCTGGGACATAAATTCTACAGGACAAGCTAATGCTCTTGATTCTGTTTTAGAAGATGGTTATGCTGTATTCGGATTTAATGCAGTTGACGCCAACTACACCGGCACAGGCGCATCGTCTGACATGTCCAGCGCACAGAACTTCATCGACGCAGGCTGGTCAGAAGAAATCTGGGACTTTTCCGGCAATGCGTCCTCTTTAACAGGCACAAATACCCCGTCAGAAAACTTTGTTTCACAGACAAATCATATCTCTGAATCAGCAGCAATCGCACAGGGCTACACTGTAATAAAAACCGCAGAAGACCTGAACAACATCAGAAACAATCTTTCCGGCAAATACATTATTATGGGAGACATAGACCTTTCCGGATACACAAACTGGGATCCTATTGGTGACGATTCTGCAGCCTTTACCGGTGAATTAAACGGAAACGGATATGTTATTAAAAACCTGACGATAGATAGAACAGACGAAGATTATGTCGGTCTGTTCGGAAGTTCTCAAGGTGAAATTAAAAATGTAGGACTTGAGAATGTCAATGTAAAAGGAGGCAACTATACAGGTGCTATTGCCGGTAATTTAGAAGGAAATATATACAACTCCTTTGCTACAGGCTCTGTTACAGGTAAAAACTATACAGGCGGCTTAGTCGGTTCTACTTTTGAATCCGCAAATATTCAATACGCATATTCTGATGTTGATGTTACCGGCGAAGCAGGTGCTGGCGGAATTGCAGGTTATGCAGTACTTTCTGAGATTTCATATTCTTATTCAACCGGAAATGTCACAGGTACAAAAAATATCGGCGGCTTGATAGGATTATCAGCCGGCAACAATTTAACAAATACATATTCTACAGGAAACGTAAAAGGCACAGAAAATGTCGGAGGTCTGCTCGGTAGCTACATGATATCACCCCTTGGCTACAAGACAGGCAGAATCAAAAACTCTTATGCAGCCGGAGAAGTTTCCGGAACAACAAACACAGGCGGTTTTATAGGTCATGCTTCAGGTGAACAAATGCCGGGCATGTCTGATGAATTGACAGGTATAGAGAACTCATTCTGGAATGCAGATACTACCGGACAGCCAAATGCATTTGGATACGAAGACATAGACTACCCTGTTTTAATAGTAGGCACGCTGTCCTCTGACATGTCCAGCGCACAGAACTTCATCGACGCAGGCTGGTCAGAAGATGTATGGGATTTCTCCGGCGATATGCCGACTTTGAAACAAGCGAATAAGACAGTCAATCCGACGATTAACATTACAAACCCCTACGCAACGGGCGAAGCGCCAGACCCGAGATACGACGACACTACCATCACCGGTTCGGTCAATGCCGGTGAAATGGCTGATTCTGCATTCTGGGGTCAGAAAGACGGTGTCCTGACCATCTATGTCGACGATGGAAAAATTCACGACGATTCACCCTATGCTGCGAGCGGAAAAACTGGATTCAACATAGAAATCAAGATAAACGCCAACGACACACGTACTGCTATTATGAACAGAATCAACCTTCTCGCAGAAGACGATTACTGGGTTACAGAAGATGGGGATGCAGGACAGCCTATAACAGAAGACGACCTTGTGCTTGTCAGAGAAGGAACTGGCGTTTATGCAAAAATCGATGAAAACGGAAATCTCACCCTCACAGGCGAGGGCAAAGTTTCCATTGTCTCTGACACATCAGGATTTTCTGATTTTTACGGCCTGACAGCGACAGACACAGTGCACAAAGGCGAAGTCATTGTCGAAGAAGAAACAATCTCCGCCTCAGGCGAGCTCCACAAAGGCAATTTCACAAACTCCATAAAACGTCTGACAGAAGAACAGGCTGTTGAACAGGGCTACACAATAATCAAAACAGCCCAAGACCTCGACAACATCAGAAACAACGTCGACGAAAACGGCAACATCACAGGAAAATACATTTTGATGAACGACATCGACCTGTCTGCTTACGAAAACTGGAATCCGATTGGAGACAGTTCCTCCGCGTTCAAAGGCACTTTCGACGGCAACGGATATGTCATAAGCAACCTGACTATCAACAGGGCTGATGAATCTAATGTCGGCTTGTTCGGTTATGCAAAAGACGCAGTGGTAAAAAATCTCGGTATAGAAAATGCGAATGTAAACGGCGATGTGTTCATCGGTGTACTGGCCGGCGTTTTTTCAGGTGAAGTCACTAATACCTATGCTACAGGTACGGCTTCAGGCGCAATGAGTGTCGGCGGTTTAATTGGTGAAGATTTTACTATCATTAGAAACGGTATGGAATATTCTGTAATCGGTAGTAATATCTCATATTCTTATGCAAATGTTGATGTATCCTCTACCGTTGACAATACAGATTCTGATCCTAGTATTCTTGGAGTTCAATATCGTGGATTTGGCGGTCTGGTAGGTCATAGTGCAAATTCCACAATTTCTGAATCCTATGCAACCGGTAACATTTCTGAGACAGGAAATGCAACTAATTGCTTGTTTGTTGGTGGTGGTTTAGTTGGTCATTCTGAAGGTTCTACATTATCTAATACCTATGCAACAGGTAATGTTTCAGGTCAGAATGAAGGTTTTGCCGGCGGTTTAGTAGGTTTGCACCTTTCTGAAAGCTTTGCTCATTATGTGGCAGGATTTTTGCCTTTGCAGCTAAATACCGCTAAAGGTTCTATAACAAATTCCTTCGCAACAGGTTCTGTTAGCTGCAGCATCTCATCAGGAAACGTTGGCAGCACTGCAGGACTCGTCGGCGCTGTTTCTGAGAATACTGATTTAGATACATATATCCAAAACGTTTTCTGGGATGCAGATTCTACAGGACAGCAAAACCTGATTGGCAAAATTTACAAATTTGATGCCCTCAAGTATGCAGATGACGAAACATTCTATCAGGACGCCAACTACACCGGCACAGGCGCATCGTCTGACATGTCCATGGACAACATCAAAGCTGCAGGATGGGACGAATCCATCTGGGATTTGTCCGGCTCAACCCCGACTCTCAAAGACCAGAATGCCTCTAAATTCACCCAGCAAATCTACCAGCTCACAGAAGATGAAGCACTCAAACAGGGCTACACTCTCATCAAAACCGCCGAAGATTTGAACAACATCAGAAACAATCTCTCAGGCAAATACATTCTCATGGGAGACATCGACCTCTCCGGATACACAAACTGGACTCCGATTGGCGACGACTCGAACGCCTTCACCGGCACACTCAACGGCAACGGATTTGTCATCAAAAATCTCACCATCGACAGGGCGGATGAAACTTATGTCGGTTTATTTGGTTATGCAAAAAACGCAGTGATAAAAAATCTCGGTATAGAAAATGCAAATGTAAACGGCGGCGGTGTTGTAGGCGTACTGGGTGGAACGATTTCAGGAGAAATAACAAACACCTACGTTACTGGTACTGTTACAGGAAAAGGCTTTGTTGGCGGCTTAGTTGGAGAAGATTTTGTATTTGACAAGTCTTCACTCGATCTAAATGAATGGACAGTCAACGGCAGCAACATATCATACGCTTATGCAGATGTTGATGTAACATGTATAGGTGATAAGAATTATGAGTTTGAAGATATTTATAATTTTTTCACCCATAATTCAATTGGCGGCTTAGTTGGAACAAGCGCAAATTCAACAATTTCTGAATCATATGCACTAGGTAACGTTTCAGGAGAACAAATTTCCAGTGACACAATATGTTACACAGGTGGTCTGACCGGAGCTTCTTGGGGTTCTACACTTTCCAATACTTTTGCATCAGGAGATGTAACCGGAGGTCAGCATTTTGTCAGCAGCACCGGCGGTTTAGTTGGCATGCATGTGCCATATTATTTTACAGCAAATGTTGATCTTGGTATTGCACAATTTCCAATAAGTATTCCGACAAATGAGGGCGCAATAATAAACTCCTATGCAACAGGTTCTGTAACAGGCAGCAATAGTGCGGGCATTATAGGCCTACTCTTTGGAGGTATAGAGATAGATTCTTATCTGCAAAACACCTTCTGGGATTCCACTTCTACTGGTCAAACAAATGCAATTAAATCTACCGCTCCAGACCTTGTTAATATGGAACTTATTACCGACGCCAACTACACCGGCACGGGCGCATCGTCTGACATGTCCAGCTCACAGAACTTCATCGACGCAGGCTGGTCAGATGAGGTTTGGGATTTTTCAAAAAATCCTCCGACGCTGAAACAAACCGTACAAGACGGCCGCGTAACAACCCTCACCGGCTCAGTCAACGTCGAAGAATTGCTCGAATATTCAGCAGCAGGCTTGGATGACGGAGAAATAACATTCTCAGACGGCACAAAAGTCACTATCGACGCCGATGCAGAAAAGAATATTGACGCCGCAATAAAAGCCATAAAAGCGGCCGGACTTGACATTTCTGTCGGTTATGAAGGAAAAATCTACATCTCCTCAACAAACGGCCCGATTTCCATCGTCGCTGACACCTCAGGCTTCTCACAGCTTGTCGGACTTATGGAAACAGACACAACATACGACGGCGAAGTTATAACTGAACAAGTTGACCCGAATGCCCCTGTTGTCGACTTCATAAATCCAGTAACACAGCTTACGGAAGAAGAAGCCATTGCACAGGGCTATACTGTCATTAAAACCGCAGCCGACCTAGACAACATCAGAAACAATGTTGACGAAAACGGAAACATAACCGGTCAATACATTCTTATGGGAGACATCGACCTTTCATCATACTCAAACTGGACTGCAATCGGTACTGATGCTTCAGCCTTTACCGGCGAACTCAACGGAAACGGTTATGCTATCAAAAATTTGACAATAGACGGCACAAACTCCGATTATGCAGGTTTGTTCGGATATGCAAATAATTTGGCTGTTATCTCTAACGTAGCGCTTAAAAATGTCAGTATAAAAGCTGCAAATAACAATACCGGCGCACTTATAGCAAAAATGGGAGACGGCGCTGTTATAGAAAATTCTTATGCAACCGGAACTATAGAAGCAAACGGAATCACCGGCGGTCTTGCAGGCACGATGGAATCCGGAGCCAAAATAATGTCATCAAATTCAGGTCTGACCATGGTCGGCAACACTGCTGACTATACAGGTGGTATTGCTGGCGTTTTAGAGAAAGGTGCTGTTATTGAGGATTCAACATCAGCCTCAATTATCCGTGACGGCAGCAACCTCGGAGGATTTGCAGGTCTTTTAAATGGTACTGTTAAAAATTCATCATTTACCGGCACAGTAGAAGGCGTTGAAAACATAGGCGGTATTGCTGCAGTAATCGGCTCTACCGGTATTGCGCAAAACATTACTGTATCCGGAACTATTTCAGGAACCCAATATGTAGGCGGTGTCGCTGGAACGATGGAAAACGGAGGTATGCTCAGCTATTCTTCCATCCACGCATCTGTATACGGCATAGGTGATGATAACAGCATTATCGGCGGTCTTGTCGGAGATAACTATGGTGAAATAACAGAAACTACTTTTTCCGGTAATGTAAACGGTAAAAGTGATGTCGGAGGTTTTGTCGGAGTTAATGATGCAACTGGCAATATACATGATACTGGTGTTATGTCCGGCTCTGTCACGGGTGACACAGGCGTAGGAGGTATTGCCGGCGAAAATTACGGAAAAATAAGAGATTATATTTTAGTCTCCGGCACAGTCAAAGGTAACAGCGAAGTCGGCGGTTTTGTAGGAGTAATGTATGACGGCGGTGAAATCGCCAATTCATATAACCTCGGCACTGTCCAGGGAAAAGAAACTATCGGCGGACTTGTCGGCTTAATGAATGGCGGCACAATTGAATATAGTTATAGTGAAGCTGTTGTTTCCGGTGACAACACAATTGGCGGACTTGTCGGTATCACGAATGGCGGTTCTATTGAAAATTCATATGCCGGAGGACTTGTATACGGCGTACACAACACCGGCGGACTTGCAGGAGAAGCAAACGGCGGCACCATCACTGACGCTTATTTCAATATAGAATCAACAAATCAGATTCATGGCTATGGAGTTTTATTGGCCGGTGTAGCTCAGGATTCTGCGACAGGTCTGACCTCATTCGAAATCGCAAACAGTTCTGAGTATGACTGGATTAACAATTTCAAGACAAATCTCGAATCAAACGGCATAACCATCCCTGAACACAGTTCCGCGCTATCCGAAACCGCCGGTGTATACAGGCTTACTGAAGAAGAAGCGATTGCACTGGGGTATACTGTTATAAAAACTGCAGACGACCTTGCGGCAATGAAAAACAACCTTTCCGGCAAATATATACTTATGAACGATATTGACCTCTCCGGTATCTCTAACTGGGCGCCTATAGGCACAGATTTTTACAGCGCCTTCACAGGTGTATTCAATGGCAACGGGTTTACCATAAGCAATCTCACAATAGACAGAGCTGATGAAAATAATATAGGTCTTTTCGGATATACTTTCGGTGCAGAAATAGCAAATGTTCGTCTTGAAAATGTTAATATAAATGGAGGAGCTGCGGTAGGCGGTCTTGTCGGCTATAGCGATACCACGAAAATTTATAATTCATCTGTTGTAAACGGCAATATTAGCGCTGGTGGACATGTCGGTGGTTTGGTAGGAACTCTTGCCAGCAGCACTATATCAAACTCATATACAGATATAACAATCACTGCAACTGACATGATTGCTGGCGGGCTTGCGGGATATGCTTGTTGGAGTGATAACTCAGAAATTATTAGCTCTGGTGATAATCACAGCTATATTTTCAATTCTTATTCAAGCAGCAATGTTATGTGTGATAATAATGGCGGTGGACTTATTGGTTTTCTATCAGATGCCTTTGTCTATTCTTCTTATGCAAATTGTGATGGTAATGGCGGAGGATTGGTTGGCGCAGAAGGCGGTTATGGAAATAACTTTGTAAGTACATTCTGGGACAAAGATAAAAAACATGGTTATACAACCCAATATCAGCTTATCCCTGATGATGATACATATGTGACAACTCCCCCCAACGAAAGCTCTGTCACATACCAGGGTCTCACCTCCGAAGAGTTCAAAAACTCCCAGAACTTCATCGACGCAGGCTGGTCAGAAAACGTCTGGGATTTCTCAGGTGAAGCTCCTGTACTGAAAACACAGAACATCTTCTCAACCCCTGTTTCGGCAACTCCTCCGGATACAGAAACACCGGACATGCCCGACACACCCGCCACAGGTCAGGGCACTGAACTTACCGGCTCTGTAGATACAGATGACCTGGCTGACACAGCCTTCTGGGGCCAGAAAGACGGAGTCTTGACAATCCACGTTGACGACGGCACGGCTGACGGATTTGATGTAGAAATTCAGATTGACGCAGGTGATACAAGAACTGACGTGCTCAACAAAATTAACGACCTTGCAGAAGATTTGATACTGCCGGAGTGGGTTGGTGACGGCGGACAGCACCAGGATGATCAATCTCCAGAACCATCAACGCCTTCCGGAACAGGAAATTATGAAGTAATTCGTGAAGGCACAGGCGTTTATGCAAAAATCGATGAAAACGGAAATCTCACCCTCACAGGCGAGGGCAAAGTTTCCATTGTCTCTGACACATCAGGCTTTGCGGACTTCTACGGTCTTGACGCAGACGGCGCAGAGTATGACGGAGAACAGACTTTTTCTGTAGAACAGACAACGCAGCACTCGACTCTGACAGGCTCCGTTGACACAACAGAGCTTACAGGCGGAGCTTTCTGGGGACAGTCGTCAGGAACAATTGAATTTTCCAACGGTGCAAAAGTCACTATCGCCGCAACAGATGACCTTGATACAGTCTTACAGAAAATCAATGATGCCGGTTTGAGTGCTGAAATTGACGAAAACGGATTTATAAAAATATCTGATGATTCAGAATATATCAGAATCACATACGACAACACCGGATTCAGTGAGTTTTACGGTCTTAAAACCCCGACACCTATTATCGTTTCACAGGGTTCTGCCGATAACCTGACAGGAAGCGAACAGATTATCAGCGGCAATATCACATTGAGTTACGACGACAGGAAACATGTCATTCAAACAGACGGAAAAACTGTAGACCAAATTATAGAAGAAATAAACGCCAAGAATATCTCCGGAATAATTGCGTCCATAGAAGACGGCAGATTCACAATAACCAGTATAAATAATGACAAAATAAATATCACAGGCACAAATGATGCAGCCAGAGTACTGGGTATTGCGAACTACTCTGTCGAAGCTGCCGCCACAAACCATCTGACAGAAGAAGAGGCCATTGCCAAAGGTTATACTATTATCAAATCAGCTTCAGACCTGCAGAATATTGGCTCTTCAGGCAGATACATTCTCATGTGTGATATAGACATGTCAGGTGTTACAGACTGGACGCCTAAATCATCTTTCTATGGTGTATTTGACGGCAACGGATATACCATAAGAAACTTCACCTCTACAAACGGCGGTCTGTTTGGAATTTTAGAAGGTGAAGTCAGAAACCTGACTATGGAAAATGTAAACGTATCCGCTGAGACCGGTGCAGTAGGTGCAATTGCGAATGAGGGCGGTCGTGATAATAACGTAGGCAAAATCTATAATACTTTCGTCTCTGGAACAGTATCCGGAGAAGATGGAGGCGACTTTATCGGTGTAGGCGGGCTGGTTGGCGGACGTTACTCCTTCTCGCCTACTGGAGGAAAAAATGTTAACATCATTAACAGCGGTGCGGATGTCACTATCAATGCTAAAGGTAATGCCGGCGGTCTGGTTGGTTTTGGCGGAGGCACAATAATAAATTCCTACGCAAATGTTAATATTCAAACAGAAGGTAATGCAGGCGGTATAATTGGATATGCTTGGGAAGATTATGACTTGCTGCTAAAAAATGTATTTTCAACAGGTACAATAAGCAACAACAGCAATTCCGGGAATAGTGACATTGGTGGAATTATTGGTACGACAGTTAGTGCAGGCGGCGATTTAAAACTGATAAATTCGTATTCTACAGCTACCTTGAGCAGTAATTATGGTAATATTGGCGGTCTAATTGGTTATTCACTTTATGATGAAACCTACATAGAAAACAGTTATTACTCCGGTGTAATTACAGGCTCCGCTTATGCTAGCGGACTTATACACGACAATAGCTCTTTTTATTATTCCATCAAAAATAGTTTCTGGAATGTAGAACTCTCCGGTGTATCTACCAGCGAGTGCGGCGGCACAGGACTTACTAATGCCCAGATGGCAGATATGCAAAACTTCATCAATGCCGGCTGGGACGAATCTGTCTGGGACTTCTCCGGTTCAACCCCAACATTTAATCAAGAAGCTCAAAAATCTTCTATTCTATACGGTTCCAAAATGGTCGATAACAGTTCCTTGGCATTCAATGGTCAAAAAGACGGTACGCTTACCTTCTCAAATGGTGTATCCATTGATATATCGAAAACAGACTCATTAAGTGTCGTACGGAAAAAAATGGAAGAAGCCGGTTTGTATACAAACACAAGCTGCGGATTCACAATAATAGGGTCCGGTACAGACAACCTGACTGTCGTATCAGACACATCAGGATTTGCTAAATATTGGGGTCTCACATCCGAATGGTCAACACCGGGTATTGTAACTAACACATACTATAATCCAAAAGAAAACGAGATTATACAACAAGGCTCGGGATTAACCATACAAGGTGCAAGCTCAAACCTGAGCGGAGATGATGTCATTTTGAGCGGCAGTGTAAGTGTCGGCGGAAACAGTATAGACACGACAGGCAAAACGCTGCAAGAAATAGTCGATGAAATTAATGCACTTGACATAAAAAATGTCACAGCAAGCATTGAAGACGGAAAATTTACAATCAGAAGCGCCTCAAAAATTTCTGTTTCAGGAACCGGCGATTTTGCCCGAGTTACAGGAATTGCGTCATACGAAGTTCAGGGCACTGGAAAAATATCAGAGGCCGACGCAATAGAACAGGGTTATACCATAATAAAAACAGCCGAAGATTTGAATAATATCAGAAATGATGCCATAAATGGCGATATAACAGGCAAATATATTCTAATGAACGACATAGATCTGGCTTCGTTTGGTGATTGGGAATCAATAGAAGGATTCCAGGGGATCTTTAACGGAAACGGTTACGCAATAAAAAACCTGCACGGTGATAGCGGACTATTTGATGACCTCAATAATGCTGAGATTAAAAACCTGAGACTTGAAAATGTTGATATCGAAGGTTATATGGGTGTTGGTTCATTGGCAAGCCAAGCTTATAATAATACAATTATATCTAATATCTATGTAACAGGTTCTGTGACAGCTACAAGGGTTTATGCAGGTGGACTTCTGGGCTGTTTGGGAACTTATGGTTCAGATGCCAGTACTGTTACAAATGCTTATGTTGATGTAGATGTCACGGTCAAGGGTGAAGAGACACTTGATTCTGATGAACACTCTCAAAGCGGTGCTCTTTTTGGCGCTATGTACAGCGGTACGAATGTTTCTAATGTATATGTGGCAGGTTCAGTAAATGCTTATGATGGTTATAAAACTTTAATAGGCCAATTCGACGCATCAGAAAATTCAAGTGACTTTTCCAATGTATACTGGAATACAGATGAATCTAATATAGATGCTATTTGTATAGAAAATTATGGTGAAATTACCATAACAAACGTTACCGGCAAGACAACAGGCGAGCTTTCTAATCCATCCACATTCACAGACACAGGCTGGGATGAATCAGTCTGGGATTTTTCTGCAGGAACACCGGAACTTAGAATATTCGGCACACATAGCATACTCGGCTCTGTTGATACAACAGATTTGTCCGGCGATTACTTTACTGGTCAACAGTCCGGCACAATCTCATTCTCGGACGGCACAAACGTCACTATCGATGCAACAGACAATCTCAACACAGTTCTTGATAAAATAAACGCAGCCGGATTATCCGCACAAATAGACGACAAAGGCAGAATACTTCTGACTTCTTCCAAAACAGACAAACTCTCGGTTACATCCGACAACACCGGCTTTACTGATTTTTACGGGTTATCTGACGTAATTACTTATGACGGTGAACTCGAAATCGGTGTCGGAGAAATTATCCCCGGAAGCAGAGAACCTGAAGAAAATGAAGAAATAAATCTCGAAAAAAACAGTTACTTAGAAGGAACTGTAAATACTCAGGGATTTTCAAACAATGCTTTCTACGGGCAGAAAGACGGTGTTTTGACATTCTCTGACGGCACAGTTGTAAATATTTCGGCAAATGACACCAGAGCACAAGTTCTCAAAAAAATTAACGAAGCAGGACTGAAAACCGTCATTCTCTCAGACGGAGCAATACAAATATCAAAAGAAGGCAGCGGCGGTTTGAGTATTGTCTCTGACACATCGAGATTTGCAGAATTTTATGGTCTGTTATCCACTGACAAAAACTATTCCGGCAGCATTTCTTCATCTCAGGAAACAACGAACAGTGTTACAATGCAGGGGGCTTCGGATTCTCTTACAGGAAATGAAAAATTTGTGAGCGGAACTATTGAAATCGCTGATTCCGTGATTGACGCTGCCGGAAAAACTCTGAATCAGGTTATAGATGAAATAAATGCGCTGAATATTGAAGGCTTGAGTGTATCATTGAAAGACGGCAGATTCACGATAGAAAGTACATCAGGTATTGTTAATGTTCAGGCGACGGGTGATGCTGCCAGAGTTACCGGAATATCCTCGTATATAGTTCAGAATGTTTCTGTTTCACGCGATTTTATCACATCTGTCGACAAAATTTCAGAAGCTGATGCAATAGCACAGGGCTATACCGTAATAAAAACAGCAGAAGACCTTCTGAAAATAAATGACGATTTGGAAGGTAAATATATTCTGATGAACGATATAGATATGAGCAGCGTCTTAAACTTTACTGCGATAGGCGGTTCAGATGTGTTTGAGGGAATATTTGACGGAAATGGGTTTGTTATCAAAAATCTTACGATTAATGATACAACATCAGAATCTGTCGGTTTGTTCGGAATGAACCAGGGTACAATCAAAAATGTAGGACTTGAAAATGTATATATCTCTGGATACGGAGCAACAGGCGCACTTGTCGGTGCAAACGTCGCTTATGGCGTTGTTTCTAACTCTTATTCGACAGGTGTTGTAAGAAATACAGACCCTGATGCCTCGGATAGTACTGTATTGGCGAATGCAGGCGGTTTGATTGGCTTGAACTATTTTGGCGGAACTATCACCGACTCCTGGTCCTCGGCAGAAGTTGAAAGTAAAAATTATGCAGGCGGTTTACTCGGTGCAAATGCAGCCGGAAATATTTCTAATTCTTATGCAACCGGAAATGTGTCAGGCGAATACGGAGTCGGCGGTCTTATCGGCATGAGTGCGAATACAAGCGGATTCTCTATCAAAAATACATATGCAACAGGTAATGTCACCGGAACAAATCGAGTTGGCGGTTTAATTGGCGCAACTCAGGATGAAACTGTGGAAAACAGCTATGCAATGGGTTCTGTGACGGGCGTAAGCGATGTCGGCGGCTTGATAGGAAGTTTTATTTCGAATACAACGGTCACTAACTCATTCTGGGCAGTTGACTCCACCGGTCAGGACACAAGCGCCGGCGGAACAGGTATAACCTCATCGGATTTTGCTGATTTGACTATGTTCGTAAATGCCGGCTGGGACGAATCCATCTGGGATTTCTCCGGCTCTGCTCCAGCCTTGAAAGACCAGAACTCAGGAAATTCGACACAGGATATTGCAAAAATTACCGGCTCTGTTGATACCTCCGGATTCACCGGCGAAGCCTTCTACGGTCAGCAGTCAGGCACAATCTCCTTCTCTGACGGTACGAACGTAACCATAGGCGCGAACGATGACCTGAATACGGTTATTCAGAAAATCAACGCTGCCGGTCTCACCGCAGAAATAGACGCAAGCGGCAGAATCTCCATTTCAAAAGAGGGTGCAAAGGATTTGAGCGTTGCATCTGACGACACGGGATTTGCCGCAATGTACGGTTTGCTCAATACTGATACGGTTTACAGCGGCGGATTCGAAACTACTTTCGAAGAAGCTTCTACTGTGCCGGAATCCTCTACCCTTACCGGCTCTGTCGATGTTACAGACCTGAACGACGCTGCATTCTGGGGACAGACTGCCAGCACAATCACCTTCTCTAACGGCGCCAGCATAACTATTTCAGAATCTGACACACGCTCGGATGTCCTTCAAAAACTCAACAACGCCGGACTCACAGCAGCTATCGACGAAAACGGACATATCACAATAACAGCCAAAGACACCGCAGACTTGAAAGTCACGTCTGATGATACAGGATTCACCGGCTTCTACGGACTTGGTGAAACTGATACAAATTACAGCGGTTCTTCTTCTATATCAACTATTCAGGAAGAAATAATTGTTGATGTAAACACTATTATGCAGGGTTCTCAGACATCCTTAACCGGAAGTGAGCTGGTGCTCGGCGGAACATTGAAAGTCGGAAACGGCACTGTTATTGACGCAACCGGAAAAACAATCCAGCAGATAGTTAATGAGGTTAATGCTCAAAAACTTACTGGCATAACCGCATCCATCACGGACGGCAGATTTACTATCACAAGCGAAAATGGAGAGGTCGCTGTCGTTGCAACAGGCGACCTTGCAAGGGTAACAGGACTCGATGACTATGTCGTCGACAGGGTTACGGCTGATGACGCGGACGTTACATTGATAACCCGTTACACAGGCAGCAGTACAGGGCTTACCGGCAACGAAACAATCGTCGGCGGCACGATTAAGGTCGGTAACGGCGCAGAAATAAAAACAAAAGGCAAAACTCTTCAGCAGATTGCCGATGAAATAAATGCCCAGAACATATCCGGCATTACAGCTTCTATCACTGACGGAAAATTCACAATAGACAGCAAAAACGGCTCTGTCTCGATTGCTGTATCCGGAGACTTTGCGCGTGTTACGGGCATGGGTGATTACAGAGTAGGCTCAGCTGCATCGCAGACAACACCGTCGACAGAAGAAACTCTGACCTTTGTCCAGGGCTCATCGCAAAATCTCACCGGTGATGAGTATATACTTAGCGGTACTATCAGTATAGAAGGAGAAGGCACCGCAATCGATGGGCTGGAAACAAAAGGAAAAACTATAAATCAAATAATTTCTTTCATAAACTCGATGGTGCCAAAGTATCAAGCCTCTATTACAGATGGAAAGTTCACAATCAACGGTGATGTTAAAATCTCTGCCACAGGCGACTTTGCGCGTGTTACAGGACTGGGCGACTATACTGTCGAAGCTGCAGAAATCACAAGCGAAACTGCTCCGGGCACCGGAAGTAGTACATCTGCCATTGATTCTGTTGGGTTCATTTCGGAAGTAGACAGACTCACCGAATCCGAAGCCATTGCACAGGGCTATACAATAATAAAGACAGCAGATGACCTTGACAATATCAGAAACAATATGTCGGGCAAATATATACTTATGAACGACATAGATTTGTCATCCGAATCAAACTGGGCACCGATAGGTCTATTTAACGGAACATTTGACGGAAACGGTTATGTGATAAAGAACCTTACAATAAATGACAACTCCGTAATGTACGCAGGACTATTCTCAGAAACCGGGCCGAATAGCATAATCAAAAATGTCGGGCTTGAAAATGTAAATATAAATGCATCAAAAGCAGTAGCCGGTGCACTTGTCGGTCAAAACAAAGGTGAAATCACCAACTGTTATGCAACAGGAACAGTAAGTGGTGATGACTATGTCGGCGGACTTGTCGGATTCAATGACTCATTTAACCTGCCCAAAACAACAACAATCCTGAACAGCTATGCCCAAGTCGACGTCACAGGAACATCATATGTAGGTGGTCTTGTCGGCGAAAACAATTACGGTGCTGTCGAAAATTCTTACGCAACCGGCAATGTCACAGGCTCACAGTATTATATAGGCGGTCTGGTAGGGCAAAATTATGGAAGTTCTTCTTCCATATCAAATTCTTACGCAACCGGTAATGTTTCAGGCAGTATTGCTGTCGGCGGCCTGACCGGCGGTACAGAAGGTTATATAGAAAACAGTTACTCGTCAGGTCGAGTCACTGGTACTGATAGTACAAAAACAGGCGGTTTGTCGGGTTACACGGAAAACGAATCAAAAATAACAAATTCCTTCTGGGATACACAAAAATCCGGTCAGTCATCAAGCTTTGGAGGTCAGGGGCTTACTTCGTCCCAAATGTCCAATGCACAGACATTCATCGACGCCGGATGGTCTGAGGATGTGTGGGATTTTTCAGGCTCAGCTCCTGTTCTCAAAGTTCAGAGCGCAGCTGCGGACAGTTCAGAAGGCAGCACTCCCGTTAACAAAACTACCATCACAGGCTCTGTTTCTACTACAAACATGGCTGACAATTATTTCTGGAATCAGAAAAACGGTGTTTTGACTATTCACGTCGACGACGGTACTGCCGACGGCTTTGACGTCACAATAAACATCTCCGCAACAGACACACGCTCTGATATAATCGAAAAAATAAACGACCTCGGAAAAGATATAACAATTTCGGACTGGCCAAGCGAAGGTGAGACTGGACATGTACCAGCAGGCACTGAAACAGAAATCAAAGAGACCGGCGAAAGTATTTGGAAAAAAGGCACCGGCGTATTTGCCGAACTTGACGAAAACGGCAGAATACGAATCTACTCTGATAACGCCCTGTCACTTGAAATAACCTCAGACACATCGGGCTTTGCTGACTTCTACGGTCTTGATTCCGAAAAAACCATCTACACAGGAAATCAGGATATTTCAACTACAACCGTAGGAAATCCGGGCAGCACGACCATAACCGGCTCGGTCAATGTGACAGGCATGGCAGACAATGCGTTCTACGGACAGAAAACCGGAAGTATATATTTTTCTAACGGAAAACATATAAACGTTAATGAAAATGATTCACGTACTATTATTCTTCAAAAAATGGAGAATATCGGTCTTGACGTCAACATAATTGACGGCAAAATTTCTATATCAGGTGAAGAGGGCTTACGCATAACACAAGATATTACGAACTTCTCTGATTTTTATGGATTACGAAGTAAAGTCAATACATATGATGGAGAAATTCATTCAGAAGAAATTATTGTTTCTGCTGAAAGTACCCCTGATACAGGCAGCAGCGCAGCTACGGGTATAGTTCGATTGAGCGAAGAAGAAGCAATTGCACAAGGTTATACAATAATCAAAACAGCCCAAGACCTGGATAACATAAGGAACAATGTTAATGCTGACGGAGACATCATAGGCAAATATATCCTGATGAATGACATTGACCTGTCCGGATATGCTAATTGGGATCCTATAGGTGATTTATCTTCCAGTTTTCAAGCCGAATTTAACGGTAACGGACATGTTATAAAAAATCTGACTATTGATAGAGCTGACGAAAACAGGATTGGTCTGTTTGGCTTCATTGGAAGAGGAGCTTCTATTAAAAATGTAGGCTTAGAAAATGTTAATATTTCTGGAAATAGTGCTGTTGGTGGCTTAGCAGGTAAAGTAGAAAGCAATTCTACGAATACCGCAATAGAAATTTCTAATTGTTATGTCACAGGTACTATTAATGGTGGCTATGCAACAGGAGGACTTGTTGGAAGAAGTTCTAGTGGAATTATAAAAAACAGCTATTTTATAGGTGATACTAGCGGCGGACAATGTGTTGGTGGTATCACCGGCGTTAATTCCGGTTCTATAGAAAATTGTTTTGCATCCGGAAGTGTTACCGGAACGAATGTTCAAGTAGGCGGATTAGTTGGAAATAATGCTGATACAGTAGTTAATTCATTCTGGAATACTGAATATATAGAATCGGGAATGTATAATCAAGACAGCGGTTCTAGTATTGGTGTCGAAAGCAACAATCAAGGCATCACAACCTCCGAATTCTCAAATGCTCAGACATTTATAGACGCCGGATGGGATGAAAATATCTGGGACTTCTCTGGAGGAATGCCTGCCTTTAAGTCTCCTGGTTCATCTTCTAGCGGAGGTTCAACAGACACCTTCTCCTCCTCCCTTACGGGCTCTGTTGATGCCGGTTCGATGACTGATGCGGCGTTCTGGGGTCAGCAGTCCGGCACCATGACTATCCATGTTGACGACGGTACTGCCGACGGCTTTGACGTCACAATAAACATCTCCGCCACAGACACACGCTCTGATATAATCGAAAAAATAAACGACCTCGGCACCGGTACTATATGGGGCGATTTTGGCGACAACGGCAGTCATGTAGAAGCCGGCTCTGATGCAGACACGCCGGAGGACAGCGGAACTGAATTTGTCACTGGCGCCACCGGTGTATTTGCTGAACTTGACGAAAACGGCAGAATACGTATCTACTCTGATAACGCCCTGTCCCTTGAAATAACTTCTGACACATCGGGCTTTGCTGACTTCTACGGCTTGAGCGAGAGCGGAAAAACCTACACCGGCTTCACTTCAACTAAAACAGAAGGCGAGTTGGCTCCCGCAACCTCCACACTCACAGGCGGCGTAGACACAAGTGACTATGTTGACGCGGCATTCTGGGGTCAAAAAGACGGTATCTTGAAATTCACAAACGGCATGTCAGTCGAAATTTCCGCAACCGACAACCGCACGGACGTTCTGAACAAACTGAACGCAATCGAGGGCGTCACCGCAATAATAAATGCCGAAGGAAAAATACAGATTACAGCGGAAAATGCTCAGGACCTGATGGTCGAATCAGATACAACAGGCTTTGCTGACTTCTACGGTCTGACATCTGCAGGCGGTGTATATGGCGGCTCTGTCAACAGTTCAGAGATAGTTATTGACGCCGGTGAAAGCACGCTGACAGGCTCCGTAAATACACTGGAACTCTCAGGCGGTGCGTTCTACGGCCAAAACACAGGCACTATCTCATTCTCCAACGGTACGACCGTAAATATAAATTCAACTGACACACTCGCGCAAGTGCTCCAAAAAATCAACGACGCAGGCTTGCAGGCCTCTATAAACGCTGACGGAAAGATAGAAATCACAGCAACAGGTGCATCAGACCTTTCAGTCACATCCGACACAACAGGATTCACAGACTTTTACGGCCTAAAAACGAATAGCGTCTACTACTCAGGCTCACCCGAGCAGAACACCCAGATTGCAGACGCAGGCGCCGACACCTCATCGACCCTCACCGGTGCTGTCGACACAAGAACATATTCAGGCGATGCATTCACAGGCCAGCAGTCCGGAAGCATAACCTTCTCGAACGGCACGACCGTAAGCATTAACGCAGCTGACGACCTTAACACAGTGCTACAAAAATTGAACAATGCCGGATTCAAAGCCTCAATTAACGCAGACGGAAAGATTGAAATCACGGCGGACGGCACACTTAACCTCAAGGTCACCTCTGATACAACCGGATTTTCAGAGATGTACGGACTCGGCAGCAGCCAGACATTCCATGCCGGTTCACTTACCGCCGAAACAGAGACAATAAAAGGTTCAGAAGGCGGCGCATCGAGCTCTACTATCACCGGCTCCGTGGACACAAGAGACTTTGCGGACGCAGCGTTCTGGGGTCAAAAAGACGGTACAATAAACTTCTCCAACGGCATATCCATTGCGATTTCAGCAACAGACACTGTCTCTAAAGTCATTGAAAAGATGAATGCAGCAGGATTGCAGGCAGCAATAAACAGCGGCGGAAAAATTACAATAACCGCCGAAAATACTTCCAGCCTCAACGTAATCTCCGACACCTCGGGCTTTGCGGACTTCTACGGCATATCTGTCTACGGCGGAACATACACAGGCTCCATCTCGACATCGGGCATAATGACGCCGACACGGCAGTCAAGGTCAATAAGCTTAATGAGCACATCCCCCTCATCCGGCGTTTCCGGCACAACCTCTGACGGTGAAAACGTAGGTCAGACCTTCTCGAAGTTGACAGGTACAAACAATGTCACTAACACAACCCAGATTCTCGAAAGTATTATAACAATTTCATACAAAAACGACGCAGGCGTAGATACCTCAAAAACATACACCCTGAAAGCCGGCACCCTCCAGTCCGCAATGGATACAATAAATAACTCGAACTGGTATGTAAAAGCTCAGATTACCGAAGACGGAAAATTCGAGCTGATAAGCCGTGCTGTTGGTCCGTTTGATATAAAAATAAGCATGGAAAAAGTTGACGGCGTGGCCGGGGACTTTGGACGTGTAGTCGGTATGGCTACTCAGACGACGCTGGACGGCGACAAATCACAGGAAAGAAAAGATCCTGCGACTATTACCGGCGGAACATCAGGGCTGACTCTGACAGACCAGATTCTCGGCGAAAACTCCATAACTATCTGGATGACAAGGGAAAGACCCGGATTCACGGGCGTTGATACAATGACCGGCACGGGCGACCTTGCGTCTGTAGCGAGAACTATTACATTCAGAGACTCAAACGGTGACGGAAAAATCACGATAGCCGAGGCAATCGACCAGATTAATGCAGAAGCCTCCACAACAAAAGTCAAAGCCTCCCTGATAAACGGCCAGTTTGTCCTGACTCAGATTGATGACCAGAACGCTGACGACAAATCAAAATACAACACAAACGGCGGCGCAAACACCGCAGGTGAAGGTGACACGATTAAGTACACAATTCAAGGCACCGGTGATTTTGAACATATCACGGGTCTGGATGCATACTCTGTCGCATCATCTACAGCAAACACTGAAAAAGGCGACGACAACGGATATCACTATCACGCTGTTGTTACTTCCACCGTCAAAAACGACGGCGGTACAATAAAATCCGGTTCCGTAAACCTCAACGGCACGATGGTCGATGTTTCAGGTTTGACAGTACAGGGCGTCATTGACAAGATAAACAACAGTTATTCAAGCGTTGCAACAGCAGGCTGGGACAACGGAAAACTCGTCATCATGCTGAAACGCCAGTCGAATTCCGCTTCGTCAGCTTCTTCGACTGCTGCTTCTGTCACTGCGTCAGGAGACGCAGCGAGAGTGCTCGGACTTGCCGGATATTCCGTCTCCTCCGGCAGCGTCACAGCAGGTGTTTACAGAAATCACTGGGAATATTCATATGACTACTGGTCTGAAAAGACTGACGACTGGGATTTGTCAAAAGATCATTCCGGTGCGGACAACTACTCCTACGACACCAGCGTTGAATACGGTACTACTTATGAATACAAATATCAGGACGAAATCTGGACAGACAGAACATGGGGCGCAAGCACCACAAAATCAACCTTCTCCGGTGACAAATACCGCAACCAGTCCTATACCTCATCCATTGAAACCAACAAAACCACTCATACGACGGGTACGACTTATGGTACAACGGTAAAAACAACCGGTTCTGACGGATATTATACTACCAATGTTACAAGTGAATGGGTTACGACAATAAACGGTTCTGCCTCTAGTCAAAGTGCCGCAGATTCTGCACTAAACAGCGCGGGAAGTGGTTATGGTTCAGGATATACTTATGTTGGTAGTTCTTGGGCAAATAGTTCAGGTGGGTATGACTGGGCTGCCCATATTTATAAATCAACAACGACATCTACATGGGTTGAAGGTGACAAAAAAACAGAAACCCTCACCACCTCCACGACATACCAGACGTCCATAGAAACGAATCTAACCACATGGTATTCCGGTTCATATCAAGAACGTACACAAGACTCCGCCTGGTCTACCAGAGACACCGGATATGGAAACACCATCTCTGACCCGTCTGACAGAGTCAGAAACCAGCACGTATACTCGCGTACCTGGTACTACGAAACCTACTGGACAAAAGACTACTCAACAACTTATTCTACAGATACAAGAGAAGGATACTACAATGCACCCGGATTCAAATACTCTGTCGGTCTGACCTACAGAAATGTATCCTCGACCCACGTAGTAGACCAGTACACGAACGGAAAAATCCAGTCCTCCACTTCGTACAACTCCTCTACATTCAACACCCATTTTGCAGGCCAGCAGGGCGGTACGATAACGATTAGCTCTTCTTACTTCGGAAACATTGCTTCGTTCTCCTATTCGTCTACGACTTCCATAAACTCCATACTCCAGTCCCTGCGTAACTCGACAGGTATTGAGTCAGTCAGCTCGGACGGTACGAGCATTGTTACAGACGGATACTACGGAAAAGTCACCATCTCCGATACCGGCAACGCTGCGAAACTTCTCGGTATTGCGACATCCGGCACCAACGGCTCCGCCAACAGAACGAACAAATCTGACGATGACTGGAACGGTATCACGAAAAAGACCGACACTCTGACCGGTTCACGCACTGACCTGTACGGTGACTTCTCGTTTGCTCTGCAGGAGGGCGGCTCCTTTGACCTGTATCTCGGCAACAGGCTCCTGAAAACTATCACCTACTCGGCAGGTTCGACCATAGACTACATCTTGAGCCAGATGCAGGGTACTTACGTATATGATACGGGCAAATATATCACAGACCCCTTCTCTGACAAAGTCTATGATGAAGAAGAATATGACCTCTACGGCACAGCCTACACTGATTCGTCAGGCAGAATCTACTATACAGCCTCCTATTCTGCAAAACTCGACTCTCAGGGCAGAATCGTCATAACCTCCGATGTCTACAATTCGGCACAATCCGAAACAATTTCCGTTAAAAATGACACCGGAAACTTTACGCATCTTGCCGGCTTGACCTCGAACGGACACAATTATGCAGAAAACAATGACCCTGTCATCGAGTCCTGGGGCTATGACCGTCTGACAGGTTCTGTTAAAAACCTTACAAAAGGTCACCTGCTCGGCAACCTCACGGCCGAAACCTTCCGGATATCAGGCGGCAACGGTACTTTCAATGTCTCGATTTCTTCGACTGACACTATTCAGGATATTATAAACAAAGTCTACTCACAGACCAACGGCGCATACAAGGCTGACCTCGATGAAGAAGGCAGATTCTACATTGAATCCACTATCCAGACTCCGACTGACACGCAGGTTACGACTACAGACCTGACACAGCGCCTCGGACTCGTAGCTGTAGACCGTTCGACAGGCCCGTCTTCACAGACTGAGACAGGTGATCAGGGTTACTTTATATATGAAACCCAGACAGACGGCGGCGGGGTTTTCGGTATGAAACCTAATTCTATATTCACGGGTCTCAAAGACGGTCAGCTTACTTTCACCCTCCACGCCAGAGAATCAACGGGTGAAACCGGTAGTATTACCTATCGTCCGGATATTACTTATACAATAGATATCGTATACAATGACACTGTTTCCTCCGTTCTCAACAAGATGAAACAGGCTATACTCGCGGGCGAAGATGACATCTGGGAACACGATGACGTTACCGACGAAAACCGTGCTGACAGAATAGATTTCCATGTAAATTATGACGAGACAACAAACCTCGGCAAAATCTATCTCCAGATTATCGGTAACTACGCATCAGCAATCACTTTCGATAACGATACCTCTGGATTCGTTGAAATGGCAGGGCTCTCAAAAGATGTTACGGTCTATGACCCCAACTACACTTCAGAATCAAAAGGCCCCGGAAAATCACAGCTCACCGGTTCTGTCTCAAACCTCACCGCAAACCATATATTCGGTTCAATGACAGCCGGCTCTATGACTATCTCTGCCGGTTCGACAACAAAAACCATAGACGTACTTGCCACTGACAGGATTCAGGACGTCATAGACAAAATCAACGAAGGCGGAATATTTGAAGCCGGACTCGACAATCTCAACAGGTTCTGGATTAAAACAGTCGGACAGAACGCCTCTGACATAACCGTCTCCGGCACAACCGACTTCTACAATCTCGTCGGCTTAAAAGGCAAAACTTGGACTTACAACACAACGACCGAGCTCGGTTCACTGGGTTATTCAAAAATAACAGGCTCTGTCTACGGGCTCACAACAGACAGAACGTTTAACAACATGACCTCCGGCGCATTCACCATAAGCGCTGACGGTCACAGGACGTTAAACGTCAATGTCGAGCAGGGTGTCACCTCGGTCGGTGATGTTATAGACTTTATCAACAACAGTGCAGACAGCGACTTTACAGCTTCGCTCGATGATTCCGGACGAATCGTCATCTCAACAAAAATTGATAACGGTGCGACCATTGTTATAAACGATGGAACGACAAACTACGCCCAGATTCTCGGTCTCACAGCAGGCACTCTCGGCGGAAATGCCGTCGGTGTCAACGGTGCAAGCGACGTCTATTCGACCCTCACCGGCTCCACAACCGGTCTCGACAACTCAATGAGATTCTCCGCAGGAGACTTCATCATCTCTGTCACCAATCCGGACGGTCAAAAAGTTTCGCAGACGTTTACGCTCACCGGCAACGAAACCCTCGCTGACATCTCCAGCATGATTTCGAATTCAAGTCTCGGAATCTCAGCTGTTATGGACGCCTCCACAAACAGTCTGGCTTTGCGTTCAAAAACAGCAGGAAACTACATTATAGAAGTAACTGACGGCACATCAGACTTCTCTGAAACCGTCGGCTTCACAAGAAACGGCTCTCAGGCAAATCCGTCTCAAATCGGCTCTCTGTCCACTCTGACTTCGAACTCTACTGTTCACAGTGTTCAGACGCTCGGATTCAGTGCCGGTGATTTCTACATAAATCTTGTCAACACGGATGGTTCGATATCTGACTCTCTGCGTATCGAAATTTCACAGTATGACACTATAGATTCTATTATCAGCAAGATTAACAATTCCGGATTCGGTATTGCCGCAACCATAAATGCTGATGGCAGAATGGTTCTAACCCGCACCGAAACAACCACAGCAGGCGGCATCTCTGTCACAAAAGGAACAAGCGATTTCACGAACAAAATCGGCTTCACCTCGGGCGGAAATCTCAGCTCCGGTGCACAAATCGAAAACGGTGTCGACGCTGAAAGAACAGTGATTACCAGCAACGAAATCGCCGTTGCAAATCCCACTGTCTCGCTCTCCACCATCGGTATCACCGCCGGAAACTTTAAAATTAACGGTGCTAATATTAACGTTACTGAAAACGACTCTATTGCAACGCTGCTGGGCAAAATCAACGCTGCCTTCTCCTCCACAGACCCGAACGGGGTTTATGCGGAATTTATAAATGACAGAATCGTCCTGACATCGAACTCCGCGTCCGGTGATGCACGTATTAATATTGAAGCAGGTACAACGAATTTGACAGATATGATTGGCTGGACATCAGGTTCTAATATTGTTCAAAACGCCCAGACACTCGGTGACAATGCAATATTTACTCTGAACGGTCAGGAATTTGAGACACAGTCAAACGTTGTGTCTCTCGACAAGCACGGAAATCTCGTCGACACTGACAGTTCCGATGAAGCAATAAGGCTTACGCTTAAAGCAACAGGCTCCGGCACTATCGACATCGGGAAAAACTCTGTTACCAACGCATTTAACAAGCTTAACACCTTCGTAAAACGGTTTAACGAAGCAATGGGACTTTCCCAGAACAAGGTGTTTGAGGGTGATGCCGCGTTCGAATCGCTTATTGTTAACATCAAAAAAGCCCTCACAGACAATGTCGGAACCTACAGGCAGATTCAGCGCCAGATGTCTGACATTGGTATAAATGTCGCTATCTCAGGCGGTGTTTCGTCCTCTGACGGCAGAGTCACTATTTCGCTCAACAAAGACAAGTTTATAAATGCGTTTATGAACGACCCTGAAAAGGTTAAAGGCATTCTTATCGGTAATGACAGAAAGCCTATAAACAACGCTGAAGCCGGCACATTCACTAGACTCAGGGAAACTCTCGATGAATCCTTGCAAACCAACGGCTACTTTGCCTCGACTTCAAAACTTCTCGAGTCTACCAACAAGTCTATTATGAACGAGATAGCAATGAACACAAGCGAACTCAACAATGTCAAAGCCTCCATGGCATTTGAACAAAACTCGCTTGCCTCAAATCAGGCTGAGCTTGCGGACTTCCTTGCACAGCTGGAAGAACAGTATGAGGCTGTCAACGAAATGATTGACAAGTTGAAATACCAGTACAACCAGTCCCTCACAAGGCTCGTTCTTAACCCCACGGAAAATGCTCTTAGAAATATGTAACATCAAGTTTCTTAGGAAGGTATTTGCTTTGCAGCTTTAAAGAATCTTTCATTGTCAAAACACGTAATAACATTTATAATAGAACCAATTAGTTTACGAGAGATTTTATATGATATTTGACAAAAAAATAAACAAACTAAAGGTTGTTATTACGACAGTTTTGATAATATTTGCCGCGCTATTTGCCTACGTTTTTAACGAACTGTTTGATTATGCGGAAGAGCAGCTTATCGATTTCAGAAGTTCTCTGAGTACCGACAAAGGGCTTTTCTCGGAAAAATTTGCGCAAGCAAGCGACAACATCATAATAGTCTCCGTGAATGACCTCACAAGATACAGTGCTGCGCATTCCAGCGAATTGAATCTCATTCACTGGCCATGGTCAAGAGCGGTTTGGGCTGAGTTTATCGATTTTATAGAAAAACAAGAGCCGCAAATGGTTATTATTGATATAAATTTCTCGAACTATGAAGATATTGCGCTCAACAGATATTCCCCCGACATGGTACTGTCTAACACTCTTTCTAATTATGACAATATCATTCTCGCAACTGCGCTTCGAACTCCGTATGTTTCCACAAACAATGTAGTCCCCGCAAGCATTCTGGATAACTTTGACAATCCTTTTCAGCCGGTCAAAGAGTCACTCCCTGTTTATATAGACAATCAGGAAACGGAAAACAGAATCTCTTATTTCTCCCACACTCCCATCCCTGATATTTTTACTCAAAACACTACCATGGCTGTCACTAATCTGCCTTTAGGCAAAAAAACAGACAATATACGATACTCTCAGCCTGTATACAAGCTTATCAAAGGAAACAAAGAATATTTCATTCCTTCTATAGGTTTGGCGGCACTTTTAAAATACACGGGTTCAGTTGATGAGATTATTATAAAAAACAACGTTCTGAAAACAGGAGACCACCAAATCAGGCTTAATGACAACGGACAGGCGCTTATCAACTGGCACGGACACAACGGAACTTATCTCGATATTCCCATTAACTCTCTTATGCTCAGCATGGTAAGAGGAGAAAACAGCTTTACTTACAGCGGGGAAAAATATCCGCTCGCCATGTTTAAAGACAAAATCATCCTCGTTACCCAAACACAGATGAGTACAGAAACCCATGACACACCTGTTGACAAAGAAATGACTGATGCAGAAATCAAAGCGACTATTATCGACAACTACATAAATGACTCAAATACAAAAAAACTGTACAAAAGACAGTTCGCTAAACATCTCTCTATGTCAAAAACAATTGTGCTTACAGCAGCGTTTTGTGCAGCAATTATATTTGCAATCATCATCTCAACAAACCTCTTGCTCGCTCTTACAAACGGGCTGTTTATCATAATGATTTACTGCGGTCTGAGCATTCTTATATTCTGTCATCCGAGGTTCCACATACTTTTATATATGGCGGTGCCTTTATATTGCATGTGTGTAACTTTTATTCTGAGCTATGTTCTTAAGGTTCACCACGAATATAAAAAACGAAAAAGAATTGAAAAAATATTCGGCAACCTTGTATCTGAACAGGTTTTGAAACAGATAATGAACAAACCCCACAGACTCAATATGAAATCATCTGTTCAGAAAGTTACTGTTATGTCATGTGATATCTACAATAATGTTCAGGTCTCAGATACTATTACGCCTGAAAATTATGTCAATATTATAAACAATGCCTTTGATATTATTGAACGGATAATTTTCAAATATAACGGCACCATCAACCGTTTTGTCGGAAACTCCGTTCTCGTGTACTGGGGATACCCGATTCATTCCCGAAAAGACACAGAAAACGCGATTAAAGCGGCCGTCGAAATCGAAGAAGAAATCAAAAAGTTCAGCAGCGAGCTGCGTGAAAAAATGGATGAAGAAGACGACAAACAGAATACTGATTTGTATCTCAAAGTAAAAATGGCCATAAATACAGGTAATGCAATCATCGGACAAATAGGTTCAAAATCCCAGTCTGAATTTACTCTGCTGGGTGAGACTGTTGATATTATTGAACGCATAGAAAATGTATGCACAGAATTTGATAAAAATATTATAGTTACGGAATTTGTTCTTGAAAATCTTGATGTTGCGCCAGCAGTAGATTATGCCGGAATGATAAGGCTAAAGAATTGCGACGAAAAAATAAAGCTGTATGAAATAAAAACAAAAACAAATGAACAATAATCACAGCTGTTTTTTTCTGTTAAAATTATCTGGTAAGGAACAAAAAAATGCTCATAAAAGAATTCAAGACACCGCTGTCCGGAAAAAGCGTATTTGTAGGGCCGGACAGTAAAGAAGATATAACTATAATGGCTATAGAATCAAGCTGCGATGAAACGGCTTGTGCAATTGTCAAAAACGGAAGAGAAGTTCTGGCTAATGTTGTAGCCTCCCAGATAAAGACTCACCAGCAATTCGGCGGCGTTGTGCCCGAAGTTGCAGCAAGAGAACATTTGGAATCCATAAATCTTGTCATAGCAGAAGCTTTTGAACAGTCAGGAGTAAAGCCGGACGAACTTACAGCTATTGCCGCAACTGTCGGCCCCGGACTTGTAGGCTCGCTTCTGGTAGGATTGAATGCAGCAAAAGCGCTTGCCGTTACCTATGACAAGCCGTTTATTGGCGTAAATCACCTGAATGCGCATGTCTGCGCAAACTACATCGACACGGAGCTTAAACCGCCGATGATTGCCTTGCTTATCAGCGGTGGACATACACAGATTATAAAAGTAGACTCATATCTTGAACAGGAAATTCTCGGAGAAACTATTGACGATGCAACAGGAGAAGCCTATGACAAGGTTGCACGCCTGCTGGGGCTGCCATATCCAGGCGGATTAAACCTTGACAGAATGGCACCATCAGGCAATCCGAAAGCATACATTCTGCCGCAGGCAAAAGTAGACGGCAGATATGACTTTAGTTTTTCAGGATTAAAAACAGCAGTTCTTAATCTCACAAGAAAGCTTGAAAAAGAACTCGGATATATTCCTAAAGAAGATGTAGCGGCAAGTTTTCAGGAATGCATAACTTCTACGCTTTTTAAAAAGACACTCAAAGCAGCTGAGGATTTCGGAATAAAACAGATAGTGCTGGGCGGTGGAGTTGCGGCAAACTCGGAAATAAGAAAAAAATTCTTTTCGCTTGAAGATAAAGGATACAAAATTTTTGCACCGGCAATGAAGTATTGTACGGACAATGCTGCAATGATAGCAAGTTCTGCATATTTTCTGGCTAACACCATGGACTCACTCGATATAGAAGTTTTTTCCCGCTGCTAAAACTATTGCGATAGATGAAAAAAAGTGCTATAGTTGAATAGTTCTGTAGTTTATGGATATGTGTATGGTATCATTAAAAGAATTCAAAAAACATAATTTGTCAGCGAAAGACAGACTGATATTAGCATTGGACGTTGATACAATAGAAGAAGTGGAAAGACTGGTTTCTTTGTTAAAAGACTATGTGGGTTATTTTAAAGTCGGCCCGCAGCTCTTTATCTCCTGTGCATACGAAGCAATCGATACCATAAAACGGCTTGGCGGTGAAGTATACTTTGACGGAAAATTTCACGACATTCCGAACACTGTTGCAAAAGCCAGTTCTAATCTTGTAAAACATGGGGTTACAGTTTTCAGTGCACATCTTGCAGGCGGGACAAAAATGCTGAAAAGTACAGTAAAAATTGCCAGAGAAACCGCAAAAAAATATAATATGCCCACCCCCACAATTCTCGGGGTCACCCTGCTCTCAAGCTTCGGACAACGAACACTCACAGAAGAACTGAATGTAAAAATGAACCTTGATGAGTACGTTTCGCATCTTGCTTATCTTGCGAAAGAATCGCAGATAGACGGCGTTATTGCAAGCGCCTCAGAAGCAAAGAAAATAAGACAAGAATTTTCCGATGATTTTGTTATTATGTGTCCTGCAATAAGGCCGACCTGGTCTGTTGTAAATGATCAGGTACGTGTGGTTACACCGGCAGACGCAATAAAAGCAGGGGTTGACTACATGGTAGTCGGCCGTCCTATTACCTCGGCTGACGACCCGATTGCGGCTGTAAACCTTATTCTCGATGAAATTGATAATGCAACTAAACATATTGAATATTAATTATTTTGGAGTATTGTATGATAATCGGTGTTCCCAAAGAAATTAAAAACGGAGAAACACGAGTTTCTCTCACTCCCGCATCAGTCGAAGCTCTTGTTGAAAAAGAGCATACTGTATTTGTACAGGAAAATGCAGGTGTGAATGTAGGATTTACTGACGATTTGTATGAACATGCCGGTGCAAAAATTGTCAATTCACTTGACGAAATCTATGCAAAATCCGAAATCGTAGTCAAAGTAAAAGAACCAAGACCTGTTGAATATGAAATGATAAAACCCGGTCAGACGTTGATGACCTACCTGCATCTTGCGGTTGAACCTGAGTTAACAAAAGAACTTTTGAAGAAAAAAATAACAGCAATTGCCTATGAAACAATACAATGCAGCGACGGACGCCTGCCATTGCTCCACCCGATGAGTGAAATAGCCGGAAAGATGTCTATCCAGATTGCCGCAAAACTTCTTGAAAACTCTGAAGCAGGAAATGGAACACTAATAGGGGGAGTACCAGGAGTTGCACCTGCAGAAGTTTTGATTATAGGTGCAGGCACAGTCGGGCTTAATGCGGCAAAAATAGCGGCCGGAGTTGGCGCCGGTGTTACGGTGCTTGATATTTCTCCGGAAAAACTGAGTATCATTGATAATATTTTTAAAGGCAGAGTCAAAACAGCAATCTCAAACAAATACAATATTGCAAAATTCTGCAAAACGGCTGATGTACTCGTAAGCGCAGTACTGATTCCAGGTGCAAAGGCTCCTGAAATTATTACAAAAGATATTGAAAAAACAATGAAAAAAGGAGCAGTAATTATAGATGTTTCTATTGATCAGGGCGGTATAGTCGAAACAATAAAAGAACCGACGTCAATCGAAAAACCTTATTTTGTCGAAAACGGTGTAATCCATTATGCAGTACCGAATATTCCTGGTCTCGTCGGCAGAAGCGCAACTGTATCGTTAAATAACTATTCACTGCCATATATAATGAAACTCGCAGACAAAGGTTTTATAGCAGCTGTAAAATCCACTCCTGAAATGTATAAGGGAGTCAACACTTATCAAGGCAAACTTGTAAATCAGGATGTTGCATCTGCTCTGGCTCTTCCTTATACGGAATTGTCCATGCTTATAGGATTTTAAGACTTGCTGCAATAAGAACAAGTACTACTGCCCCGATTAAAAAGGAAATAGTGATTGCAACAGGATTAAGAAACAAAGGAAGTCTGTTGTCGTGAGACTTTTTCATTTTTGAAGATTTACGGGATTTTTGCTGTTTTGTATTCTTTTTAGCCGGTTTCGTCTTTTTATCTGCTTTTTGAACAGGGATTGATAGTTTTTCTGTCTTTATCTTGTTTGTACTTTTTTTCTTTTGCTTTATTGGTTTTTCATCCAGAATACCATTTGTTTTAGTCCTTACAGATTTTCTGTTATTCGTTGATTTTTGAGATACCTTATCCTGTTTTTCCAGTATTTTTTTTGCTGCAAGATATTTTTCTTTCAGAGTCTGCTCCTGTTTGGGTCTGCCAAGAAGCAATAACTCTTCGTCATAATTTAGTTTTAGCAGAGCAGCATTTGTTTTATCTATATGCACTGCATAGTTTATAGCGACTTCGAACATTCTTCTCAAACACTCTAATGCCGTGATTCCGTCCTTTTTTACAGTTGCGCCGTGAACAGAAATATTACCGGCTTTTTTAAGAAAATATAAATCATCAATAAACTCTTTTTCAATAGATTTTCCTGTAGACGAATCTTTTAGCGTGTTTATAAGCTCGTCAAAACTGGCATCATAAGGAGCTCTGCTGCCAAGTACTTTTTTCACGGCATTTTCTGCAAACCTTCTCGTCTGTCCCATGCACTGTTCAAAATACTCATCCCGATAGAGCTTTTCTGCTATACCTGCTATCGTATATAAATCGTGGTCTATATTTTTTAAAAAATCAAAGTTTGTCATCATATTTTCTTCTATTTCTGTGGTTTTGCGTTTTCTTCTTCCTCGTGCATGTGCTCACAATGAAGAGTTTCATGGAGTTTGTGTAAAATATCTTTGTAATGATAATTCAAAGCATGCTGAGTCTGGTGATGAAGGTCATCAAGATGATAATGCATTGCTATTTCCAGTTCGGCAAGGGCTATATTATACTTGTATAGTGTGTCAACGTATAGAACTTTCGCATCATTAAAGTTTGTTCTGGCAGTCATCAGGGCAATGTAATCATTTTCACCTGTATCATAACGGTCATTTTCCATTTCATAGTTTTCAAAAGCTTCATCAGCCTTTCTTTTCGCAATCGGAATCTGGTTTTCATGTTTTTTTACATTAATATATGATTTTTTTACCTGAAAATAGAGATTTTGTTTGAAAAGAGCTATATCGTTTTCAGCAAGATTTACCTGCGCCTGCGCTCTGTCAATTTCATGTTTAAGCTGCTTTATATTTACAGCAGATGTCATGCCGACAGACATATTTATATTGTTATTGGCATAATCACGGGAATTGTTGAATCCATATCCGACATTTCCCACAATACCCGGATAATACTGTCTTTTTACATACAAAAGTGACTGCTTCATTGCGTCAAGTGTAGCATCCAAAACCCATATATCAGGACTGTTTTTGTTTGCAAGCTCATAAGAGGCTTCAAGAGTAAAGGGCAGCTTTTTGAATGATGATTGCTCAAAGTTTTTTTGTGCATCTTCTGTTTTATTATTTACTGCAGTAACAAACCCGCCCCGTCCCTGGTTTTTAGGAAACTCATCAAGGTCATCCGGTATAAATGTATCAGCAAATCTGAATGTATCAGTATCTACAAGCTTAAAATCAGGTGCATATGCTATATACAAAGAATTTGCAAGATCCGCCATTGCATTTTCATACTCATTTTCCGCATCCAACAGACGCATTTTTGATTCTGTGTAAAAAACTTTCGCGTTTATATAGTCAATTTTAGGTTTTTTGCCCGATTCAAACAGCTGTTTTGCACGCTGAAGGTTTTTTTCACAAATCCTTACGTAATTCTTCTGGATTTCTACTATTGCTTCTGCTCTCAATGCAGCGTAGTATTTGGTTTTTACATCATATATAGTAAAACAGATACTGTCCATAAACTGATATTCAGCAGCAATCTCATAAAATTTTTCCATTTTTATATAAGAACTGGTCTTTCCAAAATCCCATATTAGCTGCTCCAGCATCACTGCAACGGAAGGCAAATCACGATTAGATGAACCGTTATAGTTTTTGTTTGAGTTATAGTCCTGATAGATTCCCGCTGTCGCGCCAAGAGTCGGAAAGAAAGCAGACTTTGCTATTCCGACATTACTTTTTGCAACCTCCATGTTGTATTCATAACTTTTTATGACCGGACTGTTGTTTATTGCCAGAGCTACACAGTCCTGCAAACTCAATGATTCACCCTTTTTAAACGGCGCATCCTGAATTGCATATGCAGGCAGTACTGTGAATATGCATAATACAACAATAATGTATCTGAAAAAACTCAATCTAACTTCCTTTACAAAAAGAAAAATTCAAATTATTCATTAACTCTTCCACAATTATAATTCAAATTATTAACTTTTGTAAATCATTTAGACGATATTTCTAAAGTTTTTTATACATTGTGCCGATAGATATATTGTTAGACCAAAAGGTCCAACAAACCTCCTCCCCAAGTCTAGTAGCCGGCCTCTAAGGACGGCTTTTTTTTATGGAAAAATACATTTTAATTTTTTTCATTTTCAGGCAATTTTTCTTCGCCGATTGTTTTTATATATATAAGGGATAGATTATGAAGATAAAAACCAACCCTGTCTAACACATATGAGGATTAATAAAAAACATAGAGGATTTAGAGGACATCATGGAAAGATACAGCGTTAAATCTGGAGACAATTTATGGAACATTGTTAAAAAAGAATTTAAATTAAAAAATTCTGATGACATTGCCCAAAAAGTTCAGGAAGTTGCAAAAAAGAACAATATTAAAAATCCTGACTCTATTTTTGAAGGACAAAAAATATCGCTTTATACAGAGGAGATGCCGACGCTCAAAGCAACAAATGATATTGCTCCGCTAAAAGTCAATCCTCCAAAATTCGATTTGACAATAGATAAATCAAAATTCGCACTTGCTGCTAACAAACAAAATCCCCAGGGAATGCTCCCTCATAGGGAATATATTCCTGTAGATGATAATGTTCACGGTCCGAATCCGGGTATGGACAGTTTTGTCCCTTCTGCAAGTCTTGAGGCAGAAGAGGCAGATATTAAAGATGAAGATGTAAAAATAAAGAGATATTCAGAATCAAATCCGAGTTTCTTTGCATTGAATTTAAATAAATATGCCGATTCCGGAAAACGAATCGAAGAAGCCGTCAGAGAGAGTGAAAAAGAATTGAAACTCTCCGACAAAGGCGAATATCTTAATATGGAAAACATAAGAAAAATTCTTGATGAATTTGAACTCGGTGAACTTATTGAACCTCCTGTTCCAAAAGGTAGTGATGTTGTCGTATCTTCACCCAAACCGGTTGTAAAAACAGATACAGAACCTGAAGTTAAGGTAAGAAAGGTCAAAGGTGCAGAAATTACATCACCTGTCAAAGTTACAAAAACAAAAAGCAAACCAAAAGTAAAAACAAAAGCGAAAATACGGACTACAAGCCTGCACAATATTGATGTTACACAGAAATATACAGGCACTGCAGAACAAATCAACAGTCATCTCGGCGGTGTCTTAAAAGGAATGGGCGCAACTCTTCTTAAATTGCAGGACAAATACGGCATTAGCGCAGCCTTCCTTGCTGCTATCGCAATAAATGAATCTGCAAACGGCACAAGCTACAGTGCAAGAAAGAGAAACAATGTCGGCGGAGTAAGAAAAGCCGGAAGCACAAAATTCAAAGTTTATAAACATGTAGAAGATTGTCTTGAAGATATGGCAAGATTCCTGAAAAAGAACTATATCGACCAGGGTAGAACAACAGTCGGCAGAGTCGGTGCAAAATACTGCCCGACAAGCGACCATACTGACACAAAAGGACTTAATCAGTTCTGGCCAAGAAATGTCGGCACATATATGTCACAGATAGATCCGTCTGTAAAAAATCAGGTTTAGTCGTCATTTAAGCTCAATACAGCCATAAATGCTTCCTGAGGAACTTCGACACGTCCGACTGATTTCATGCGCTTTTTACCCTTCTTCTGCTTTTCAAGAAGTTTTCTTTTTCTTGAAATATCACCGCCGTAGCATTTATCAAGAACATTTTTGCGCATAGCCTTAATATTAGTTCTTGCAATAATTCTTCCGCCTACTGCAGCCTGTATCGGAACTTCGAAAAGCTGGCGGGGAATTATATCTTTTAATTTTGAGGTTAATTTCTGACCAATATAAAAAGCGCTGTCCTTATGAACAATCGCACTCAGTGCGTCCACGACTTCGCCAGCAAGCATAATATCCAGCTTTACAAGGTCTGAACGGCGGTATTCTTTGAACTCATAGTCCATACTCGCATACCCTTTTGTTCTGGATTTCAGCTGGTCATAAAAATCCACGATAACTTCACTCAGGGGAATCTCATATTCTAAATTCACTCTTACCGAGTCAAGATATGACATATTAATAAATATACCGCGTTTTGTCTGGCACAAATCCATCAATGCACCGGTATAATCGTTCGGAGCAATAATATTCACCGTAACATACGGCTCTTCTATATATTCACGATACTGGGGAGAAGGAAGGTTAGCTGGATTATCAATCTCGACCATTTCACCGTTTGTTTTATAAACATGATAAACTACCGACGGAGCCGTAGTAACAAGAGAAAGGTTATACTCTCTTTCCAGTCTTTCCTGTGCAATCTCCATATGGAGCATTCCCAAAAAGCCGCATCTAAATCCGAATCCGAGTGCAGATGATGTTTCCGGTTCAAAAGTTATGGAAGAATCGTTGAGTTTTAGTTTTTCCAGCGCTTCTTTTAAGTCCTGATATTCATCGTTGTCAACAGGATAAAGCCCTGAAAACACCATAGGCAAAGCTTCTTTGTATCCGGGAAGAGGTTCTTTTGCTGGAATTTCAACATGAGTTATTGTGTCTCCGACAAAACGGGTGAGTTCCTTTATCGAACAGCCCATATATCCGACATCTCCGGTTTTCAGCTCTTTTACAGGCACTCTGTTCGGATTAAGATATCCCAATTCCACAACTTCATATTCTTTTCCCGTTGCCATGAATTTTATTTTGTCTCCGAGTTTTATGCTTCCGTCAACGACCTTAAAGAAGCACAAAGTTCCAAGATACTGGTCATAAGTACTGTCGAACACAAGCGCTCTGAGAGGCTTATCCGAGGTATCAGCCGGCGGCGGTACAAATTCAACTACAGCCTCAAGAACATCCTCTATTCCTATACCGGCTTTTGCACTGACAGGTATAGCCATAGATGCGTCTATACCTAAAATATCTTCAATCTCTTTTTTTACCCGCTCGACATCAGCGGATGGTAAATCTATTTTGTTTATTACAGGAATAATTTCAAGATTCTGCTCAATTGCAAGATAAACGTTTGCAAGTGTTTGTGCCTCTACGCCCTGCGTCGAATCCACAATTAGCAATGCTCCTTCACACGCAGCAAGTGAACGTGAAACCTCATAAGAAAAATCTACGTGCCCCGGGGTATCAATCAGGTTCAGAACATAATCTTTACCGTTTTTTGCTTTATAATTCATACGTGCCGCATTGAGCTTTATAGTAATCCCGCGTTCACGCTCTATATCCATAGTATCAAGAAGCTGATCCTGCATATCTCTTTCCGCAATCGTATGGGTCGCCTCAAGAAGTCTGTCAGCCAGTGTTGATTTACCATGGTCAATATGCGCTATAATACAAAAATTTCTTACGTTATCAATGGTTTTCATAAATATCAGTATATCCGAAAAACAGTTTTTGTAAAATAAAGGAAATTTAGCGCTATTTTTAGACTCAGTTGTTTTTTTTGCATTATTTTAAGTTCTCTTGCCTCTAATTTCCACATCTTTGCTTCAAAACTTTTCTATTGCATATTGATATTCTTTTTCTCTTATATTATAGTTTTAATATAGGTAAGATTTTATCGGAGAAAGAAATGACACAGATTATAAAAGTTGCATGGGAACTGAATGAAAACTGCGAAAACAGATACCAGCTTGTGTATGAAATTGCAGAACTTGCAAAAAAACTTGTTGATGAATATCAGATGAAAAAACCGAAAGACGAACTCGGATATGATGAATTCGCTTTCGATAGTACAATAAAAAAAGAAAATCCCATTGAACATGCTATTATGGTAAAAGCTTCAGAAGCTGATGAAAGCAGACTCGTAGGATAAAAAATTTAAACTAATAAAAAAAGAACCTTCCAAATCCGGGAGGTTCTTTTTTTATGGTAGTTTTGAAATGTCGTGCAGCATCAAGCAAGCATTCCGAGACACATGTTTGTGAATCCAAACAGCACAATATGAGCCGAAACATACAAACAATAAAGGCTTTTCAGATTAAGATTTTATAAAGACAATATATTTAGATGATAAAATTAAAACAGGGCGAATTAAGAAGGAGATTTATATGATACCTATTATCAACTCAAAAAGACAGTATGAAAAAATCGGACCGGAAGTAGAAAAGGCAGTTCTTGAAGTTCTGCGCTCAGGTTCTTACATTTTAGGAAAGAACAATCAGGCACTGCAGGAAGAACTTGCAAAATATATCGGAGTAAAACACACAGTTACGCTGAATTCAGGTACTGACGCACTCCATCTTGCTTTAAGAGCACTGGATATCGGCAAAGGTGATGAAGTTATCACAGTGGCATTCACTTTTGTTGCAACAACAGAATCTGTTGAAATAGTCGGCGCAACTCCTGTTTTTGTTGATATAGACAAAGACACATTTAACATGAACGCAAAACTTATTGAAGAAAAAATTACTCCTAAAACAAAAGCCATCATGCCTGTTCATCTCTACGGACAGCCCTGTGATATGGATGTGATTATGGATGTTGCAAAACGCTACAATCTGCATGTTATAGAAGACTGCTGCCAGGCTATAGGAGCAGAATACAAAGGCAAAAAAGTCGGTACATTCGGAGATATCGGATGCTACAGCTTCTATCCGACAAAAAACCTTGGCGCAATGGGAGACGGCGGACTTGTTACAACGAACAGCGACTATCTGAGAGACAGAATCGTTGCATTAAGAAACCATGGCGGTGCCGTAAGATATCATCATGATGAAATAGGCGTAAACAGCCGTCTTGATGAAGTTCAGGCAGCCATTTTGAGAGTAAAACTGCCCTACATTGACGAATGGAACAAAAAAAGAAGAGAACACGCAGCATTCTACAACAAACTTTTTGCACAATACCCTGATATTGAAACACCTAAAGAACTTGACAACACATACTGTGTATACCACCAGTACACAATAAAAGTTCCAAACCGTGACGAAGTACATAAACTTCTTCAGGAGGCAGGAATTGGCGCAATGATTTACTATCCGATACCGCTTCATATGCAAAAAGTTCATGCACATTTACATGTTCCTGAAAACTCACTGCCTGTAACCGTTGAAAACACAAAACACGTTATGAGCCTTCCGATGTTCCCTGAAATCACTGAAGAAGAACAGAGAACTGTAGTTGAAGAAGTAGTGAAAGCAGTGGAAAAAGCAAAATCAACGGCTTGCTGCTAGAACTTGTCCGAAAAAAATTCGTGATAATGAATGAAATTACGTGAACGAATTCATCATATTTACAATAAAAAAAACAAAGCCGTTTTATAAAAAGAGCGGCTTTGTTTTTAGCGCAATGCACATCGTATTGTTAAATACTGTATGAGCAGAAATACTTGACTAAAAATAGAATAATGACTGATAATTTAGATATGTACAAACGCGAAGATATTTTAAAAACAATTGCAGATAGAGAAATAGAGTCTATTGCCCTTCAATTCACTGATATAAGAGGTAAGATTAAAAGCCTGTTCCTGTCGTCATCACAAATAAATGAAATTTTAAATAACGAAATAGCCTTTGACGGATCCTCAATTTCCGGTTTCAGAGAAAACGAAACAATGGATTTAGTGTTTCATCCTGATTTAGAAACTTTTAAAATCTATCCTGATAATATTCCCAAACTAAAGAATACCGCACGTTTTATATGCGACATCTATAATTCTGACGGCACACCTTTTGAAGGCTGCCCGCGGTGTAACCTGAAAAAAATCATAAAAAAAACAGAAACCGAATACGGCTACACAATGAATATTGGTCCGGAAATAGAATTTTTTCTGTTCAAAACCGATGAAAATAACAATATTTTAAACAACGTTTTTAACCACGTCGGATACTATGACTTAAATTCGGAAGAAAATATAGAAGAAGTGCTAAACCAGATGGTTATCGCAATGGAGAAGATGGGGCTTGAGTTTGATGCAATCCATCATGAAGCCGCGCCTTTACAGTTTGAAGTAGACCTGGAATATGACAATATCCTAAAAACAGCAGACAATCTTATGACCTTCAAATACATTGCAAAAATGACTGCAGGCATGTTCGGATTCACAGCATCTTTTATGCCCAAACCGCTTTTCGGTGTGAACGGTTCAGGTCTGCATTTAAATATTTCTCTGAACAAGAACGGGGAAAATGCATTTTTTGACAAAGACAATATATATCAGCTTTCTCAGGAGGCCCTGTATTCCGTGGGGTCACTACTTAAAAATATAAACGGAATAACAGCGGTTCTAAATCCTACGGTAAACAGCTACAAAAGGCTTGTCAGAGACTACGAAGCACCGGTTTATCTTGCCTGGTCTGTTGTAACAAGAAGTGCTCTCGTTCGCATTCCTCAAAAAAGAGGCTCAGCAACCAGACTGGAACTGCGTTCACCGGATTTCAGCACAAACCCGTATCTGTCCTTTGCAGTACTTTTACAGACCTGTATTGACGGAATAAGAAACCAAACTGACCCGCCAAAACCTATTGAAAAAAACCTGTTCTTACTCTCATCAAACGAAATAAAAATGAGAAAGATAAAAAGCCTTCCGCGCAACATGTTTTCAGCTCTTGAAAATTTTGAAAAAAGCCTTCTGGCTAATGCTGCGCTAGGCAGTTACATTTTCGAAGAATTTTTGAAAACAAAAAGAAAAGAATGGAAATTATACAGAAAACAGGTTACACCCTGGGAACTCAAAAATTACATGGATGTATAAACATAACAAAATTTTTATTATATAATTTTGACGGGTACTTATGGAGTTAGAATAAAATGGAAAAAATAGAAAGACAACATCCCGAAGAGCAGGATCCGAAAGTAAGAAGAACAAATTTTGACGCAGTAGAAAGCAATTTTACCCCAGAACAGGTGAAGCTTGAGGCATCAAGATGCTTGAACTGCAAAAATCCCCGCTGTGTTCAGGGATGTCCGGTTAATATAAAAATTCCTGACTTTATTCAGGCAATAAAAGAAGACAATCTGGAAAAAGCAGGAGACATAATCAGAGAAACAAGCCTGCTGCCATCAGTTTGCGGCAGGGTCTGCCCGCAGGAACGCCAGTGCGAAGGAAACTGTGTTCTCGGAATAAAAGGCAAACCGGTTGCAATCGGTGCTCTTGAAAGATACGTCGGAGACAACACAGATGCGAAAAATAATATACAGCCTGAAAAAGGGAAAAAAGTAGCAATCGTAGGCTCCGGTTGTGCAGGTATTACAGCCGCTGCAGACCTAAGAAAACTCGGATATGACGTAACTGTTTTTGAAGCATTACACAAACTCGGAGGAGTATTAAGGTACGGAATCCCCCCATTCAGACTTCCGCGAAAAGTATTAGACAGAGAACTTAACTCCCTAAAAAATATCGGTGTAAAATTTTACAAAAACGTAATTGTAGGTAAATCCATAACAATTAACCAGCTTAAAGAAGAAGGTTATGATGCAATATTTCTCTGCTCCGGTGCAGGACTGCCAAAAATGCTCGGAGTTCCCGGAGAAAACCTCAACGGGGTCTACAGTGCGAACGAATTTCTAACCCGTGTAAATCTTATGCATGCGAACAGCCCCGAAACTCCAACTCCGCTAAAAGTCGGAAAACGGGCAGCAATTATCGGCGGCGGAAATGTTGCAATGGATGCAGCAAGAACAGCAGTAAGAGTCGGATATGAAGATGTTTACATCATATACAGAAGAACAGAAGCCGAACTTCCGGCAAGACTTGAAGAAATCAGGCACGCAAAAGAAGAAGGTGTTATATTTAAATTTCTTCACTCTCCGGTCGAAATTCTCGGAGAAGACGGCTACGCAAAAACACTAAGACTCGAAATAATGGAGCTCGGTGAACCGGACGAAAGCGGAAGACGCAAACCCGTGCCAACAGGCAAAACAGAAGATATGGATTTTGATACAGTGATAGTAGCACTGGGAACAGGCCCGAATCCTATTATCCAAAAATCGGCAGAGCATGAGGGGCTCGACCTTGAAACAAATCCGCGCGGCTATATAATTGTAAACCCTGAAACAGGTGAAACCTCGATAAAAGGCGTGTATGCAGGCGGAGATGTTGCCCCTGTCGGCGAATCCAATGCAATTAATGCAATGGGCGCAGGAAAACGTGCTGCAAAAGCAATTGATGAATATTTAAGAAGCTAAATTGACATATTGAAAATTTAGCTTGAGCACGTATTTATGATATTTTTAATTTTCCGCTCTATTCTTTGGGAGCGGATTTTTTTAATGTTTCAGGATGACATTTTGTTGTTTCTATGGATTGCCGCGCACTCGTTCGCTGTCTTGGATTATTGACGTTCGCAAGGTTTTGCACTCCGCTTTAATTT
>CALUPY010000004.1 GCA_944322755.1 Candidatus Gastranaerophilales bacterium | reverse complement strand
ACTACGGAGCTCGAGACGTTACGAGTTTCGGGCTTCGCCCTCACTCTACCGAAAATCCGCTTCAGGATGACAGAATTCTGTTGGGAAGGTTGCCATACACACCTTCGGCTGCTTCACTCCATAACCTTTTTTCTATTCCTTTGTCAACGAACGATACGGGGGATTTCACTATTCGCCGCAGCTTTGCGACTAACTCTCTTCTTCTTCTTCTTTCCTGTTTATCGAGATTCTTTCCCTCTATTATATTATCTTACCTCTCTCTATCTTTGTGAATTGAACTTTAGTTTGAACTTTTTTATACTTTGGTTGGAAAAATTTTTTCAGGCAAAATAAAAGGACTCGCACAATGTGCGAGTCCTTTAACAATATAAACTTTCCATCTGTAATATTTTTACAAAATCATGTTAACAGCCGATGATACAAGTTTAGACGCGTCATTCCCAAGGTTATATGCACTCAAAAACTTGTTTGCAAGATTACCTGCTGCAACACCCACATCACTCGAGCCGCCATATTTCTGTATAGCTGATTTTATTACTGTAGAAACTGTTGCCTGCTGGCTTTTATTGATTTCCGATTCAGTGATAGATCCGCTTTTGTCAAGGTCAATACTCGCCATCAAACCTTCCAGTTTGTTTCCCTGCAAAAGTTTCTGTACACTCGTATCAGTGCTTTTTTTCATTGAATCTTCAATTTCGGTCTTTGAAAGTGAATTATTTTTGTCTTTGTCTATGTCGCTGTAATTCTTTTTCAAATACTCCGAAAAAATCTCATCATCACTGCTGCTTACAGATGTTCCTGATTTTAAAGACGCATTGATACGGTTTAAGAGATTGTTTATCTCATTTCCAATTTCAATACCCATAGTATTTCTCCCCAAATTATACAGTCTAGTTATTGCAATTATAAATTTTTATGAAGTTTGTGTAATCCGTTAAATAGTGTAAAAATTTAAAGTATTTTACTGGTCGTTATCTTTTCTTTGTGAAAAGATATAAAACCCAATGGAATTCAAGATGTAACGAATATTTAACATTTGTAACATAAAACCGCAAATTTTTTTATTTACCGGCTTTAGTGCGCATTGTATAACGCAAAATTCCATTGACATTGACGAAACATTAAAACATTCAATACAAGGAGAAAAAAATGAACAACATTGATTCATTACAAAACTTTAACCTCACAAGACTCAACAAAAAACAAACAGCAGGTTCGAAAAATCAATACAATCCTGCTCTCAGAACAGATGAAGGAGATACCTATTCTTTTTCAACAAATACCAATATTCCGAAAACAAAAAGCAATCCTGTTGCAAAATGGTTTAAATCCTTACTTCTTGCGACTGCATTAACTGCCGGTACTCTCGGACCTTCATCTTGCATTGTTGAACATGGTTATGACGGAAAAGATGTTGTCATTACAAATGATGTTACTATCGATATGTCTGTTTTAAATAACCTACTCCAGCAAATATTAGACAAACTCGACGAAATGAACAACAACATAGTCGGCGGTAATGAAGCATTAGCCGAACAAATTGCGCAATTAACAGAAGAATTGAAAAACGGTCAAATCGATGATGAGATGTTCTTTGAAAAAATCATTGAACTTTTAGGACAGCTTAATGAAAATGTTACAGTCGGTGATTCTTCAATACAGGAACTTCTCGAAGCACTGTTAAAACAGTATGAACAGGGCGATATCGACTATAAAGAACTTTTAAACCAAATACTTGACCTCCTCGGAAGCATTGATTCATCTCTGACAGAGCTTGTCGGAAACTTCTCTGAGTTTGTAAACAGCTATAATGAAAACAATGAAAAATATCAGCAAAACTTTGACCAGATGCTTAACTGGATGTCTGACATAAATTCATCTATTAAGAACAATCATATTGATATGTCTGAAATTGAAGAAATTGTCAGCAATATTACAATAAACGGCGGTGCTACACAGGAAGCTCTGGACAAAATCCTCCAGGCTATAATCGATGTGAAAAATTCTGCCGAAGCCAATAAACCTATAACTGTCGAAGATTTAGAAAATGTTCTTAAAAAATATGTTACAGATAACAAGGACTATACAGAAATCCTGAACACAATTAAAGACCTTATAGAAAAAGGAGGTAACGGAGGCAGCAGTTCAAATATAACAATTGAAGAACTCGAACAAATTATTAAAGAAAACAAAACAGATCTGTCCGGAATAACAGAACTCATGAATTCAATTATCGAATCATTAGGAAACTTGAACAACGGTGGTTCTGATGGCGGCGATATCACTGTAAATGTAGACCTTTCTACTATCGAAGGAATGCTTAGTGAATTAATTAATAAATTCGATCAGGGCAGACTTGATGAAAACGAATTGCTCGAAGAAATCAGCGGAAAATTAGACAATATGGTTACAGTTGAAGATCTCGATGCACTGCTTGGAAAGTACTACAATCAGCTCAAAGCCGACAATGACAAATATACCGAAAATATCCTGGATGCAATCAAAGATATCACTATCTCAGGCGGTTCAGGCGTGGACATGGATGCTTTAGAAGAATTGATTGCAAAATATGCAACAAATAATGATGATATTGTTGCTTCACTCGATAAAATTTACAACAAGATGGATGAACTCGCTCAATCAAGCGATGATGACGGTTCAGGCATCACTATCAGAGATCTTGAAAACCTGATTCAGCAGTACTATAAAGACCCGACTCCTATATTGACTGAAATCAAAGGACTTCTTCAGGATTTGGGTTCAGGCGACAGAATAACCATTGAAGAGTTAGAACAGCTCCTGAATGAAAATAAAACAGACCTCACTAAAGTTACACAGCTGATGAGTGATATTCTGAAAGCTCTTCAGAACAATTCTAACAATGGGGTTGATATGAGCAGTATTGAAAATACGCTTAACTCTCTGATTAAGGATTTCAACAGCGGACGTGCAGATATCAGCTCTACTCTGGAAAAAATACTTGACCAGATACAATCAGTCAATGGTTAATAAAGTTATCAAATAAATATTAAAAAAGCCCTCATTAAATGAGGGCTTTTTGTTATTCCAACCTTCTTATCCCCACTGGTAATCAAAATGCCAGCGCTCTTTAACTTTTGAAAAATCTCCGCCCCATCTCATTCCGATTGATTTAGCGTAATCACCAAGCATTTTATAGTCTGCGTCAGTGCCGCCTATAATTTTTATATCAATAGCTTTACCCTCACAATGCGCCGAACGTTTAGCAGCAAATTGAGGACGCGTTCTCAACAATTCCTGCTGTTCTTCCTGGGTTCTGTATCCGCTTGTTATTTGAACTTTCAGACCTTTGGACTTTGCATAGTCCAAAAGCTGCATAGTCTTTTCCTGCATTTCAGGATTCAGCTGGGAAATCTTCTGTGCATTAGAGCCATATGCGTTTACATCATTAGAAACCGCTTTGTACGGTGATTCTCCAGATGAAGCTGCGTCTGCTCCTGATAAACCAGTTGTTCCAGTATTAGCGCTAACTCCGGTGCCGCCGGTTATAGACGGCATTGAAAAATCAAATGTTGTCGAATAATCCGGCAAATTATACTGATTATAGTCGTATGGTCTGAAATTGTTTAAGATATCCTGAGTCGGTGTGTGATTAATCAGAGGATTCGACATAATCTGCATAAGAGCTTCAAGCATTAACTGCTGCAGCTGAGCCTGATTATTATTCCAATAAGTATAGAAACTATCCGATGATAGAGGACTCATTGAAAAATTATACGCAGGCTGCTGAACAACACCAATCCCAAATATATTGTTCATCCCTGATGCAGCTGTATTTTGCAACGGCAAGAATGAAAACATATTTGTGGACAAATTATTCATATATCCTATGTTAAACGGACCAAAGCTCATTTTTTCCTCTATAAATATACTCTCTTGTATATATAAAGTATTTAACCCCAGTAAAATTGCCAAAAGATTTAACAGGTGTGAAGATTTGTAACGTTGATAAACAGACTTTTTTGGGGCAAAATAGTTTTATGAAAAGAACAATAAAAATTATAATTATTTTTATTTTCTTATGTACAAACATAAAACTCCCCGCAATCAGTGAAGACTTTAGCGACAGCTCTCTGGAAAAAACCCCGCCATCAAAAGAGGAAGAGCTTATGTTTGCACCTATTGAGCTGGATTTAAGCGACTACGAAGCACCCAAAAAAGAAAATAACAAAAAGCTTTTTCTGCGTGTCGAAAAAAATGAAAAGCCGAATGAAATAAAAGCTACTAACCAGATTTGGGATACATCAAAGCTTTACCGTTATCAGTACTTTGGAGATCAGAGAAATCTTAATCCGATATCTGCAACAGGAGTGTTGGGTGAAAAACTGCAAACTGCTATTGACGACAATACAACTGTTACAATTGGGCAGGATGGACTTGATTCATATAACGGATACACACTGAATTTTATTTATAACAATGGGAGTGTATATAACACAGGGGCAAAAATCTCAGGTAATGAAGAAAAGTTTGATTACAGCATAGGCGCTTACAATCAGACAGCAACTCAAGAACGTTCATACGGCGGTATAATTTCGTCAAAACCTTCTCATATACTTAACTCCAAAGGAACTTTTGCATTCGGCAGCAGTGTCTACACAAACCTGCTTAATAATGACACCAGAAATACAACAGGACTTTTCTCCCAGTATCAGCTGGGTGCATTTTCTCTTGGCAGCCAAATATCACAAAGCTCGTATGCAAATGGAGCAAATACCACAAACAGCATTCATATTTTGCCGTCTTTGAAAGTCAACGACCATCTGTCTTTAACAGGAAAGCTGGTAAAAAATATAACTACGCAAGAAACACAGCAGGAAATAGGAATAAGATACAAACCTTTTAAATCAGAAGACTCTGTTGTTTTTGATATCACAGGAACAACCTATAGAGATGCAACCGAACTTGTTCGCCAAAGATTAAAATTTTCCACCAGTTTCAAATTATAATATATAATCCTCAGAAAGAGAAAAAAAACGAGGGATTTACAAGTATTACACCTATATCTAGCCCTCGTAAGGTTTTTACACTAGCCGAAACATTAATAACATGGTTAGTATAGCACTTTTATATGCACTTTGCAAATTTTACTTAAAATTGTCGGCAAATTTTGCTTAACAAAACTTAAAAAATATACGCCAAACATTTATTATATATTATCTAATCCCGCATTACAGCAGCCTTTTCAGGCTATAGCCGGGATGACGAAAAATATTTATTATCAGGAAATTTTCCCTGATTTTTTCAGCCGGACTATTTTATCTCCACAATTTGCAAAATTGCATCAGCTCTATGCTTCCATGTATGTTTTTCGGCAGTAATTTTAAAAGCTGTTTTTGCTTTATCCTGACGCTCATCTTCATGACTAAGATAATAATCAACTTTGTCTTTTATATCAGAAAAATCGGTATTATTAAAATATCCTACACTCTCTCCATAAGCCAGCTCCACAGATTTAACATCATTCGATAAAACAAAAGTCTCCGCAGCAGAAGCATCGAATATTCTTTCAGGAATGCCGAGAGTCAGCTGGAAAGGCTGTGTTGAAAGTACGATTTTGGCACGGTTAACAACATCAACACTATCTCTGTAATCGCATTCACCCATGTACTCCATACCGTCAGGTAAATACTTTTTCCAAAGCTCATTGCCAAAAACTTTTACGTTAAATCCCTGAAGAGCTTTTATCATATCAACACGTTTCTTGTGCGCTATCATTACCCCAACATTTCTAAAAAGCAAAATGTACTGTTCAATATCCAGTTTTAAACCGACATGTTTTTCCAGTATCTGGCAAACCTGCCAAAAGGACAGAGCCGGATGCTCCAAAGCCAGGCCGTATATTTGTTTCATCAACCCAAAGACAAGTTCCGGCATTGTTTCCTGAAGCTTTGCCATCTGAGCCTCATAGTCTTCGACACGCCCCATAAAAAGTACATCAATGTCCTTTTCAACATCCTTGCGTTTCCATAAATCCAAATCTACACCAACAGGAACATAAGCATGTTTTAGTTTTGGAAAGAATTTGCCAATAGGCTCATTATCGCATGGAGTATTATTAAATAATACAAAATTATCATAAGTCGCATACTGATCTATGTACTCTGTATTCTTCCAGAATGCTGAATCTACTGCCCACATAATATTCGGACGACCGGAATTAAGTATTGTCTGCCAGGTTTCATTTTCAACTGACTGAAAACCGATAACAAGATGCGGCTTTTTCTCCTGTGCGACACATTCTTTTACAGAATAAGCCTGCACACCGCACTGTTCAAATCCTTTTTTTAATCCGTCAGAAAATGCAGAAACAGAGCCGAAACGTTCTTTTAAAGAAGTCTCGTCTGCACCATGAACTCCGATTATTAAATCTTTTCTTTCCATATATCCTCCAGATTAAATACAGAATTATTATACGCGTATACATTGTCATTTGTCTAATAAGCGACTTTTGTTAAGAAATATTAACACACATAATAAAAAATTGGCAATTTTTAAAGACAAATTTTTTTTATGTAAGTAAGGGATACAAGGGAATTATTTTTTAAGGGAGAATAGAATTATGGCAGTAGGACCAAGAGATTACATTGATCAGTTGTTAGTTAAAAAATATGCTGATGAAAAAGTAGACAACAAAGAACTGGCTGTAGCAGTAGAGCCGGAAAAAATGTTATCGGCGATGAAAGATTTTTCAACAATGCACAGAAATATGGTAACGCTTGATAACAAACTCAGAAACTTCTGTGCAAACTTAAATGCTCTTGCTGTTCAATACAGACCGTCAAGAATGTCAGCAGCATACTAATGCTCGCAGGGAGAACTGTGCCCTGATTTTGTTTGTGCTAAAATTCTGACATGAAAAAAATTATTTTGGCGTCTCAATCTCCAAGACGCAGAGAACTGCTAAAAAAACTCAATATTGATTTTTCCGCTGTATCCCCTGACTACGACGAAAAAATTGACACAGATATATTTAGCGAAAAGCTGATAGAAAACATTGCAGAACAGAAAGCCCTATCTATTCTCAATTCTGTATCCCGCTGCATTGTTATAAGCGCTGATACTGTAGTCGTTTGCCAAAACAAAATACTCGGAAAACCAAAAAATGAAACTCAGGCAGTCCAAATGCTTGAGTTTTTGAGCGGAAAAACACATAAAGTCGTAACTTCTGTTAATATAATCGACTCTGAAACAAAGAAATCTCTCACACGCTCGGTTACAAGCTATGTTACTTTTAACAATCTTGAGAAATCAACAATAGAAAATTATGTAAAGACCCGCAAACCTTTAGACAAAGCCGGTTCATACGGAATTCAAGAGCTGGATGAAACGTTTATTAAAGAAGTAAAAGGCTCTTTTGACAACATTGTCGGTCTGCCCACAGAAACAGTAAAAGAAATGCTGTCTGAATTTCAAAAATAGCTTTCTCCATTCATATTACAGGCAAAACCGGTTATGTATCAAAACAAGCCCTACTTTTCGCTGAAATATAGCAATAAATCCGACTTATTGTACAGCTTCCATTATTTCATCAGAAATATCAAAGTTTGAATATACATTCTGAACGTCATCGTGTTCTTCAAGCTTATCCATAAGTTTGAGTATATTTGACGCAACAGCTGCATCAGCAATCTCTATTGTATTTTCAGGGAGTCTTGTAAGTTCAGCGCTTTTATGCATAAAACCGAGCTTTTCAAGAGATTCAGTGATTATCTGAAAATTTTCAACACTTGTGATAACTTTGTATTCGTCATCTTCGTCTACAAAGTCCTGTGCACCGGCATTTATAGCTTCTTCAAATAGTTTTTCGTAGTCTGTTGTTTCTTTATCGAAAGTAATAACACCAGCCTGTTTAAACATCCAGCCGACACATCCTGTTTCACCCATATTACCGTTAAATTTTGTAAAATAGCTTCTCAAATCTCCTGCTGTTCTGTTTCTGTTATCAGTCATTGCTTCAATTATTATTGCGACTCCGCCTGCACCATAGCCTTCATATGTAAGTTCTTCATAGTTGTCACTTGCACCGGCACCTGAGCCTTTTTCAATAGCTCTTTTTATATTGTCATTCGGAAGACCTGCTGCTTTTGCTTTTTCAATTGCTGTTCTGAGACGGAAATTTGCAGCCGGATCCGGGCCGCCAAGTTTTGTAGCAACTATTATTTCTTTTGAAAATTTCTGGAAAGCAACCCCTCTCTGGGCATCGACTTTCGCTTTTTTGTGTTTAATTGTTGACCATTTTGAGTGTCCTGACATATTTTATTCCTTTTCTTGTTTTTCTTATCATTCACAAATTGCACCTAAAGAAGCGCTCTGTACTATTTTAGCATACTTAGAAAGATAACCTTTGGTTTCTTTAGGTTCTTTTGGTACAAAATTTACTTTTCTTTGCGCAATCTCTTCTTCCGGCACAAGCAATTCAAGTTTTCTTTCCGGTATACTGATTTTTATTCTATCACCGTCTTTAATAAGACCAATAAGCCCGCCCATTGCAGCTTCCGGACAGATATGTCCGATACACAGTCCTCTTGTTCCGCCTGAAAATCTTCCGTCGGTGATAAGCGCAACTTTGCTGCCAAGGCCTTTTCCTACAATCATTGAAGTAGGAGCAAGCATCTCTCTCATTCCCGGCCCGCCTTTTGGCCCTTCATAGCAAATAACAACAACATCGCCTTCTTTAATTTTATTGTTATCTATTGCGTCCATTGTTTCTTCTTCTGAATTAAAGACTTTTGCAGTACCTTCAAACTCCAGACATTCTTTAGCTACACCCGACGTTTTTACAACAGCCCCGTCCGGTGCAAGATTTCCGTGAAGCACAGCCAAACCTGCCGTTGTAGTGAGCGGATTTTCAAGTGTGTGTATAATTTCATTATCAACCCAGGCATTTTTTGCTATTTCACTGATTTTCAAACCGGAAACACCTTTTGTATCTTTAATTTCAGGAGTATGACCATACATTGTTTTCAAGACTCCGGGAATTCCTCCTGCGTTCGCAAAATCAGTCATAGTCGGAAGTGCAGACGGATCCAGTTTTATTATCTGATTAATTTTATGACTGAGTTCATCAAAATCTTTTAGTGTAATGTCAATTCCCCCTGAATTTGCAATCGCAAGCATGTGTAGGATAGTATTCGTTGAACCGCCCAACGCCATATCAACGGCAATAGCGTTTCTCATGGAATCTCTTGTTATTATATCGGAGGGTTTTACATTATGTTTTACAAGTTCGACTATCTGCATACCTGAATTAAACGCAATCTGCTTTTTCTTGGCAGAAACAGCTGACGCAGTAGCACAATACGGAAGACTCATTCCCATTACTTCCGTCAGACAAGCCATTGTATTGGCTGTATAAAGCCCCTGGCAAGCACCGGCCGACGGACAACATTCTTCTTCGAGTTCATATAGTCTTTCTTCTGTAATATCTCCGTTTGAGAGTTTTCCGATAGCTTCAAAAGACCCCCTAATCATTGTGAGAACTTCCTTTTTGCTGCAGCCGTCAAGCATAGGGCCTGCTGTAACAACAATGCAGGGAATATCCATACGAAGCGCAGCAATAAGCATTCCGGGGGTAATTTTATCACAGTTTGTTAACAAAACAAGTCCGTCAAGCTGATGGGCACCTGCTACCGTCTCTACGCAGTCTGCAATCAGGTCTCTGGACGGAAGCGAATACTTCATACCGCTATGCCCCATTGCAATACCGTCACACACAGCAGGCACACCGAATATAAAAGCCTGCCCGCCGCCTGTATGAATTCCTTTTTCTATCTGGCGCTCAAGTTCTCTCATTCCCACATGCCCGGGGACAAGGTCGGAAAATGAGCTTGCGATACCTATGAACGGTCTTTTCATACCTTCTTTAGAAACACCCGTTGCATAGAGCAATGAACGGTGCGGTGCTTTATGTATACCTCTTTTAACATTATCGCTTCTCATTTATAGCCTCCTTGGTTAGTGCTGTTTTTGTTTCAATTATACAACAATATTCTTGAAATTATGATATAATAATACACACTATGGCATCAGTTATAAAAAAAGCATTTGATATTACAAGAGACAATATTGTGACAGCACAGCCGCTGATTGTGTTTTTGCTTATTATAAGCCTTACTACGGTAGGGCTTGCCCAGCAGTCAAACAAAATTGCTTTTATTATTTTCTTTATTTCCAATTTTTTATTGACTACAGCATTTCTCGCAGGCTGGTTTTATATGGTCAAAAAAACAGTATTGCTCTCGAAAGTTGAATACGAAAAGCCGGAAGAAAGGACAGCGGCATCATTCGACCTTTTGAAAGATTTTTTCCCCGGTGTATCAGCTTATTTTGTACCCGTAACTGTTGTATTTTTAATTTATGTATTACTGTCAGCAGGTATTATTTACCTTGTCGGCGTTGAGTGGGGATTCGGATATCTTACATCTCATAATGTTCATTTGACCAAAATTTATCAAGCAGCACTTCAGTCCCAGCAGGCACTTGAAAAATATTTGTATTCAATGACATTCGGACAAATACAGGCAATAAATATCTGGATGATGGCTGTAACATTTGCAGCTGCTGTATACAGTTTTCTTACCTTATTCTGGTTTCCGGCTCTTTTTTATATGGAAAAGATAAACTTTCTGTCACCATTTACTTCATTTTGGAAAAACATAAAATTCTTATTCAAAAACTTTTTAGGAGCGCTGGGAATAATGTGTTTTCTTTCTATATTGAATTTTGCAGTGTTTATGGTGAATGCGGTATTTAGTATAAATATTATTCTGTCAGTTATCGCATTTTTTATAATGTTTTATTTTGCTACTTATTACATTATTTTGATATTTTTGTATTATGACACAAAACAATAAAGTTATAGCTATAGTCGGACCAACGGCTTCCGGAAAAACCTCTGTGGCAATAAAAGTCGCAAAAGCATTCAACACAGAAATCATATCCGCTGATTCAAGACAAATTTACACGGATTTTGAAACAGCAGTAGCAAAACCGACTCTGTCGGAAATGGATGGAATTGTTCATCATATGATAGGAATTGTTAATCCTGATGAAGAATTTACTGTAGCAAATTTTGCAGATGAAGCAAAGAATATAATAAACCGGCTGCATAATGAAGGCAAAATTCCTGTTGTTGCCGGAGGAACAGGTTTGTATTTCAGAATACTGCTCGAAAATTTTGATTTACCAAGGGTAGAACCGGATAAAGAACTCAGAGCAGAACTTGAAAAACTTACTGTTGAAGAACTATACAGAATGCTGCTAAAATACGACCCGATAATAGCACAAAAAATCCATCCAAATAATACCGTAAAAATCATCAGAGCTTTAGAAGTATGCAAAACACTGAATATGCCGATGTCAGAAGCACAAAGAATAAAAGAAAAGCCTGAATTTAATGTTCTCTGGTTCGGTTTGAATGCAAACAATCGTGATTTTTTGTATGACAGAGTGAACAAACGCGTAGATATTATGATAAAAAACGGACTCGAAAAAGAAGCCCGTGAGATGTTTAAAAAATACGGAAATCTTCAGTTACTTTTTGATACTATAGGGTACAAAGAATTCTACAGTTATTTCAACGGTAAAATTTCCTATGAGGAGACAATAAACAGCATAAAACAAAATACAAGAAGGTATGCAAAACGCCAGTTGACGTGGTTTCGGAAAAACACAAATATTCATTGGTTTGATATTGAAAAAATGACTGCTGATGAAATTGCGGCAGTGATAGTTAGTGTAGTATAATTTACAAAAAAATAAAAAGGAGATTATTGTTTCAATGGAAAAAGAAAAAGTTTTTGGATATATAAAAGAGCATAAAGAAGTATTTAGTGTTTTCGGTTTATTAATTTTATGTTTTCTTTTGTATTTCTTTGCAATAGGAAATTATCCCCTGCTGGATCCGTATGAAACAAAGTTTGTCTCTGTTGCACGGGCTATGTTCAAAACAGGAGAACTGTTTGCACTAAACTTAAACGGTGATTTTTTCTTTCAAGCCCCGCCCCTGTATTTCTGGCTTGAGTCTGCGGCTTTTTCTGTTTTTGGCAAAACAAGTGAGACTATTGCGCGTATTCCTGTGGCATTATATGCGACAGCCGGTGTATTTCTAGTGTATATTTTTTGTAGAAAAATTGTTGCAAGAAAAAATGCAATAGCTGCCTCAATGATTCTTGCTACCAGCCTGATGTATACACTGCTCTCAAAAATCGCTGTAGCAGACATGTTATTTTCAGTATGTATAGGTATATCAATATATTCCGGCATTTATACGTTATTGTGCACAGAAGAACACAAAAAATATTTTTGGTGGCTTTCTTATATATTTGCAGGTTTTAGTGTTATGACAAAAGGTCTGCCGGGTTTATTAATCCCTGCAGTCACTGTTTTTCTGTGCTGCATTCTCTCACGTAAATTCAAAGAAATGTTCAAGCCTGTATTTATAATCCCCGGTCTTTTATTTTTCTTCATGGTTGTATTCCCCTGGCACTGGATAATGTTAGTGAACTATCATCCTATGTTTTTTAACGAATACATACTAAAACAGCATATTGACAAATACTGGTATCTGTTTGCAAACGGAAATCCTGCACCGTGGTATATTATAGTGCTGGCTTTTTTAAGCGCATTTTTACCCTGGATTTTTTCTTTTGCCGCACAAATTATCGTATTTTTTAAAGAAAAATGGAAAGAAATACCAAAATATTTTATGGAATTTGATTCTTTAAATTTCCCGCAAAAATTTTTGTTTTATAACGTAATTTATTTTGTTACTGTTCTTGTTGTCTTCTCTTTTTTAGCAACAAAACACCCGGTGTATGTGCTGCCTGCTCTAATTCCGGCCTCGGTCATTCTTTCAAAATTTTGGATAGACTATTTTGAAGAAGACAAACACGGTATTGCAATAAATATAACAATGGGGTTATGGACAATGCTTGTCAGTGCCGGTATAGCAGGAGTATTCTTTGTTCCCGACTTTTTTAAAGGTATGGCAAAACAGGAACTAATTCATATACAGCCGGAAGTTCTGTTTCTTCTGCTCGTTGTTTTTACAATGCAGATATTTGCTTACATAAGAAAAGCAAAAAAAGTTCTTTTCTCCTCTTTGATAGTCTTAATGACAGGCTTTTCAATGATTGCATCCATTGGAATTTTTAACTTTATATGTTCAATGGAGCAGTATGACCTTGTATTGTATTCTATGATTGCAAAACAGCAGGGTTTAGCACTGGTTACATATGATATGCAAAACACATACTCTGTCTTATATTATTATGGTAAAGATTTCAGCACTTTTAACAAAAAGCAGCTGGATGAAGTACTGTCTCTTTCCAAGACCTATCCGGCAACACGTATTATTATAAAAAACACGACTATGGATGAATTGTCCGAAAAATACAGTTTTACTATTCTCAGTAAAGGACAAAAGTATTCACTGATTCAAAATATAAAACCAAAACAGGATTAATCTCATAATCTAATGACAACGTTTTTATTTTTATGTAATATAATCAGATAAAAAGATAAGGAACAGATTTTGTTAGAAAAATTCACGGAAAAAGCCATTAATATTATTTCAACAGCGCAGAAAGAAGCGCAGAATTTAAATGAATGCAAAATATACCCACAGCACATACTTCTCGGTATTTTGCAGTCTAAATCGAACATCTGCTCAAGACTCTTATCTTTTTCCGGTCTGAATATCAGTGATCTCAGAAGCCGCATGCAGCGCGTGAAATATAATGTAAAACCTGATAATATCAACAAAACCCTCTCCTTCAGCGACGAGGCAAAACAGGTCGTAACAGACGCATTTGTGTATGCAAATGAATACAAAAATTCATATATAATTCCTGAACATCTGATGCTTGCTCTCATAAAAAATGACAGCACGGAATCAGCAAAAATATTAAAATTATACGGTGTAGACGTTGAAAAATTACGTTTAACATTGATAAAACTTCTTGAGAAAAAAAGAAAGAAAATGAATCACCATCCGGAAAATAAAATTTTTGAAAACACACAGGATGGTTATTCAAATATTTTATCTCTGTTTAAAGAACAGGATTTGCAGGATGTTTTATCACGCGCAGTCGCAAAACTCACCGCATCGAATTATGAAATTCTCGGAACTGAACAGATAGTTCAGTCTATTCTAGAGGATTCAGATTCTTCTCTGTCTCATATTTTAAATGAATACGGAATAAATCTTGATTCTTACACCACAAAACTGCAGGAAATCAACTCAAGACAGGCGGAATTCGAAGAAAAACAAATAATTTTCACCCCGAATGCATTCAAAACAATGATATTAGCGCTCGAAACAGCAAAAGAACTCGGCAGCGCAGCCGTGAAACCGGAACATATTATTCTGGGTCTTCTTAAAAACAAAAGCGGTATAGCCTACAACATTTTTAAGGAACTGAAAGTAGAAGACAACAGCCTTGCCCATAAAATAATAAAACCTATCGAAAAGCAGATGCCGGAGACTCTTACCATACTGCGTTTTGCAAAACAGGAAGCCAGAAATTTCGGCAGAAATGTAGTTGGCTCTGAATTTTTGTTATTGGGAATCATTGATGAAGCTGTAGGCATAGGCGCAAGAGTGCTTAGCAAACTGGGAATCAACATCAGAGATTCAAGAATCGAAGTAGAAAAAGTTCTCGGAACCAGCTCTGACTATGTAGACAAAGATATCTCATTCAGCGAAAGAGCAAAAAGGATTCTTGAAAAAGCATGGGAAAGGGCTAAAAGATTTAATAAAACAAAAATTTACTCCGAAGACTTGCTCTGGGCAATCACACTAGAACCCAATTCCCTCGCAATGCGTGTACTTGCAAACATGGGAGTCGATGTTCTTGAAATACGCCAGGGAATTTTAACAGAAATACAGCAAGCAGCTATAGAACACCACTAATCATAATCCCAGCTATATATTTGACCGCAGTATCTGCATACAGCATGATGGTTCATAAAATTTAAGTCAGGAATAAAAGTATACCCGTCCACTGTAATCACTATATCATTGTTATCATTATATTCCTGTTTATAGTTTCTGGCACCTTTATAATCAGGTGCAAACATTAGTTCAAATTTATCTATAGATTTGCAATTTTTACAAATAAACATTATATCCGGTGCCTTCTTGATGATTTTTCTGTCATTTCTTCAGTTTGTTCAATAGCAATTTTGCCGGCATAATTTTGTGCATAAATTTGTTTGTATAATATAGTGCAGCATATACTCCTGATAGGCAATGTAAAGCCAACCACCGCAAAACTCACAACAGACAGGACAACGCTTTTTGCTATTTCGTAACTTTCAAATTTTACAGGTATATGATATCCGGATAGTGTATTGTTAATATCCCCAAGAGGCAGAAGTTTTATAAACTGTTCTGCCGGATATGAAAGAAATCCTGCAAGATTACCAGCCTCAAAGCCCCAGCTTATTAATCCTGGCAGAAGCCAGTATGTCGAAACCATTAACAAAACAAGCAAAAATAATGTTTTTCCAAAGTTATATTTAACAAAACTAATACTCATTGAAACAGCATCAATAGGAGTCGCGTCCTCTTCAAGCGCAAAAACCTGAAAAGTTAAACATAGATATATTGCAGCAATAGCTAACAGCACCCAGAATAGAGGAAATGAACCTATAAGATATATTATACTTAACAAAAGCAAGAGCATAACATAAGAAAATGAACGTCTCCTTGCCATATCGACATGTATACTTATATCATCAAGACTTCCGCCCTCTATTACATTACTTGCCATAGAATTAAGTGCAAGCATCGCAATCAAATAGTCCCAGAAAGCCTTACAAAATATAAAAAATCCGGGTAAAGCTATTATAAGCAGCAGCAAAAACACAAAAAGAATATTGTCAAAAACAGGACTGATTCGGGTAATAGTTTCGACCTTCAGAGTAAAAAAGTATGCTGCAGTAAAAATTATACATATCCCTGCTATTTGTCCAAGAACAGGAAATGCCATATATTTAATGAATTTATTAAAATTTAATATATAAATTTTTATTCCGTCGAAAAAGATTTTCATTACATTTGAAAACGCGGATTCGTTCTTTTTCATATTTAATTTTGTTCTCTCTATTCTTCTTCCGTGATAAAATAATACTTTGTTACGAGTATATTTATATTAACATGGTTGATATGAACGAGCAAAATATAATTGGATTGTTGAAGAGTTTTACGGAAAAAGATTTTGAAAAAGATGTGGATTTACATATACATTCGTCTTTTTCAGACGGTCATCTGACGCCTGATGCACTGGTCACAGACGCACGGAATAAAGGCCTGAAATACATAGCCATTGCCGACCACAATACGGTCAATGCATACATAGAAACAGATATTTTAAAAAACCCCATGGTCATACCTGCGATAGAATTTGACTGCTGGTATCAAGGAGTGTTGGTTCATATTCTCGGATACGGAATAGATGTTCACAACGAAGAACTGCTTAAATACTGTGCAAAAGACAAAAAAGGCACAGAAGCTGATATCGTGAGACTTTTTAACCACAGACATCCGAAAGATGTAATAAAAGCTATAAAAAATGCAGGAGGAATAGCTGTTCTTGCCCATCCAGCCTGTTACTGGTGTTTTAGTCTGGATTTATTCGTAAAATCTCTTATAAAACTGGGATTGGACGGAATAGAAGTTTATTATCCTTACAAAAGACATAGAGGTATAATAAAATTTCACTTTGCGGCAACCGTTGCAAAAGTAGCAAAAAAATACAATCTGATAGCTACAGGCGGAACAGATTCCCACTACGAAATTGCAGGGAAACTGCACAAACATGAGGACATATAATTTATGGAAAGAAGAAAATCAAAACAAATTCAAATCGGAAATATTAAAATCGGTGGAGATGCACCTGTTTCAGTACAATCAATGTGTAATACAGATACAAGAGATGTAAAAAAAACAGTTGCCCAGATTAAAGAACTGCAGGATGCAGGCTGCGAGCTTATCAGAGTGGCGGTTTTGAACAAAGATGCGGCGGCAGCAATGAAAGAGATAAAGAAAAAAACAGAGGTTCCGCTGATAGCCGATATACATTTTGATTACAGGCTTGCACTGCAATGTATAGAAAACGGTGTCGACGCACTCAGATTAAACCCCGGCAATATCGGTAGAGAAGAAAATATAAAAAAAGTAGTAAACGCAGCAAAACTTAACAATATTCCGATAAGAATCGGTATAAACGGAGGCTCTTTAGAAAAAGATATTGCCGCAATGAATATTCCACTTCATGAAAAAATGGTAATGAGTGCAATGCGACACATAAAAATTCTTGAGGACAATGATTTTGATATGATAAAAGTTTCTCTAAAGTCCAGCAGTGTACCTGCAACAATTGCTGCATACCGAGATATAGCAAAAAAAATAGATTATCCACTTCACCTCGGAGTAACAGAAGCAGGTACATTAAAAGGAGGACTGATTAAATCAGCAGTAGGACTGGGAACACTGCTTGCAGAAGGCATCGGTGACACAATAAGAGTCTCGCTTACAGAAAACCCGGTTGAGGAGGTACATGCGGGATTTTCCATATTAAAATCTCTGGAACTGAGACAAAAGGGGATAAATTTTGTATCATGCCCGACCTGCGGAAGATGCCAGATAGACTTGATAAGTTTAGCTAAAAAAGTTGAAAATGCATTAAAAGACATTGATAAACCCATAACAGTTGCGGTAATGGGCTGTCCCGTCAACGGTCCCGGCGAAGCAAAACACGCTGACTTCGGGGTAGCAGGTGCGATAAAAGAAGGCTATATCTTTAAAAAAGGTGAAATCATTAAAAGAGTTCCGGAAGAAAAAATTTTAGAAGAATTGATGAATTTGATAAAAAATAGTTAATTCATATGATTTGCTTAAATCAAGAAAATAATATAGTATATAATTAAGATAAGAAGAGGTATGTATTGTATGAAAAAATATTTTGTATTGTTTGGTTTACTTGTTTTAGCACCAATGGCTACAAATGCCGCAATTTCTACAACAGACACCATAGATCCGGTGTTCATCAGAAATCAGGGCTACTCAAACGAAGCTTCTGATTTGATTCAACTCAGAGCAAGAGATCAGCTTGCACCGGAACCTGTAAAAGAAAAGGATACTGTTTGGAAAGGTATAGGTAAAAAATTCATCTATACAGTTGACCCGACATTCGAACACCCCGAATTCGGCGGACATAACATAGAATTCAACCACATGACTGTAGATGATCTATAATCTATGTAATTTATAAATCAAAACAAGAATTATAAAATACCCGCATGTATTTAATTTTACAAAACTACTGCGGGTATTTTTATTGCAACTTTTTTAACATTTAGCGATAATAAAAATGTAGAAAAAGTTAAGAGCAGGAAGTTATGATTCAAAGATACAGCCGTGATGAAATGAAAAATATCTGGGAGCTGGATGAAAAATTCAGCTACTATTTGAAAGTGGAATTAGCCGTTTGTGATGCATATAACAAACTCGGAGCTATTCCTGACGATGCACTAGCCGATATAAAAGCAAAGGCTTCTTTTAGTGTCGCAAGAATAGATGAAATAGAAAAAGAAGTAAATCATGACGTCATTGCTTTTCTTACAAATGTAAATGAAAATGTCGGTGAAAATTCCAGATATATACATATGGGCATGACCAGCTCTGATGTAATAGATACTGCTTTTGCCCTGCAGATTAAACAAGCTTCCTCAATCATAGAAAAAGATTTAAATCAGGTGCTAAACACAATAAAAGCCAAAGTTATCGAACACAAAAACACCGTCTGCATAGGCCGCTCCCACGGAGTAATCGCAGAACCCATGACCTTCGGCGTAAAGATGTGTTCGTGGCTTGATTTGTTTGAACGCTGCAAAAAACGTTTTTTACTTGCAGCTGATGAAATAGCCGTTGGTCAAATTTCCGGCCCGGTCGGTACATACAGCAATATTTCCCCTGAAATAGAAAAAATAACCTGTGAATCATTAGGCCTGAGACCTGCAAAAATATCCACACAGGTAATACCAAGAGATATTCATGCAAATTATATGCAGTCACTTGCGCTTATCGGAGCAGCGATAGAACAGTGTTCAATAGAACTCAGGCATTTACAAAGAACCGAAGTTCTTGAGGCAGAAGAATCTTTTAAAAAAGGTCAGAAAGGCTCATCCGCAATGCCACACAAAAAAAATCCGATTTCTGCAGAAAATCTCTCGGGACTGGCAAGAGTCGTAAAATCGAATGCTATTGCAGCTCTTGACAATATCCCTCTATGGCATGAAAGAGACATTTCTCACAGCTCTGTAGAACGAGTAATTTTTCCCGACACCACAATACTAATAGACTACATGCTTAACCGCTTTGACAGGCTGATAGCTGGACTTGTTATTCACAAAGATAATATGATAAAAAATACTTTCTTGTACGGAGGTATTGTCTTTTCGCAGCGTATACTGCTTGCATTGACCCAAAAAGGATTGTCAAGAGAAGAAGCTTACAGCCTTGTTCAGCGTAATGCTTTAGATGCTTTTAACAATCACGGAAATTTCAAACAAAACCTCCTCAAAGATACAGATATAACAAATCTGTTAACGAACGAAGAAATTGAAAAATGTTTTGATTCAGAGTATTATTTGAGAAATGTCTCAAAGATTTATGAAAGATTCGGGTTATAAGAGGTTATCATGGGCTGTTTAAAAAATATCATCGGAATTATTATCATCATACTTGCAATCATCGGCTTTAAAGCTATCGGAGGCTGGGATTTTGTAAAGGACAAGCTTCCTGCACTATTTGAAAAACCCTCTCAGGAAACTTTAGTTGAAAAAAGCAAAGACGTTGCTGATTTTAGCAGCATATCTGATGAATATGAAATTGATAAAACAGCGAATATTATGGGATTTAAAGCAGTTCTTGCTGAGCATAAAGCTTCTGAACAAAAACTTATAGTTCTGAACCCAGGGAAAAAAACATTGGTCACAAAAAAAGATTTCACTAATGATACACTTTCTAAAAAGTTAACTGATATTAATGACAAATTCGGGTACCAGTTTATAAGACTTGAAAACCTCAAAATAACTAAAAAAGGCAGCTTTTCAGCATTCGGTCAGACTGTACCTTATGCAAGATTTGAGGCAGATGTTGTAAATCTTCCGATTGGAAAAATTCAAGGGATGATTGCTGTTGCAGAATTCAAAGAAGGTAAAGAAACAAAAAACAAAATTCTTCTCGCAGCAAATGACAGTGACAAATACTCCCAAATAATTACAGAGCAGTTTTTTAATAAAGTAAAATGAAAAAACAGAATGATATAAAAATTTATGAGAAATATATGAAAAAATGTATTTCTCTTGCCAAAAAGTCCGAAGGTAACGTGTCCCCCAATCCGCTGGTAGGTGCTGTTGTTCTGGACAAAAATGGAGAAATTTGCGCTCTGGGAAGACATGAGAAATACGGGCAGGCGCATGCGGAAGTCAATGCGCTAAAAATGGCAGGGGACAAGGCTAAGTATGGTACTATTATTGTGAATTTAGAGCCCTGTTCTCATTACGGAAAAACACCGCCCTGTGCTGATTTAATAATATCAAAAGGCATAAAACGGGTTGTTGCAGGGACTGTAGACCCAAACCCGATTGTGGCAGGCACCGGTATCAAGAAACTCCAAAATGCAGGTATAGAAGTCATTACAGGTGTACTTGAAGATAATTGCAAAAAATTAAATGAAATCTTTTTTAAGAACAAAGAAAAAAATCAGCCGTTTATTGCAATAAAATCTGCTATAACTCTTGACGGGAAAATTGCAACAAAAACAAAATCTTCAAAATGGATAACCTCTGAAAAAGCCAGAAATTCAGTACAAAAACTAAGAAACAAATACGATGCAATTCTAACAGGTTCCAACACAGTTCTCCTCGATAACCCGTCGCTGACAGTAAGAATGAAGAACGGAAGAAGCCCTGTAAGAATAATTATCGATTCAAAACTCAAAACCCCGCCTGACGCAAAAGTCTATAATGATGACGGGGTAAGGGTTTTTATTGCAGCTTCTGAAAACATAAACAAAACGCTGACCGAAAAATACCCGAAAAATGTAGAATTTATCTTCTGCCCGCTTAAATCAGGAAAAATTGATTTGTGCAGCCTAACCGAAAAGTTATTCGAAAAAGGCATATACAGTATTCTCATTGAAGCAGGCGGGGATTTATGCGGTCAATTTGTCAAGGATAAACTTGTTGATAAAATCTATCTTTACACCGCACCCAAAGCAATCGGAGATAAAAATGCATTGCAATGGATTTCGGGCTTTGATATAAATAATATAAATGAAGCATGCGAATTTGAAATTATGCATGTACAATTATTGTTGCCGGATATATTATTGGAACTATGTCCGAAAATGTGAGAGATAGAATATTAATATTTGAATTATTGACGGACTTAGTCTAAAATAGGTACCATGGAAAATATTTCAGAAAAATTAACCGCGTTACAAAAAAATTTTTATGACCTGAACAATCTTTTCGAACTGAGTATAATAGCCACTCAGGCAGAATCGCTTGAAGATCTTGTAGATAAAATTACAGATTTTATTATAGATACTCTCGGATTGACCAATATACATTTCTTTGTTAACCACAACAGAGTATATTATATGGTAGCCAATCATCATGACGAAAACAGAGATATTATACAATTCGAAAACGGAGATGAAGGCTTCTGGGAAGTTCTTAACAAAAATGATTTTATAAAGGTTTCAACAGACAACGGCGACCCTATTTACAAATCTTTCTGGGATAAGTATTCTCTGCATAACCTGAAAAGCTCTTATTTTAAACTTTTTCAGAAGGATGGGATAGCCTACTTTATCTGTTCAATAGGCTCTAAGGCAAATAATGAAAAATTCACCGATGAAGAAATTCAGTATCTAGAAAAAGTATTTAACTACATACAGCCTATCCTGATTAAATACATAAAAAGACGGGAACAGGAAAACGACCTGAAAAAGCTGCAAAAATCGTTGCATAATATTTCTATTTTGTACAACATTTCACAGGCCGTAAACTTCATTGATGACCTGAAAAGACTTTTACGCGTTATTTTGAATAAAGCATTAGAAACCATTGACGCAGAAAAAGGGTCATTGATGCTCTATAATTACACAGAAAACGTGCTTCAGACAAAAGTGGTATACGGTCTTGCCGATAAAAATCTCGAAACTGAAATCAATAACGGAATGGTTGAATGCTCGAAGATTAAAGTCGGAGAAGGTATTGCGGGAACAGTCTTTGTCGAGAAAAAATCAATAATATCAAACCTCGGTAAAAATGACCCCAGATTTTTGGATAACGGAAGTGATTTGAATGTATCATCGCTGCTTTGTGTACCGTTGATTGCGAAAGGCGAGCCTATTGGTGTTATCAATATTACCAACAAGTTAAACGGAAAATTATTTAACAAACAGGATCTTGAATTTATTGAAGCACTTGCAAACCAGGCAGCTATAGCCATAGACAACGCAAAACTCTATGAACTTGCGACAAAAGACGGTCTGACAAAGCTATACATATATAGACATTTTTATACACTGCTCGAAAACGAACTAAAACGTTCTGCAAGATACAATCATGAAGTCACTCTTCTGATGATGGATATTGACAATTTCAAATCCATAAACGATACATACGGTCACCCGGTAGGCGACCAGGTACTAAGGGAAATAGCAAACTGTATTTCAACAACCGTTAGAAAGATAGATATTGCCTCAAGATACGGCGGTGAAGAATTCACGGTAATCCTTCCTGAAACAAACGGTCAGGACGCAAGAATTATTGCAGAAAGACTGAGAAAGAATATAAGTGAAATAAAGATTACGGTAAAAGATGCACTAATCTGCCCGACAGTCAGTGTCGGTATGGCAGAATACCCGTCCTGTGCACTTGATGAACAGACATTGATTGAGCTTGCGGACGTTGCATTGTATAACGCAAAAAATAACGGCAAAAACTGCGTATGCCAGTACACTCCGGAAGGCTGCGTATTACTACCTAACGGTGTTTACGACTAATTTAAAAATTTTTCAATGAAAGTTTATAGACTGTGTTTTTGTTAACAGGATACAATGAACTCAAAATTCTGGATATTTCTTTAGCTGAATAATTTAATTCCTGCAAAATCTTGATTTTTTCGAGGATTTCAGACTCATCTGTCTGCTCTTCATCCTCTGCATAAATCATAGCGACAATTTCTCCTTTGAGTGTATGATTGTTAAAATAATTTATAATTTCATCCGGCGAACCTGTTTTTACTTCTTCATACAATTTTGTCAATTCACGGCCAATCGCAACTCTACAGTCTGTCCCTCTAATAAGTTTAATGTTCTCAAGTGTTTCAATAAGCCTGTTAGCGGATTCAAAAAACACCGTATCAACAAATTTGTATTTTACAAGAAGCTTTTCCTGTTGATTTTTTACACGCGGCAAAAATCCGATAAAAGCAAATTCTTCACTCTTGCGCGGCACGAGAGCAAGAAAAGTAGTCACTGCGCTGGCCCCCGGGATACAAGAGATTTTTGTTGAAGGCAGTGCTGCTTTTACTTCCTGCACAAGTATACGGCCCGGGTCTGATATACAGGGCATTCCCGCGTCTGAAATCAGAGCTATACGTTTTCCGTCTTCCAATGCCTGTATAAGCTCTTCACAGCGTTGTTTTTCATTAAATTTATGATAGCTCAAAAGCTTGGAGGAAATACTATAAGAATCCAGCAGTTTTTTACTAACCCTGGAATCTTCACAGGCAATAATATCTGCAGTGTTTAATATTTCAAGCGCTCTTAAACTGATATCGTCTTTGTTCCCAATTGGAGTAGCAACTATAAATAATTCACCCATTAATCCGGTACCATCCGTTTTTTTATATTGTTGGAACAAGCAAGGTTCATTGTATTTAGCGTTTTATACAATCCGGTCTGCTCGAGCAAAAGCTGTATAGAAGGTGCAATATGCGCTGCTTGCAGATGAAGCTCGTTAAAGATAGCCAGTTTATGCAAAGCAAGAAGTTTTTGTATTTCTGGCAGCCTGAGTTCTTTTATATTAGAAAAATCCAGTTCCAACTCTTCGTCAGAGTCTACCGAAATTCTTCTTAGTGCGTTTTTTTCTTTAAATAAATCTTCTAAATAAATTTTATGCGTCATGTACTCAACCTGAAAATATTTTGCATTTACCCGAAGGCTTATATGCAAATATTACCACAGTTTTAGCCCATGCCAATTTTTTAACATTTTTTCATAATCAATACATTCCTGAAATTTTGTGTTTATATCCTCTCCGACATGCTTTCCCGCAAATGCTCCACCCACTGCAGACAATATAACAAGAGGCACTCTTATAAAATTGTGCATGTTTTGTGTTATTGCCGTCACAATTGAAATGACAAACGTAGGAATAAGGGTATTTGCGATTAAATCATGGGTCGTCTTTTTAAATTTGTCCTCCATTGTTTTTTCTTTAACAATATCAAATCCAGCAAGAGCAACCAGCGGTTTATCCAGCATTTTCAGCGTCGGAATATCTTTTATGATAATAGAAAACGCGTTATTGGCGCTATCCTTGGCAATTCTTTCATCGACAAATTTCATATACCTTGCGACTCTTTTTTCTTCATTTTCTGCTATTTTTTTCAATTGTTCTGTTGTAATTGCCGATTTTTCAGAATTACTCACGTTTTTATGTTTACGGAAAATCAGTTTTGTTAATACTTCATTTGCACCTAGTGCACCACCAAAAGCAGCTAATGTCAATAACGAGGCCCCTATACAATCTTTTAAGGCCCTTTCTATTGAATTAAGCGAATATTTCACGGCAGAACCGGTTACAGTGACAGGTTTATAAAGAAAAGAAATTTTCGGCAGAAGTTTATTTTTTATTACTTCTGTATTTTTGAGTTTTTCAATACCACGGCCGGTTAGTTTTGAAATATTATTAATAATCTCATAACCGGGTGTTTTCTTTATAAGATAAAACATACCCAGAGAGGCAAGCGCTGAACCGCCAAGAATAGTAGCATCTTTAATAAATATGGATTTCTTTTTTTCAGGTTTGGCTATTTTATAATCAGAATATATTTTTGCAGCACCAGACAGAACAAAAGCCGCCGGCACTATTGTTCTGGAGTCACACACTATATTTTTAAGCCTGGTTATATTCATTGTTCTGTTCCATCACTGTTTATTTAAAATACCACAATTTTTCTTTTTGCTGAATTTATATTTAAAAAACTGTTTTTGTAAACAAATGTAAAGAAAATACAGGACCAAAGCAATTTTAACAGTAATATATACTTTATATATATGTAAGAGATAACAAACATAAAATAAACACAATATACATAAAATAACATGAGACTTTCACACTAACTAACCTACCTAACTTCCTAACCTTCCCTTCCTATTAAAGTATTGCTCCGAAATGAATCGGGGCTTTTTTTTGCAAATAAAAAGAAAAATTAATTGTTATTTATTTTTGTAACAATTTTCAAATTTTTCTTCATATACTATCAAATATTTTTGTTTTAAAATGTTATAAATATTGTATGGAAGTGTGAGGTAAATCATGGCATCAGTACAAGGTATTAAAGAAAGTTTTGCAAAAGGTTTTAACACAATAAAAACTAAAGCCGGAAAAGCTTATAAAAACCTAGGACTAGGCACAATCATTGCCGGTGAATATTTAAAAGGTCTTACCAAAGATACTGTTCAATTCATAAAAGCAAAACCGGTAAAAGCTGGTCTGCTTGGACTTAGCGTAGCTGCAGGTATCGGCGCAGCTGCTAAATTAACATCAATCGGTGTTTCAAAATTTAAAGAACACAAAGAAGAAAAGAAAATAGAAGCAGCTCTTAACAAAAGAAATGCAGTGATAGCAGCAATGGCAGAGCCCGCTTTAAAAGAAGCTAAAGCAGTTCTGGAAAAAGACGCTCGTATTATAGATGCCCAGGCTGCAGAGATAGAACGTCTTCAGGAACTGGTAAAAACTCATGAAACAGTGAATGCTGCCAATCAGGAAGCAATCGATGCATATCATGAAGTTCTCTCTGCCGGTGAAGAAGCAAAACCGGAAGAAGAATAAAAGAAATTATACTGTATGAAAAAGATTAAAGATCGGATATATTTTCCGGTCTTTTTTGTGTTAATCTTTAATGTATAACAGAAACTGGAGAAATCGTGCAAAGAACTACGCTTACTATACTGTTAGCTTCTTTTTATATTCTGGGAGTGATTTCTTTTTTTACAGGACATGTTGTATTTTTTGCATCAATTTCGCTTTTAGCACTCGGTATAATGCTGTTCAAAAATTTTATCCACCCGCATCGGGCATTTTTTGCATATTTATTTTTTATTTTTGCCATCATAAACTGCAATTTTCAAATAAAAGACTGTGATGATTTGTGCAGGTATGCCCAAAACAAAATTTCTTTAACCGGAATAGTCTTGTCTATTCCGACGACAAACTCTGATGATAAAACAAAATTCTATTTTGCCCCGCAAGAAGGTAATTTCAATAACAAAAAGCTCGAGAATCTAAAAGCCCGCTCAATAGTAACGATTTATGGTCAGAAAGAAAATTTTTCAAAAATAAAAATAGGAGATAAAGTAGAACTCTACGGTTTTTTAACCATTCCTCCCGAAGCTCAAAACCCGTCTCAGTTTGATTACAGAAACTATTTAAAAAATCACAGAACATTTACAGTCTTTTATGTTAAAGATGGAAGCTGGTCTATAATTTCTCCTCCTGAAGGTCCGGGATGGAAATTTTTGCAAAAGCTCAATAATAAAAGGATGGATATTTTAAATATTCACAAAAAATACTTAAAGAGCCCAAACCTTGAAGTTCTTGGAGGTATTGTATTCGGAGATGATGCGATAAATCCTCCCGACAGTATTCGCAATTCCTTTATAAACTCAGGCTTGCTGCATATTCTTGCGGCTTCAGGTATGAATGTTTCTATTATTTTCGGTATGTGGTATTTTATAGCAGTCAGATTACGCATAAATTACCGATTCATATTAATTTTCGGTGCAATTCTTGTTGCGGCATACACATTGATGACAGGATTAGGCCCATCAGTGTTAAGAGCAGCGCTAATGATAGAATTAGTACTTCTCGGAAAGTTTTTTGACAGAGATGCGGACTCTTTTTCTCTTATTTTCTTTGTTGCAATGGCGCTTCTCGTATACAATCCGGCTATGATTACTGATATAGGCTTTCAATTATCATTTATTGTGACTTTTGCACTTATGTTTTACTGCCCACCTGTTTTGGAAAAAATCAAAAACCGTTTTCTCGATTTTCTTGCAGGTTCTATACTTATTCCGGTAGTTGCACAGTTTTGGGCAGCACCTGTTCAAATGTACTACTTTAATACATTCGCAACTTATTCAGTGGCAGCCAATTTCTTAATAAGCCCTCTCATAGTTATAATAAGCTTTTTAGGTTTTCTCGGCTCCACACTTGCTATGCTGCCATTCATCGCCTCCAGGGTATGTATGATATTTGACTTTCTATTGAATCCGGTGGTTACATTACTAATAAATATATCAGACTATTTCTCGTCTTTGCCAAACTCGCTTGTCATTGTGCCAAATCCTTCAATTATTCAGTGTGTACTTTATTTTTTCATACTTACGGCAATAGGATTTGCTATCAGAACAGGATTTAAAAACAAAAAAACTCTTACAGCACTTATTATTTGCACAATTTTATTTGCATTCTCGTTTATAAAAATCCCTGATAAAAAATGCAAAATTGTTGTATTTTCAGTTGGTAATGCGGACTGCTTTCTCATAAAAACACCCAAAAACAAATACATTATGATAGACACAGCACGCGGTTCCATTAAAGACGGAGGCTTTTCTATCTCCGAAGCTGTTGTGGCAAAATATCTCAAAAATAAAGCCATTGATAAAATTGACTACCTTGTTTTATCTCATTATGATGCAGACCACATAGGAGGCAGCATTGATATAATGGAAAGCGCCAAAGTCGATAAAGTCATAGTGAGCAGCTATAAAAAGGGCACAGAAACAGAAAGAAAGGTTCTAAATTACATAGATAAGAAAAGGATTCCGGTTTCTACTGCGAAAAACAATCAACTAATCTATAAAGAAAACGGACTTTCCTTAAAGACATTTGTACCTGACCTGGAGAACGGAAAAAATCCGTCAAATGATACATCTACAATTGTACTTTTAACTTACAGAGATTTTGATATGCTGTTTATGGCTGACGGCGGAATAGAAAGTTTTGAAGAAATCAAAACATTTTTGCCTCAAGATATTGAAGTCATAAAAACCGGACACCATGGTGCATTAAACACAGTCAGCACAAAAATGTTCCAAAGCAAAAATTTTGATACTGCCATAATTTCAACAGGCAGAAATACATACGGTCATCCATCAAGACAAACACTATCCGCGCTGATTGATAACGGATTACAATTTTACCGTACGGATGTAAATAATGCAATTGAAATTGTATCTGACGGTATTTCTTACAAAATAGAGGTTTATAACACAGGAAAACGAAAATTTGTTGAAGTATTTAAAACCGATACTTCTTTATAATTTGTTACAGCCGTTTTGGTCGTACATATTTTGTCTGAAAACTTTTATTTTCTCTATCTCCTGCGAATAATCACCGTCCAAAAGTAGGGCTGCAGACTGTTGTAATAAATGAAGAGCTTTTTGTATATTATAACGATTCATTTTCATCATATCTTCTGCCATTTCAATATTAGACATTGAAAGCCTTGTCATATCCCTAAAGCCACTGGAGGCTAGTATCAGAGCCTGTTTTTCAGACATTGCGGACTTCATTAGAGCTTGTGATATAAACATGGGCATATGACTGATTAGTGCAACGCATTGGTCATGTTCTTCCGGATTCATTATCAAAACAGTTGCTCCGGTTGCGCTTATTACATTTTTTAGTGCTGATATTTCATTTTCTTTTATATCATCCGATGGTGTTAGTATCCATTTTGCCCCAAAAAATAAATCTTTAATTGCCGCTGAAAAACCAGACTTTTCTGTGCCGGCCATTGGATGAGAACCGATAAAACGATAGCAGCGCCGCTTTTGCATAACGAACTCCTTTAAACTGGCAACATCCGAGACTATTGTATTTTTAGAAACAATATTTTCCAGTTTGTCTAGCACCTCTAAGGTTTTGTTCATCGGCGTACACACAAAAACCATATCACAGTCTGACAGAATCTTTATATCATCAGAGGCTTCTATATCTTTTTCTGCCAGCTTTTCTTGTGTTGTTTTGTCTCCGGTAACAACTTTAAGCTTATAATTCTTTTCATTCAAAGCCAGTATAATTGAGCCGCCAATTAAACCAGCTCCGATTACCCCGATTCTCATATGCGCTCCTATCCTTTAATTATAGACATTTTAGCACAACTGTTAACAAATGTTAACAGTTTGCATTATTTAAGAAATAAGGCATAATTAAATTATTAATAGTCTAACCATTCCTTTCTTGACTTATGCGACTTTAAAAAGTCGCATTTTATTTTTCTTGTTTGTTACAAATTGTTAAGCCATAGAAATAGCTATTCTTATTGTATTTCGGCGTTTTGATATATATTTAATTATATAAAAATAGCAATTTTTATATATACTTTTTGTTTATTAATATATAACACAAAAGAAAACGCAAGAAAGAGAGAGAATAAATGAGTGCTATTGATGTAAGTGCATTATTAAAAAAATTTAATGTAGGCCAGACAACCGGAACCAGCGATACACAAAAAGGAAAAGAAACCCGTGAGACCGGCAAGACCGAAAAAATTAAAAACACAGACATATATACACTTGCCAAAGAATATGGTCTCGATCAGGAAGACTTAAAAAAGCTTGAACAAAGTGCAAATTACGGGGTTTTCGATACTTTCTCAGCAAGTTCCACCAGCACAGCCGAAGAAACAGATGAAACTGAAGATGCCCAGAAAGAAAAAGAACTGAGAGCAGACGGTGACGACGCAAAAGCAGAAGCGGAAGAATCCTCTAATAGCGCTAAAGCCCAAACCAAAAAAGCAAAACAATATTCTACACAAGCGCAAAATGACACAAAAACTTTGCAGAAATTAGATAAAGATTTACAAAAAAATGAAAAGAAAGCAACTGGAGAACTCGACAAACTCAATTCAGAAATGGAAGCTAAACAAGCAGAAAATGATGAACTTGATAGTGAAATAGAAGAGCTTAATGCAGAATTGGAAACTGCTCAGGCAGAAAGTGCACAGGCTGCACCACAACAGCAGTCAGCAGCAATGAGTAACCCCTTTAGCTCTGCATCTAACCAAAATTCAGGTAATAACATGTTTAGTCAAGGAGGAACACAAGGCCAAAACGCAGCAGGCAGCTTGAATATGTTCACATCCTCACTTCCCCAGGCAGCTTCATCATCTGCTGATTCAGGCAAAGCTACTGAATTACAGTCTGAGATAGAAAGCAAAACTTCTCAAAAATTGTCAAACAGCTCTAGTCTGAGCACCCTGAGTCAAAGTTATACAGCAAAACTTATGCAGTTTTCAACAAAAGTAAATACAACTCAAAACACAACCCAGCAAATACAAACAAGAACTCAAAAAAATAAACAAGGCGCAGAAACAGCAGCCAAAGTAGGTCAGGCAACACAGACTGTCGGAGGCTTAACAACGGCAACCGGAACAACAATGCAGGCATTCTGGCCAACCTTCGCACCTGGTACTACCGTTGCGGCAGTAGGAGGAGCAACAACAGCAGCAGGCGGTGCAACCAGCAGTGCAGCTTCTCTTGCAAAAGGAAACTTAAATGATTCAGCTGCACATGCACAAAACACGGCAAATTCTGCAAAATCCGCATCTGAATTGTTTAAAACTTACCAGAAAAATAGCGTAGCATAGAAATTTTCATAACATAACGGATTTACATAATACGAAAAAGCTCTCTGAGATATAAAACAGAGAGCTTTTTAATATCAAAATAGCTAAGTTGCTCTTATTATTTTTACCTTAAATTGCATTTAGATAAAAAATTACCCATAGATTAACTGCAATTTAGCCAAATCTTATATTCTTAAATAATTAAAATTTAATTTCTAATCCCGCGCCTGTTTCTTCTAAATTTACCGCCGAATTCAATCGGCATTGCGCCTGAAATCCTGTACAATGGCAGGGATATAATGATTCTAAGCCGATTGATTTTAAATAATCTAATGTTTTATTAACTTGATTTTCTGCAGCATCTTTTAAATGCAATCCGCCTATAATTGAACGTATTTTCTCAGTTTTACAAACTTGTTTTGCATAATGGCATATATTTACAATGCCGCAATGTGAACACCCCGTAACCAAAATAATTCCTCTTTCTGTTTTTATTGCAAGTGCGCTGTCATCCATAACAAAATCAGGTGTGTTAGAGTCTTTTAATAAACCTACAGGTTGTTTAGCTTCAAAATCACTATTTCTTGGTATCTCTCCGAGAAAAACTATGTTTTCTGTTATAAAATAGGGTTCTTTAGTATATTTCGTACTAAAAACTGATTCTATCTTCTTTCTTTCAACAGGACAGCCAAAATCACCGTCAATATCGTCATAACGTTGATTAAAAACATTAGGACAAGCTATGATTTCAGGTTTATATTTTTCACATTCAAAAAAATCTAACAGATATTGTAATCCGCCTGTATGGTCGTTATGACCGTGCGAAAGCACAATATAATCAAGCTTCTTCAAGTCTTTATTGCATTTAGCTGCATTTTGTATAAAGACATCAGAATAACCTGTGTCAAAAAGAATATTTTTCCCATCAGTCTCTATCAAAATTGATAAAGCCGGCTCTCCTAAAAAATATCTGTCAGTTATTGTGTTATTATCTACTAGTATTGTAAGTGTATTCATTGTTTTATTATCTATTAATTACATAATATCATCAAGAATTGTTTACTTATTACAACATATTTTTTAGTATTTTGTAGGCATCTGTTTCACGTAAACAAATGAACAGTTGTTTTTTCTAGAATTTAGCGGCAGGAGGTCACTGGTTCATAAAATCCACCTGTGCAATCAAAGATTGCTGCACTGCGCAAGCTGCGCTTGCTCTGTAACGGCAGTCATATCTAATAAAAAAACGAAAACTCATCGTTTCCGTTTTTTTATTTTTAAAATTATTAAATAGCATAGACTGGGTTCGACTGAGCGACGCTTGCGTTGCGATTACAGATTTTTAGCGATATGGAGGTCACTGGTTCATTAAATCCGCCTGTGCAATCAAAGATTGCTACACTGCGCAAACTGCGTTTGCTCCGTAACGGCGGTCATATCTAATAAAAAAACGAAAACTCATCGTTTCCGTTTTTTTATTTTTAAAAAGTAAAAAATAGCATAGACTGGGTTCGAACCAGTGACCTCCCGGGTATGAGCCGAGCGCTCTGACCAACTGAGCTACTATGCCATTTTGTTGTTGTTATTCAATTTTCATTACAGCTCAGTTGGTCAAAATCTAAAAGCGGCTCCGCTTCCAGCTCGCCTAGTGAGCTACTGTGGTTTCTTACATTTAGTATGCAAGAATTAATACAATTATTAAATAAACAATAAAAAATTTCAATTATTTTTTATAAAAAAATTTTGATATAATATTTTTATGAAAAAATTTATAATTTTTATATTGATACTTATTTTTGGAATGATTCCTGCTTATTCTGTTACTGTTCTTGAGGGAAATGTAACTTATACTGAAGAAACGGCCCGTGAAGAAGCTTTTGCCGGTGTTGAGCAGAAAATTTCAATGGAAAAATTCAAAGCAGAAATTAAGGATAAGAATTATATCGAAAATAAAAAGGCTTTGAAATCTGGCAAAGTGTTTAGCGACAGGATTGTACAATTTTTCAAAATTGGCGCAGTAAAAGCATACGCAATCACTTATATGTCAAAACCCGAATATACATATTACTATTCCACATTGATTAACAATCTTTTATTTTTGGATATAAGTCAAGATAACATTGACGATTTTCCATACAGGGTTATAAGATACAGTTATAATGGTGACCTTCTGGCTGTAGGGTTTTATGTTTCAGAAGATGAACGGTTTCTCTTTGACAGAAATCGTAAGCTTTTGAGCCATTGGATTGGTAAAGAAGGTTTCAACAAAAAAGGCAAAAAAATTGGAGAAATAGAAAGTATTTCCGATTAAAAATTTTTTGTGTTAGAATAAAAAAGAACAAACTAAACCCAAAGGAGAGGTGTCCGAGTGGTTTAAGGTGCAAACCTGGAACGTTTGTGTGGGGGCAACTCCACCGGGGGTTCGAATCCCCCCCTCTCCGATTTTTTAAAGATTATAGACCCGTCAGGGTCTTTTTTAATAAAAGAAAGAGTGTTGTTGTATTTTAATATCCAGTTTGTTTGTATATAACCGTAGGTTGAGCAGATATGCCCAACTATTTTAGCTGTCTGAAGTTACTTGATTGTTCTATTAAACCGGTCTGAATCAGACTTTATTTGGGCTAGACATTACAAAAATATTTTTAAATTAGCTGTAATTTACTGAAAACGAAAGAAATATCCCCACTCATAATCTTCATATATTTTGTATTAATATCAAATTATGAATTACAACTGAGTATTTGTTCCAAACGAATATATACACATTTCATAATAACATCTTATGAAAAAAATCCTATATTCATAGAAAATAATTACGAAAATTTTACAAGACTAAAATGCGATAACAAAAAAAATGATTCAGCTCTTTTAATCTCTTAAAAGGAGGTATCTAAATGTTCAGAATAAGACCGAATAGAATTCAAAAGGGCATAAGAACAATTGAGCAGGAAGTTGCACAGACAAAAGCAAGATACGCAAGGTATTTATCTGAAACGAGTAATAATTTTAGCGCAAAACGAAGTAATGTCGAGATAAAAGATCCGCACACAATGGCCGGTGATGCATATTGGGATTTAAGAGAACATATTAATCCTATCAACGAAATTGCCCAAAAAACAAACAAAGAAATAGTATTTGAAGATGCTAGAGTCCTTATAAGAGACGATGAATTTAGTTCAGCTAATGCAGAAAATTACCTGTCTTCCAAAATACTTCTTACTGTTAAAGATAAAGGCAATGGTGTAATAAAAACCAGCCTGATTGACAGATTTCAGGAACAGGAATTTATGAAAAAAATTTTTGAAGCAATAAAAAATTTGATTTGAATGTTTTTTTATTTGTCACCATTAAACACAAGACCGAATATGCTTCCGGCCTATTTTATACGAAATATTAACAAAAACGATTGACAATTATACCCTAATGGGGTATAATATATAAAAAATACCCCAATGGGGTATGTAAGTAAAGGAGGCTATTTTGGCGAAATGTTCAAATCCTCACTGCAAATGCGTTAATTGCACCTGCGGTGATAACTGCACTTGCACCGAAGACAAATGTAATTGTCCATCGGAATGCAAAGAAGAAAACCATAAAAAGTAAAGAACTTTTTAAAAGCAGCGGGGAAGTTTACCTTCCCCGTTTTTTGTGTATAATTGGATTATGGAAAATCATACAGAAAATCCCAGCCATAAACACGAAATCCCTCGTCTGAACCGTGCAATCGGACAGTTAGAGGGGATAAAAAAAATGATTGAAGAACAGAGATACTGTCCGGATATCATTATTCAGCTTAAAGCTGTTCGCTCGGCAATAAAACATGTAGAAAGCAATATTTTAAAAACGCATCTGGAAAACTGTGTTGCCTCTTCTTTTGAAAATAAAGAAGAAGCCAAAGAAAAAATTCTCGAAATAAAACAGCTTTTGGACAAATTGCAAAATTAGCAGTTTCTGATAATCTGCAATCGGAAAAATCTAATGAAAACCACAGAAAAAATAAGAAAAAGACTTCTTCTTGAAGCGGATAAAAATTATCAGGAATTTTCATCATCTCTGCTTCCTGGTGTCCATAATATTCTCGGCGTCAGGCTTCCGGTTTTGAGAAAAATTGCAAAGGAAATATACAAGGAAGATAGAGAAAGTTTTCTTAGTACTTCACCGCTGTATTTTGAAGAAAAATTACTACAGAGCATGGTAATTGGTTTATTAAAAGAAGAAGACTGTTCTGAAATTTTAGAAAAGATTGCGGGTTTTATACCCCAAATAGATAACTGGTCTGTGTGTGACTGCTTTTGCTGCAGTTTAAAATATACGAACAAAAACAAACCTGTTATGTGGAATTTTATAAAGAAATATGCTTTTTCAGACAAGGAGTATGAAATACGATTTTCACATGTTATGATGCTGAATTATTTTATTGAAAAAGATTATCTTGATGAAATATTTTCTCTTCTCAATATTTTTAAATCAGACAAATATTATGCCCAAATGGGTGCTGCGTGGCTGATTTCTATTTGCTTTATAAAATTTCCGAATGAAACTTTGACATTTTTGAAGACAACCGGAATTGATAATTTTACATACAATAAAGCTATTCAAAAAATATGCGAGTCATTCAGGGTAGACAAAGAAACAAAATCAAAACTAAAACTGCTGAAACGATAGTTTAAGATAAATCAAATCTTTTAGCTGCCTGCCGTTTTCGAATATAGGTTTGTCATAATTTTCGACAAAATAGTTTTCTATTTTGTGTGAATAAACAAATCCGTTTTTTATATAAAAAGATATCGTTTTTTCGTTTTCACCGGTTCCGACAAGTATAGTGTTCATTCTATCTTTATACATTTTAAAAACATGATTCAACATATAGCTGCCGTATCCTCTGTTCTGATAGTCCGGTAAAACAGCCAGATTCTTTATTTCAAGGACAGTCGGATATTTCTGAACAACAACGCATACCGCTCTGGGATTTTCATCAAATAGGACGAACATTGTACCTGTGTCCAGATATTTATCAATCATACTTTCCTGCTCATCGCCAACGAGCAGTAAATCCAAATATTGTTTTTTGTTTTCGGTTATTTCTTGTATCTGCATTTTTTACAAAAATTTACTATCTAATTCTATTATAAATAATATTTTATTAAAAACAAATTATACTCTGTAATTGTCAAATATTTTTAATATCATTTTTTATTATTGTTTGCAGCCGCTCTGAATGACTGATAATATTTAATCAGTCCTAAATGCGCAGCCGAAAATATTCCCGTGAGAATGCCGAATGTTTTGTGCAGTTTTCTAGGTTTTGTTTTTACAAAGCAGCATGCAGCAGTGGTGAGAGCCGCATATCCTGTGTATTCTATTTGTTTGTACGGCGGTTTTATGTGATTTTCATAAAATCCTTTTATTCCGGAAACCTTCATAAGTACTCCTTTGCTTTTTATTTTATCAGAAAATTGATTTTCTTTTATAAATAACCTAAAATAAGCATATTATGAACCAGCAGGAAAAGATTAAATGCCGTTTATGCGGAAGCGAAAATATCACGGAAACAGAATACAATCTTAGAGACAGCAAGGATTTAAAAGTATTAAAATGCAATAATTGTTCGCTTGTTTTTTTGTCGTCTTTTGAGCATATATCACGGGATTTTTACCAAAGAGGGAAAATGCATTCCTCTAATTTCAAACCGGAAAAATGGCTTGTTGCCTCAAAAACAGATGATATAAGAAGATTTGAACAGTTAAAGCATAAAATCAGAAATAAAACATTGTTGGATTTTGGCTGCGGCGCAGGCGGTTTTTTGTTGTATGCTAAAGAGATTGCCGATGTTTACGGCGTCGAAGAGCAGGAAACTTTATTTGATTTTTTTCAAAAAAATGCTCTTAGTGTCTACAAAACTCTGGATGATGTAGATAAAAAATTTGATATTATTACAATGTTTCACGTACTTGAGCATTTGGATGAACCTGAAAAAGTTGTCACAAAACTTCTCGGTTTGCTGAACGATGGAGGGGAACTTATAATTGAAGTTCCGAACGAAGATGACGCACTGATTTCTGTATACAAATGCCGTGCTTTCACTAATTTTACCCATTGGAGCTGCCATCTGTTTTGTTTTAATAAAAAGACATTACAAAGACTGGTTTCAAAATGCAGAGTTAAAATAAATTATATAAAACCGGTTCAGCGTTTTGGTCTGGCAAACCACCTTTACTGGATATTTAAGGGAGATAAAGGCGGACAAAAGAAATGGACTTTTTTTAATAAGTTCGACTGTATATATAAAAACTTACTAAAATTGCTGGGAAAAAGCGATACATTAATGATTAGTTTATCAAATATAAAGGAAATAGAACAATGAAAGTTTTGGTATCAGGCGGAGCAGGATATATCGGCTCTCATACTGTCTATGAACTTATTGAGAACAATTATGAGGTAGTCATTGCCGATAATCTGCAAAACGGGCATATTGAAGCAGTTCACCCTCTGGCAAAATTTTACAAAGGCGACATAAGAGACCAAATTTTTCTCGATTCATTGTTTCAAAAAGAAAATATTGATACTGTTGTTCATTTTGCGGCAGATGCACTTGTTGCAGAAAGTATGACAAATCCCCTGAAATACTATGACAACAACCTTTACGGAACAATGGTTCTGTTAAAATCAATGGTCAAAAACAAAGTAAAAAATATTGTCTTTTCCTCTACTGCCGCAACATACGGGGAACCGGAGAGCATACCTGTTCCTGAAACGCACAGGACATGTCCGACAAATACCTATGGTGAAACGAAACTTGCTATGGAAAAAATGATTGGATGGAGTTCTGCTGCATACAATTTGAATTATATCGCACTTAGATATTTCAATGCAGCAGGTGCGCATAAAAGCGGAAAAATAGGCGAAAGCCACAAACCTGAAACACATCTGATTCCTCTTGTATTAGAGACAGCTAACGACAAAAGACCAGAAATCAGCATCTTCGGAGATGATTACGATACAAAAGACGGCACCTGTGTAAGAGATTATATTCATGTTTCAGACCTTGCTAAAGCCCATATTCTGGCTCTTGAATATCTAAACAACGGCGGGAAAGGTGATATATTCAATTTAGGAAACGGACTCGGATTTAGTGTTAAAGAAGTTATAGAGGCTTGCAGACAGGTTACAAATCATTCGATTCCTGTTCGAATATCACCGCGTCGGGACGGAGACCCGGCAGTGCTAGTGGCATCAAGCCAAAAAGCAAAATCTATACTGGGCTGGCAGCCTGAATATACAGATATTAAATCTATAATAGAAACGGCCTGGAACTGGCATAAAAACCATCCGAACGGCTATTTAAACGAGCAATAATCCCGCGCCGATAAAAAACATTCCGGCAAAAATTCCTGCCATTACATCGTGGTTTTCGCCGTACTCTCTCGCTGTGGGAAGGAGTGTATCCAGTGATATATAGACCATGATTCCAGCAACTATTGCAAACAAAATACCTATTGCCATTTGAGGCATAAATATTTTTATAAGTCCAAAACCTATGATTGCGCCAATTGGACCGGAAATGCCGGCAATTAAAGAAAACAGCATTGCCATTCTCTTTTTGCCTGTTGCATGATACATCGGGAGCCCTATTGCAATGCCTTCAGGCAAATTGTGTATAGCTATAGCAATAGCCAATGGTATCCCGAGTTTTACATTTGTGCTTGCGACAAGAAACATCGTAAGCCCTTCAGGAAAACGGTGTAATGAAATAGCAATGGCGGTCAGTAAACCTGCTTTCTTAATTTTTTCATCTTCTTCTGTTATATGCTCGGGACTTTTATCAATTAACTCATCTCCAAAGTGCGCAGGAAGAAAATAATCTATCATACCGGCAAGAATAATTCCGCAGAAAAAGCCGATAAACGTAATCAGTGCAGCTTTATTACCGAAATATATTTCGGTAAAGGAACGTGAATCTTTTAAGATTTCCGTCAATGCCATATAAATCATAACACCAGCAGAAAATCCCAGACCAGTTGCCAGCATTCTGAGATTGCTTCTTTTAACGAAAAATGAAACAGTACCGCCAAGAACTGTTGCCAGTCCTGCAATCAGCGTTAATAAAAACGCTATAATATGTTGATGTTCTATAATCATCCTATTTGCGCCAATTTCTCTAATTTCAGCTTCTGGTCATGCTCAATCAGAAGGTTAATCAACTCATCCAAATCACCATCGATAACAGTCCAAACATTAAGATTTTGGCCTATTCTATGGTCTGTGAGTCTGCCCTGCGGGAAATTATAAGTTCTTATACGTTCCGAACGGTCGCCGGTTCCGACCTGTGAACGTCTTAAGTCGGTGATTTCCTGCATTTGTTTCTGGGTTTCTATATCATACAATTTTGCTTTTAAAATCTGGAGTGCACGTTCTTTGTTCTGTAATTGCGAACGTTCTTCAGTACAGAAAATCATTATACCGCTGGGTTTATGAAATACGCGGACAGCAGTTTCAACTTTGTTAACATTTTGTCCGCCTGCTCCCCCTGAACGTGCGGTCGAAATTTCAAGGTCTGCAGGGTTCAGTTCAATTTCCACATCATCAACTTCGGGCATAACTGCAACCGTAGCCGTAGATGTATGAACACGCCCCTGGGATTCTGTCTGGGGAACACGTTGTACTCTGTGTACACCTGATTCATATTTTAATTTTGAATACAGACTGTCTCCCTTCATTGAAATAATGACCTCTGACACGCCGCCTGCTTCGCATTCGGTCATACTGAGAATTTTTGTCTGCCAGCCCTGTTTGTCAGCATATCTTAAATACATACGCATAAGATCACCGGCAAAGATATTCGCCTCATCACCGCCTGCACCGCCTCGGATTTCAAGCATAATGTCTTTGTCATCCATCGGGTCTCTTGGAAGCAGCAGAACTTTCATTCTTTCTTCGAGTTCCTGGTTTCTTTTTTCGTTTTCAGCCATTTCTGTTTTTAGAAACTCTTTCATTTCTTCATCAGACTCTGATTTTATAAGTTCTTTTGCGTCAGAAATAGCTTCTTCGTTCTTTTTCCATTCTCTGTATACTTCAACTGTTTCTTCCATTGCTTTTCGCTGCTTTGAAAGGTCTCTGAACTTTTCATAGTCATGGATAACAGCAGGGTCAGAGAGGGTTGTACCCAATTCAATATATTTTTTCTCTATTTCGAGAATTTTATCTAACATATCTTTCATAGTGTAACTATTCTAACGCAAGCAAAGATTTTTGAGAAGCAGCTTGTTAAAATTTGTTATTAAAGAGTATAATGAAGCCTATGAAGAAAAACTATAAAACAGCCATAGGCATGATGTCAGGTACGTCAATGGACGGCATTGATGCTTGTTTGCTCAAGATATTTGATGATTTCAAATTTGAAATTCTAACAAACCATACATTAAATTATCCGCAAGAAATCCGCGAAAAGCTTTTGAATCTGGCAAACAATAAAGGGTCAACTCATGATATATGTTATATGGATTTTGTTGTCGGCAGGCTGTTTGCAAAATGTGCAAATGAATTAATAAAGAAATCCGGTTTGAAAACTAAAGATGTGGATTACATTGCAACACACGGCCAAACTGTATTTCATACGCCAAAACCAGAAACTATATCAGAGATTTCAACAGGAGCTACTCTTCAGATTGGTAATATTTCTGTAATTGCGGAAAATACCGGGGTAACAACTGTCGGAAATTTCAGAACAAGAGACATTGCGGCCGGAGGACAGGGTGCACCGCTTGTACCTTTTGCGGATGAAATTATGTTCGGGCGGAAAATACCAAGGTGTATACAAAATATCGGAGGAATCGCCAATGTAACGGTCTTATCGCCGGAGTGTGAAACATTTGCATTTGATACCGGCCCGGGTAATATGCTTATTGATTATTGTATGAAAAAATATTTTGACCTTCCTTATGACAAAGGCGGACGAATTGCATGTTCAGGAATTATTGATGAGGATTGGCTGCAGATACTTTTAGATGAACCCTACTATTTACATATACCGCCGAAAACAACGGGGCGGGAATTGTTTAATGATTTATATGCAGAAAAAATATTACAAAATGCTCCATTGGACAGGAAAGATATTATTGCGACTGTTACAGCGTTGAGTGCAAGAACTATTTTTGAGGCATATAAAAATTTTGTATTCCCAAAAACGCAAATCCAAGAAATTGTATTAGGCGGAGGCGGTGCATATAACAGATTTTTAACCGGTCTTTTGAAAAAATATTTTGGGAATATTCCTGTAAAAACTCACGTTGATTTTAATATAAACGACAAATTAAAAGAGGCAATTGCCTTTGCTCTGTTAGGATACTGTACATTCGAAAGAATTCCGAACAATGTTCCTTCCTGTACGGGCGCAAAGAAAAAAGTCATAATGGGTGAAATAGCTTATTGAAAGTGTAAGGATGAATAATTTGATATCTACGGAAACTCTGAATAAAAATACGGAAAATATTGATATAACAGATACATTGGGTATTGTAACCCTTATAAATAATGAGGATTTAACTGTTGCACAAGCTGTACAAAAAGCGCTGCCGCAAATTGCGCAGGCAGTTGATATTATAAGCAGTAATTTTCAAAGCCAAGGCCGCTTGTTATATTTTGGCGCCGGAACAAGCGGCAGGCTCGGAATTCTGGACGCATCCGAATGTCCTCCTACCTTTAACACAGACCCGTCGATGGTTCAGGGAATAATTGCAGGAGGCGATACCGCAATAAAAACTGCTGTTGAAGGGGCGGAGGATTCGGCAGAGCTGGCTAAGAAAGATTTCCGTGAAAAAAATATAAATAAAAATGATACAATCGTCTGTATTTCCGCGTCGGGAAATGCAAATTATGTGGTAAAAATACTTGAGCTCGCAAAAAATATCGGCTGCAAAACTATTGCATTATCCTGCAATAAGAATGCAAAAATGAAAGATTTTTCGGATTGTTTTATTTTTGTTGATACCGGAGCTGAAGCAATTTCAGGTTCTACAAGAATGAAAGCCGGCACTGCACAAAAAATGGTGCTTAACATGCTGACTACAGCATCCATGATAAAAATCGGAAAAACCTATAAAAACTACATGATAGATGTTAAGCCCACGAATGACAAACTTAAAAAACGAGCAGAAAGAATCGTGGCTTCTATTGCAAACTGCAGTGAAGAAACAGCGTTAAAAGTTCTCACGGAAAATAACTATGATGTAAAATGTTCAATTTTACGGGTGAAATACAATATTGACGCAGCCGCTGCCGATAATCTGCTGAAACAGCATGGCGGAGTTCTTAGAAAAGTTTTTGAGGCAATGGATAAAGAGCTTACAGGCTTTTGATTCTTTCTTCCGGATCCGTAATACTCGTAATTCTAAGTCCAAAATTGTCTTCAATAACTACGACTTCACCGTTTGCAACGTGTTTGCCGTTAGCATAGAGTTCAACTGATTCACCTGCAACCTTATCAAGTTCAATAATAGAGCCTCTGGTCAGTTCGAGAACTTTTTTTACCGGCAGGTGACATCTGCCGAGTTCAACAGTAAGTTCCAGTTTAATATCCATCAAAAGTTCAAGGTTTCTGTTTGTATCTGTATTTGTAGGTGTATAACTGTCAAAAGGTGCAAACTCAACAGGTCTCACCGTAACCGGCTCATCAATGTTAGATTCCTGTTCAAGTCTGACTTCTCCGGGGTGTTCATCGTTTGTTACTTCCTCAAAATCAAATTTCTGCGGTTCAGAATTTGAGGAATCATCCGCAGGAGGAATGTTAACAGAATCAGATATAGGGCTATTCTCTTCAGGAAGTCCTGTATTAAAATCATTAGAAAAATCCTGTATGTTTTCGTTATTTAAATCATCATTTGGCATTTTATCTTCTGACATTGGAAATCCTTTCTAAAAATAGCGTTTCAGAGCATTTACATAGTAATCATATCTATCGGTTATTTTAACACAAATTTTGTCTTTTATTCGTCCCGGTCTTGCATAAAATTTACGTTCATTATTGACTTTTACAATCAAATCTTCATTTGAAAAATTGTCGAGTTTTATAACATCATTGACTTTTAAATCCAAAAAGTCTCTCATTGTGATATCTGTTTGCCCGAAAAGCACGTTTATGTCAACTAAAGAAGTATTCAGTTTTTCTATCATCTTCTGGCGTTCTTCCGAGGTTGCAATAATACCTTTCGTTTGGAAAATATGCTGAGTCGTTAACTGGGACAGAACATTTTCCAGTACAGGATATGGGAAACAAAGATTTATTAATCCGTAATGCCGTCCTGCAATATGTACTTCGAGTGTAATCAGTGCAACGATTTCTCCGGGAGTTGCAACCTGAATGCCCGAGTAGTTATTGTCCATACCGATTAGGTGGCTTTCAACAGGAATAATGTGCGACCATGCCTCTTCGAGTGTCTGAATTGTTCTTTCAATCATTTTTTTCACAAGAGATTCTTCTACATCTGTAAGCTCTCTAGCCTTTGCCTCTACAGCACCCACACCTCCGAGCATACGGTCAACCATGCTGGAGAGAACTTCAAAACTTATACCCAGAAGAATCTGACCCGGCAGCGGGTTAAGTTCAAAAATCGCAATGGAGAGCGGATTCGGGATAGAGCGCATAAACTCGTCATAAGTCAGCTGATCCACTGACACAACATCCACTTCAAGGTGCATACGCAGGTATGCAGTGAGAACAAGAGCAAGCTGTCTTGAAAATTCTCTGTGAATATCCTGCAAACCTCTTAAGTGGTCTTTGGAGAATTTATCAGGACGTCTGAAATTATATAGCTTGTAGCCTTTTTTGTATTCTTCTGCAGCATCATATATATTTAGAAACATATCTCTGTCTGTTGCATCAAAAGGCAGCCCTGACATACTGTCGCCAAGACCTGCATTTTGTTTAAAGTTTTCTGAATCAGACATTAGATTTAGTCTCCTCTACTGCATAATGAATTGTCCGAAGCTGACACGAATAACTTCTCTTTCTCCGTCAAATATGCCGTTAACAGATTCTGCAATCTGTTGTTTTGCAAGCTCTTTGCCGGCTGTAGTTGACAGTTCATCAGAGGTTTTGCTCGAAAGAACCGTAATAATAGCGTCTCTGATTGCAGGTTTATACTGTTCCATCTCTTCGATAATGGCATCTTTGGGATTCGGCGCAGCAGGTGCACCATGTCCGCCATGACCACCGGATTCTTTCTTGGGTTCTTCTTCTGCAACTGGTTCAGGATTTGTTACTTCAATTGCCACCTCTGCTTTAAGGTATCTTCTTGGCTCTATATCGCTCAAGTTCATTGTAAAATCACCCAGTTCAACAACAAGTCCCTTTTGCGGTTTGTCAAGATTTTCTTCAGACTCTTCTTCTGTTTGTTCTGCTGTTACTGCTTTAAGATGGTTGGTGAGCAAATTAGATTGCAGAAAATAATTTACCCCGATAAAAATCACGCAAATAATTGCAGTCGTTACAATATTAATTATGATGGAATTAGAACCGCCTCCATCCTGCTGTTGCTTATCCTTTTCAGGTTTTGTATCTTCTTTTTTTTGTGGTTTTGCCATATCCCAATCTCCAATTACTTCTTATCCGAACTAAGAATTATTATATCAACTCTTCTGTTTTTTGCTTTATTTTCTGAATTGTTATTGTCCGCAACCGGCATATATTCACCGTATCCTACGGCGGACAGCCTGTTAGGCGGGAAGTTCTGCTTTTCTATAAGGTAGGAAATTATATTCGTAGCTCTTGCTGTTGACAATTCCCAGTTAGAAGGATATTTTGCGTTTTTAATTGGAGTTGAGTCCGTGTGTCCTTCAATAAGAACAGGATTGTCAAATTCTTTGAGCTTTGCTGATATATTTTCCAGTGTCGATAAAGCCTCTGGTTTTATTATAGCAGAACCCTGATCAAAAAGCATGGTATCATTCAGCCGGATAACCACACCCCGCGGCTCTTTTAGCAGCGTTGTTTTTGTATTTATATCTATATTATCTTTTAATTTTTCCAGAATCTGTTCGGACTCTAAAATCCCGTCTTTGCCTTCTAGAACTGTTTTTCCGTTGTTTTCCAGGATTGATTCACCGTTTTCTAAAATTTCAGAATTCTTAACATTTTCCTGTTTAGTGTTATCATTTTGTGACTGCTGGGTGAAAACTTTTTCAATAGATTGATTAACATCTTTGATATGTTTTGAATCCATTCCGTTAACCGCAAACATAACCATAAACAAGGCTAGAAGCATTGTGACAAAATCCGCATAGGATATGACCCAGCGGTTTATATAGTCATTAGAATTTGAGTAATAGTCGTTTCTCATTTATTTATGTCCGTATATTTGTTTAAGATTATGTTCTCTGTCGTGGTATTTTAAATAAGCAAGCAGCTTTTCTTCAATCACCATCGGAGCTTCCTGCATTTGAATAGAAACAATTCCCTGGAGAATAATTTCCTGCAGTAAAACTTTCTCCCTGAGGTTTAGCTTTAGTTTTCCGGCAATCGGAAGGAACAGCAGATTTGCAAATCCTACTCCGTACAAGGTTGAAACAAATGCTGTTGCAATCCCCTGAGCAAGAATTTCAGGCTGCTGGATATAGCTCATAATCTGTATAAGCCCCATAACAGCTCCTACAATCCCAAAAGTCGGAGCATATCCGCCTAGTGCCTCGAAAACTCTGGAGTTTATCAACTCTTCTTCTTCGGTAAATGATATTTCTGCTTTTAATATATCGTAAATCATCTGAGGATTGTTGTAATCGACTGACAGCTGAACGCCGCGTTTTAAAAATGGATCGTGAATACTGTCTATATACTGGTTCAATGACAAAAGCCCCTGTTTTCTAGACTGGTGTGAAAGAAAAATAATTTCATCGATTACTTTTATATGCGAGGGATGTTTGTTTGAAAACACGTCAAGAGATGCAATAAAAGCATTTTTGAGGGTAGAAAGGTTAAAATTCAATATTGATGCGCAAAAAGTGCCGCCAAGTACGATTAGAACGGCAGAAGGCTGTATAAGTGAAATCATTGCCGTAGAGTCGGAGTGATGTCCGCACATAATTATTAAAACAGCAAATACAATCGCGATTATTGCCGGAAAATTCAATTTGGAACCTCTTCATCCCCATACTATTACTTAACAATATCATTTCATACGAAAGGTCGTTCGAGTATCCGCCATATGAATGATTTTGTTTCAAAAATCAGTTAATCTGAAAATATTTATTATTTTTACAGAACCCAGATTTCTGCTTTTATTAACGACAGGTGAGTATATCCAGTATGTTGATAAAAAAAGGAGTGATTCAATTAATAATAATAAGGTATAAAAAAGGAGAAAAAATATGAGCAGCGACATGATTGAAAAAATTTACAAAGTATCTGAAATGGCCGGAGGTATTCAGGAGGTAGTGATATTCACTGATACGTTTAAAATTTTTGGTTCATTGGTAAACGACGATAAAAACAATATGAAACACGTTTTGACTCTGAAAAACGCATCAGTATGCAAACACACTGATGAATGCTCTTGCAGCATAGACAGTCCGATGTATGAGTGGTTGAATATTTATGAAGAAAAAATTGCAGCATTCAGCATTCTGGGCTATCAAAGCTGTGCTAACTAACAAAAAAAGCCCCCTCACGGGGCTTTTTCTTATTTTTCATTCAATGCTTGTGCACATTCTTCACAAAGCGTCGGATGCGAACCGTCCGTACCGAGCTCCCGATACTTCCAGCATCTTTCACACTTTTCACCGATTGCTTTGGCTATATAAATCGTATAGCCCTCTTCTTCGTATTTATAAACAGCATTTGCGGGTGCTTCATCAACAACAAACGCCTGTGACGTAATGAAAATATTCGCAAGTTCATCTTCGTAGTAATTCAAAAGCTTTTTGTCGCCGCCTTGAATGTATACAGCGACTTCTAACGAACTTCCGACACGTTTTGTTGCGCGGAGAGGTTCAATTGCTTTTGATACAATTTCTCTTAGTTTTAGAATCTGTGTAAATTCTTTTTCTAGTTCCTCATTGTGCCATTTTGCACTGGATATAGGCCAATCTGCAAGCAGAATACTTTCTAATCCGCCTTTTTGTCTTTCAGGTGTATGCTGCCATATATCTTCGGCCTGATGCGGCATAACAGGAGCTATCATTCTTGTTAATGCCTGTGAAATTTCATAAAGGACAGTCTGGCAAGCACGTCTTGAAAGCGACTTTTTGCCTGCAGTATACAGTCTGTCTTTTACAATATCCAGATAGAATGAACTCAAATCCACAGCTGCAAAGTTCTGCAAATACTGGAAGTACTTGTAAAACTCATAAGCGTCAAAAGCCTCTGTTACATTTTCAATCAATGTATTCAATTTGTGTAATGCAAATTTGTCTATGTCTTTCAAGTCATTGTAATATACATAGTCATTTTCCGGGTCAAAATCATAAATATTTCCAAGAAGGAATCTCGAGGTATTTCTTATTTTTTTGAAGATTTCAACCATCTGTTTAACTGCATTTTCACCAATTTTGACGTCATTTCTGTAGTCAACGGATGCAGCCCAAAGTCTCAGAACATCTGTACCGTAGTACTTTATAATATCCTGCGGTGCAACAGTATTGCCCAGAGACTTGCTCATTTTTCTGCCTTCTTCATCAAGTACAAAACCATGAGTCAGAACTGTGAGATATGGTGCAATACCTGTTGTGGCAACAGAAGTTAAAAGTGATGACTGGAACCATCCTCTGTGCTGGTCAGAACCTTCAAGATACAGGTCGACAGGAGGATGTCCGAGTTCTTCATGTCTCTTTTCAACTACTGCACGGTGAGTAATGCCGGAGTCAAACCACACATCCATAATGTCTTTTTCTTTTAAGAAATGGTGATTCTGACATTTTGGACATCTGTATCCCGGCGGCAGCAAATGTTTTGCATCGTATTTAACCCATACATCAGATGTTTCTTTTTCAAATATTTTAGCTACGCTGTTTATCGATTCGGGTGTAACAATAACTTCTCCGCAATCTTTACAATAGAATACGGGAATCGGAACCCCCCAGGTTCTTTGTCTGGATATACACCAGTCGCTTCTGGATGCAACCATATTTGATATACGCTGTTCGCCTGAAGCCGGTATCCATTGAACATTCGAAATAGCCTCGAGCGCCTCTTTTCTGAATCTGTCAACCTTAACAAACCACTGGGGCGTAGCTCTGTATATAACAGGTTTTTTGCATCTCCAGCAGTGAGGATAGCTGTGGGTTATTTCTTTCTTTGAAATAAGAGCATCATGTTCAAATAGTTTGTCTATAACAATCTTGTTGCCATCTGTATAACGGACACCTTCAAGGTCAGGCACCTTGTTTGTCCAGTAACCTTTTGAATCAAGCGGTGACAAAACATCAAGGTCATAGCGCATACCGACTTCCCAGTCTTCAAGACCGTGGCCGGGAGCGGTGTGTACACATCCGGTACCTGCATCAGTCGTAACGTGATCGCCAAGAATGATAGGACTTACCCTGTCATAGAGCGGATGTCTTGTTCTTAAATTTTCCAAATCAGAGCCTTCCACTGTGCCCAGAACTTTTACCTTCTCTGATTCAAGCTCTGCATCTTCTACAAAAGAGTTCAGCAATTCTGTTGCGACAACAAATACTTCTTCCTCATACTCAACAAGAGAGTATTCAAGTCTTGCATTCAAACAAATAGCAAGGTTAGACGGAATTGTCCAGGGAGTTGTTGTCCAGATAACAGCAAACAGCGGTTTTTCTGTCTGAACTCCGGCTTTTGAATATGCCAGTTTTGCAGCTTTTTCTTCAAATTCAAATTTTACATAAATAGCAGTCGAAGTATGATCCGCATATTCTACCTCAGCTTCAGCAAGAGCCGTTTCACAATCAGGACACCAGTAAACCGGTTTTAAACCTTTTTCAATATAGCCTTTCTGGTACATTTCGCCAAATACTCTGACCTGTTCAGCCTCTATTTCCGGAGAAATCGTAACATATGGTCTGCCCCAGTTTCCCCATACGCCGAGTCTTTTAAAGTTATCTTCCTGACCCATAAGATTTTTGTATGCAAATTCTCTGCATTTTAATCTTAAAAGATAAGGCGAAACAGCGTTGCGGCCGCCTTTGATTGTTTTTACAACAGCATTTTCAATCGGCAGTCCGTGTCCGTCATATCCTGGAACAAACGGAGAATAATAACCCGACATTGATTTGTATTTTACAACAATGTCTTTCAAAATTTTGTTCAAAGCTGTTCCGATGTGAATTTTGTCAGAACTCAAATACGGAGGGCCGTCATGGAGGATGAATTTATTTTCTTTGTCTCTCTGTTTTAAATTCTTTTTATAAATCTGATTTTGTGCCCAGAATTCCTGTATCTCGATTTCTCTGTTAGCCGCATTTGCTCGCATAGGCAGCGTAGTTTGCGGAAGGTTTAGCGAATCTTTGTATTCTTCAGTCATATTTCCCTCTATTCCTTATTATATAGTAACAATTCTATACTAAAGACAAATAGGGGTCAAAATATTTTTGAAATAGCTTAAAACAAACCTTTTCTAGCAAGCAGAATACCGATAATTGCAGCAAAAAACAATGACAGCAATAATATCAAGACAAAAGCATAATGATCCTGCCCCAGAGGTACTGCAACATTCATACCCCAGAAGCTCGAAACCATTGTAGGTATGGCAAGGATAATTGTTACAGACGTCAAAAACTTCATCACAATGTTCAGGTTGTTTGAAATAATAGAAGCAAAAGCATCCATCATGCTTTCTAAAATGTTTCTGTGCATTTCTACCATCTCTATAGCCTGTTTGTTTTCAATAATAACGTCTTCCATTAAATCTTCAATTTCCTCATTGTAATGCATGAAGGTGCTGAAACTCGGAAATTTTTTAAACCTGCTCAATTTATCAAGAACATGTCCGTTGTCTTTAAGTGCAGTCGTAAAGTAAACCAAACTCTTTTGTACTGCCAAAAGTTGAAACAGGGCTTTGTTTTTCATTGTTCGTCTGAGATCATCTTCTATTCTTTCCGTGTGTCTGTTTATATGTTCAAGATATCTCAGATAAAATTTTGTTGAACGGAAAAGAATCTGGAACATAAATCTTGTTTTATCTTTTGTATCAAAGAGTTTTGCCGTATCCTGATTGAAGAAAGAGATGATTCTGTTTTCTTTTAATGAAACCGTAACTATATTATTCGGTGTCATAATAATACCTAACGGCAGTGTATCAAAGCTGTTTTCGTCTTCCATAATAGGTACGTTCGTGATTATAAGAAGTTTATCATCATCGATTTCAATACGTGACCTTTCTTCAGAGTCCAGAGAATCTCTTAGAAAGTCCGCTTCTATATTTAAAGCATCCGCAACATCTTTTATTTCATCAGCAGTGGGTTTAATCATATTAAACCATGCTCCTTTATCAAACTCCTCTATAGTGAGTTCTTTTAGGGTTTTGTCTTCTTGTGTTTTAAATATCTGGAGCATGTTAGCGACCCTATCTGATATGCTTAGTGAGGTATAGAATTATTATACAACAATTATAATAAATTTTTTATATATATTTAATTAACATTTTTTTATTCTAATTATAAATATTGAATTTCAAAAGTTTTATTTGTAAATAAAATTTAAAAAATATCAAAATTACGCAAATTTAGGCAAATTTCAATTTTCATCTGTTTTAAAAAAGCTATAAAAGTCACAGGAAGGGAAGATATGCGTATTGAACAATTTCAAACGGTAAATAACGATACAAAATATAAACAATACAATACCAGAGAAAAAAATATAACACAAAGACAAATTGTCAAATCTTCCTATACTCTGCAATCAAAATTTAATGACCATTTGATTGCATTCAAAGCGCGTGTGGACAAGGGACTAAACAGATTTTATGAAACGAACAAAGACAGAATGCCCGTTACCGTGCAAAGATACATAAGTTCACTTGATGACAAATCCCGTCTGACTCCCATTCAAGCCCAGCAAAGAGCATTCTCAAAGCTTAATGATGCAAAAAATGTACATGATATAAAAAAATATTTTGAGGGTGAAGAACTTTTTGAAGAATTGATTGAACCTGAAAATTCTAAAGCAACCAGAGGAATTTTACAGTCATTTAAAGAAAATGCGGAACTCCTTGCACTGTCCGGTGAAAGCATACTGAAAGACAATTCAGATTTCACAGTATATCTTGTGAAAAAAGTTTTTCTGGAAGCAAAAACAATTGATGAAATAAACAAAGACTTAGAAAATGATTTGAATGACGAGTTTAAAGCTGACTTCAAATTCAAACACAAAGATTCAAAATACGTATACAGCTCGACTCTGAAAGCTCTCGGCATAAAAATGCCGCCATTTGAATACCAGCAGTCGCTGAGATATACAAAAGACGGCTATTCAGACCTTGTCGGAGAAAATATTTCCCAAGCGCAAAGAAAATTTTGGGACTCGCTCTCTCCGGAGGAAAGAACTGCCCGTGCAAAAAAATCCGTTGAAAAATTTGAAGCCTGGTGGAATTCATTTACAAACAATCAAAAACTCGACCTGATAGCAGACCAGCTGACAGCCCTTGACCTTTTAAAAGATTTTAAAAAGCAGCAGCGCAAAGAAACAAAAAATCAACCTGCCGCAATTAACGAAACAGAAAATCCGGAACCTAAACAACACACTAAAGTCGGCTCTTCAAAATTAAGTCAGGATGAACTTTTTGTGAGATGGGCAACAAACAATCTCAAACTCTTTGAAGCAAACCTGTCAGAGGCCGAAAAGGATACACTTCACCTCAAACGCATGCAGCGTCTTGTTGACAGATGGGCAAATATGACGTCTGCAGAAAAGACAGATTACATTTCAAAAATGAAATCCGGTTCAGAGCCTTTGCGCTTTACGATGATTGATGCATGGAACCACAGTACTGATTTGATAAAAGATTTATCAGGTTTTCTAAGAGAAAAACATGTCTTTAAACCAGCTGATCTTCTGTATTCAACAGAACAGTTCAGTCAGTTTCAATCAGAGATAATGACGGAATTTTGGGCAAATCATCCTGACTATACAATCACGCTCGGAAACAATATTCGACTCTCACAGCAAAAAATTAAAATGGCAATAAAACACGGTACTTTTGAAGAACTGAAAAAACAAATAATGAGAGACAAAAACCAGCGGATGAAGGAACTTGCAAAATTCCAGACGCAGCAGCAATACCGGCAAAAAACCGCAGCTGTATCTCAACTTTCACAAGCTGACGAACGACCGGACTATATGAAAAACTTTATGTCACTCTACAGCAGCCACGGACGTCTCGGAGTATCTGACATGCCGGAAGAATACTGGAAAGATTTTTTCGACACTGTTCAAGAAGCCCCTGAGGACTTTGTACGCATCTGGACAAAACAGCTCAGAGGCGAATATGTTACACCGCAAGAAGAAGAATTTTCAGCAAAAATCAGAACAACCGAAACACCAAAATCCGCAAGAATAAGCCGAGCAATAGAAACGGCAATGGCGTTTGAAGCATACAACTGTCTTAAAAACCCGGCTGTTTTTAAACTTTCAACAACAGACCTGAAAACTATTTTGTATAACATTCAACATGGTGCAGAGGTCGTAAAAATAAAATCCCATCAACTGAACGAATTTTTTGAATTTCCTGTTAAAAACAGAAAAATAGACCCGAAAAATATTGCCAAACGCTATCATATTCTCAAAGAAGATATAGATGAAAGCGAAATGGCAGAAATTAAAAAAAATTATTTTGATGCCGGAGAAAAATCCGACGAGCTGGAAGCGTATTTAAACACTTACGGCAAAACTTTAACAATGCTGTTTTCCGTAAACAACAATTTTTCGATAGGAGTAAAAAAAGCGTTATACGAGAAATTCAAAAACCGTCTGCCCGAAAATCTTAAAGATGTACCTTGCTATTTTGATGTTCACGGTATTGAATATGAAAATGAAATATATCAGGCAAAAGTCAAATACGAGCAAAAATATGACTTTATTTCCAAACACTTTACACAACTATATTTTAATGAAATTGCAAGAGACTTGAGAGCAAGCGATAATATCACTGCAGATGAATTTGCTGACCAGGCTTGCAAAATAAGAAAAAACACCTCAGAAAACATAGAAATGGTAGTCTATCCGAAAACGAATCTGTCGGTAGCAATAAGACTCCATACACTTATTATGGAACAGGCTCTTGCAGATGTTTTGTATGAAGCAACGGGAAACGTTGATGTGTATCAAATGCAGTTTGAAGAACTTTGCAACAACATTGAACTGTTCAGACTTGTTAAAAAATTTCCATCAGAAAACAGGCACTATGAAAGCTATTCACTCAACAAAACAATTGATATATCCGCAAAAAAACGTTTGAATCTGTCAAAAATAAAAGAGTTGGTCAATGAATATACTAACAATGTGGGAGAATGGGTAGACAAAGAAGGCGTTATTTCTGACGAATATAGTGAACAATCAAAACCGGCAGACTTCGAAGAACTTCTCTACAGCCTTAATCCTGATGAAAACATGCCCGAAAAAGATAAAGCTGTTATAAAAAGGATACTCAAATACGGTCTTAAACTTAAACTCACACCGCCTGTAGAACCGCATATTGCGGAGGCAGTAGCAGAAGGATAATAAAATTTTAAGTTTGATTAAAAGTATATTATCGGATATTGAAAAATTTTTCCACTTGTTTAACAATGAGTCGTACATTAAAAATGTTGAATCACATCAGAAAAGGAAACTTTCATTTTTATATTGAAAGTAAAATATAATGACACTAACCGTAAACAATTTTATGCCCAAAACAGCGGCAAACACTAACTGCGGACAAAAAAGACGAAATAAAGTATCTGCAGTAACAAAAATAGCATCTGCAGCCGGAAGCACAATCGGCATAACAGCTGCATTGATACAAATTTCAAAAAAAGCAGACAAAAATGCAGCCGGACATTTCAGAAGAATTATTAACACAATAAAAAAAGCGGAATTTAATGACAAAAATGTTATATTTATTTCCTCCGCGTCCACAGCAGGAGGTTTTGCTGGCGGAGCACTGACCGATACAGATAACATAAAATCAAAAGCAAAAGAAGGCATGGTGCAGCTTATCGGCAACTATATTATCCCGAGTCTATTTGTCGGGGGCGGCATACATTTGAACAAAAAAATATTAGACAGCAGAACAAATTTTAAAAACTCTCCTAAAATATTAAAACTGATTCAATTTTCAGCAGGAATCATAAGCCTTATTGCCGGAGTTATTTGCGGTAATTTGCTCTCCGAAAAAATTAACACTTCAATCTTCGGTGAAAAATCACAAAGGCCTCTAAACTGGAAAGATTGGGCAGAACAGATTGACAATTTGTGTCTGGTTACCTCAATGTCAACAACAGGCTCAAACCTTGCCAAAACGGTTTCTAAAGTAATACCCGTAGCTCATTTCATGCCAGGCTATCTAACCGGCATAAAACAAGAAGAAAATAGTAAAAAAATTTTGAATCATTCTGATAAATACGTGATTGGTTAATACCAAAATTCAAATTTTGCGCTAATTTGAGTTTATGAAAAAATTTCTCAGTATAATTCTGATAACGTTTTTTATACAAAATCTTGCGCTGGCGGATTGTACTCTTGAAGAACCGTTCATCATTGAACACTTGGAGCAGCATAAGGGTTCTACTGTGAATATTGTAAAAATTACCCCCACGGCAGCAGTGATTATGCCTCATAACGTTTTAAAAATAATATTTAATTCGGATTTTAACTCAAAAACCGTACAATGCGGTGATATCGTAGATTTTTGTCTGGAGGATGGATTATCCACCCGAGAGGGGCGCTGTTTATTGCCATCCTGTACAAAGATTATCGGAACAATAAAATATATAGAAAAGCCAAAATGGATGAACAGAAATGCTAAAGTCTGTATAGTGTTTGACAAAATAAATCTGCCGGACGGCAGAACAATAGACATATGTGCTCTGCCTTATGCAAAAAATAACGAACTAAAGAAATCACCCCTGAGTGCTGTAGGAAAGGCTGCTGCATATACTGTCGGAATGTTCGGTATAGGTACGGGGCTCGGTGCTGCAATCGGTTCTGCCTGTCTTGGTCATATTGGAAACGCTGTAGGTATTGGCGCAATGGCGTTTGGTATGCCTATAGGCGGCGGAGTCGGACTGATTCTCGGAGCTTTTACACCCGGGCTTCATTACAAAGTCAAAGCAGGAACGCCAATTTACATTGAATTAGAACAACCTCTTGCACTTTGTAGGTAGCCTTATTTTATTTTTTTCAATGAAGATAAGAAATTGAAATGTTCAACATCACCATCTACTTTTGTTAAAAATATCTGACAGTCTTTTTCGTCCGCATCAATGTCAGGAAGCTGTGCAATTTCTGCGGCATAATAATTTGCCTCTGCATCATTTTTGAAAGACACCCTATTTGCAAGACTATTTAAGGAAATATTTCTCAAAAATCCGGCAAAACCTTTGTTATTATTGCTGAATTTTGTATATATTCTAAGAGTTGCATCTCTTGTCTCGAGGTCAAACCTGCCTATAATAAACGAGCTGAGCTGGGCAGCAGAAGATTTTATCATGATTTTTTCAACGACATTATTTTTTATCTGCAAATCCCCATGAATTCTGTCAAAGTCGCCCTCAGGCACGTTAACCAAATCTACAACAGTTGATGGGCTAATCATAGCCAAAGGATTTCTAAACAGGGCTGCAAATTTTAATGCATATTCGACCAGTCCGACTTTCTGAATCGTGCCATGGCTTATATCAAACTGTATTCTTCCGTTAAGTTTGAACGAATCATCAGTGTTTAGCTCAATCAGTCCCATAGCTTTACCCGTTATTTCTTTTTTCAGAGCAAGCAGAGTAGTTGCAATCAAATCTGAATTTATATCTTTTACACCCAGTCTTATACTGTATTTGTGATTCATCAGGTCGCACCTGACTTTCAAACTCGAGATACCTTCTGCAAAATCAAATTTATTGGAATGTATCTCAAAAATTCCATTCTTGTCTAGTGTAAGGTTTGCTTTAAGATTTCCAAAGTTTATATCTTTGTAATTTCCTTTTACCAGCTCAAAAATACATCTTTCAACTATCAAAAGCCCGGTATCAAATGTATAAGAATCATCACTTGCACTATCAGCATTTTCAAGTGTTTTTTCGTCTGTTTCTGTAGGTGCCGCACTGACAGCAGAGGTGTTTTGCTTATTCATTGAAAGTAGTACTTTTTCCACATCAATATTATCAACTGTCAGATGTATATTTTTTACGACAACCGGGAATATAAGTTCATTTTTTATATCACCTGAAAATTTATATTCTGAACGTTTAAAGCGGCCGAAAGCGTTTATATGAATATTATGCTTTGAGGTAGTGAATTTTGCTTCCCTTAGTGACAGACGCTGGCTGGGAATACGCACCTTGTCCATAGAAAGCGTACCGTCAAGATAAGGGACTTTGCCGGTATTAATCATTTGAAGATTACCTGCAATTTTACCGCCTTTGAAGAGTTTTTGACCAATTAGCACATTCAAAAACTCACTGGGCAAGGGATTAGGTATTTCGAATCCTAATCTTTTAACTATAAGTGTAGAACAGTCCACAACGCCGTCTATTGTTAATATCGGCTTAACTCCCTTTGAATTTTTGTCAAGAACCGATGCAATATAGTAGTTTATGGATTTAATATCTAAAATATTATTTTCAAAATGAAAATCAGCTTTAACTGCTCTATCCCATCCTGTCGGACTGAGAGATGCACCTGCAACAAGTATATCCTGACCTTTTGCCAGTTTGGACATAACAGTTATGTCCATTTTATTATAGATGGATTTTACGATCACTTTTGTCCCTGCATCACCGATTAGAGTCAGAGGACAACCGACAAGTTTCGAGATATAGTCTTTTGTCAGTTCATTTGTAGCCTTTCCAGAGGCTTCTATATACATGTTGACAGATTTTGTATAATCCTTTATTGAACCTGTCATTGTGACTTTATTTTTTACAGAATTTTTACCATAATAACCGTTAAAATCACTCAAATAAATAGTTTTGGGTGTCAAATGAATTTTTCCTTTTGTTACGGTAATAGGCAGATTATTTACAGGTATAACTTTTAGAGAAGACTGTTTTACAAAAACATCTCCGTTAAGACCGTCTTTTGAAAGATTAATCTGAAAATCCAGTTTGCCTTTAATATCTTTGAAGAACGAAAGCATTTCTTTGCCGTTTGGAACAAAAAGATTCGACTCCAATAATGAAACTCCGTTTTTTAAATCAAAATCGTGAGATGCGACATTAATATTGAGTTTATTTTTTTCATCTGACGTTCCGTTTATATATATTCTGGAATTATTTATATCGAATATACAGTTGTCGATATTGAGTCTTCTGTCTTTAATGTAAACGCTTTTTCTGTCGTCCAGTGCAAAAAATAAATGCTCTTTGTTTTTATTTATATTTACGTCAAAATGGAAAAGAACGTATTTGGGCTCTCTTTTATCTGAAATGATAAGCTTATTTCCGTCAACTTTAACAAACATATCAGGCTCTGCTTTATATAAAATCTGTAATTTTTTGATATAAAACAGAGAGTTAAACCATCCGACTGTCCAGTCACTCTTCTTTGGTTCTTTTTTCTCTTGCTCGGGCATAAGTGCAGTCAGTTTGTTAACATCGGCAAAGACATAGTCCATACCGACCTTTTTAAGTTCGATTTTATGTTTCAAAATATCAGCAAAAGAAAGATTTATATGAAGTTTGTCTATCTCCAGCAGTTTTTCTTGTTCTTTTGTTAGCAAAATTTTATCAGTTTTAAAACTCAAAGAAGGAGCAAGGATTGTAATCAGTTCAGGATTTTTGAGCTGCAAATCCGCACCCGTCATATCTTTAACTATTTTTACAACATAATTTTGAACATCTTTATTAGAAACCGCATAAGGCAAAACCTTTAAATACAAAACAAAAGGTATACTGATAAGTATTGCCGCAAAGATTATAACTGCTGTTAAAACTTTAAATTTTCCTGATATTTTCATATTTTTCCATCCAACCCTATTTTGATAAAAATTATAGCATAACAATTTTTATAAAATCATGCTATTATCTCATTATGAAAAAGATTTTTATATTAACAGGTTTATTTTTAATATTACAAGGCTGCGCTTTTGCTTCATCAGAAAGCACTTTCGTCACTGCAAACAAGATGTCTGATATAGAAGTTTATAATGAAGACGGAAAATTCGGGCTGAAATTAAAAAACGGGGACAATATTACTGACGCTGATTATAAAATGCTGGTAAGAGTAGGTAATACATCATGGATAGCCTTAAAGAAAAACCGTTACGGACTGATGGATTGTGACGGAAATTTTATAATCGAGCCGAGGTTCCGTCATGTTGAAAGAGTTTTCGGAAAATATGTAAAATTAGGTAACGATTATGACTATGGTCTATATGATGAAGAAGGAAATGTTATAATCCCGCCTGAATATTCTTCTATAGAACCGTTATTCGGACAGATGTTTTTGACTTGCAAAAATTATAAATACGGAATTACTGATTTTAATGGTGAAGTACTTTTAAAAAACGAATTTGATGATATATATATGCCCAGTCCTAAAATTATGCGAATCCAATATGAAGGCAAATGGTATGAACTTGAAAAAATCACAGACAAAGACGAAGTACTTCCTGAAGGCACAAGAAAAGTAAGAATAAATGACACTGATGTAAAAGTTACGGATTTGGTGGTAAACACAGGGCTTGTGTCCGGATATTCCGTAGTTACCGCAGCAGATTATATACTTAAAATACTATCATCAATATCTCCTGCATATGAAGATACAATTGATGAACTTATGTTTTCTCAAGGTGTCGAAGGAGTGTCTGTTTTTGTCAAACTCGGCTGGATTCCGAGATTCCCGTTTACTTATGCAAAAAAATATTACCAGAATTTTCGTGCACCTAACAATGGACCTCTCGCGGGAGTTAAAAATAATTTGAAACGTCAAATTAAATAGAACAATAATTAACGTAGGATTTTTTTAGAATCCAACAAAAAACTTGACTCTTTCCAAATGCGTACTGAATAAAAAGTTAATCTTTTTTTCCAACACGTGGATATTTAAGGATTATCGGCTTTGGATTTTTACTCGTAAGATTTTTTATATTCTCTGCAAATTGCGATGGATAATCCTCATATCCCTTGAGGACTCCAGTTTTTATTAATCTGACTACTTTGTTCAAATATTTTTGCATATTTATTCTTAGTTGTGGATTAAAATTGTAATAATCTTTCAGGAGCATATCTGTTTTTTTTCGATTACAAAATTTGCAAAATGCTGCAATATTTTCCTTATCATTACCCCCATTTCTGTCACGGGGCATAATATGATCAGCTGTTATAACAGACTGCTTAAACATATTCTGCAGCATACCTTTAAGCGGACTCATCTTTGAAAGAATATTGGGGTGTAAGTATAGAATAGTTTCTATTATATGTTTTTCTCTTGGTTCTCCCCTTGCAATATCTATTAATTCAAACTTCCTCGGATTCTCCATCTTCATAAGTGTTTCACCGATAAGTGTGTTGTATTCACGGTAAGGAAACCAGAGTTCACGTTCTTTATTCAAAAATTTATTCTTTGTGTTATTTAAATATTTATTGAGTAATCTTTTGTCACTTTGATTTAATTCAATATCTTCCGCATGTTTTTTTATCAAATCCACCGTATCGAGTATAATAATATCCATTGATAAATCCATTTTACTCTGCAATAATTTTATAATATCGCCCTGTGACATATTCGGAAATTTTGAGGTAATATACCTATATTCATCCAATATCTCAACAAACTCAGGACGCAAATATCTTTTATTCTTTTCTACTATTGAATTTAGTTCTTCATCACTTTTGGCTCTTTCAATGCTGATCAACAGTTTTATTTTTTGCTCATGAGTCAACGTCGGTATACCACAGCTTGCACAGGGAACATCTTCAAAATTCAGCACCTCAAAATTTATATCACTACGTCTTTCCTCAAAAATTTTACTTTTTAATACACCCAAAAGCTCCTGAATATCGATATCAATACTCGTCAGGCGTCTTATACTTTTCGCCTGTTCTATCGGATAAGAAGAAGGAAGGTCTATATCACTTTTGGCTATACACTTTGAAATATCTTTCAAATAAATATTAATATTCTGCTTAACTTTAGGATTCAATCTAAGCGTTTTTACTATTTCTTTGTTATTTTTTTCACATCCTCCACATAACAAAATCGTATTTTCATCTTTAAACTTTTTATTGTTCAAATCAGAAAACAAGGCTCCGGTTCGTTTTAAAGACGGTAAAAAAATACGTGAAACCAGCTCAGATGTAATATTTTCGTTAAAATTAGAACCATTGTTCCAAGATTTTTTAAATAAGCCTGAATACAAAAAAGCATCTTTCAGCCTTTCCCTTGATTCTCTATATATGTCTTTTTTTCTTAGTGTGTCTAAAGTCAGGATATTTTTTTGCAACAAATCCATATAGTACGAAAGTTTTGAAACCTTAGCCGTTTTTTCAAGCGTTGGTTTCATACACTCGTCAATACAAATTTCAAGCTTTTTACTGTCTTCATCAGATACGCTTCCGTAATTTTTCAATGTTGTAAAAGTTCCGGCGGTTCTTCTAAGATATGTTTTCACCCTTGATTTTGATATCCTCGACAAATTTAAAAACACATCATTCATTGTTTGTACATTCGGATTTTCAAGCATTGCCTCTGTATGCTTTATGATTTTTAAATAAAAATCCGGAATGTATTCCTTATTTTTGTTCAAAAACTCAAAAAACTCGCCAGGTTTTTCTATTTTCTTGCTTTCTTCAATTAGATTCAAATACTTCTCTTTAGAGAGCATTTTTATCCCGCACACGGGACAATGAACACCTTCCGCTTTCATAAGTTCTTCATCGACCTTGCCGTGAAAGCTCAAAGGCATATAATACAACCCGTAAGCCGGGGAAACAGAATAGTTTTTATCAGGTTCAGTCTTGTTTTGGGACTGTTTATGATATGCGTTAAAAAATCTTATTGAGGGTAAAAATGTAATTTTCATGAAATTATTTCCTGTTAATAGTAAAACGCAAAAAAATATTTTTTGCCCGTTGATTTTTTAAAATTCAGAGTAATAATAGTTTCATATCGTCAACTGACTCCGATTCCATATTGAAGCTGTGCAATGAACAAGTTCGTTGTTTAAAAACAAATCCGGCACAGCCGGCAAGTGCAAGGAGTCACACCCGCAAACTGTCAGGGTTGACGAAACTCGCAGCGCATATACATTTATACAAGCGAGACCGCAGCGGACATAAACTTTTAAAAGGAGAGCAAAATGAGTATTTTTGAAGCAGGTATGATGGTTTGTTTCGGAATAAGCTGGCCTATTGCGGCATACAAAACCTACAGATGTAAATGCGTTCACGGAAAAAGCATAACGTTTTCTTATCTTATTCTCTTAGGTTACATCTGCGGAATTTTGCACAAGATATTTTTCAGCAGAGATATTGTCATAGTGCTGTATCTTCTAAACACGGCGTTTCTTTTAATGGATATGTGTCTCTGGTACCGGTACAGGAACAATCCCGCTCCGGTAAAGGAAGAAACTACAAAAATATGCTCAAAATAGCACCGGCAAGTACAAGAAATAACGCAAGATAAAAATATTTTATTCTAACTCTGTCCAGTACCATTTTTTTATAGTTCTCCGGAAGTTCTACACATATATTGTACATTTTTGCCAAATCAACAATTTTTTTAAGTCCGAAAAGATATGTTACAGGAAAATCAAAAACCTCGCCGTTTTTTAAACTTATATAAACAGTCGAATAAATCATCATTGAACGAATAAAATCATTTCTATCTGCGAAATAATCATACGGAGGTATGCCGTCTATTTCTACTGAAATTTTTTGTATATTAGCTAAAGGAATGGAAATTGAATCTATTTTTAAGATTTTTAAATTGCTGTAAAATTCAGCATTTGAAAACCCTGAATTTCCATACCCAAAACGCTCTGATAGTTTATCTAAAACCCGAGGCGCATAAAAAAACAAAATAAATATAAATACAATAATAATTATTATTGCCGCTTTTTCAAATATCCAGAAACATGCAGCTATAATAACTAACAGACTAACCCAAAAAAGTACAGGATAAGTTTTAAAATTTAATTTAATTATTTCTTTTTCTTTCATAAAAGGATAGTACTACAAAATTATCATCTTTTAATCAACAAAAGACCCGATTTCCCGGGTCTTTTTTACATTATAGTTTTTCAATCACCATAGTCGCTTTGTTGGACGACGTCTGGTCTGTATTATCCTGCGCCGCAAACAGATTTATATAGAGAATCTTGTTTGCCGTGGCATTGTCCATATTGATAAATTGCAATCCGGCTTTATTACCGCTTACACGGACAACTCTGACCTCAGGCGTGGCGGTAATATTATGATAAGAGAGATTTATCATAAATTCTTCGCCTTTTTGCAGTGTTCCGTCGTGTTCTACAGCAAGACCGCCCTTTGATATGTCTAGAATACTTATGATTCTCTTGTTTGCAACTTTTACTTCTTCATCATCTTTCGCAAGTGAGAATCTTATATTCTGACGTTTTGTCGGTTTGTAGGTGTCTTTGTCTATATCCTCAAACTCAGGTGTAGTCGTAGTTTTTTGGATTTTGTCATCCTTAAACGTCAATCTGTAGAAGCTGTTTTCCGTTCTCGGAAGGTTTACAACTTCATAAGGGTTATAGTATACAACAGGTGCCTTTGTACGCTGGTCAATAGTATTACCCATGTGTAGAGCATAAGAGCCTGTCAGTTTTGTATAAAGCTGGGTCGTAAGATTTATACCGTACAGAGATGATATATTTCTCTGATAGTCATTGTCCACGATAGTCAGCCATCTGTAACCGCCGCCAACATCGTGGGCACCGCCGTCACCGCCTCTGTTTCCGTTTCTGAACTCACCGTAATTTGTTACAAAAGCATCTTTCATATCAAGATTTAAATCTTTTGTATCAACGTATGCATTATCTGTATAGAAGGTATTGAATAATGCACCTCGGTTATCTGTCGGAGATGATGACGCCGAGTTCAGTGAAAGCGTTATGTCATTAGCTTTGTATACGGTTTCAGTAAAGCCGTAGTCGTTATTAAAGATGTGTATTGTCTGTACAACATCCTGTGAATTGTAATCTCTGCCTGAGACTTCTTCATTCACAGCCGCAACTATTTCCGGAGAAACACCGGTTATATCAAACGTCAACTGAGAGCCTGCACCCGATGTATTGAAACCGGTTGCCTGCAATATTTCAGAATTTGTATCAGACGGGTCATCATAATAGTCACGACCTTCGCTTGCGTCAAAGCCATCCGGACGTGCAGCATTAGATACTACAGAATCCGGAGCCTCAGAAGCGTGAGCAATAATTCTGTCTGCGGCAAGAACCACATCGGCCTTATCGTCATCTGTGCCTCTGACGAACGCATTATAGATGTTTAATGTTGAATACGCATCATCTCCGCCTTTTGCATCAAGAACAGCTATATTAATTGTCTCAGGAACTACCGAAGAAAGTTCAATTCTGTCATGAGGATATAACAAATCATCTTCAGGGTTAAGCATATGAGGTAATCTTCCAAGATCGTAGATTGTCAGATTTTCTCCTTTGTTAACTATCTGAATATCTTTGCCGGCAGTTAGTTCTCTGATTGTTGTATTTCCGTCAAAGACAAGCCCCATGTTGCCGCGTTTTGTGATAAGCTGCCAGATGTTAGTCTTGTCGCCCATACCCTGAACGTAGAGGTCATTTTCAGCTTCTGCGCTGAAATAATCCTCTGCAGTTCCGGTCTGCTGATAAGTAAAGTAATTATCCGCAGAACCTATGTTATTGCTGGAAATAAGAGATATATTTTTACCAATAACGTTAGGCTGGGTTTTATCTTTTGCAGCGTTAATTATCGAATAACCGGTGAAGTAATCTTCCTCATCGTACTCTCCGGGGGGCGGATTTCTGTCTTCCGTATCCCATTCCGCAGCCGTCAGCATAACATTTCCGTCAGCTTTTACCTGATTAATTTTCATATCAGAGTTTTTAGCTGTAAGGTTAATGAGTCTGTCATCAGATTTTGTTTCATTTTCAGCACTTGCTGTTATAACCCCTGCAACATTAATATTTATTGATTCAGTTTTGTCTCTTGTGGAGGCATTTATGCTATATCCCGGTTTTTTACCTTCAAGAGCTTTTTCTGTCATACCAATATCACCGTCTTTAACGGAAATGTTCAGGTCTTTTCCTGTTTTTATAAGAGTTTTGTCAACACCGGCATTTAACAAATCGCCGTTACTAACAGTTATATTAACGTTATTATTGACTGCATTTATATAATTATCATTTGAAATACTATCTCCGATAATCACATCAGAATCAGAATTTATAATATCTATTTCATTCTGTAATGCAGTAATAATACCTTTTACAATTGTGCCGCCATTGCCAACATTGTGAACAAGAAGGTTTCCGCCTTTGTCGTTATGAACACGGCCGGAGCTTTCAATATTTATACCTGCTGAGGTATTCAGATTGTCCACAGTCAAAGCGCCGTTTTTATTGTAAACTTCACCGGCTATACCAATTCCGCTGCCGCCTTTGTTTACCACATTCAGTCCGCCCTGTTCATTTTGAACAAGAGAGCCTGCTGTGACAAGGATTGAGGAGTCGTATTCGTTGTTATTTAACACGTTTAATGTGCCTGTACCGTTATTGAGTACGTCGCCGTTGATATGAATACCGCCGTTGCCTGTATTTTGGACAAGCATGGTTTCTCCGGAACCGTTAAATGTGTTTTCCAGTTTTCCTTTGACTCCATTTGTTCTATCAACGGTAATTGCGCCGTTTTTGTTGTCAACAGTTAGTTTGCCGTTATTGTTTGTAACATCACCGGCGACTCTAACACCGTCGTCACCGCTGTTTGTAACAGACATAGAACCGTTGTTATTTTTAATAGTACCTTTATTTACGGTAGTTTTTCCGTTTGCTGTCGTGATTACAGTACCAATGTTCACGCCGCCTGCTGTGTTGTTAATGGATGTATTTCCTTTTTTGTTAACAACATCGCCTGTTATTTGTATACCCTGCGAACCGTTGTTTGTAATTTTCAGTTTACCGTCTGTGTTTTCAACAGTACCGCGGTTAGTTATTGCGGAATTATCAGTATTTGTTTTTACGCCGACATTTATACCGCTTTGAGTATTTGTATTGGAAATAACAGTATTTCCATTTTTATTGAATAAATGTCCGAATATTTCAATAAGACCGCTTCCGCTGTTTTCAATTTTCAGATTGTCTTCTGAAGTTTTAGAGTCATTTGTGATTTTTGCATTTTCTGCAATTTTTACACCGCCTGCGGTGTTTGTAACTGTCAACTTACCTGCGTCACCGGAATTTGACACAACGGCAGTCGTATCAAAAACAATACCGCCATCGCCGTTGTTTGTAACAGAGGTGTTTCCGCCTGTATTAGTTGTTGTGCCTGAAACAAGAAGTTGACCGCCTTTGTTTGTTATAGAGGTATTGCCTGTTTCGTTTTCAATAGTGCCGCTGATAGTTGTATCTGTTCCGTTGTTGGTGAATGTTGAATCGCCGCCTTTGTTGCTTACACTACCGGAAACAAGAAGCTTTCCGATTGCATTTGTAACTGACGTGTTACCCGTTTCGTTTTCAATAGTGCCGCTGATAGTTGTATCTGTTCCGTTGTTGGTGAATGTTGAATCGCCGCCTTTGTTGCTTACACTACCGGAAACAAGAAGCTCTCCGCCTGCATTCGTAACTGACGTGTTACCCGTTTCGTTTTCAATAGTGCCGCTGATAGTTGTATTTGTTCCGTTGTTTGTAACTAAGACATTGCCTGTGTTATTTTCAACTTTACCTGCTATAACAACGCTGTTCACAGCATTTTCAATAGTAACATTTCCATTGTTGTTGCTTACTTTACCGGTTTCTGTAATTTCTAATCCGGAATTACCTTTTGCAATAAGGTTTATATTTCCTTTGCCTGAATTTTGGACAAGACCGGAAACAGAAAGTTTTCCAGTTTCTGTTGTAATATCGATATTCTTATTATCATTATCGTTCAGTGTGATTTCTGAACCCTGCGCAATAGATACACTGCCGTTTTTATTATCTATATCAACATTTCCGTTAGAGTTGTGGATTTTTCCTGTAGTTGTAACTTCAACATTTGTAACATTGCCTTCCGCATCGGTTTTTGGCAGTGTTTCTGTTTTAGAAACAAGGTTAACACCGTATGTGCCTTCGTTGGTTATTGTAATATCCCCATTTTTGTTAAGGATTTTGCCTTCAATATTAACACCGCCCGTGCTGCCTTTTTTATTCAATGCAACAGTTCCGTTAGTGTTTATTGTTTCAACCTGTGTATAATTTTCAAATCCTGTAAAGGTTGAAAGGTATTTGTTCAGGATATTGAGATTTCCGTTTGTTTCCATAAGCAGATTAAACGAACCGTTCGTAATATTTCCTGATGAAACAGTTCCAACAACATTCAAATCTCCTGTACCTTGTGTTACAACCTTGATATCTGCATTTTCGGCAAGATTTTCAGCAAGATTAATTATAGTGCCATGGTTACCGTAAATTTTGGTTTCCTGCACAAGTTTATCTTCATAACCCACAAGTATCTTTAACCCTAAAATATTCAGATAAACAGGTTCTTTTACAACTTTTTCGACTGTTTCAGAAGTACCGTCAGGAAGAACAGCAGACTGACCGTTAACCGTATAGTTAACTCCGCCGTTCATATAGTTGTTCTCAAGTCCGTTAATCTCGAGATGAGCTTTTGTCTGATTGTCTATAGAAATCTTTCCATAGCCTTTAGAATGTTTTAGCACTGCATTTTCGCCTATTACAATTGCGTCTTTTTCACCGCTTGTAGTATTCAAATTTATGGCAGAATCAGCAGAAATCTGCGTGCCGAACAATCTGACGGTGTTTGTGTCTTTGTCATATATTGCTTTTATATTGTTGCCGTCATTCATGTAAACAGACTGCTTACCTTCATCACCGAGGTTAACAAGAATATATTCTCCGGTTTCTGTATCGAACAGAAGATTTTCAGGCTTAAGCATATCTTCTGTAATCGTTATGTGTTTGTCGGCAACACCCGCCTGCATATTACCCTGAATATCAATTTTAGACGCACTGATATTTATACTCTTGCCGGCAAACAGTGTGTCACCGTTTTCAAGTTTGTATTCTTTACCTCTTGTGTTCTGGGTAAAGCTTCCCTGTGGCATATTTACTGTTGTTTTATTTGCGGTAATAGTGTCGTTGATGGTAATGTCGCCGCTTTCATTGTAAAGTTTGACATCACCGGAATTTGTTTTAACAACACCGTTTATAATTATGTCGCTTGCAATATTTCCTATAAGACTATTATTTATTGGATGATTATGGTCATAGAAATTATTAATTGCTATACTGCCGATATTTCCTTCCGTTCCTAGAGTAAAGACTCTAAGATTATTGTCCCAGTGTTTTATACCCTCAGTTGAGCCGGCATAATTTTTTCCGTCTACGGTTACACCGGTAGATCCGTTGCCTACATTCAAATCTTCAAATATCAAATCATAATTTGAATAGTTATCAATCTTTATGTCTGCAACAGAAACTTCCATCTCTCCAGTTCCGGAAAGGATAGAAGTACCTTTTTCAGCATTTATATTGATAGTTCCGCCCGCAGCATTCAGGTCTTTAAATACAAATGCCCCGTTATCAGCTTTTATTTCATCAAGTCCGTTTTCTTTGACATAAGCAAGCTGATTTTCATAATCAACCAGTTCATTTCTAAGGTCTGAAATTTTTTCAGTTAAATCCGGAACAATATTTTCATTATAGTTTTCAAGTGAAGTCTGTGCAGAGTTAAATGCATTGGTAATAGAAGTTTTTGCACTTTCTGTCATATCTGTATAGAGTACTTCATCCCCGAATTTTGTAACAGTCAGCGTAACTTCACCGTTATTTACCGTATCCTGAGTAATATTGTTCATTATTTCAGCAAGCCGGCTGCTTATAGTGTCAGTAACAGCACTGCTGTCTATATCCATTTTGTTTACAATTGAAGCAATATCTTTGCCGGTAATTTTTTCTAACTCGGAAGAAATGTCGTCAACATAATCGTCCGCATTCTGAACAAAATATTTGTTCAACACAGCAAGAATATCAGCCTCTGACGACTCTTTGCCCAATGCACTCAACTCGCCGGAAAGACCGGTTTTATCAAGTTCGATTTTCATGGAATCCGCAAAGTTTTCAAAGGTAAGCACAGACACGCCGATAGTGTTGCTGCCGTTCTGTTCTTTAAGCGTATAATTTCCGTTTCCGTCATCCGAAGCAAGAACATAAATAACATCGGTTTTGCCAACCGTCTCGCCTTCTGTTATATCAACAACAACAAATGTCGGCTGACCGTTTTGCATAATGACTTTTCCGTCATCATTACAGTTGTATCTGATAATGACATCACTGTTCTCCTTAGAAACGTAAAGTGTCTGGTTTTCGCCTCCGATGAAAAACTGGAGCAGTTGAGAAAGATATGTGTCAGAATCCTGAACATAATTTTCATCTAAGATATTTTTCAAGACGTTAGTAAATTCAGTTTCGGATATTTTTGCATCTTCACCGAGACTGTCCACATACTTCATCATTGCAATTTGTATCTTAAGAGAATCAATCTGATTTTCCAAATCAGAAATATTGCTGTCAGCAGAAGTTTTATCCTGAGTTAATTTATCAATTTGTTCCTGCAAGTCCGCTATCTGATTTTGCAGTTTTTCTTCCTCAGCTTTAGCCTCATCTGAACCCGCAGGATATCCTATTACATAATTTTCTTCTTTTGTATAGTGAACACCTTCTTTTAACGTAGAATCTTCAGAAATTGAGCCGTTTTTATTTATTGTGAGCTTCATCTGTGAATCATCGCCGGCTTTTATTTTTCCGTCAACTTTTACCTTATTTAAAGATGATGAAGTAACAGAACTCCATTCATCTCTGTCATGAATTTTTATACCAAAAAGAAGTCTGCTTACTTTGTCATATTTTACAGTAGAATTGAGATTTTCTTCGCCTTTGTTGAAATTAACGAATACGTCTTTTGAAGAAGAAAGAGTTCCTCCTTTTTCCACATTGACATTGTTATTTGTTTTAAACTCAATACCACCGCCGGCGTCGCCTGTTGCAATAGCTGCTTCTGCATATAAATCAGCGAGCTGGGTTATATTCTGTTCAGAGCCACCCATAATATTGATACTAAGTTTTGTACCTACAGGATTTGTGTCAAATGCACGCAAAGTTGCACCATTTTTTACATTAAGAGTATTATTAACATAAAGATTAACTTTTGACCAAACACTGGGATCTCCCGCAAAATGGTGTGCAATGGCTTCCGCTTTGGAACTCAGTGTATTAGATGAGTTCATATTAACCATTACATTTTTACCTTCAAGCTTACCGCCGTTGAGATTAATTTCGTTGTTTATAGTAGCCGTTACAATAGAACTTGCATTATTATGAGCGGTAAATCCGCTTGCGTCAGAATATGCTCTCTGACTGAAGTTTGTTCCATTGTCAACTGAGAGAACAAGATCTCCTTCCGATTTAACATTACCACCGTTAACATTCAGTTTTGCACTCTGTGATAATGTATTAGACAGTTCAGCACCGCTTTTTGCGATAAATCCGGATGAATCGTCAGTAAAGACCATTTCCTGAGGCGTTGAGGCACTGTTTTTAACATTAAAATTCATATTACCGGTTGTGTTTATATTTCCGCCATTTATATCAATCTGCGATGTACCTTTCATATTATTTTGAATATCGCCGCCTTTTACGATAATCATACCTTTAGACGTCGATGTTCTGTGCATATATGACTCACTGTCGGAGTTCGCAGTTGCATTCAATGTCTTTGAATCAATATCAGTACCGCTATTAAAGCTAATTTCATTAATTGCATTGCCGCTTACTTCATTTTTGGTTACTCCATATGCGAGAGCTGCAAGACCGGCTGAACTTTCCTGAACATAAGAGTTTGCTTTGTTTGTCATACTGGAGTTTATATCAAGAGTATTACTCTGAATTTTTCCGCCAAATTTTGTTTCTAAACCGTTTTCTATAATGCTGCTCAGATTCATTGCGCTAATATCTGCGAGACCTCCTGAATTTGAAGTAGCATTTGCCGTAACTGTTCTGATTAAATTGCTTGTAATGTCTATATCAGAGGCATTTATATTACCGTTAATATTATTGTTAATTGAAGATGTAACTTTGCTTGTTATATCGAGAACAGAACCGGAAACAAATCCGTAAGAAGCATTTGAAGCTTCATTTTCGGCAGTAGAGTTGTCTCTAACATTCAATGAGAGTTGTTTTGACGCACTGTCGTTTCCTTCTTTATTTTGGATTTTGCCGGATGTTGTAATACCGGATTCTCCGCCTGTTGTTGTTTCAAGTTTTGATGAGCCGATACCGACTAGAGAGATACTTCCTGAAGAATTTTTTACTTTTGCATTCTTAGTTGTATTAACATTCATTGTGATATAGTCAGCGTTTATATCTCCGGCATTAATGTTCGAGTTATCAGAAACTGTTGCGGAAGTATTAGAACCGGAGCCTTTGATAAGCGCAATTGAACCGCTCATCATAGTTGTTTCGGCTGTATTTTCCCCTGTTACCTGCAGGTTGACATAGTTTGCTGTGAGTGTGGAGCCAAATGTATCTATTGTTGAATCACCGGAAACTGTTGTATCTATTATTGTAGCACCGACATTGGCAAGTGATACAGAGCCTGATTTGCTGTTAGTTGTCGCTGTTTTGTTATTTTGGATATTAGCTGAAATTTTTTCATCAGCTGTTATATCACCTAATTTTATTTGGGCAGAAGATTGTGAAGCTGCGCTCAAATCGTAACCGGAACCGCTTATGAGCGAAATTTTTCCGGCAAGCATACCTGTGTCAGCTGAATTCGTTGAATTAATTGCAGCGTCGAACGAATTTGTTGCTATATTAGCACCTGCCGTATCAATAATAGAACTTCCTGCTGCAATTGTATCAAGGAACGTAGCACCTATATCTATACCGCTTATATTCAATTCAGCAGAAGAAGAGGACGCATTTCTGTTTAGACTGGATTTTAAAGCTACATTTTCTTTTGCTTCTAAGGTTGTATTTTTAATTGATGCTTCGGAAGTCGCAGATGCAATAGCTTTCATTATAGTAGCTGTACCGCCTGCCAGTGCTACAGCCGCAGAAACTGCTTCTACTTTTGCATTTATTTCTCCTGCTTCTTCTGTGCCTTTTTTCAACCCTGCTTTTACATTAGCGTTTTTAGCGGAAATTTTTAATCCGTTTTGTGCTCCTGAATTTATTTTTGAATTGAATGCTGCTGCTGATTCAGCCTTTTGTTCTATTGCATTTACGCCAATAGCAGCAACCGAACCAAGGGCAACTTTTGCTGTAGTATTAATGTGACCTGTTTCCGTAACAACATTCAAATCATTGTTTAGTTCAATTGTACCGGTTGCATTTATGATTGCATTTGTGACGGCTTTTGAACTTGCTTCATTTACAAGTGCACTGACGCTATACTGGGATGCACCGGCAGCAGCCATTTCAGAAGTCAAATCACTTGTATTTGCTGCTCTGATTGAGAGATTGTCCGCATTAATATTGAGATTTTCTCCGAGCACCTGTGCATTAATATGATTTGTAGTATCAGCAAGAGCAATAACAGTATAAATACTAACAAAACCTGCAGAACCTCCTATAGCTTTTGAAGATATATTATCAACAGATTCTGCTGTAATATTTATGTCTTTTGCACTAATGTTCATACCGGAAGTATTTTCTGTGCCGATGATTGCTTCTGTAACCGCATTGTTGTTAAAGTATGCAACGTTTCCGCCGATTGCAAGTGCACCGGCTGAAGCACTCAATGCTTCCGTAATCGCTGTAATATTGCTATTCGAGTTAACATTTATATTTTTAGCAGAAGTAATATTTCCATCTGAAATCTGGGCAACCGTATTGTAATTCATATCAGTTACCATAACAGATGCGCCAACTCCTACTGCGCCGGCAGAACCTGTAGCATTTTTCACAGTATTGTTAACAGTGTTTTCAGCTTTTACGTTTATATCATCGCCCGTTGTTTCAACATTTGCTGAAATATTTGCGACAGTACCTTCTTTTGCCGTACCTGTACCTTTTGTAAGAGAGATTGCCGGTTTTTCATAATTTTTATAATCATCGCCGGTTGCATTTCTGTCAGCGACAGTTATTGAGCCATCATCATTTTTGACCAATTTTAAGCCGCTGCCAGCACCGTTGGCTGTATTTTGGGCATTCTCTACAGATTCTTGTACATTAGCTGAACTAACTGTTGTAGATTCTGAGAATCTGTCACCTATTGAAGTAACAGCAACTGTTCCAGCAACACCTGCCGTCAAACCTCCTGCAAGAGAGCTTGTTGTAACATTGTTATTCATTACTGATTTAGCCGTTACGTCAACAGAATCCGCTGTAATTTTTCTTTCATTTGTGCTTAGAAGTTCAGCTTTCAGCGCATTATTTATAACATTAACGTTAACGGAAGCGGCACCTGAACCATTTGCCGATGCGGCAGCAGAACCGGACAAGTTGTTAAGTGTCAAAGTATCATTGGCCCCGACAGAAACCGCTTTAGCGGCGGTAATATTATTCGAACCAGCATCAATATATGCATGTGTTGTTCCTTCAAGAACATTGACTAACGCACTTACTGCACCTGATGCCATAGCAGAAACAGATGCCATAATATTGCCGCTTGTAATATTTTCTGTTGTTGCAGCATTGACATTTATTGAGTCAACATCAGCGCTGGAGTTATTTATATATGCTGAGTTTCTATTGGAAACTGTGTTCACAATCGTTCCGCCGCCGACTGCAGCACCTCCGCCGGCGCCGCCTACAATTGCGTTATCCAGAGTAATAGTCTGGTTTGTATCAATATCAACTGAACCGCCGTTTAAGGTACTGTTTGTTATATAAGCTTCAAGTTGATTGCTTATAACATTAACAATCGCAGCTCCTGTGATACCTGCAATACCGGAACCGCTCAAAGCTACAGTATCATAAGTAATTGTCTCGTTAGATACAGCATCTATATCAAGAGTTGCCGTAGATGTTAAATTGTCAGCATAAGCTTTTACTCTGTCATTTAAGGTATTTGTGACTGAGTTTATGTTGCCGGTAACAGAAATACCGCCTCCCTGAACAGCAGCAACAAGACCTTCCAGAGACGAAATTTGTTCGGCTTTAATATCAAAATCACCGCCGTTTATAGTGCTGTTTAACACATAGGCAAGAATATCATTGTCTATAACATTAACAATAGCCGAAGCGCCCACGCTGGCACCGACACCGCTGATACCTGCAACCGCAACTAACGTTTTCAGTGTTGCATTAGAAGTTGCACTCACACTGCTTTCTGCTGCGTTTTGGTTTAATTTAGAATCTGAAATATGTGCATTAACCTGATTATTCAAAACATTTACAGGTGCATAAGCTCCGACGGAAGCTCCGGTACCTGAGAAGGTGCCGCCTGCAATAAGGTTGTACATAGTCGTATCGGCTTCAGATGTAACAGTTGTTTTACCCTGTTCGATTACACTTCCGTTTTCTATTGAAGCTGTAGTATTGCCTGTTGAAACATTCGTAAGGGTAAGACCGTTTACACCGGCACCCACACCTACTCCGCTTGCGGCAACGCCGATAGAATTAGCCTGAACATTTGTTGTAGCTGAAACATCAGTGCTTCCAGCCGCAAGAATTTCTGAGTTATCTATTTTGGCAACAGTATTATTTGATATGGTATTTACACCTGCAACCGCAGCAACACCCGCACCGGAACCCGCACCTGCAGCCATAAAGAGCACTGTGTTCAGGTTTGTATTTTGAACGGCATTGACATTTACGTTACCTGTTTCTACTGTCGAATTAACAAGTTCTGCCATTGTTGTATTTGAAAGGACGTTTGTGTTGACCGTTGCACCGGCTGAAACATTTCCGGAAGCGGCAACACCTGCCAGTGCATTATAGAATACTTCATCAGCAGTAGCCTGAATATTCAAACCGCCAGTTGTCGATATTGCAGAATCCGACACGGATGCAATTGTTTGTGCGTTTATTGTGTCTACAATTGTGTTTGCGCTAATTGCACCGGTCCCTGCAGCAGAAACGCCGAGGACAATAACGGTCGGAAGCATATCGCCTTCTAAACTGTCCGCAGTAACGGTTTTGTCGCGGTTTTCATCCATAAATTCAGTAAAGAAGTTCGTTTTGTCGCCGTATTTTTCTTTGTTGAAATTGTGATTTGCAAGGACATCTGTGCTGCCTGCATTCACAACAGAATTTTTAATATAGGAATTTATTTGCGAGCTTATTACATTAACTATCGCAGTACCGTTTACGGAAGCTGTGCCGGCAGCACCAATCATCGCAATATTAGCAGAGAAGCTTTCTGACGATTTTGCGTCAACATTTACTTTGCCTGCTGAATTGATACCATCGGCTTTTTTGCCTTCAATACCTGCATTTACGGTATTAAGGTAGTTATTGTTATAAACTATACCGCCGACAGAGGCACTTCCACCCCCCTGTACAGCAAGGTTTATGCTTTCTACATCGTCTTTTGCATACGCTTTTACTGTTACATTGTCTGATTTTTTGATGTCAGAGTTTTTAATCAAGGCAGTTGTGGTATCTTTTGCGGTATTGGAGTTTACGGAACCGTTAACAGCAGCATTTCCTGCTCCGGCACCGACAACCATAATGGTTTTGAAATCCTGAATGGAATCTGCCTGCACAAGAACATCACCGTCGGCTTCAACCGAAGAATTTTCAATTCTTGCATCAGTATTGCCGATGTTGACATTAACAAACATAGAACCGCCGACTGCAGCTTTGCCGCCCCCTGTGATATTGCCCACAATATTTCTTGTATAAATACCATTTTCAGCTTTTACTGTTACATTATTCGCTGTTATATCAGAATCGGTAATGGATGCATTGACCTGATTTTGAGACACTTTGGCTATCATAGAACCGCTGACACCGGCTTTTCCACCGCCAGCGAGGTCATATATCATCTGCCAGTCGCCGAGACTTGATACATCAGTCAAAGAGCCGTTGCCTATAGCACTGATAATTGCATCAGCAGTAATCGAGACAGTATCTTTTGGTCCGAAAATATTTTCAGCAATAGCGTTTACGGTTAAATCACCTGTATTTACCGCTGAATTTCTGACCGCAGCGTCAATGTCCTTGTCTAATATTTCAACAAGTACAGAACCGCCGACAGCAGCCGATTTTCCGTCAACCGCAACCGTGCCGCCTCTGCTTTTTGAGGTGGTTGTGTCTTTTGCTTCAACATTCAACGAGTCGGAGTCTAAATTTGCGTTTTCAACTTTTGCAGAAGTTGTATTGCTTATTACATTAACCCCGACATTGCCGGCAACTGCGACTGTTCCGCCGGTTGAAACAGAAACACCGACAGGAACTATATCTATATTCTGGTTTACATTGGCTTTGACGTTTGCATTACCTGTTGCAGCAATTTTCTTTCCTGTTTTGCCGTTGCCTGTTATATCAGCGGAGACAGTGGAATCAAGTATGTTTACAACTGCATTTCCGCTCAGGGCATTGCCTTTGCCGACAGCAAGAGCATCTGCATTCGTAATACCTTCAACAGATGAGTCATATCCCGCAAGAACGTTCAAATCTTGTGAAGTCAGAACAGACTCTCTAACGGACGCACCGACTGTATTATTCAAAACATTTACGATGGCGTTGGCATTAGCGAGTGTCTGGTCGGTTGTTACACCCATATTTACAGCAAGGAACTGCAAATCTTCTTTTGCATCTGCTGTAACATTGACATTTCCGTTTGCTGCAGCGACAGTGCTGTTTTTAATACCGGCATTTACTGCTGCTTCAATAACGTCAACAACCGTACCTATACCGAGACCGACGCCTTTTGTCTTTGAAAATCCGAGAGCACCGGTAATATTTCCGTTATCGACAAAGTTTTTAGCAATTACATCGACATTTCCGGCAGAGTTAATGTTTGAATCTTCAATCAAGGCACTGACGACATTATTAATAACGTCAACCCCGATAGCACCCTGGAATTTGTAAGCAGACTGCCCGCCGGTCACAACAGAACCTGCAACACCAACTGATATAAGTTCTTCCGTGGGTTTTAAATTGCCGTTTGAATCCGTCTGTTTATTTGCCGAAACGTTTACTGAACTTGCATTATTAACTTCTGAGTTTTTAATAGCGGCGTTCGTTGTTTTGTTAATCAGGTTAAGATTTCCGCCAATAGCACCTCCGATTGAACTTGAATTGCTTGAGGCAATGTTAAGCGACATTCCGCCGGCACCTTTGTAAGATGTAGAATGGTTTTCAGCATCAACATTTACGGCAATATTATCTTTGCCCTCTGAATTAATAACTGCATTGTCAATACCTGCGCTTACGCTGTTTTTCAAGACATCAGTATTGAAAGAACCACCTGCAGCAACCTGTGTGGAGGAGTTGTTATTTTTGTCGCCTTTTGCAGCACCGACTCCGATAGCCACCTGAATATTATCGTTATTTTCTTCTGCAATTACATTGAGATTGTGCTCATTGTTATTTGTAAAAGTTAAGTTTAATTCGCTTGCACCGTCTGAATTACCGAGCTGTGCAACGGTGTTGTTTGTATTCTGGACAAAGTTTACGGCAGCACCGGCACCGACAGTACCTGCTTTGGCAACACCGCCGCCAATATTCAGGGCGCTTGTTTTCTGGTTTGCAGTTACATCAACATCTCCGCCGACTTTAATTGTAGCATTTCCAACTTCAGCTTTAACAGTCGAATTATTAATTTGTGCATTTACAGAGCCAGCTAATGCTCCGGACATATTATTTGCAGCGGTTGAAGCATTTGCTGTAGTTGTAACTTTTCCGCCTGATGCAAGATTGTTACCGAGTCCTCCTCCGTCTTTGAGCCCATTTTTTACAGACTCATCAGTCAATTTGTTATTTACATCCGAGCCTGTTGCATTCTTTGTTTTTTCGTCAGAAGCTTGCGCCATAGAAGTAACATTTCCGAGAATACCTTTTAATTTTGTTAAATATCCGTCAGCTTTGTTTTTAAGATTTTCTTTTTGCTGGTCAATAAATCCGGGTTCTTTTTTCATATCAACCCCGCCGGCAAATGCACCGGCAAGCGCAATATTCAGTGACTGGGTAGTCGAATCGGCTGCAACATTAAGACTATCAGTCAGGGTAATATTCGCACCGTCAGCTATTAAAGCGTTAACTTCTCGTGCAAATTCGCTCACATTAACGGAAGCTCCTACTGCCGCACCGGAGGAAGAATTTGTTCCTGGTGCTGCGTCAGCCTGTGTTTGTTGTGCGAGAGCACCTGTTATCATCATGTTTGAAATGCCGTCAGTTATAGCAGTAGAATTTTCGTTCAATTGCAGCAAACCGGAGCCCACAAGTGTGCTTGTTGATGTTTTGTTATCATCTTCAAAACCCAGAGCGGAATCGATACCCAAATTTATATCGGCATCAGTAAATTTAAAGATTTCAGGTGCGTTTGTATCAGGCTCAAAACCGGACTCAAATCTGTCTGAATCCAAATCAGCTGTAGGATCTTTTTTCAATTGTTCTAATGCTGTAGGTACTGTGGATATATTGGCGGTTCCCGCAATAACATCGAGTTTTCTTGCATTTATGATTGAAGCACCGATAGAAGATTCCGTTGTGCCCTTGATATCTTGAACAATCGTAGTACCTGTAATAGCAATGCCGTTATTAGCCGTAGATTTTCCTCCGGTCATTGCAACCGTCAAAAAGTCTTGGTCATTTGCAGAAGATAGTTTTACATCCTCATCCGCATTAATGACAGCACCATCACCAATTTGAGCTTTTGCGGTGCTGTCTACGCTTTCAACGATAACCGTACCGCCCATACCCATGGACGCACCGGTTGAACCGCCGGTTAAATTCCAGAGTTTGCTTACGTCACCGGCTGCATTGAACTGTACAACTTTATTTGCCGCATTAACAATGACATTACCGGCATTAACATTAGAATTATCGCCGATTCTTGCCACAGTATTATTTATTACATCTGAAACAACAACGGAAGCAGCAAGCCCGACGCCTGTCGGATTGGAGGAAGTGGACTGCGCCCAGTTGTTAAAGAAGCCGGCAAGCCCCGCCATACCGATACCGCCGGAGTTTTTGAAATCAAACATAACATTTTTGATATCAAACATAACCTCATTAGCCGGGTTCATAAGGTCTTGCATTAGCAATCTGAAATCCCAGTCGGAAGAAGCGTCAAAGCCGAATATTGTCGAACCGGTTTCATTAAACAAATCATCAATATCGCCTGCCGTTTGAACCAGATTCAGTGCTAACTCAAACGTAGTCTGATTCATAGGCTGTTCTGTCGTTGCGTTAACTTTTAAAGTATCGTTGGCAATAATATCTGCTCCGTCTACAATAGCCTGAGTGTTGTTATTTTGGCTGTTTACAATAACAGCAACACCGGGAGCAGGTTTAACGCCGGAAGTTTCGCTTTTGGGTATACTAACAGATGTAGAGGCATTGTTAATCGTCATATCAACGGTGTTTGCATTAACAGTCACGTTATCAGCTGCAATCTTTGCCGTAGAACCGGCTTTCGCAGTAGCTGAAAGATTGCTGTTATTCACAACAACAGCAGTACTTGCGGAAGGCAGTGCATTTCCTACGCTGGTCAATGCGTCAAGCCCTTCAGCTATGCCTTTAACATATTTTGAAATAACCTGAGCAATTTTTGCCTGAATTTTTCCTTTTATTCCGGGACCGCCAAACATTCCTTGTTCTTTCACTTCAGCTTTTGAAACGTTTGAAGCAACATGCATATTTTGGGCGTTAATTGAGACATTACCCTGTTTTCCGTCAGAGTTTTTATTTATAACTTTGCCGTTAACCTCTGCATTCGTGTTTACATTCGTATCTTTAAGCGATACAGCCACGGCGATACCTGCATTTTCGTTTCCGTTTTGAGGTTTCAGAATATTTGCAACAGAATTAAGATTGCTCTGGTCGCTTGTGACATTTACTGCGTTTACATTTACATTTTTGGCAGAAATTTCAGCACCATTTTCGACAACAGCGTTTGTATCCGCTTCAATAACAGATTTTAATACACTTACCTGAATGCTTGGAACATTTGCAATCGTGCCTGCTGTTGCATCTTGTTTAGATGTAGGATTTTTAATTTTTAAATTTAAAGAATTTTTAGATGCCGCAATAATATTGACATCACCATCAGCATCTATTTTTGAACCTTGACCAACAGTTACGCTGGAGTCAGTTTTGCTTCCGAGGTAATAGAATCCTTCAGACGATGTATCAACAGCCGGATTAAGAAAAGATTTTATTTTTATGGAGGTATTAGCCTGTGCTAAAGATTTTAAACCGACGTTATTTTTTGCTTTAAGCACTGCGCCGTCCCCGATTGTAACGGAAGCTTTGGCTCTTGAACCTTCAAAGTCGTTAAACGTACCGCCGGAGATAATTTCATCCAGATATTCTCCGGCAACTTCGTTTGTAACTCTGTCAAAAATTGAGCTGCCCTTTTGTGCTACATAATCAACTTTGCTCACTGCGTTGACTTCAATGTTATTTGAAGCAAGCACGGCATTGTTGATTTCAACGGAAGCTACGTTGTCTCCGCCCTCGCCTATAACACCCGGGTCTGCGGCATCATTCGGTGAAAATGCATTTATTGCAGCCTGCAGAGCATTGTTTACGTCATCGGCGTTAAGCCCCATCTGTGCAAGTACTTCATCTGATTTTATCTTAAACTCACCCTGCTGAGTGAGGTCAAAAAGTTCATTTATTGCAAACTCGGCGGCGCCAACGGTAAGTTTGTCAGCAGGAGCCGCAAGCTCCATCTGTTTTACGGACTGCGCTTTAATAATTATATTCCCTTTGGGGTCTCTGCCAAAGCCCTGTCCGCTTTGCACGTCATTGTTAACCAGAGCATTAAAAAGATTTTTAGCCTGATTCATAGACTCCATTTTTATATCAACGGCACCGTGGTTATTTGTAATCTGTCCGTCTCCGACACCGGCAACAATACCGGCATTATCCCCTTCGCTGCCTACTTTAATATTTCTTGCCAGAAGTTCTACATCTCCTCTTGCAATAATTTTACCGTTAACTTCAATGCTTGCATTCGAGTCAGCTTCCTTAAGCAGTTTAAGGTTTACATCGTCAGAAATTCCGGGGATAGAAATAACCGCATCACTGCTCAATACACCATTCTCTTTTAATAATTCGGCAGCACTGTTCATAACGCCTTCACCCATTGTGTAGCCTGCATATTTCAAATAGCTGACGGGGTTGGGCGCAATTGCAGTGAGGGAGCCGACATTCAAAACGCCGGAAGCTCCGACAACCATACCCATCGGAGAGACAAATATGGCGTGTCCGTTGTAAAATCCGTTATCATGCATTGTATTGATGATACCGTTTATATCGATTCTTGTATCAACAAGGTTTATAAAATTTTCAATATTCTGTGCGCCGTATTTAAAAATAAGGTTTGCGATATCGCCTTCGGTCAATTTGAATGTGCCGTAGTGACGGATACCTGTTGTGTTATTAATTAGTTGAGACGGGTCGATGTTATATTGATGATTCCCGCCAGGAAGCGTCTCAGGTGTTATGCCCGATATTTCAGATGCCAGAACCGGCACAAACATCGTCTGTTGTCCGAGAAATAATATACATAAAATTGCTGCTGTAATTTTTTTCGCAGAAAACTCCAAACACGCAAATATCTCTTTCAAATTCATATAAAAATCCCTATTCTTTAAAATATTATTTTATTTTAAATTAAAGGCATGGCATTATACATAAAAAATAAAATTTTTGTCACAATTCTTTAATTATTGAAAAAATAATTCACAATTAGTTTTATAATTTTAAAAAATTATGTTATATTAAAATCTAATTTATGCTGTTTGTACAAAGAAAGATTTAAATGAAAAAGATAAAAAATAGGGTTATTTTAGTCGCTGCACTTTTGAGTATAAGTGCATATATGCCTGCAATTTCGGCACCGGTTGCTGATGTACCCGCAGGAATCGGCGGATACGGCGGGGCGCTGAACACTCATGATATGATGATGATTCAGGAAAAAATTCGTATGGAACGCGAAAAAGAAGATTTGCAAAACCTGCAGGACCGCCGTGACGGAAAAGAAACCGAAAAAGAAGATATCATTGAAGGCGACCCTGAAACAGGCGAAAAAAATTAGAATGAAGAAAAAGCAAAAACAAATAACAAAAAAAAACTTGAAGAAGAACAGAATTTAAAAAATAAAAAAAAACCCTTCTGGAAAAGAAATAAAAAATCAGAAACTTCGGACGCAGAAGCAGCCGAAACCTTGCCCGACAGCACAATAGAAAAAAACGAAACAACGACGACAATCAAAGCGTCTGCACAAAAAGAGCTTGCGAGGCCTGATACGGTTTTTATAAAAGCAGTCGGTGTCACCAATTCAAAAGTTTTTTCTGATGAAGAAATCCAGATGATGACAAACAGCGTAATCGGGAAATACGTGACATTTCAGGATTTGGAAAATCTGATAAACGAATTTAACTATGCATACGCATCAAAAGGTTACGTAACCGCAAGAGCTTTTCTGCCGCCCCAGACAATCGCTGACGGAATTGTAAAAATAAATCTTGTTGAAGGAACGGTCGGCGAACTAACCGTAGACGGAAACAAATGGACAAAAGACAGTTACGTAAAAAAGAGAATCTCTGCAAAACCCGGCGAGCTTTTTGAAATATCCCTGCTTGAACAGGATATTGTAAAATTCAACCGCTACAATGACGGAATAAAACTCAAAGCCAACCTTGCAAAAGGGAAAACCGCCGGTACTACCGACATAAGTTTACAGGCGAAAGAGAAATGTCCGTTTCATATTATCGGGTTAATGGACAACGCCGGAAGAAAAACAATCGGCGAACTCAGAGGCGGCTTGATGGCTTATGCCGACAGTGTTTTCGGTTACAGAGACAGACTTTCTTTCGGAAGCTACGTCAGCAGGCATTCAGTCACGCCTTTTGCTGATTACAACATTCCTGTTAATAAATACGACGGCAGAGTCGGGTTTACTTTTTCATCAAGCTTTGCTGAAATCGGTGAAGGACCTTATGAAATATTTGACATAAAAAGCCGTTCTTACACATATTCGCTGTATTACACACACCCTCTAATCAGAAAGCCGAACTTTGAATTAAACAGCTACACGGCAATAAACTACAAACAGGCAAACACAAGATTCGGTGATTACAGCTTATACACTGATAAAATCACGAGTTTTGAAACATCATTAAACGCGCGTTACGATTCCAAAAGAGGTATCTGGTATTTGAATCAGGGCGTGTATCACGCATTCCCGATTTTTGATGACAATTCAAAATATTTTAAATACACAGGAAGTTTAATCAGACTCCACGACTTCGGTCACGGAATAGTCGGTCAGTTCAGAACTTCTTATCAGTTCTCGCCGACAGATGTTATGCCCTACATTGACCAGTTTCAGGCAGGCGGTCTTGCTACAATAAGAGGTTACTCGGAAGGTCTTTTGATAGGACGTTCGGGGTATATCATCAGCGGAGAACTGATTTTCCCGCTTGCACCGCAGTCTATAAGCATTAAAAACAAACAAAACGGCGAAAAAAGGCAGGTTCCGTTTGTCGGGAAATATGTCAAAGGTGTATTGTTCGTAGACCATGCAGGAATCTACCCGTTCAAAGGCGAAGGTCCCGGTGCAAGAAGCTACAACTCCGATGATTACATAGTAAGCTGCGGTTTCGGTTTGAGAATTGCACTCCCCGGAGACGCGTCAGCAAGGCTCTACTGGGGTATTCCGCTTATGCACAACAATCACGAGGTATACAGACGAAACCCGAGATTTAGTTTTGAGTTATCTTTAGCACCTGACTTTGACAGGATACTTGAATTAAGACGCAATATCAAAGCCAAAAAAGAAGCTAAAGAAGCTGAAAAAAATACACTCTAGTCAAGACATTTGTCTAATGCGGCAACAGCACAAATCCTTTATTGTATCTACAAAAAGGAGGAACAAAATGTCTGAGCCGTCATCAAAATTACCAAACTTAACGACAAAAACAGAAGAATTTATTGAAAAAACAGAGTCAAATGCAGCAGCACCGCTGTATACACTTTCGCCGATAGAAGCAAGAAATTTTCTTCTTGCCATTCAGGAGGAAAATCCGGTGCAAAAAATTGACGTACAAATAACTGACAAAAGGATAGAGCTGAATGACGCCGAAGATGCGGAAATAAGAATAATAAAGCCCAAAAATGCAAAAGATACGCTTCCGGCAATACTATACATTCACGGCGGAGGCTGGATTATGGGCGACAAAACAACGCACGACACTCTCATCAGAAAGCTTTGCGTCTGTGCAAATTCTGCTGTGATTTTTCCGTCCTACAACCCGTCTCCGGAAGCTCATTACCCTGAAGCGCTTAATCAAATCTACGGGGTGTTAAAATATTTACACAAAAACGCGCAAAAACTCAATATAAATCCGGATATAATAGCGATTGCGGGAGACAGCGCCGGCGGCAATATGGCTGCGGCAATCTGTCTTATGTCCAAAAGAGAAAACACCCCCATGCCGGTTATGCAAGCACTTTTCTACCCCGTCACAAATGCGGATATGGACACTAAATCCTACGAACTTTTCAAAGACGGTCCCTGGCTTACAAAAAAGGCAATGGAATGGTTCTGGGACGCCTACGCTCCGGATAAAAAGGAAAGAGACTCTGTTTTCATTTCTCCGCTAAAAGCTGAAATTGACGATTTGAAAGGGCTTCCGCCGGCTCTGGTTATCACGGTTGAAAATGATGTGCTGAGAGATGAAGGTGAAGCTTATGCAAGAAAGCTTGAACAAGCGGGTGTGATGGTCATTTCAGCAAGAATAAACGGAACAATTCACGATTTTATGATGTTAAATGCGCTTGCGGACACAGAACCCGTAAAAGGTGCTTTCACTCTTGCATGCAATGTTCTGAAAGACGTTTTAAACCGTTAATGGAGGGATTGGGTGAAGGTTGGCTAATTTATCGCTTTTAAATAACGCGCTGTAAAAAGCCTGTAGCCTGTTTGTTGCGGTAATCAGAGATTACCAAACCCTACAAAAACTTTTTGTCATGCTGAAGCGCCAGATGTTTATGTACCCTTTAATATTTCCATGTTCAGCATCTTACCGGCGCGACGCTCAATGCAAAACGAGAAGTGTGTAAGATCCTGAACACACACGATTGTCACTGCGCTCCTGATTTGTCGCTTCAGGATGACGTACTATTTTATGCTTTTTCCGTAGACCAAACTGGGGTTACAGGGGGTGTCCCCCTGTTGTAACCTCGGTTACAGACTCTTAGCATTTTTATTGCAAGATTTTTTTGTTTTATGCAAAATACATAAAGCCGTAGGTAATAGTTGAGGACAATAAAATGAACGAAGTTTTTTCAAACAAAATAAACCTTCTAAAAGCGCTTGCAATAACGCTTGTCGTCTCCGGTCATCTGGAGTTTTCTCTGCTTGGCATATTCCCTCCGTACTCATTCCAGCTGGCTTTGTTCTTCTTTATTTCCGGCTGTTTGTTCAAAGACAAATACCTCGACAGCACATACACCTTTTTAAAAAGGAGGGTCAGAAGCCTTCTTGTACCCTACTTTTTGTATTCAATATTTTACCTCGGTGTAACTGTTTTGATTGCAAAACTGACAGGAAAATTTTGGGGAATGCCGGTTTCTTTGAAAAACTTTTTTATAACCCCGTTTTTAAACGGACACCAGTTTGATTTGTCCTGTCCGCTATGGTTTGTAACGCAGTTGTTTATGACAATGATGACATTTCTGTTTTTGTTCAAATTTTTGAAAAAACTAAAAGACAACAAATTTTTTCACCTCGCAATTTTTGCAATACTCGGCTGCCTCGCAATCCCGATTTCCAAAGTAGTAACTGTTGACCCGTTTGCGCTTGTTGTAATAAGAACAATGTTCTCACTGTTTTTTGTGTATCTCGGTTATTTTTACACACATTATATCGAGGGCAAACACGATATTTTTACCGTAAAATGGTTTTTCTCAATCGTTGTTATTCAGGCAATTTTGTGGATGTTCAACCGTGACTATGACCCGGAACACGGTATAGGACTGAGTTACGTGCTTGTATGGGCAAGATTTGACGAACAGCTTTTTGTGCCTGTTTTAACCAGTTTGACAGGCATTTGGGCATCGCTGTTTACAATAAATATTGTATATCCGTATTTTAAAGACAATACCTTTTTAAAACACGTCGGACAAACAACATACCACATTATGGCAAACCACCTTCTCGTTATGTACGTAATTACCGCTATATTTTTATACATAAACGGTATTCCGATAACAGAACGCGCAAACCACGATATCTACTGGATTTATAACCCTGTACAAACGACGTACCTTTACTTTGTACTCACAATGGTGATTTCAACTTACATTGGTGTAGGTCTCAAAGCTATAAAGACAAAGCTGTTTGCCAAATGGTAGGGAATCTTTGGGCCCAAAACCCGCATAACTTAGCTTATCAATTGTTTGTTAAATAATGTAACGAAAAACATAAATAGTGAAATTATATTCTTTTTAAATACTTTATATATATGTAAGTAATAACAAATCTCCTATAAAGTGTAAGTAAGATAAGTAAAGGTCAGATAATATGGCAGTTGCAGCAAACAATCAGCTTGACCAAAAGCTGGCACGTATGTATGCCGACAAGGTCACGGTAAATTTAGAAAACAGGTCAACAATGGATCCCGAAGATTTTTGGAAAACAATGCAGGTCATTGCACTAAACAACAAAGCAATGCTTAAGCTTATTTGACGGGATAGAAAAAAGAATGAATCCACCGTATTGGAGATTTAAGGAGTTTCCCTATTTAGTCTAGTTTTGCCTGAGATTGACTCAGGCTTTTTTTTAGCTGAAGCAAAATAAAAGGTTCAGTTCTTGCATTTTTAGTGCATTTAAAGGATTTATAACCGTGAATATTGTTATTTAATAGAGATTGAATAATAGTATTTGGAGATTAGTATGGATTTTACCTCACTTATAGGTATATTTTTCGGCATAGTCTGTATTCTTATAGGACAGGCTCTCGAAGGCGGAAATGTAGGTCAGTTGTTACAGATTACAGCAGCTTTTATCGTCTTTGGAGGTACAATAGGTGCGGTAATCCTGAGTTTCTCAGTAGTAGAACTAAAAAACGCATTTATACTTTTAAAAGATGTTTTTATGGGTGAAAAGGTTGATTTTGATGAAATTACATCAGAAATTATAAAATTTGCAACAAAAGCCAGAAGAGAAGGTGTTATTTCACTTGAAAAAGAAGCAAGAAATGCGTCAGACTCACTTCTGGTGCTTGGACTTGAGGCAGTATCTGACGGTACAGACCCTGCGCTTGTCAGACAGATGATGGAAACACAGATTACCCTGCTCGAGGAAAAAGTGAACGGCGGCGCAAAAGTCTGGGAATCAGCAGGCGGTTTTTCACCTACCATCGGTATTATCGGTGCGGTTCTGGGGCTTATTCAGGTTATGCAGAATCTTTCTGACCCATCCAAACTCGGTGCCGGTATCGCTGTAGCTTTCGTAGCTACCGTATATGGTGTCGGAGCCGCCAACTTAATATTCATACCGATTTCAACTAAACTAAAATTCAAATACAAAAAAGTATTCAGAAAAAAAGAAATGATAGTAGAGGGCATACTTGCAATTCAGGCAGGAGAAAGCCCGGCACTCATTGAACGTAAACTGCAAGCCTATGTTCTTGATAGTCATATGAAAGAAGAAGAAATTTAATGGCAAGAAAGAAACCACCCGAAGAACATGAAAATCTGGAAAGATGGCTTGTGTCATATGCGGATTTTATGACACTCCTTTTTGCTACCTTTGTTGTTCTTTATGCACTTTCCCAGCTCAATGTTAGTGATTTTAAAGAAATTGAAGAGTCTATTAAAAAAGCTTTCAGCAGTGCAACTTCCCTTATGCAGGGTACAGAGGGTCTGTTAATTGAAACTGGAAAAGATATTCTTGATTCCTCAATGGCAAATTCAATGATAGATTCACTTTTAATGGAATACATAAGCCCGAAATACGAACAGGAATCCTTTGAACAAATCAAAAGAGAAATTGATCAGATGAAAAAGGACGGAGAGCTTGAAGGTGTTAGCGCAACTATTGACAGCAGGGGACTTGTTATAAGAATAGACGACAACAATATTCTGTTTGCTTCAGGTTCTGCAGAACTTTCCGACACGGCTAAATCAAGACTTGATAAAATCGGAAGGCTTATTGTTGAAAAATTTGCAATGCATATTATAAAAGTCGAAGGACATACTGACAACGTCCCTGCAGGAGGAAGATATCCGTCCAACTGGGAGCTGTCTGCTGCACGTTCTTCATCTATTGTCAGATATTTAATTAATAAATTCAAAATACTGCCTGAAATGTTTACGGTTATCGGATATGCCGACACAAGACCGGCAGAGCCAAACAAACCCAACAAAGCTAAAGACAGGCGTGTTGAAATTATTGTTCAGCGTAACAATTTGAAAAACATGGATCATTATCAAAACACCTACCTCAATATGGATAAAGAAGAACAGCTGAGAAGGCGAAACGAACAAATTCAAATATTAAAACAACTGGAAAGCGGTGAAATAGTCGGGCTCGATGAAGATGTAAAACATTATTCAGGCATTGCTCAACCGGGAAAAGCTCCGACAGAAAAGACCAATGACTTTATTGAGGAAACAAAAAGAATAAACGAAATGCAAAATCTCGAATAAAAAGCTTTTTGTATATAATAAATTTAAAAGATTGCTCCGGAGAATAGTTTTTGGAAAATACAAAAATAACTAAACTTATATTACTTGCACTGATTTTAGGGATAATTTCAGGTATATTTTTGCCCGGCTTTTCAGTAAAACTTGCCCCTCTTGCCACAATGTTCCTGAACATGGTAAAAATGATTATTGCGCCCCTTCTGTTTTCAACACTTGTAATAGGAATTGCAGGACACGGCGACATAAAAAGTCTCGGGAAAATAGGAATAAAGACTATTGTTTACTTTGAAGTAGTAACGACTTTTGCACTGATAATCGGCCTTGTCGTCGGTCATTATGTCCAACCCGGCGCAGGAATGGAGAATTCGATTCATGTTTCCACCGGAGCTATTGACATGGTTAATACTATGAGTGCAAACTCCCACAGCACTCTTATGGATATGATAGTTGATATTTTTCCACAGAGTGTTATTAAATCAATGGCAGACGGAAATTTGCTTCAGATAGTTGTTTTCAGTATATTTTTCGCTCTTGCGGTCTGTGCGTGCGGTCAAAAAGCAAAACCCATTTTGGATGTATTGCATTCTCTGTCATCTGTAATGTTTAAATTCACGGAATACGTAATGTGGTTTGCCCCTATAGGAGTCTTTGCCGCTCTTGCGAGTACAATAGGCAGCAGCGGGGTAGGCATTTTAAAAAGTTATGTAAAAATAATCTTTTCTATGTATTTTGCACTTGTCATATTTTTGTGTTTTATAGTTTTTATTGTTTGCAAATACGTTAAAATCCCGTTTCGAGGACTATTCAATGCAATAAAAGCACCTGCCCTGCTCGCATTTTCTACAGCAAGCTCAGAAGCAGCTCTGCCAAAGGCAATGGAAGAAATGGAAAAATTCGGAGTGCCTAAAAATATAGTAGGTTTTGTAATGCCGACCGGCTACACTTTTAACCTTGACGGCAGCACTTTGTATCTTTCAATGGCAGTTTTGTTCTCAACCCAGCTTGTGGGTATTGATTTGAGTATAAAACAACAGATAATAATAATGCTCGCACTCATGTTCACGAGCAAAGGCGTTGCAGGTGTTCCAAGGGTATCTCTTGTCGTTCTGGCTGGAACATTGTCCAGTTTCGGATATCCGCTTATAGGTGTTGCGATATTACTTGGTATAGAGCAGATTCTTGATATGGGAAGAACGACTGTAAACCTTATTGGCAACTGTCTTGCCACAATATTTATCTCAAAATGGGAAAACGAATTCAATTACGAAAGAATGGAAAAATACATCAAGAGCAAAGAAGTTTAGGGAAATTTTTTAAAATTTGATTAAATATACATTATTTTAAAAGGCAAATTAAACATCCGGAGTTTTTACAAACTTTCAAAATACCAATATTTATACGGTTTTACGAACATTTTTTTATACAAATCAATTTGAAAAATTTTTTTTAAAGAGTACCCGATTAGGTACTTGTTTTGATGAAATATCTTTAGATATGATTTTTGTGATACAGAAAGTATGAAAATGTCGTTAAAACAACAAAATTCAAATAAAAAAGATTTTTATATACGCCGGCAGACTGCCAATACATCGGGTGATGAAAAAATATATGTAACAAAATCATTCCTGCCGCCGATAACTGACTATTTTAAACTGATTGAGCAAATATACAAAAACGGTCAACTAACGAACCAAGGACCAATGCTTAAACAGCTGGAAACAAACCTCTCTGATTTCTTAAAAGTAAAAAATCTGCATTACCTGACCAACGGCACAATCGCAATACAAGTTGCACTAAAGGCTCTGGGAATCGACGACGGTGAGATAATAACTACACCTTTTTCTTATGTTGCAACAACAAGCTCTATATTGTGGGAAAGATGCAAACCTGTATTTGTCGATATTGAACCTGACAACTTCACTATGGATGTGAATAAAATAGAAGAAAAAATCACATCAAAAACCCGCGCAATACTTCCGGTGCATGTTTTTGGCTATGCGTGCGATGTTGACAGTATACAAAAAATTGCAGACAAACATAATTTGAAAGTCATTTATGACGCGGCTCACGCTTTTGCATCTTCTTATAAAGGTCGTTCGCTTGTCAGCTTCGGTGATATATCGACATGCAGTTTTCATGCGACAAAGCTTTTTCATACAATAGAAGGCGGCGCATGTATAGTTAAAGACGACGATATTTCTCAAAATTTAAATTTAATAAAACGTTTCGGACACAATTTAGACAATCATATATGCCTCGGTATAAATGCAAAACAGTCTGAATTTAATGCAGCCATGGGGCTTGCTAATTTCCCTTACATTAAAAAGATTATAGAAGCACGCAGAGAAATATCGAATTTCTATGATGAACTGCTGAAAGGATGTGTAAAAAGACCAAAAGTACAAGACGGACTTGAGTATAATTATGCCTATTATCCTGTTGTATTTAAGGATGAAAAAGAACTTTTAAATGTATTTGAAACTTTAAATAAGCATAATATTTTCCCGAGAAGATATTTTTATCCGAGTCTGAATAAGCTGCCTTATTTAAAAGATTATCAGTCCTGTCCAGTATCGGAAGACATCTGTTCAAGAATAGCCTGCATGCCTCTTTTTGTTGGTTTAACACATGCGCAGGTTGAAAGAATTTGTTCATTGCTAAAAGAAAGTCTTGGTTAGTGAAAAACTTTTTATCTGACATATTTTCGTACTCAAAAGATAATAACCACAGAAAATTCAAAATACTTTGGTTTAAATTCTCATTTCGAAACAGTTCATCATTAAAATATGAAAAAAATATCCAGGACAATTATAATCTTGATAATATAAAAAATGCAAAAAATTTGGCTGTATTTTTCATACCGGACAAAAAATACATAAACGGCGGAATACTATCAATTTATTCTATATGTAAATTTACAAGAGAAATTTGTCCTGATATTGAATGCGTAATATGTACCATACCCGGGAAATATACCTATTCACACAATCCGTATTTTCAAAACAATGAAAAAATCTATCGCTGGGAACAGATTGTTCATAACATACAAAATGTACACAAAGTAATTCTGCATGTTCCTGAATATTTTGCGGCAAAATTTTATAAATCTTTAAAAAATTCAGAAAAAAACTTTTTGAAATCAATACCTGATTTGCAAATAAATATATTAAACCAGAATATAGAGCTAATGCCTGCTCAAAAAAAGCTCAATAATCTGTACAAATTGACAAAAAATGTAACCCAGACTATCGGACATGACAGATACGCCTCTTCGGAAATCTGTAAAAAATGGACTATAACCTCTCACTTTTTGTCAGTATGTATTGAGCAAGAAAATTCAGAACAAAAAAAATACAGTTTTTCTAAAAAGAAAAAAGTTATTGTGCTCTCTCCTGACAAACACCCGATGCGCGAAAAAATTGTTAAAGTTTTAAAAAGAGAAATGCCTGACTTCAAGATAGTCACAGTCCAGGATTTAAAGTACAGTGACTATCTTGATTTAATATCTGCCGCATATTTTACAATCACATTCGGAGAAGGTTTTGATGCATATTTTAATCAGCCGCTGAACACAGGAAGCGTTAGTTTTGCTGTTTATAATGATGAATTTTTCCCTGATAAATCCTGGAAAGAACTGTATAATGTATATTCTTCTTATCAGGAAATGAAAGAAAAAATCACAACAGACATGAAAAATCTTTTGGCCAACCCGTCAAAATACAATGAAGTCATAATAAAAGCAGAAGAAAAAAGAGCAAAATTGTATTCAAAAGAAAAATTTATAAATAATCTAAGAAACTTTTACAATAAAAAATATAATATTCATAAATAAATATTGGAGCGCATTGGCAAGAAACAAGGAATAATTTTATGACAACAACATGGGGATTGTCACACATTTTTTTTAAGGATAAAATTAATTAACATTGAAAATAACCTTTGTCCCGCTCTACATTAACAGATGGGAATAAAGTTCTAATCCGCTTAAACAAAGGAAATAATTCTATATGAACCAACTAATCGAAAAAATAAAAAAATCACAGTTTTATGTAAACTATTCACGCATGTGGCCGTATGTAAAACCCTATTGGTTCCGTGCAATTCTTGCCGTAGGAATCTGCATACCTATAGGCGGACTGGACGCTGTTATTGCACTGTCGCTCAAACCCTATATGGATTTGGTTATGGTGGAAAAAAGCGTGCAATCCCCGTGGTATATTCCTTTCGGGATTGTGGCATTTACCAGCTTGCAGGGAACTTTAAACTACCTTGCCACTTATCTAAATACCTGGGTCGGCGGAAAAATCACGAATGACTTGAAATTTGAACTTTACAAAAAAATGCTTACTTTTGAAACAGCATATTTTGACAAAAGAAACTCAGGCGATATTGTTTTCAGATTCAACAATGATGCTGACACAGCCTGCACAGGACTTCTTGATAACTTAAAAGTTTTTGTATCCAGATTGTGTTCATCTATAGCGCTTGTGGGTGTTCTGTTCTACAATTCATGGCAGCTTGCGATAATAGCTTGTATTGTTCTGGGCGGCGCCTTCTTCCCGCTTACTAAAGTCAGAAAACACATTAAAGATGTTATGGACAAATCCGTTGCCGCAATATCACAGGTTATTACAGCTTACAATGAAAGCTTTGCCGGAAACAAAACCATTACGGCATACAATCTTGATGAATACCAGAAAAACAAATTCCATAAGATTTTAAGTGACATATTCACATTTAAAATCAAAATCGTACAGAGAACTTCTTGGCTTTCTCCGATGATGCATGTTATTGTTTCTGTCGGTATTGGTCTTGCCATAGGATATGGCAGCCATCTTATCCTCACAAAACAAATCACTGCAGGTAATTTTGTTTCGTTCATAACTGCGCTGATTATGTTATATACTCCTATCAAAAACCTCGGTAACAACTACAATGCCGTTCAGTTCTCATTTATGGCAATAGAAAGAATTTTTGATATTCTGGAGTCTAAACCAAAAATAAAAGACAAAGAAAACGCAATAGAACTGAAAAACGTAACCTCTGATATTATATTCGAAAACGTTTCATTTGAATATATAAAAGGCAAACCGGTTCTGAAAGACATAAACCTTGATGTCAAAAAAGGCGAGACTATTGCGCTTGTCGGAAATTCAGGAGGCGGAAAATCGACCATTGTGAGCCTTATCCCCAGGTTCTATGATGTGACAAAAGGCTCTATAAAAATTGACGGAAAGGACATAAGAGACTATACTCTGCACTCTTTACGAAATAATATGTCCATAGTTTTTCAGGACAATTTTCTTTTCTCAGGCACAATAAGGGAAAATATTCTGCTCGGAAAACAAAATGCTTCCGAAAAAGAAATTCAAAATGCAATAGAGATGGCATATCTGGATGAATTTGTTTCCACATTAAAAAACGGTCTTGATACACAGATAGGTGAACGCGGAATGCTTTTGTCCGGCGGTCAAAAACAGCGTGTGGCCATTGCAAGAGCATTTTTGAAAAATGCACCGGTCGTCATACTTGATGAAGCAACATCGGCTCTTGATAACAAGTCTGAAGCGATTGTTCAAAAAGCTATTGACAACCTTATGAAGGACAAAACAGTATTCGTTATTGCGCACAGACTCTCGACCATTAAAAATGCAGACAGAATTGCAGTAATAAACGAAGGAGAACTTGCCGAACTGGGAAGCCATGATGAACTTATGCAAATACCTTACGGCAAATACAAAGCGCTATATGAAATGCAGTTCCAGAAACAGGCCGTTCCTGTATAAAATGGTAATATCTGACAAATATACCCCATAGCTTTGAAGATAGTGTGTCACATTCATCTAAACAAACTAATGACCGAAGTCTGTTCAGCATACCTGCGGTGGTCTTTTGTCAAAAAACAAACTTTCCGGCATTATACACAAGAAATGCGACAATCCACGCAATCGAACACTGTACAAGTATCACCAGCAGTGCGTAAAAACGCCCGAGCTCCCGTCTGACAGTTGCAATTGTAGCAACACACGGCGTATACAAAAGTGAAAACACAAGAAACACAAACGCTGTAAGGTTTGTAAAAAGCATAGGAAGCTTGTCTGTGCTGCCGCCGAGCAAAACACTGAGCGTGCTTACAACGCTCTCTTTTGCCATAAATCCGGTAATAAATGCTGTTGAAACACGCCAGTCCGTTATTCCGAGCGGCTTAAATACCGGTACTATAAAGTTTCCGAGTATTGCAAGCAAGCTTTGAGAAGCATCTGTGACAAGATTCAGCCTTGAGTCAAACGTCTGTAAAAACCACACAAGAATTGTTGCCCAGAATATTATGGTGAATGCTTTTGTTATAAAATCTTTTGATTTTGCGTATATAAGCCTGTAAACATTCAGCAGGCTCGGCATTCTGTAATTCGGAAGCTCCATAACAAACGGTACCGGCTCTCCTTTGAAAACAAAAAACTTCATAAAATATGCAAATATTATGCCGACAATTATCCCGATTAAATACAAACTTAATATGACGACAACCTGATGTTTCGCAAAAAATGCGGCAGTAAAAAGGGCGTAAATAGGAAGTTTTGCCGAACAGCTCATAAAAGGAGTAAGAAAAATCGTCATTTTTCTATCTCTTTCAGACGGAAGTGTACGTGTTGCCATAATTGCAGGCACCGAACATCCGAAGCCTATCAGCATCGGCACAAAACTTCTGCCGGAAAGCCCGATTTTTCTCAATAGTTTGTCCATAACAAAAGCGACACGTGCCATATATCCTGTATCTTCAAGGATTGATAAGAAGAAAAACAGCACAACAATCACCGGCAAAAAGCTTAAAACACTTCCTACACCGGCAAATATACCGTCAATAATCAATGAATGAACTACTCTGTTCAAGCCGTAGGCACTCAGTGCGCTGTCTGTAACTCCCGTAAACCAGCCAATACCATACTCCATCACATCTGACAGGAATATGCCGACATGCCCGAAGGTTATATAGAAAATAAACGCCATTATCAGGATAAATGCCGGTATTGCCGTATATTTTCCGGTTAAAATTCTGTCTATATTTTTTGACAGCTTGTAACCAGCTGACTCGGTAGGCTTTTGAACAAACTGCTGTGACAGTTTTTCAATAAAAGAAAAACGCATATCAGCAAGCGCCGCTTCTCTATCCAGTCCTCGTTCTTCCTCCATTGTTTTTATTATCTGTTCACAGTTATTTTTTTCCTGTTCATCAAGTCCGAGCGCCTGTTGTATAAGCTTGTCGCCCTCTGTGAGTTTTGTTGCGGCAAAACGAACAGGAATCCTTGCCGTTTTAGCATGGTCTTCAATGAGGTGGATAATTGAATGGATACACCTGTGCACTGCCCCTTCTTTACCGTCATCCGCTTCACAAAAGTCAAGCCTTCCGGGGTGTTCTTCATATTTTGCGACGTTTAAGGCATGTTCCACAAGCTCCTGTATGCCCTGATTTTTTGAAGCACTGACAGGGATAACAGGAACCCCGAGTTCTGCCTCAAGTCCGTTTACATCAATACTCCCGCCGCTTTCATTCACTTCATCCATCATATTGAGCGCAATAACCATCGGTACATCCAGCTCTATGAGCTGCATTGTGAGAAACATGTTTCTTTCAATATTTGTTGCGTCAATAATATTAATTATGCCGTCAGGTTTTTCGTTAAGGATAAAATTTCTTGTGACTATCTCCTCGCTGCTGTAAGGAGAGAGTGAATAAATCCCGGGAAGGTCAGTTATTGTAACATCTTTAACCCCCTTTAACATTCCGTCAGTTCTGTCCACGGTTACACCGGGGAAATTCCCGACATGCTGGTGAGAGCCGGTGAGTTTGTTGAAAAGTGTTGTCTTGCCGCTGTTCTGGTTCCCTGCAAGCGCAAACAGCAGCTTTGTCTTGGGCTGTGCTTTATTTGCCTTGCGGGTTCTGTAGTGATGTTCTTCACCGATTTTTGAATGTTCCGTATCAGAAAATACTGCATTTTTTCTGGGACAATTGTGAGCGTCATGTACGTCTGTCACGGTTATTTTAGAGGCATCGTCTTTTCTGAGCGTAAGTTCATATCCCCTTAGCCTAATTTCCAGCGGGTCTCCCATCGGGGCAGCTTTAATCAACGTAACCTCAACTCCGGGCGTCAGACCCATATCGAGTATGTGGTGTCTTAGTGCTCTGTCATCGCAGTTTATTGAGTCTATAATTGCGTCTTTTCCGACTTCTATTTTGTCCAGTGTAATATTTTCCGTTGCCATTGTCATATAATTTATTCCTTATCGAATACAATTATATCTCCATCTTCGGGAATTAGAACTGACTCAAACAGATTATTTTTTTCAACGAACTCTCTTAGCTGTTCTCTGTTCAGCGTAGCGTGACCTACTGTGTCCATGTGGCTTGCAACAATTTTTGCTTCAGGTGCGCATTTGTGAACATTTTCTATATCCTCTGTTCCCATAATAATCGGTCCGCTTTTCTTCATCTGTGCTTTTGCCGCATTTACAATTATTACATCAGGGTTGTATTTTTCGATTGTCTCTTTTACTCCGTCGTACCAGATTGTATCACCTGCAAGGTAGAGCGTTTTTTCTTCGTCACTTTTAAACACAATACCCATTGCCTCGTGTCTGATTTCAAACATATTAAAATAGGGCATAGTGGTTTCTTTAACACCGTGCAGACAGTTTGTTTTGTATAGCACTGCATCGCCGAAAACTGTACCGGATTCTTGAACTATCTCTACATCTTTAAATCCGAAACCGACAAGCACTTTTCTGTCATAATCGTCCTGCACAAACATTTTTATATCTTCTGGCAGTGCTTTAACTGCAAATTCATCAAAATGGTCTATGTGGTAGTGCGTCATTATGACCGCATCTACATTTTCTGTGATTTTTTCAACAGGCACTGGCAAATCCGTAAGCGGCCATTTTAAATCAGGTGTAAAAGATTCCGGTATCGGAGGATACTCATCTTTTGGCGCAAACATCGGGTCTGTCAAAAAAACTTTGTCTGCAAATGTGATTTTTACTGTTGCGTTTCTAATCTGTTGAATTTTCATAGTCTTCTCCTTTCAGGATTTTTATTCGTGACTCAGCAAATTTATTGTAGTTCTCCAAAAATTTACACACTGTTTTCAATTCGTTTTTGTCAACACCGGAAAGATAATTTATATCATCTTCAACCCATTTTTTGTGCATTTTTTCATGTGCCTCAAAAATCGATTCACCGGTTTTTGTGAGTTTATAATAAATCTCTTTTTTATTCTTTTCCTGTGTATAAATTTCTATAGCTCCTTTTCTCAGGAGTTTTTTTATTATTTTACTGACCGCTCCCCGTGTCAATTTCAAACATTCAGAAAGCTTTGTAACATTAGGGTTTTCAAGCCTGCCTATAAAATCTATGCAGTGCATTTCATTAAACCCGAAGCTGTCCAGAACCTCACCGGACAAGCTTTTATACTGCTTGTCCAATAGTTGAATTTTTTCGTAAAATTCAACTATTAAATACAAAAATTTTCGATTTAGCTCCATTTTTCCTGCCTTGATATTGTTTCCGTGTAAACAATATCGTATAATCAAATTGTTTCCATGTCAACAAAACTAGCATAAAAAAACGGACGGCAAAATTCCCCGTCCGTATAAAAATTAAATCGCAAGTGGCAAAGCTCAAAAAGCCTGCGATACTATGTTATTTTAATTCTTCTTTCAATATTTTCAGTGCATGCAGTGCATTCGGAGTGCCTGTGTATGGCATGCATTGAATGATAGCTGCTGCAACGGTTTCCGGAGTGTTTCCCGCTTTTATGCTGCCTTTTATATGGCTTCTTAGTGTACGTTCATCATCTTTTGTCACAAGAATTGCAAGTGCAAGCAGTTCTCTGGTTTTTATATCAAGCCCCTGACGGGTGTAAAAATCGCCGAAACAGACTTCTGTTAAAAACCGTGCAGCTTCATCACCGAGGTTGTCCGGCAATCCCTTCATTGCCTGTTTTATTTCATCACCGTAGAGTTTTTCCTGAATTTCTTTACCTTTTTTGTAACGTTCATTTTCAGATACAGTAGCTGCAGCGGCCGGCGGCTCAATATTGCGTTCTTTAAACACCTCGTTTAAAACGCCGAGAGCGTTGAGTGTTTTCGGAAAGCCGATAAAAGGTGCACATTGATAAATCGCTTCTCTGACCTCAAGCGGGGTATTTCCTGCGTTCAAAGCACCGTTGATATGTGCTTTCAGCTGCGGCAGGGTCTGCTGGGTTGTCAAAGAAACAACAGTTATCAACTCTCTTGTTTTTATATCAAGTTTTCCGACCGTGAAAACTTCACCGAAAATATACTTCTGCAGAATCTGCATCATCTCAACATCTGCTCCTGACTCAGCCATAGAGCCATTAAATAGTATTTTCATATTTTTGTTGCAAATTTCAGTTCTGGTCATATTTTTCACCTCTTTTTGTGTAGTTTTTGCCATTGCAAAAGAGCCTTGCAGCACAAATGCTGTTAAAAACAGTGCGAATAATTTTTTTATCATCTACAACACCTCTTTCATATCATTAACAATAAGCTCTTTAGTCAGATGGTAACGGTTGTAGAGTTCTTCAAGCGGCACTCTGTCCGTAAATTCCTTCTTTGCACCGAAATTCAAAACCTTCATACAGGAATTGCCGAAGAATCTTGTGACTTTTTCGCCAAAACCGCCGTCAAGCTCACCATCTTCAAGCGTTATAACAAGAGAGTGGTCTTTTTTAAGTTCATTGAGCAATTCTTCATCAACACCGGTTAAGTAACACGGGTTAATGAGTGTTGCGTCAATGCCTGTCTGTGTTTTCAGTTCTTGTTTAACCTGCTCACCGAGTGCAAAGAATGTTCCGGCAGCAATGATTGCGGCCTTTTCCCCTTTTTTAACAAGCTTGTATTTGTTCAGTTTTGAATAATCCGTGTTATCCTCAATACCGGTTGAAACAAGCTCTGTTGCCGGTACTCTGATGAACACCGGATGTTCGTTTTGATTGTATGACCATTCAAGCATTGCCAGATATTCTTCTTTGCTTGTGGGAGCGAGGTATACAATGTTGGGAATATTACTTATAAGCGGTATGTCAAACGTGCAAAGGTGTGTCATGTCTGCGCCTGAAATTCCGCCCCAGTAAATCAAAACAGTTGCAGGTGAATTGTTCAACGCCAAATCCTGAGACATCTGGTCATAAGTTCTCTGTACAAACGAACTCATAAGGCAAAGCACCGGTTTTGCGCCATTTTTTGCAAGTCCTGACGCATAAGCAATTGCATGTTCTTCTGCTATACCTACATCCGTATAGTTTTTGCCCATTTTTTCACGGAAGTCCGGATTAAATTCAAAAACCCCCGGAGTCGCCGCAGTAATAGCGACAACAGGCTCTCCTGACTGCTTTTTCTTTAACAAAAAGTCTTTTGTAATTGAGTTGTATGATTCAGTCTCAAAGGCAATATCTCCGGCTTTTTTGTCCAAAAATCCGGGAATGTGCCAGTGATAAGTCTCCTTATCCAAAACAGCAGGCTCGTAACCTTTACCCTTCAAGGTGTGTATGTGCACAACTGTCGGGCGGTTTGTGTCTTTAACTTTTTCAAAAGCGGAAATCAGTGCTTCTACATTGTTGCCATCTTCCACATAGTAATAATCAAAGCCAATTGCCTTAAATACGTTGTTTACAGCCTGCCCGTTTGTATTTCTAAGCTCCGCAAGATTTTTATACAACCCGCCTTCATTCGGCGCAATCGACATTTCGTTATCGTTTATAATTATTATCATATTGCTGTCGAGTTCAGCCGCATTGTTAAACCCTTCGTAGGCTTCGCCACCGCTTAAAGAGCCGTCGCCTATAAGAGCAATAACATTGTATTTTTCATTTTTTAAATCTCTCGCTTTTGCAAGTCCGGTTGCAAGGCTTACGGAAGTAGAAGTGTGTCCGATTACAAAATGGTCGTGTTCGCTTTCCTGCGGGTTTGAATAGCCGGATACTTCATGAAAACGCGAAGGGTCAACAAATCCGTGTTTTCTTCCTGTGAGCATTTTGTGCGGATAAACCTGATGAGACACATCAAAAACAAATTTATCCTCAGGGGAATTAAAAACATAGTGCATTGCAATAGTTGCTTCCGCTATGCCCAAATCCGGTCCGAGGTGCCCGCCGATTGTGTTTACTCTGTTAATTATTGCGCTTCTGATATCATCTGCAAGAGAGTTCATTTCTTCTATAGAAAGTTTTTTCACGTCTTGCGGGCTGTTTATTTTTTCTAATACTATCATAGTTTTTCTCCTTGTAATACTCTAATCTGAAATGCCGCTTCAGTTTTTTCTTCTTTAAATATAGTGCGGTAATATTGATTATCAGGGATTTTCCCGTGATAAAAATATTTTATATTATTATTGTACAACCTGACAGCAGCTATCAAGCAAGCCTTTTCTTTAAATTATTTCTTAGTACACAGAAATTGGCTAATATCCGGACTATTGCCGGATATTTAAGCTAATAAATTCTTTACTGTTTGCAAAAAATATGCTAAATTTATATATTATGGATTATGTTCGCTGGTATGATAAGGATCCGGATTTGAGTCATCTTATGACTTTCATGCAAGGTCTTAATGATGAACTTAGAGAGGAAATTGCACAAGATTTAATTCAAATATTGATGAGTGAAATTTGTACTGATTCAGACGGTGAGATTTCTGTTCTTGGCGAAAGTAAATTAAACAGCTATAAAAGATGGTATGATGAAGATATTACACTTCATTCAGCTATTGAGATAATAAAAAATCTTGATACAGAAAAAAGGAAAGAAATTATTTCCAGTTTACGTGAATCTATAGTACAAATATTAACGGATTATAATTATGACAGAAAGTAAAAATATTCTTGTAACAGGTGCCTCGAAAGGTATTGGTAAAAGTATTGCGTCAGCACTTGTGAAAGAAGGACATAATGTTTTTCTAACAGCAAGAAATAAAGCACTGTTAAAAAATGTCTGCCATGAAATAGGAGCAAAAGGTTATTTTGCTGTTGATCTTTCAAATGATGATGCAATAGAAAAGCTTGTTAAATTAACAGCTGCGGCATACGGAGATATAGAAATTTTAATTAATAATGCAGGACTTTATGTATACAGTCCTGTTGAAAAAACAACACCTTCCGATATAAAAAATCTTATTTCTGTGAATATCAAAGCTCCTTATGAACTGATAAAATATGTTGTACCTATGATGAAAAAGAAACAATGGGGCAGAATTATTAATATCGGCTCAATAAGCGGAGTAATAGGAGAAGCCAATGCATCATTGTACTCATTAACCAAATCTGCATTTTTAGGATTGACAAAATCACTTGCACTGGAACTTGCTGCTGATGGAATCACTGTTAATACTATAAATCCTGGATGGGTGGACACTAACATGGGACAGGAATCAGTGCAAGACAGCGATTTTACCATTGAGGAAACAATTGAAACAATTCCACAAAGACGCTTTATAGAACCTGACGAAATTGCGTCACTCGTAAAATATCTCATATCAGAAGACGCTAAAGGATTGACAGGACAGGCAATTAGCCTGTGTGCAGGTCTTAGCTGCGGTTAATAAAAAAAAGGAGATTTTTATCAAAATCTCCGCATATGTGGTTAATAAAAAACCTGTCTAATATGGACTTTAGGCACCGGTAACGACTGAGAGGCACCTTTAGCATCCATTATTTTTATGGATTATGAAGATGTATTTTCATCAACATTTTCATCAGTATTTTGTTGTGAATCAGAAATTGATGTTGAAGTAGATGTACCCTTATAAGTCAGCGTATCAAACTCATTAAAGAAGTGGTTAACGACTTCTTTGACGTTATATGTTGGTTTTATCAGTTCTCTATATTTTTTACGACCAGCTCTGTATCCGTATCCGATTTTGTCATCGCTGATTCTGTAATCACCGCCGCCAGCGTGATATCTGTATGTGTTATCTTTATTCGACAGATACTCTACAGTGTTTGCGACTGCCTGATTTATATTTGCGGCAGCCTGTTCAGTCAAAGTACCGCTTTCACTCAATCTTGAATAAAGTGACGATGCTGCAGCATTCAAGTCAGCCATTGCCATATTAATAGCCTCAGCATGTGCGTCATCAGTATTTCTTGTCCTTGTGCCGACACGACATTTACCAGCAAGGTAATCAGCAGAAATGCTAGACTTCATCATAACATCAGTACGGTCATATACCGGTGCTGTTATGTTACCGGAACCTGTACCAGTACCGTCTGTTGAACCAGTACCGTCTGTTTGGGTCAATTCTGACATTTCTTCTTCAAACTCAACATGGTCATGCTCACCATATTCCTGCGGCTGGTCTAATCTTGTCAAAATAATATCCAGCAACGCTGATTTGTATTCATCAGACCCGACCTCCAGAGAGTTAATGTATTCAAGGTCTTCTTCGCTCATCCATTGACCGGCAGTTGCAACGAGTGTATCCCAGGTTTGCAGTGCCTTCTGATATTCCGGATCATTTGGATTCTGTAAACTTTCGTCAAACAGATAACAAGGATCAAATTCCTGCATTGTATAGGTAACCATATCATAGGCACCGTTTACATCATAGTTTGTATTATCCTGTCCGTCGCTTAGGTCTTCAGGATTGAAGGTTGCATCAATGACTTTTGCAGTAGATGTTCCAAGTTGAACAGCATCAACATTATGCTGAGTAGTATCTATCCCGAGTCTTTGAGCCGCTTTGTCTTTGCCTCTAAAAAATTCATAAGTACCTGTTGTCCAGTCTATATCATAATAGTCTTCACCATCTTCTGACTGGTACAATTGCTGGTTAGTCGACGTATTTCCGACAGTACGCTTGTTCGAAATGGTGTTTCCTTCAACACCATCACTTTTCCAGGCGCTGCCGGTTTCCATATAATTTTCAATACCCTGGTTAAATTTATCTATATCTACACCCATCATTTGCAGGTATAAATAAAAAGGAATATCAGAAAAGTTTTTTTGCCATCCTTCTTGATATTGGGTATATAGCTGTGAGGTAATAGTTCCTGTGGAACTTACGCCATTAACCATTTTTTATTTGCTCCTTTGCAAATTTCATTAACCACATTTACATATATATAAAAACTTAAAGTATATACAAATTTCATACTTTGTATATATTGTTACATATGTTTACAAAAAGGCTTGTGTGTTAAAAATTGTTTTTGAAGTAAAATATTTTTATTAACAAAGCATATTAGGATATGGGATAGACATGAACGAATTGAAAAACAAAAATGAGCAATATAATGTATTTTTAGATTATGAACAGTCTGAAAATGCGTCAAAAGGCGGCATCGGGAAAATAATATGCGGCATTTTACTTACAGTTCTTATTGTATCGCTTACGGCATTCGGTTACATTGCATCTATAGGAACGAATAGTGAACTTTCAAAAGAACTGGAAAAACATTTTGACGGGTTGGACAAAAGGGAACAGAAAGGTTTTAATATTCCATTGTTCCAGCAGAGACAGACGATTCTTATTCTCGGTGTAGATTCTAACGGAGAATCTACAGACAAGTTTAAAGGAACCCGTTCAGATACGATTTTGTTAATAAATCTTGATCCAAAAACAAAATCAGTAAATGTTATATCTGTACCAAGAGACAGTAAAGTTTATCTGGCTGGTGAACACGGTGTACAAAAAATCAATGCAGCGCATGCTTTAGGCGGCATCGATCTGACAAAACAAACTATTGAAGAAACTCTGGGTATAAAAATAAACAAATATGTTGTAGTTAACAATGAAGGAGTTAAAAAGTTAGTTGATGCATTAGACGGAGTTCCTGTTTATATTGAAAAAAATATGTATTACAACGACACATCAGGAAAACTTCACATAAATCTGACAAAAGGTCTTCATGTTTTAAACGGAAATCAAGTAGAAGGATTTTTGAGGTTCAGAAAAGACGGACTGGGAGATATAGGAAGAACTTCACGTCAGCAGTGGTTTTTAAAGAGCCTGCTGGAAAGATTACAATCTCCTTCTGTTATTCCTAAAATTCCTGAAGTGTTGAATCTTGCAACAACATATGTAAAAACAGACCTTACGCTTTATGAAATGTCCCACATCGCGGCAATGCTGAGAAATGTAGATATGAATGACGTTGAATTTGCAACATTACCTGGAGCACCATCGAAAAAAGGCTACATAAGCTATTGGATTCTTGACCCTGAAAAGACTCAGGATGTTATTGATCGTATGATATACAGAGACAAGCCGGATGTGTCCGATAAAAAACTTACTGCGGGAATTATGTATGCCTTTGATAAAGAAGAAGAGGCAATGAAGATTAAAGAAGAATTGAAAGCAAACGGCTATGAGGTAAATTGTATTGGCCGGGCGCATCTTCCGCATTCTCAGCTTATCGGTCATAATGCCGCTGTTACAAGCGAATTTGTCAGCTGGCTGAAAAAACAAATTCCTGAAATTCGACATTCCCAATTCGTTTACGATCCTATCAGAATGTACTGTGTTCAAAGTGATTTTACGATAATTGTTTCCGGCTCATAACAATAAACAAGAATAATAAGGACTTTAATAAATAATGGAAATGTTGAAAATAGCTATCCCGAATAAAGGAAGACTTTCGGAAAAAATATATGGTTTGCTTTCAGCAGCGGGGTTGAATTTCCCGTCAAAAGATGAACGAACCCTGCAGGTTACAACAAAAGATAAAAAATATTCCATAATATTTGTCAGAACGGCAGATATCCCCAAATTTCTGGAAGACAGTGTTGCGGATATAGGCTTTACCGGTTTTGATATTGTTACAGAATTAAAATCTAACGTAGACAAAATTATGGATTTGGACTTTGGATACTGTGAAATGGTTGTTGCAGTAAAAGAAGAAGACCCTTATTTAAAATCATCTGATTTACCGGCAAGCCTTAAAGTTGCAACATCTTTTCCTAATATAGCAAAAGATTATTTCAAAAAAATCGGAAAAACGGCAAAAGTTATTGAAGTATCAGGTGCAACAGAAATTACGCCGAGACTGGGACTTGCAGATGTTGTTGTCGATATTACATCATCAGGTTCGACCTTAAAGTCCAACAAACTGAGAATAATTGACAAAATTCTTGAATCCACAGCAGTTGTAATTGCAAGGAAAGGCCTTTCTACAGAACTTAAAAAGAAAACAGATGTGCTGCTTATTGCTCTTAAATCAGTACTTGATGCAAGAGACAAAAAATATCTTATGGCGCATGTACCAAAAAGTGCCTTGCCGCAAATAAAAGAATTTTTACCGGGTCTATCTGCTCCGACTGTTATGACATTGATGGATGATGAGAACAGTGTCGTAATACATGTTGTGGTAGATAGTGACAAAGTTTTTGAAAGTATTGAACACTTAAAGGCTCTTGGTGGCAAAGGGATACTTATCATGACAGTTGATCAGATGGTGAGATAGATGAATTACCCGAATTTAGAAAAATTAATAGATATAATAAAAATCCTTCGCTCAGAAAACGGATGCGCATGGGACAGGGAACAAACACACACCACACTGCGCAGAAACATGCTCGAAGAAGCTTATGAAGCAGTAGATGCAATAGATGACAATGATATGAAACATCTAAAAGAGGAGCTTGGGGATGTTTTGCTGCAGGTCGTTTTACATGCACAGATTGCAGCAGAAGAAAACGAGTTCAATATAGAAGATGTTGCTAAAGAAATCTCTGATAAACTCATACGCAGACATCCGCATGTGTTTGGCAATGTAGAGGTTAGCGGAACAGATGCTATTATCCACAACTGGGAAGAAATAAAAAAGCAGGAAAAGAAACACCGAAAATCAGTTATGGACGGAGTATCCCGCTCACAGTCCGCACTAATGAGCGCACAAAAAATGAGTAAAAAAGCAGTGAGTGTCGGTTTTGAATGGCCGAATGAAGAAATGCTCTGGGATTGTTTTAATTCAGAAATACAAGAATTTAGAGAAGCCATAAAAAACAAAGACGAAAAAAATAAAGAAGAAGAACTGGGAGATATTCTGTTTGCTGCGGTTAATCTTGCTCGTTGGAACAAAATTGATGCAGAGCAGGCACTCATTACTGCAAACAGAAAGTTTATGAAGAGATTTAGAAAAATGGAAGAAATTTCAGAAAAAGAACTGGAAAAACTCTCATTTGAAGAATATGATGAACTCTGGCGTAAAGCAAAAAAATTGACACAGGATGGTGAAGAATGAAAAGAGCGATTGTTGTTGTTATAGATTCCATGGGTATAGGGGCAATGCCGGACTGTGCAGAATATAATGATATACCTGAATGCAATACAATAAAAAATATCGCTGAAAAAAAAGCTGATGGTTTAAATATACCTAATATGCAAATTCTCGGTATCGGCAATCTTTGCGATATAAAGGGTGTGAAAAAAATTGTCGAGCCTGCCGGACAGTACGGCATAATGACAGAACTGTCAAAAGGCAAAGATACAACTACCGGTCACTGGGAAATGGCAGGGCTTGTACTAGAGGTTCCTTTCCGTGTTTATCCTGAAGGATTTCCAGATGATATCATTAATAAATTTATAGAAGAAACAGACTGCGGTGGAATTCTCGGAAACTATCCGGCTTCGGGAACAAAGATTATTTCTAATTTAAATGAAGAACACCGCAAAACAAAATATCCGATTGTATACACAAGTGCTGACAGTGTATTTCAAATTGCAGCAGATACAGATTTGATACCGCTTGAAACACTGTATAAATGGTGTGAGACGGCAAGAAGCATTTTGCACGGTGAACACAATGTTTCCAGAGTTATTGCCCGTCCATATAAAATTATAGACGGTAAACCGACAAGAATTTCCAAAGACAGACGAGACTATTCCGTAAAGCCACCCAAACCGACTGTATTAAATGAAATATCAGAAAAAGGCGGCAGGGTAGTTGGAATAGGGAAAATTGAAGATATTTTTGTAAAATCAGGCATAACACATGCGATACATACAGGTTCAAATGCAGAAGGGCTTGAATTAACCCTGCAGGCTGTGCAAAATTCTCTGAATCTTAATGATATAAAGATTGCAGAATGCAGCGATGCCCCAAAGTTTGAGTTGATATTTACAAATCTTGTGGATACAGATATGCTCTACGGGCACAGAAATGATTATGCAGGTTATGCAAAAGCAGTAGAAGAAATTGATGCATTTTTACCTAAAATTATGTGGGCAATGACACCGGAGGACATGCTGATTGTGACAGCGGATCACGGTTGTGACCCGACTGTTCCCGGCACTGACCATACAAGAGAGCAGGTTCCGATTCTTATATACGGAAAAGATATTGAACCGAAAGCACTAGGAGAAATTACCGGATTTACATACGTTGCTGACAGAATAAGAGAGTGGTTATTTTAATAGCTGTATTAATTATTACAAAATGTAAAGATAGGGTTTATTACCCTCAACTACTGTTATTGAGACAGATTGATATAAACATTATAGAAAGTTTATGTCAATTATTTTCTACCTATTGTTTTTATAAAAGAAAGAAAGAATTTTTTACAGAAACAAGAGGAGAGAAATTATGTCAATGAAAATCGGAATGTTTGCACAAGCACCACAGTCATCAGGTCCAACTCGCGGTATAAATACGCAAGACAGAAATGCGTTAATTATGGCTCATTCGAGTACAATCACCGCTGAAGATGCTTTTGATGGTCCAAAAAGCGGAGATAAATACAAACAGGAATACGGCATGTCACTTGAAGAAGCTAAAAAAATCGTTAACTCAAATAATATGTTTGATAAACCAAAATTAGACCTAGCAAAAGCCATTATCAAAGAAGCGGAACAAGACTAAAAAAGAACATAAAATAAAAAAAAACAGAGAACTTCAAGAGAAGCTCAACGGGAACAAGCAGACTGGCAATGTTTCAAAAAACACGGAAGCTGCTGCGGAATGAAGATATTAAAGTATTAAAAGCGGCTTTTGGGCACACGCCATTAGCCGCTTTTATGAAAATACTAAATAAATAAAAAAGCCGGAATTTTTTAGAATCCGGCTTTCTGTAAAATTTACATATTATATTGTACCAGAATTCCAGCTATGCAAATATTCTTCCTGTTCCGGAGTGAGTGTATCAATTTTTATTCCCATAGCATCAAGTTTAATTTTTGCAATCTCAACATCTACTTCATATGGGAGTGTATACATTTTATTTGCAAGTTTTCCTTGATTTTTTACTATGTATTCCATACCAAGAGCCTGATTAGCAAAACTCATATCCATAACAGATGCCGGATGACCTTCTGCAGCAGCAAGATTGACAAGTCGTCCTTCTGCAAGTACATAGATAGATTTTCCGTTTATTAATTTATATTCTTCGAGAGAAGGTCTGATTTGTTTGATTTCTACTGTTTCCTTTTTCAAACCTTTTATATTAACTTCAACATCAAAATGTCCTGCGTTGCAGACGAATGCTCCGTCTTTCATCTCAAGCATATGATGAACATCTATAACATTTTTGTCTCCTGTAATAGATAAGAAGATATCTCCGTATTTTGCAGCTTCAGCAATAGGCATAACGCTGTAACCTTCCATTGCAGCTTCAAGAGCTTTTAGGGGGTCTACCTCGGTGACGATTACATTGGAACCAAGACCTTTTGCTCTCATCGCTGCACCTTTGCCGCACCATCCGTATCCGCAAACTACAAATGTTTTGCCGGCAAGAAGGATATTTGTAGCTCTGATTATGCCGTCTATTGCGCTCTGACCGGTACCGTATCTGTTGTCGTAAAGGTGTTTTGTAAGGCTGTTATTTACACCCACTGCAGGGAACTGTAAAGTTCCGTCAGCTTCCATTGCCTGTAATCTAATGATGCCGGTAGTCGTTTCTTCTGTGGAACCAATAATATTTTTGATAAGTTCAGGACGGCTTTTATGAATTGTTGCAACCAAATCACATCCGTCATCTATAACCAAATTAGGCTTGTGATTTAATACCATTTCTACATGTTTTGCATAAGTTTCGGAGCTTTCTCCGGCATAACCGTATACAGGAATATTCCAGTATTTTACAAGCGCAGCAGCAACATCATCCTGTGTTGACAACGGATTTGAGGCAGCAAGCACTGCATCTGCGCCTCCTTCCTTCATTGCTATACAAAGAGCAGCTGTTTCTTTGGTTACATGGACACATGCAGTAAGCCTCAAACCTTTGAAAGGCTGTTCTTCTCTAAATCTTGCTTTTATTCTTTCGAGTACGGGCATATCTTTCATTGCCCATTCTATATTATTTTTACCTTGTTCTGCCAGAGCCATGTCTTTCACATCGCATTTTAATTCTGTCATTGGCATAAAATTCTCCTTCTTTTTTCCCTCACTTTAAATATAACATGAACGTTTAATTATGAAATCTTTTACAAATTTTTATTAATAAATTATAATAATTTATACAAAAAGGAGTATGTATGAAACTTACAGTACTGGGTGCAGGATGCTGGGGATTGACTCTGGCTTGGTTATTAACAGACAATTTTGAAAAAGTTACTGTCTGGGGGCGTCATGTTGACCTTTCAGAAGAACTTCTGACAAAAAAATCTGTTACCAAACCTCTGGAAATAACGCTTAAAGACAAGGTTGAAGTCACGTCAGATTTGGAAGCTGCGCTGAAGGATGCAGATATTATATTACTTGTTGTTGCTACATCAGGTATAAGAGAAGTATCCAAAAATCTTGCAAAAATCGGTCTTTCAAAAAACCAAATACTCGTAAATACATCGAAAGGTCTTGAATTGCCGTCTCTTATGCGAATGAGTGAAGTTATCCGTCAGGAGCTTCCTGATGTGAATCTGGCAATCCTCTCCGGACCAACTCTTGCGAAAGAAGTTCTTACGGGCTGCCCGACTGCAGCATCTGTTGCATGTGATGATATGGATATAGCTCGTTTCGTACAGGAAAAACTTACGGTTCCGTCAAGATTCAGGCTGTATACAAATGATGATATGATAGGTGTCGAGCTGGGCGGAAGTTTGAAGAACGTAATTGCTATTGCATCCGGCTTTGCCGGAGCCCTGAATCTCGGTGATAATTGCAAAGGTACTTTACTTACACGCGGTATGGCGGAAATAGTACGTGTCAGTGTTGCGCTGGGTGCAAAACCCTCGACCCTGTACGGATTATCGGGAATGGGTGATTTGATAGCAACGTGCTCAAGCCCTCTCTCAAGAAATTACACGGTTGGTTCAATGATTGGTAAAGGAAAAAAAATAGATGATATATTAAAAGAACTCGGTTCGGTTGCAGAAGGTGTAAAAACATCTAAAGCTGTCTGCGAGCTCGCAAAAAAACTTAATATAGAAGTTCCGATATCCACTGCTATTTATGAGGCAGTGTATACCGATATCACACCGAAAGAGGTTCTTGAAAAATTAATGAATCGTAAGTTAAAACAAGAATAAATAAAGGAATGATTATGAAAGTTGCCCCCATTATTCCAAACATGTATTCAAAAAAATCTACTGCACAAAATATACAGAAACATTCATATTACCCTGCTTTTAAAGCTGACAGCTTCAATGCTTCATCTTTTTTAGATATTGCATTGACTGATTTAGAAAATACTATCCAAGATGAGATTAATCCCTTTATCAGCAAATACAAAGATAAGTACAGTCGAATAGGATTCATGGGAATAGAAATAGAAGCTGTTATGCAGGAATTAAAAAAACAAGGAAATGAGTATTTTCGTTCAGAGCTTACTGCCAAAAACAGATATGATATATTTGAACAAACCAGGGCTGAAACAGATGATTATTCCAACTATTTAATGAACATAAAAGAGTATGAACATTTATCAGAAATGGCCGAGAATCCCTTTTATAACAAACCGGAAGTTCAAAAAAAAGTTGAAGAAATAAAACCGCTTATATATGCAGATTCAACGGTATTTGAAAGCAGAAAAAAACTGTTTAGTGCTTACAAAAACGCCATTTCGAATATAGATGATACAGCTGGACGTTTGACCATTAAACAGCTTCCTGTGTATGAAAAAATTAAAAATGCCCAGAATCTATACACCAGTGCAGTTACAGCTATAATGCTTCTACCCGTTAATGACGCTGTCAGATTCAAGACAGAGGCAGAAAAACTTATAAACTCAAATGAAAAAAATCATATAAAGTTAGACAAAGCACAAAAACTTGTACAGCAGATGTACAGGGGCTCTTTATTGGAATCAATAAGGAATGCCAATATAAATGAGGCAGATATTGATAAATTTCTTGATGAAAATAAAAATTTTAAATACGAAATTCCATCAGTAAAAGAAGTTAAAGAAGCCTACAAAACATTGTACGCAAAAAGAGAAGCGTTATTAAAAAGCACATCACAGATATTAGAAAAATTTTACGAAAAAGCGATGCAAGAACCCTACAATAAGGCACAAGCTGAGAAAATTATTAATACACAAAAATCAGCAAATGAAGAGCTTTGGAAAATAATACAAAATATAAAATCCGACTACATAAGCAGACAGAATGAAAAATTTATGCAAAATTATGAATAATCCGTTTATACATAGCTATTTATCATATCCATAATATATTTTGCATAATGCTTTTTCTGCGGACTACCATTGTAATTTTCAAGTGCTTTGGTGAGATTGCCGTTTGCCGCTTCATACTTTGCTTTAAAAAGGATAACGCCGATTTTCATATTAAGTTCAGGATCTTTTTTTATTGCCTCGTATAAAAGTGATTCTGACGGATATTTCTTTTTTATTTCGTCAAGTTTTTTGTCATAAATATTAGGACGCTGGAACATATCTTTGATTGAAATTCTGGTCAATTGCATAAGTCCCTGTCCGTTTTTCCCTATCACATGATTAAAATGGGTTTCTTTTCTTAAAATACAAGCTATCACAACAGGATCAACACTGAACTCTTTTGATATCTTTAAAATCATTTGAGTCATTTTTAATTTGTCTAAATTTTTAGGACAATCTCTGTCCTCATTTATTATTGACATTACTCTGGCTGCATCGTCCCCCGCGTTTTTTGAAGTTGAAAACATCTCGATTTGTCCGATAAACAGCTTTATACAATCTGTTTTTTGGGTATCAACAGGATTTAATTTGTAAAACGGAATTGTTGTAAAAGTTTTTGATGCTTCATTAGTACCTGTTACAGACATTTTACACTTCTCTCTTCTAATGTATACACTTGTCTTCTATATATTTATAAAAACAATTTTCTGCAAAAAATTGCTAATAATAATTGCATATTTCCTTATTTTCTGTATAGTATTAAGAAATAGTATTTGCAGTTATTTTGCTGTAATAAGAAACAAACTGGAATGTAAAAATATGTCCGTTGATTTAAAAGATTTACCTAAATGTCCGATAGCCGTAGTGTTAAAGTTGATTAGCAGCAAATGGAAATTTTTTATACTAAGAGATTTGCTGGCTGGTACGAAACGTTTTTGTGAATTAAAAAAATCTACAGGCTGTTCACAAAAAATATTGACAGCAAAACTCAGAGAAATGGAAAACGATGAACTTATTGAGCGTAAGGTTTTTGCAGAAGTTCCACCTAGAGTAGAGTACACACTTACTGATGTAGGATATTCTATTGCGCCTGTGTTAGATGCAATGGCACAATGGGGTACTGATTACAAGGAATATTGCAGGATTAAAAGTAAGTTAAAATAGGAATTAAATATTTTGATAACTTCATAATAACCTGTATAATAGAATAATCAGAATAGTGTTTATTATGAGGTAGTATGATTATAATTAATTTATTTTTAATAGTTTTTTTATTACTCGCCAATGGATTTTTCGTCGCGTCTGAATTTGCATTGGTTAGCGTAAGACAAACCAGAATAAATCAACTTGCCAACGAAGGTAACAATACCGCCAAGATTACATCTGAGGCACTAAAAGAATTAGATAAATATATAGCTGCTACCCAACTGGGAATTACTATAGCGAGTATTGGTCTGGGATGGGTCGGAGAAGCAACTCTTGCGCGTTTGATTCACCCTTTATTTGATTTTCTTCCTTATGTTTCTAACACAATCGCAACTCATACTGTTGCTATCGCACTAGCATTTGTATTAATAACATTTATGCATGTAGTAATAGGTGAATTAATGCCAAAGTCAATTGCGCTTCAATATCCTGAAAAAACGACCCTTGTAATTACAAGACCTCTTGTATTTCTTGCAAAGCTGTTTACTCCTTTTATTTTCTTGTTAAATGGTTTTGGGAACTGGCTCTTAAAACTTTTAAAAATTCCGCCTGCGTCCCAATTTCATTCTGTTCATACAGAAGAAGAACTCGATATGATAATTGATGCCAGCTATAAAGGCGGTGTTTTAAATGAAACGGAAAGTTTTTTACTAAAAAATACTTTAAAATTTACTGATTTAACAGCAAAACAGATTATGGTACCTCGCTGTGATGTTGTATCAATACCCGTAGATATTTCTTTTGACAAATTGAAAGACATTATTCTTGATAATCAATATACACGATATCCTGTTTTTGATGGCAGCATAGATAATATAACAGGAATATTACATGTAAAAGATCTTTATTCCTGCAAAATGAGAAATGAAGAATTTGATATTGTAGATATTTTGCGCAAACCCTTATTCGTTACAGAAACAATGACAACAGATGTTCTTTTACAGAATTATAAAAATAACAAGACCGAAATAGCAATAGTTATTGATGAATTTGGAGGTATGTCAGGAATAATTTCGCTAGAAGACGTATTGGAAGAAATTTTTGGTGATGTTCAAGATGAATTTGACGAAGAAGAAAAGGATATCAAAAAAGTTGGAGATAATAAGTATATCGTAAACGGACTTTTACGCGTAAATGAATTTTTTGAGCATTTTGGAATTCAACAGCAAGAAGATGAGGTTGACACAATCTGCGGATTTGTGCAGAAATTACTTGGACGGCTTGCAAAAATGAACGATGAAGTTCAAATAGAAGGCTTTAAGCTAAAAGTTGTCGAATTTAAAGGCAGAAGAATAAAAAAACTTCTTGTTGAAAAAATATAATAATAAATCAAATAAATAGTACTAAAAAATAAACCGGTTGGTTAATCTTAAATTTTGCATAACAAAAAAGAATTGTGATAGTATATTCATAAGGTCACAATTAGGAGTATATGTTAATGCATTCTATTATGGTATCGAACGTACAGACACCGGTCTGTTTTAGTCAGGCATCAAAAAATGCTGTACAAAAAAATCAAACAAACAAAAAGTACTTAGACAGAAAATCAGAAATTGCTCTTATTACCGGATTATGCTGCATGGCGGCAGGTGGTGCAGCATTCGTAGCACTGCGAACAAAAAGTCAAAATGCTGTGAAAAAATTAATGTATTCCTTTGAGAATTTTCTGGAACAGTCTAAAAAAGCAGGAATTGAAAAATCTCAGGATATGCTTAAGGAGTGCGTTAAGGAGAATGTAATAGGATCTGGTCAAAATTCTGTAGTGTACAATTTTTCCAATCCGCTTTTAAAAAACTGGATAATTAAAGTCATAACAAAGCATAATGATTATGCAGACAGCTTTAATCAACCAATACAAAAGCTTCAAGACGATTTTGACGGTGAAAATATGGGTCAGGCTATAGCCACTGTCGGCAAAAGGGTACAAATTTTGAAAAAATTAAGCGGAAAGCCTCATTCTGTTCAGGACTGGGCTGAACGCAGGACAGCACAAACCCCTATAAAACAGGAAGAAGCTGAAAAATTTCTGGAGGATATTAAGCAAATAGCAAAATTCCCTCAAAAATCATTTGATGAATACGCTAAAAAACTCAAAATACTGGATGACAAAGGTTATAAGGCAGATAGTTTTAATCCTAACAATTATTTGATTGATTATAGCACTAAAGAGATTAATATTGTTGATGCATATAAATATGATGTTGACGCTCATATGAATACAAAATACGATTTACTAGGACCGCTGGTTGATTATCCAAATTTTGAAAAATTCTACAATGCTATGAATGAATCCCAAAAGGCAGATTATATACAAATAACAAAACTTCTTGCACACAAATGCACACGAGCAGCGAAAAAGCAGGGTGTAAATACATCAGAGGATGTTTTTAGAGAATTTATAGGTAGAATCGACGGAAGAGAAAAAAATGGAAACATGTATACCAAAAGTTTTGATACAATGAAAAATATTTTAGAAGGAGCAGTCTGATACGTTATAACGTGTGTTAAAAGCATCATTGATAACAACTACGGGCTGCTCACACAAATGAGACTAATTGTTGTTTAATCAACTTTCAATTACTATACGGTTTGCAGAAGCTTCGCTTCTGACGTCGCCTGCCTCTATTCAAAACGTGACATTTAGTCACCTTTTGAACAGAGTTCTTACAGAGGTCGGCGGGGTGGCTAAACTCGTAAACACAAAACTTTTCGTCATTGCGAGGGAGCGGAATCGGACGGGCACGCCGTGCGAAGGAATTTGATACGAGTGAATTTTTTGCAAAGCAAAAAAGAACGAGTGAAAAAATTCCGAGCTGCCAATAATCCAAGACTCTGTTTCAGCATCTTACCGGCTCGGGGGATTGTGTGGTTTGCGGGGTGGGTAAGATCCTGAACACACTCAATTATCGCGGCGTTCCGGATTTTGCGCTTCAGGATGACATATCATTTCATGTTTTCTTTCCTCGTCATTGCGAGGGAGCGGAATCGGACGGGCACGCCGTGCGAGGCAACGACGAGCCCAGTGCCCTTGCGAGGGGAAACCACGCTTTTCCCGAGCGTCCGATTTCAAGACGCGAATTTTCGGTAGAGTGAGGGCGAAGCCCGAAACTCGTAACGTCTCGAGCTCCGTAGTAAGCGATAAAATCCAAAGGATTTTAAAGCGAACGAGAGGAGCGAAGAGCGCCGAATAATCCAAGACGCGGATTTTCGGACGAGTGAGCGAAGCGAAACTCGGGGAGCGAGAACCGAAGTGAACACTGGCGTAAGCCAAGTGAACGACAGGTTCGAGCGTGAAGAAAATCCAAGACAGTGAAACGACGAAGCAATCCAGTCAACCCACGTTGCATGTTTCTTTAATTACGCGCCATGTCATGCTGAAGCGATAATCTTGGGGTGAAACTATCAGCGTCTGTGTTCAGCATCTTACCCGCTCGGGGGATTGTGTGGTTTGCGGGGTTTGTAAGATCCTGAACAGACACGATTGTTGCGGCGTTCCGGATTTTGCGCTTCAGGATGACAAGGTTTTTATTGCCCCTCTCTTTGGGAGAGGGGTTGGGGGTGAGGGTTGGTTGTATTTAGGCATTAATTATTTTTCCTTGCATAGATTAAAGTATTCTCCGGCGCTCCCCCTCACCCTCCCCTCTCCCCAACGGGGAGAGGGTTTAAACGAATCCGTGTCTTGGATTATTGACGTTCGCAAGGTTTTGCACTCCGCTTTAATTTGCTTCGCAAATCCCGCGTCGTCTACCTTG